>DATJQI010000033.1:0-12352 GCA_035505915.1 Gemmatimonadales bacterium | reverse complement strand
GGGCCATCGAGCGTCTGGCGCGCCTGATGAGCCTGCCCACGACGTGGGGGTACTACGGTCCTTCGTTGATCTCCGCGGCGGTCCTGCGGCTCGACCCGCTGTACGACCCGCTCCGCGCGGACCCCCGGTTCCGGAAGCTCGTCGGTTCGTGACCGACACCTCCGACCGCCTCGCCGCCGCGCTCGCCGATCACTACCGGATCATCCGCGAGATCGGCGCGGGCGGGATGGCCACCGTGTACCTCGCCGAGGACCTGAAGCACCACCGGGAAGTGGCGGTGAAGGTGCTCCGGCCCGAGCTCTCGGCCACCATCGGCGGCGAGCGGTTCCTCCGGGAGATCGAAACCGTCGCCCGCTTTCAGCACCCGCACGTGCTGCCGCTCCTCGATTCGGGGGTGGCGGGCGGGTTCCTCTATTACGTGATGCCGTACGTGGACGGCGACTCCCTGCGCGACCGGCTGGCCAAGGCGGGCGAGTTCACGATCCACGACGCGGTCCGCATCCTCGTCGAAGTCACGGACGCGCTCGCCTACGCCCATGCGCGCGGCGTGGTCCACCGGGACATCAAGCCCGACAACATCCTGATGTCCGGACGGCACGCGCTGGTCACCGACTTCGGGGTGTCCAAGGCGCTGTCGGAAGCGAGCGGCTCGCGGCACGTCACCACCACCGGCGTCGCGCTCGGAACCCCCGCGTACATGGCGCCGGAGCAGGCGACCGCCGATCCCAACGTCGACCACCGCGCCGACATCTATGCCGTGGGCGCGCTGGGCTACGAGCTGATCGCGGGACACGCGCCGTTCCGCGGCGCCAACGCGCAGGAAGTGCTGGCGGCGCACGTCACGAAGATTCCCGAGCCCCTGACGTCGCAGCGGGCCGCCTGCCCGCCGCCGCTTTCCGCCGTGATCATGAAGTGCCTCGAGAAGCGCCCCGCCGACCGCTGGCAGTCCGCCGACGCCCTGCTCTCCGCGCTCGAGCCCCTCGCCACGCCGTCCGGCGGGATTACGCCCACCACGACGCGCCCGATCCCGGCCGTGGCCACGTCGGTCCGGTCGCGGTCCGGAGTGATCGCGGCCGTCGGGCTGACGGCCCTCCTGGCGGTGGGGGCCTGGGTGGTGTTCGGCCGGTCCGGTCCGCCGCAGGTCACGCTCGGCCGCGCGACCCACGTCACGCTCGACGCCGGCCTCGAGATCGATCCCGCGCTGTCGCCCGACGGCCGGCTGGTGGCGTACACCGCCGGCCCGATCGGGGCGATGCGCGTGTACGTGCGGCAGATCGCCGGCGGAGCCCCGATCGAGGTCACTCCCTCGGACACGGGAGCGGAAGCCTATCCGAGCTGGACTCCCGACGGACAGCGGCTGCTCTTCCTGTCCACCCGCGGCGTGGAGATCGTGCCGGCGCTCGGCGGGCCCCCGCAGCTGCTGGTGCCCGGGACGTGGGGAACCGTGTTTGCCGGCCCGGTGTCGCCGGACGGCGAGCGCTTCGCCTACGTCGCCGGCGACTCGATGTGGTCCGCGGCGCTCGACGGCGGGACCCGGACGCTCATCACAACGGGCCACGAGATGCACTCCATCGCGCAGTCTCCGGATGGGCGCTGGATCGCGTTCGTCCAGGGAAATCCGTACTTCGTGATCACCGACCCTTCCAACTTCGGGAACATCGCGCCGTCCGCGGTCCGGATGGTATCCGCCGCGGGGGGCGAGTCGTGGGCCGTCACCGACGCGGCCGAGCTGAACGTGTCGCCCGCCTGGGGACGGGATCCGCGCCTCTTGTATTTCATCTCGACCCGGGACGGCGCCCGGGATCTGTACGCGCTGGCGCTGTCCGGGTCGGGGCGACCCTCCGGATCCCCGGTACGGATGACCACCGGCGCCAACCTCCAGCACATCGGCGTGTCGCGGGACGGGCACACCCTCGCCTATTCGGTGTTCACGGAGACGTCGAACGTCTACTGGGTCCCCGATCCGGGGGCGGGCTCGGTCTCGTCCCGCGACGCGCGGCCCCTGACCAGCGGCGCCCAGGTCATCGAGAAATTCAACGTGTCTCCGGACGGATCCTGGCTGGTGTTCGATTCCAACCGGGACGGCCCGCAGGAGCTCTTTCGCATGCCGATGTCCGGCGGCACGCCCGAGCGCCTCACGCGGGACTCCGGGGACGCGTTCGCCCCCGCGATCTCGCCCGACGGGCGGGAGATCCTGTATCACGCCTTTCGGAACGGCTGGCGGGCCCTGTTCGTCATGCCGGCGGCCGGCGGTCCGGCCACGGTGGCCGCGTCCCGCGAGGGGTGGCACTACTGGCTGGCGAGCTGGGATCCGACGGGACGCCGCATCGCCTTCACGGCCACCTCGGCGGCGGGCGCGTCGGAAGTGGCGGTGATCACGCGGGACTCGGCGGGCCGTTGGGGGGACGTACGGACGGTGAGCACGCGGGCGCTGGGTGACTGCACCTCCGGCCTGAGCTCACTCGTCGGATGGTCCGCCGATGGACGGGATATCGTGGTCGAATGTCAGGCGAACCACCGTGGCGTGCTCGGGTTCGCGTCCCCGGACCGGGACTCGTCCCGTCTGGTCTGGTCCGATCCGAACAGCGTCTTCTTCTGGCCGTGTCCGTCGGCCGACGGCCGTACGCTCTACGCGCTCGACTGGCGCGGCACCACGATGGCCGGGGTCATGGCGGTTCCGATCCACGGGGGCACGCCGCGGCTCGTCGTGCGGTTCGACGACCCGCAGCGTCCCTGGCATCGGTCCGGTTATCAGATGGCCCGCGGCCGGTTCTACTTCACCCTGGGTGACTGGGAGAGTGACATATGGGTGGCCGACTTGAACTCGCGCTGACGCGGGGACTGATCGCCGTGGCGGGCTGCGCGGCCCTGGCATCGGCCGCGTGCGCCCAGGCCGGGGCGTCGCGGGGCCAGGTCTACTCCGCCGATGCCCTCAGCGCTCCACCCCATCTGGTCTGGACGCCCCCCGTTCCGTATCCGGATTCGCTCCGGCACGCCGGCGTGCAGGGACAGGTGATCGTCCAACTGGTGATCGACACGCTGGGCTTGCCGGAACCGCAATCCATCCGGGTCATGTCGAGCCCGAACCCCGCGTTCGCGGAGTCGGCGGTGGCGACCGCGCGGGGAATGGTCTTCAAGCCGGCCGAGGTGAACGGCCAGAAGGTCCGTGTGCTGGTGCAGATTCCGGTGAACTTCACGCTCGTGACTCCACCGGGGGCCTCGGCCGATGCGTTCTGGGTGACGGATTCGGCGGCCCCATGTACCGGGTTGACGGCGGGCTGGTGGGTGGATGCGGCCCGTCTGCAGGCCCTGGTGGGAGATCGGGGCACCGTGGCGCCGCGCCCCGACGGGAAGGGCCTCGTGCTCCTCTTCGCCACCACGTGTCCGGGGTCGAGCGTCTCAGGCTCGGTCATCGACGGAAGGTTCATCGGTCCGGTGGCGCTGGGGGCCGTGATCGTCCGGACGCAGGCCCGGGCGCCCGACTCGGCCCGCGGCCCCGACGTGCGCTGGAGCTCGATGCCCGAGGCGTTCGGCCCCGGCGGCGCTCCGGTGACCGGCTTGTTCGCGCGGTACGGCTATGCCATGGACACGGGCACCGTCACCGTGTCGGGGGACTCGACCGGCGGCCAGCGGCAGGCGCGGTTCGTCATTCAGACACCCCAAGGCCGGGTCGAAATGCACGCGACCCTGGTGGACTCGTCCTCGCATTTCCTCGTCAAAAGCGCGCTGATCTCGAACGGCGCCGCGGGCATCTTCGGCGGCCCGGAGTGGGCGAACCGGCGGTCCGGCACGGCCACGGTGACCGCCACCGGGACGACGCTCCTGTCCCGGCTCGGGATCACGAGCCCGCCGGACATCGTGGCCTACGACACGGACTTCGGATGGATCTTCAGGTTCTCGCACGAGCGCTAGCGCTCAGGCCATGCCCCGCGCTTCCAGCTCTTCGAGGGAGCGCGGCCAGTCCTGTTTCAGCAGACGGGACATGGCCCGGTCGGCGAGCACGCGCCCGCCCGTCTGACATCTGGGGCAGTAGTTGACCTCGTTCTCGGCGTAGCGGATCCGCTGGATCGGCGCCCCGCAGTCAGGGCAGGGCTTCCGGAACCTTCCATGTACGGCCATCCCGTCCCGGAAGGCGGTCACCTTGTCGGGGAAGCCGTCCGCCGCTTCGGCCTTGAGCCGCTCGGTCCACGTGGTCAGGGTTTCCCGGGTGGCCCGGTGCAGTCGGGCGATTTCGGCCGGCGTGAGCTTCGAGGTCAAGGCGAGCGGCGAAAGCCGGGCCGCGAAGAGGATCTCGTCCGAATAGGCGTTTCCGATCCCGCTGAACAGCCGGGGGTCGGTGAGCGCCCGCTTGAGGGTGTGGTTCTCGAGCGTCAGGGTGGCGCCGAAGGTCCGGACGTCCGCCGTGAGGACGTCGATGCCGCCGGGGTCGAGGGCCCGCAACGCCGGGGCGCCGCGCACGATGTGCAGGGAGGCCCGCTGTTTCTTGCTCACCTCGGTGAGGAGCAGGGAGGCGTCGGGGAAGTCGAGCGCCAGAAGGCCGATGCGCGTAGGAAGGGCGGCCCCCGGCGGCTTCCACCGGAGCCGCCCCGCGACCATCAGGTGCACGACGAGGAAGAGGTCCCCATCGGTCCCGAATACGATGCGCTTGCCGAGCCGATGCAACGTCTCCACGATATGCCCCGGAATCGCGGTCGCCGGCGGATCCACCGTGCGGAGCACGAAGGGGCTGCGGATCCGCAGGCCCGTGATGGGACGGCCGAGCACCCGGGGCGCCAGCGCCGCGAGATAGGTCTCGATGTCGGGAAGTTCTGGCATTCAGCCCAATACTAAGCGAGGAGAATCCACCGTGTATCGTCGGATCGCCATCTCCCGCCGGAGCTTCCTGATCACCGCGGGCCAGACCGGGGGCGCGATCCTGGTCGCCCCGGAGCTCGGCCGCGTCCTTCGCTTCCCGCTTCCCTCGCCGGCCCCGGCTCACGGAGTCGCCGGCGAGGTCCCGGCCGAAACCTTCTCCGGGCTCCGCTGGCGGATGCTCGGGCCGTTCCGCGGCGGCCGTACCGACGCCGTAAGCGGCGTCCCCGGCCGCCCCAACGAGTTCTACTCCGGGTCCGTGAACGGCGGGCTCTGGAAGACCATCGACGGCGGCCGCGTGTGGGAACCGGTGTTCGATGACCAGCCGGTCGCCTCGATCGGCGCGGTCGCCGTGGCGCCCTCCGCGCCCGACACCGTGTACGTGGGCAGCGGCGAGTCGACCCTCCGGGACTCGGTGGGCTTCGGCAACGGGGTGTACAAGTCCACGGACGCCGGGAAGACCTGGACCCATCTCGGGCTCGTCGACACCCATCATATCGGCCGGATCGCGGTACACCCGGCGAACCCGGACATCGTGTTCGTCGCCGCCATCGGCCATTTCTACGGCGACTCGGCCGAGCGGGGGCTGTTCCGGTCGACGGACGGCGGGAACACGTGGAAGAAGGTCCTCGATCGGGGACCCTCCGTGGGCGCGGTCGAGGTCGTGATCGATCCCACCAATCCCAAGGTGATCTTCGCGGGCCTTTGGAACACGCGGCGCCCGCCGTGGTTCACCTACGCACCGACCAACGGGCCCGGCGGCGGGATCTACAAGTCCACGGACGGCGGCGATACGTGGAAGCAGCTGACCCAGGGACTTCCGCCCGCGGGCATCGGCCGCACGGGCATCGCGGTGGCGGCCTCGCTGCCCTCGCGGGTGTATGCGGTCGTGGATTGCCTGCTCCCCGAGCCGGGGGCGACCGTGGCGCCGACGCGTCCGGGCGGGTTCGGCCGGGACACGACGCCGCGTCAGGGCGGGTTCTTCCGTTCGGATGACGGCGGCGAGACCTGGACGCGCTTGTCGGCGGACCAGGCGCTGTGGGGCCGGGGCTGGTACTTCGAGCACATCGTCGTGGATCCCAAGGATCCCGACGCGGTGTACGTGTCGAACGTCTCGGTGTCCCGTTCGCTGGACGGCGGGCATACCTGGGTGCCGCTCCGCGGCTCGCCGGGCGGAGACGACTACCACCAGCCGTGGATCTCGCCCGACGATCCGAGCACGATGATCGTGGCCTCGGATCAGGGGTCGGTCATTTCCCGGAACGCGAAGGCCGCCGACCCCCGCCGCGTCACCTGGAGCTCCTGGCTCAACCAGCCCACCGCGCAGATCTACCACGTCTCGGTGGATCCCCGGTTCCCGTATTGGGTCACCGGTGCCCAGCAGGATTCGGGGTCGGTGGCGGTGCGGTCCCGGGGGAAGTTCGCCCAGATCTCGATGCGGGACTGGGAGCCGATCGGCGCCGGCGGCGAGAGCGGCTACACGGTCGGCGACCCGCTGCACCCCGGCGTCATCTACGGCGGCGCGGGGAGCCGGTACGACATGGAGCTGAACCGCGAAGTGCCGGGCACGGCCACGCCCAAGGCCGCGGATCAGACGCCCGAGCGGCACGACTGGACCCAGCCCCTGGTACTGTCGCCGGCCGATCCCCGCGCTCTCTACTACGGCACCCAGTTCCTCTTTAAGTCGACGGACACGGCCCGGTCGTGGGCGCAGATCAGCCCCGACCTCACGCGGGCCGAGCCCGGCATCCCGAAGAACCTGGATCAGACGGCGGCGGCGGACACCGGGAACGCTCAGCGAGGCGTGATCTACACCATCTCGCCCTCTCCCGTGCTGGTGCCGATGGTGTGGGTGGGCACGGACGACGGCGCGATTCAGGTGACGCTGGACGACGGAAAAACCTGGAAGAACGTCACGCCGCCGGCGCTGACCGCCTGGAGCCGGGTGACGATGATCGAAGCCTCGCACACCGACTTCAATACGGCGTATGCGAGCGTGGACCGGCATCAGCTGGAGGATTTCGATCCCTACATCTACCGGACTCGCGATCAGGGCCGGACCTGGCAGCGGATCACGACGGGGCTTCCGGCCGGTGTGTACGTCCACACCGTCAAGGAGGATCTCGTGCGGCCGGGTCTGCTCTTCGCCGGCACCGAGCGGGGCGCGTTCGTCTCCTTCGACGCCGGGGACCACTGGCAGCCCCTGCAGCTCAACCTTCCGGTGACTTCGGTCCGGGATTTTCAGGTGTACGGCAACGACCTGATCGTGGCGACCCACGGCCGCGGCTTCTGGGTGGTGGACGACATCAGCGTGCTGCGGCAGGCGGACGAGTCGGTCGTACAGGCGGACGCGTATCTGTTCCAGCCCGCGGACGCGATCGAGGTCGCCCAGGGTGACGACAACGGGACGCCGCTCCAGAAGGACGAGCCCCAGGCCGAAAATCCGCCGAACGGCGCGATCATCGACTACTACCTGAAGGCGGCGCCCGCGGGCGCGGTGACGCTCGACATCCTGGACTCGGGCGGTGCGACCCTCGAGACCTTCACCACGGCGCCCGCCGAGGCCCAGTCCCGCGACGGGATTCCGAACACGACGGCGTTGTGGCGGGTCCCGCCGGAACCGTTCTCCGGTGCGGCCGGAATGCACCGCGTGGTGTTCGATCCGAACGGGGAACGACGGCGGCGCGGTCCCCGGAATGACCGACCCGCTCCGCCCCGGCTGCCGGCGACCTTCACGGCCAAGCTCACCGTGAACGGCCGGAGCTACACTCGTACGTTCACCATTCGCCCCGACCCGCGGATCGGAAACGAGGACCGCTGATGACCCGGTGGCAAGGCTGGCTGACCCTCATCGCGCTGCTCGTTCCCCTCACGTCGCGGCAGGGAACCGAAGGGCCGTTCGCGCTCGCCCAGGTGCTCGGGTATCCCTATCCCACCGGCCTGGTCACGGCGCCCGGGGGCGCGGCGGCCGCGTGGGTGCTGAGTGAGCACGGGGTGCGCAACGTGTGGGTGGCGCAGGCGCCGGACTGGACGCCGAAGCAGCTGACCGACGGCAAGGCGGACGACGGGCAGGAGCTCACCCAGCTCGCGTTCACGCGTGACGGGAAGACGGTGCTCTACGTGCGGGGCGGGGATCACGACGCCAACTGGGACGCCCCACCACCCGACCCCGATCACCGGCCGGCGGAGCCCAAGGTCCAGATCTTCGCGGTGGCGTTGGCCGGCGGCGCGCCCAAGGCGCTGACGGAGGGCGATCAGATCGCCGTGTCGCCCCGGGGAGACGTAGTGGCCTTCGTGAAGGGCGGGCAGATCTGGTCGGTGCCGGTGGACGGGTCGAAGGCGGCGAGCCAGATGATCTTCGCCCGGGGCGACAACGGGTCGCCCACCTGGTCACCCGACGGCAGCCGGATCGCGTTCGTCTCCGACCGCGGTGACCACAGCTTCATCGCGGTGTACACGTCGGACGCCGATCCGCTCCTCTACCTCGCGCCTTCCACGTCACAGGATGTCGAGCCGGTTTGGTCTCCGGACGGGCGCCAGATCGCCTACGTCCGGCTCCCCGGGTCCGGCGGCCCGCCCCGTTCGCTGCTCACGAGGGCGCCGTCACCCTGGGCCATCTGGATGGCGGACGCCAATACGGGAGCCGGGCACGAGGTCTGGCACTCTCCGGTGACGCTCCACGCTTCGTTCCCGGGAGACGCGGGGCTGATGTGGGGGGACGCCGGCCGGCTGGTCTTCCATGCGGGCACGGACGGGTGGTCTCATCTCTACTCCGTTCCGGTGACGGGCGGTGACCCGCTGCTGCTCACCCCGGGCGCGTTCATGGTCGAGGACGTGGCCCTCTCCCCGGACCGCAGAACGCTGGTCTACAGCGCGAACACGGGCGCCGATTCGGATGACGTCGACCGCCGGCACCTGTTCAGGGTGCCGGTGGACCGCGCCGCGCCCGCGGCGCTGACGAGCGGAGTGGGAATCGAATGGAGCCCGGTCATCACGGGCGACGGCGGCTGGGTCACGCTGATTTCCGCCGACGCGAAGCGCCCCCCGGTCCCGGCGGCCGTCAGGCTGGACGGCGGAGACGTGAAGCTCATCGGCGCGGACCGGATTCCGTCCGATTTCCCCACCCAGGCGCTCGTGGTGCCGAAGAAGGTGATGTTCCGCGCGCCCGACGGGACGGCGGTCCACGGTCAACTCTTCGAGCAGTCCGGCATCACGGGGCGTCACCCCGGGGTCATCTTCGTCCACGGCGGGCCGCCGCGGCAGATGCTCCTCGGCTGGCACTACATGGGCTATTACTCGAACGCGTACGCCGTCAATCAATATCTGGCGAGCCGCGGGTACGTGGTGCTCAGCGTGAACTACCGTCTGGGAATCGGCTACGGCTGGGATTTCCACCACCCGCCGCACGCCGGCCCCGCGGGCGCGTCCGAGTATCAGGATGTCCTGGCGGGCGGGAAGTGGCTCGCCGCCCGCCCCGAGGTGGACCCGGCGCACGTGGGCATCTGGGGCGGCTCGTACGGCGGGTACCTCACGGCGCTGGCCCTGGCCCGCAACTCGGACGTGTTCTCGGTGGGGGTGGATTACCACGGCGTGCACAACTGGACGTCCGACGACGCGGACCGCTATACGCCGCGCTGGCGGTACGAGCGGACCGACCTGGACAGCGCGCGCATCGTGGGGTGGACGTCGTCTCCCGTGGCCGACATCGCCACCTGGCGCTCCCCGGTGCTGCTGATCCAGGGAGACGACGACCGGAACGTGCACTTCCACGAGACCGTGGACCTGGCCCGCCGGCTGGACGCGGCGGGGATCAGCTACGAGGAGCTCGTGATCCCCGACGAGATCCACGGCTTCCTGCGGTGGCGCTCCTGGTACCAGGCCGACTCCGCGGCGGCGGCGTACTTCCAGAAGCACTTCTAGCCTCACGGCTGGCCGAGGGGCCGCTCGGGCGGCACCTTTAGGCCGCCGTGACCGACACCTCCCGCCTCGCCACCGCCCTGGGCGACCGCTACCGCATCGAGCGGGAGCTGGGCGCCGGCGGCATGGCCACGGTGTACCTGGCCCGCGATCTGAAGCACGACCGCGAGGTGGCGCTAAAGGTCCTGCGTCCCGAGCTGGGCCTGGTCCTGGGCGCCGAGCGGTTCCTCACCGAGATCAAGATCACGGCCCGCCTCGATCATCCGCACATCCTCACCCTGATCGACTCCGGCACCGCCGAAGGCCTGCTGTATTACGTCCTGCCCTACGTCCGCGGTGAGTCCCTGCGCGCGCGAATCGACCGGGAGCACCAGCTGGGGCTCGACGAGGCGCGGACCATCCTCAAGCAGGTCGCCTCGGCGCTCGACTACGCGCACCGGCAAGGCGTCGTGCACCGGGACATCAAGCCCGAGAACATCCTGATCCAGGAGGGCGAGGCGATGCTGGCGGACTTCGGCATCGCCCTGGCCGTGAAGGAGGCGGGCGGTAACCGGCTCACGGAGTCAGGTCTGTCGCTCGGTACGCCGCAGTACATGAGCCCGGAACAGGCGACGGGGGACCGGCAGCTGGATGGCCGGAGCGACGTGTATTCGCTCGCCGCCGTGTTCTACGAAATGGTGGCCGGGGAGCCGCCGGTCACGGGCGCCACCGCGCAGGCGATGATCGCGAAGCTCCTCACCGAACGCCCCACGCCGTTGCGCGTCGTGCGCGACACGGTCCCGGTGCACGCGAGCGAGGCGGTGACCAAGGCGCTCGCGAAGACGCCGGCCGACCGGTTCGCGTCCGCGGGGGACTTCGTCCGGGCGCTCGACGCCGGATTCGGCGCCGGCGCGCCCGCGCGGGGGCTCTCGCGGCGGGCCGTGATTGGGCTGGGTGTGGCGGCGGTCGGGCTGGTGGTCGGCCTCGGGCTGTGGATCAGAAGCGGGGGACGGGCGGCCCGGGGTCCCGCGGCCGTGCTGGGCGCCAAGACGCAGCTCACGGGCTCCGGCACCGTCACGTCCCCGGCGATATCCCCGGACGGCAAGCAGCTCGCGTATGTCGTGAAGCATTGCCGGAACGCCGATTGCACGTACGACGTCACGTTGCAGGACGTCGGCGGCGCGGTGTCCCGGGTCATCCTCGCCGGCGCCACCGCCGCGTACGGCATCACCTGGAGTCCCGATCGCCGGAACCTGCTGTTCTTCGGTTCCATCCGGCGAAAGTACGGCAACTACCTGGTCTCGGCCCTGGGTGGCCCACCGCAGCTGGTGAGCACGACGAGCGCGTCGTTCTCCGGTGATGGCGACTCACTCCTGGTGTCCCCGCCCAGTCATCGGGATTCGGTGTACTGGGTCCGGGTCACCACGCTCGACGGGATCGTGCGGGACAGCATCCGGGTCCCCGGACCCGGCGAATTCATCGGGGCGTCGACCGCCGTCCCCGGCACCGGTTTCTTCGCGATCCCCCTCTTCCAGGGAACGCACGTGCTGTGGCAGGTCCTGGATCGGAAGGGGCGTCTGCTGGATCACGTGACGAATTCCTGCGCGTGCCCCGGGACGGCCTCCCACGACGCCCTCTGGCTGGCGCGTGCGAATCCGTCCGGCAACGGAGAGGTCGTGGTCCGGATCGCCATCGACCCCGCCACGGGTCGTCTCTCCCGGCAGGCCGACACCATGTTCTCGGGGTTGTTCACGGGATTCTCTCTCACGGCGGACGGCTCGGCCGCGGTGTTCGACCAGGGGACCTACGAGTACTCGCTGTGGGCGGTGGACTTCGCTGACGCGCTGGCGGGGCGGTTCCCGGAAACGAAACGCATCGCGCAGACATCGACCTCGGTGTGGGCGGCGGTATCGCCCGATGGAGGCCGGATTCTCATGGGCCGCCGTGTGCCGACGGCGAGCGGAGGCAGTGAAACCCGTCTCACCGTACGGCCCTGGGAGGGCGGCGCGGAGGTCCCGGTCAACACCCCCGGGCCGGAACGGGTGTTCTGGACCGATTCCGTCACGCTCGCGGCCGCGGTGCTGACCCCGCGCGGACTGCACCTGGCGCTCATCGACGTGCGCACGGGCGCGCAGAGTCGTGGCTTCGATCTGCCCGATTCGGACGTCAACAATCTCGATCTGACGGCGGACGGATGGGCGTGGGTTCCGGTGCCCGGGACCCGCATCCTGTACCAGACCCCGGCGGGCCTCAAGACCTTCCCCAAGCCCGATTGGTTCGCGGCCATACAGCAGATCACGCCGGACGCCGGCCGCCGCCGGCTGGCCTATACCGGCTGGCGGGAGGGGGCGTTGGACTCCCTGGGTGTTCATGTCCTGAACCTGGCCGACGGGACCGACACGCGGTGGGGGGCGTTCCTCACCGAAGGCGCCGTGGTCAGCTGGCTGAACGACGGGTCGATCCTGGTGAAGTCCCAGGAGATGCTCGGAGAATACCATCTGTATCGCCTGCGCGGTCCCGGACGCGTCGAATCGCTCGGCGCGGTCCCCCGCGAGCTCTACGGGTTCAGCGTGTCCGCCGACCTCCGCCACGCCGCCGTGGCGAC
>DATJQI010000032.1:0-78591 GCA_035505915.1 Gemmatimonadales bacterium | reverse complement strand
CGCTCGACGCCGTCGCGCCCGCGGAGCACCACCGGCCGGGGGAAGCGCACGAAGATCGGCTGGGTGAAGTGCGGGTGGCGCACCATCAGCTCGCCGACCGGAAGCGTCGCCAGCTTGATCTTGGTCGCGGGCGAGAGCACCTGATACCCGGGCGTGGCGAGCTCGTCGGCGTCCATCCGCCCGAAGATTTGCGTGCCCGCGTTCCCCACCACGCGCCGGTGCACCTGCGAGCGGAACTGCTCGGCGCCGAAGAGCGCGAGGCCCAGATAGCGGCCCCGCTCCGAAATGTCGAGCAGCATCCGGCGAACGTGGCTCTCGGGCCCGTCGCCCGGCGCGTACTTGTTCAGCTCGTCCACGAACACCACGATGACGTCGACGCCCAGGTTCCGGTGCTCCAGCCGCTCGCGGAGCTTCGACACGATACGGGCGAACACGAGGTCCTGCCCCAGGGGGTCGACGTTCGCGACGTCGATGACGTAGACGCTGCGGTCCTCGAACGCGCCCCAGGGCAGATCCCCCACGGCCCCGTCGTCGGTGACCAGGCCTTTGCACCGGGTCGAGATGTTGGAGAGCCGGTTCCGCACTTTGCGGATGGTGGCGACGTGATGGGTACGCCACATGTCCCCGCGCCCCGAGTCCTCCACCCCGCGCAGGATGGCGCGGAACAGCGCGTCCAGATCGGCGAACGTCTCCACCCGGTGATGGCCGCCGAAGTTGTCGTCGAAGTCCTGCCCCACCACGCGGTCCTTCAGGAAGTCGATGAACGCGTCGGCCTTGGCGTCGATGTCGTCCTTGTTGAGCAGGACCTCGGCGAAGTCGAGCGCCTCACGGAGGCCCCACACCAGGGGCTCCACGTCCCCCACCAGGTCCGGATGGGTGCGCAGGGTGTTGAGATTGACCCCGTCGGGCTTGAAGGGGGCGTAGTACCGCACGCGCCGGAACGGCTCCGGCGTGACGCCCAGGCGCTCGTAGCGGCGGCGGTCCTCGTCGGTCAGCTCGCCGGGCCGGTCCAGGAAGCAGAGGTCCGGTCCCTTCACGTTGAAGCAGAGCGCGGCCACCCGGCCCCGGTGGGCCGGGAAGTGCTCGAAGATGGAAGCGAGCAGGAACTCCACCGCGGACGTCTTCGTCGCGAGCCCGGAGATTCCCGAGATGTTCAGGTGCGCGGCCTCGGGACCGAGCAGGAAGTCGGAATCGAGGTAGACGGGCGCTTCGAGGCCGCCCGACGTGTAGAGCCCGACCGGAATGCCGGTGGGGTGCGCGCCCGTGAGGTAGACGTCCATTCGCAGCGCCTGCGCGACGTCGGCGTTCGTCGCCACGAGCACCTGGCCGATGGGCACGGGCTGCAGGGGCTCCTCCGGAAACTGCCGCAGTACCGCCGCGGTCCAGAGCCGGATCTCCTGCCGGGCCGTCGGCGCGCCGGCCGCCCGCTCCGGGTTGCCGTCGGCGCTGACGACGTCGTGGAGGGGCGTGGCGAGATCGGAGTAGGCGAAGGCGTCCGTGACCACGCCGAAGACGACGCGCGCCGGATCGGTGGGATCCTCGACCCGCACGATGGCGCCGATGCCGATGGCGGTGTCCCGCGCCGTCCAGAAATGGAATTGGTGCGGCGTGGCGGGCTTCAGCTCGGTCGCGACGACGCGCCCGACGACGGTGCGGCTCGGATTGTCGCTCACGTTCCAGTCTTCGGGAGGCGGGAGCCGCGGCTCCCCGTCAGGTCGCCGGGGGCCCGGCTGCGCAGATACGTCTCCACATCGTGTATAGGATACAGCAAACGATCGAAGCGCGCGTCCGGCGTGGACAATGGCGCCCGCTCGGCGCTCAGCCACGCGCCCACCGCATCGGCGCGGCGGATGGAGTCCGCGTGGGCCCGGACTTCGATCCGCAGGAGGCCGTACAGGAGATCGTGCCCCTGCCAGGGCCAGAGCCGGAGATACCAGGAGTGGACCGGCTGGCGGCCGTGCCGTTTGGGCTGGAACACGGAGGTCCGGTGCCCGGCCGGGATGGTGAGCGCGCGGGTCAGCTCGTCGCCCGTGAAATACTGCGCGCCGTGGCTCTTGATCACGCCCACGGCCCGCGGGTGGGTCGCCAGCGCGGTCGAGTCGGACAGCACGCCGTCGATCACCAGCCACTCCTCGGCGCCGAGGCGCGGGGCCAGTGGCTCCGCCACCTCCCGCTCCACCCCTTCCCGGAGCCGTTCCACCCGGATCCCCGCGGCCGTGAGCGCGCGGCCGGGCTGTCCGGGTTCGACGTCATCGAGGTCGATCAGGGTTTCCGCCCCCGCTTCGAGGGCGCGGCGGACCGCTGGCCGGAGCTCCCGCACCGACGTGATCACCGCCATCCGCGAGGCCTCGGCCACGGTGCGGAGCCGCCGGTCCGGACCCCGGCGCCGCGCGGCGGCGGCGACGTAGGCGTGGATGAGCGGGACCACGCCGTCGTATCCGACGACGGCCCAGCGTTGGATGCCGTCGACGAACGTCACCGGGGCCGGGGTCCAGGACGGGGCGCCGAGCGGGACGGCGGCGAGCGTGGCGCCTTCGACGACGTCGGCGCCCGCGACCTCCGTGACGTCGCTCCGGCCCCCCGACGCATCCGGGACGAACGCCGCCGGCACGGCGCCCGCGGCGAACGCGGCGTCCAGCCAGGGCCGCCCCGCCGTCATTCCCTCACCTTGACCCCGACCACGAGGCCGTCGCGGATCGGCACGGCCGTGGCGACGACCCGCGGGTCCGTGGCCGCGAGCCGGTTGAACGCGCGGACGCCCTCGGTGTCGGGAGCGGTCACCCTGGGGTCGGCGACCTTGCCGTCGTGGAACGCATTGTCGCCGAGCAGCAGCCCGCCGACGCGGAGCAGGCGGACCCCCCACTCGAAGTACTGCGCCATCGGCGCCTTGTCGGCGTCCACGAACACGGCGTCGAATCCGGCGGTGAGGGTGGGCAGCACCTCGAGCGCGGATCCCTCGATCAGGTCCACCCGGTCCGCGACGCCGGCGGCGCGGTACGCCTCGCGCGCCACCCGGGCGTGGCTCGGATCGCATTCCACCGTGGTGAGCTTCCCCCCGGGCGGGAGCGCGCGCGCCATCCAGACGCCGGAGTACCCGCCGAGGGCGCCCAGCTCCAGCACGCGCCGCGCGCCCACGGCGGTGAGCAGCACCGCCAGGAGCCGGCCTTCGTCGGCGGAGACGTTGATGGAGGGGAGGTTCGCGGCGGCCTGCCGCCCGCGAATGGCGACCAGCGCGGCGTCTTCGACGAAGAACAGCTCGCGCAGGTATCGCTCGAGCCGCTCGGGCACGGCTTAAGCGGTGACCTCGACGTTCGGAAAGGGCGGGACCTCGAGCAGCCAGAGGCCCGCGAGGCGGGACTGTTTGTCGATCTCGACCAGCAGGTGGTCTCCGACGCGCACCGGGGTCGCGGAGCGGGCCCGGCCCACGCGCAGGTGGAGGACCGACTCAGTCGAGTTCTTCTCCATCGTCAGCGCGGTATCGACCTCCACCGCAGCCACCCCGGGCTGGGAGTCCCGGGACGGGAAGACGACCGTCGCCTCCTTGGAATCGGGCGGCGGGGCCAGCGAATCGAGGGTCCGGATGTCGTCGGGCCAGGTGACCACGTCGAGGCCGCGGAGCGCGCCATCGGCGACGTCCAGGACCACGAACGATCCGTCCGCACCCTCGAGGTCGACGGTGCCGGAGAGGCCTTTCCCCTTCTTGCCCGCGCCCTTGCAGGCGACGGTCAGGATGTCGGTCTCCGGATCCCAGCGGTAGGTGACCTTGGGGAGCTTGCCGTCGAGCGGCGTGATCTTGGCTTCGAAAATCATCTGTGAAAGCTACCGGGCCGGGGAAGCGCTGGAAGAGCCGCGGACGCTCACGAACTCGATGATCCGGTCCAGCGCCTTCATGAGATCGGCGGTGGCTGCGGCGTACGACAACCGCACCCAGCGGTCGTCGCCGAATGCCGCGCCGGGAACCAGCGCCACACCGGTCTCGGTGATGAGCTGGGTGCAGAACTCGGTCCCCGTCATCCCTCCGAAGGAGTCGACCCGGAAGAAGAAATAGAAGGCGCCGAGCGGCTCCACGAACTCGACCCCGGGGAGGTCCTGCCGGAACCGGCCCACCATCAGGTCCCGTCGCTTGCGGAACTCCGCCACCATCCGCTGGACGTCCTGCTCCACCCGCTCGTCCGCGTAGGCCGCCGCCGCCGCGTACTGCGCCATGTGATTCGCGCCGCTCGTGGTGTGGGACTGGAGCGCCGACATCGCCTTCGCCACCGGCTGCGGCGCGAGCGCGAGCCCGATCCGCCAGCCGGTCATCGCATAGGCCTTGCTGACGCCCGTGATCAGCACCACCCGCTTGATGAGCTCGTCCTCGAGATCGAGGAACGACGGCGCCGGACCGGTCCCGTAGTGGATGCGGCGGTAGATCTCGTCCGCGATGATCCAGGCGTCCTTCCGCACCGCCCACTCGGCGATCGCCCGCAGCTCGGCGTTGGTGTACACGGCGCCCGTCGGATTGCAGGGAGAGCAGAGGATGAGTCCCTTGGGCGTCGGCACCATCCGCTCCAGGTCCTTCACGCCGACCTTCAGGCCCCACTCCGCGTCCCCCGCCACCATCACGGGCCGGGCGCGCGCCAGATGAATGATCTGGGGATAAGACACCCAGGCCGGCGCGGGGATGGCCACCGAATCACCCGGCCCGAAGAGCGAGAAACACGCGTTGAAGAGCGACTGCTTGGAGCCCGAGGAGACCACGATGTGGTCGGCGTTCACCGGGCGACCCCCCGACAGGAGCGAAAGGTGCTTCGCCGCCGCGGCGCGGAGCTCGAGAATGCCCTCGTTCGCCGGGTAGTGGGTCCGCCCTTCCTTGATGGCCTTGATCCCCGCCTCGACCGGGATCGCCGGCGTGCCGAAATCGGGCTCGCCGGCGCCGAGGTCGATCACGTCCTCGCCGGCGGCGCGGCGGCGCTTGGCCTCCTGCGAAATGGCGATGGTAGCGGAGGTTTCGAGGTACTGCAGGTTGGGCGACAGGCCGTCGGGCACGGAATGGCTCGGGGTGTGGTGACGATTTGAATCTAGACGCCCGGGCGCCCAGGCGCCTGGGCTCCCAGCCGTCTCTTGCCCGCGAGAGACCCCGCCGCTAGCATCACCGTGAGCAAGCGTTGATCGCCCTTTGACAACTGAGGTCCGTGTGACGGCACCCGTTGACGCAGCCGCCGCGCTCGAGCGCGGCCGGCCGATCTTGATCGTCTCTCCCCCCACCCCCCAGGCCTCCGAATGCTCGGCCGTCTGGCCGTTGGTCGCGGGAAACACACCGGTGCTGATCGTCACGGACAGTCCTGCCGCCGCCCGGGCCTGGTCCGGGGCGGTTCCCCAACCTCTGCGTTTCCAAGCCGTTACGGGTCTGGACCGCGCCGCGCGCCTCCTGGCCACGGGAGCCGTGGACGTCGTCGCCGGGACTCCCGCCGACTTCGGCGCGCTCTCGGCCAAGTCCGCCCTCAAAGGCGACACCATCCGAACGGTGGTGCTGGCCTGGCCGGAGTCGCTGGGCGCGGGCGAGCGGGCGGCGCTGGAGGGACTGCTCCCCGAGTTGCCGGAGGCTCAGCGCATCGTGCTCAGCTGGAACCCGGTCGCGCTGGATGCGTTCCTCGAAGCGCACGCGCGGCGCCCCCACATCGTGGGAGACCTCCCGCTGGGTGAGAATGCCCGCCCGCTACCGCTGGTAGGTGAAGTGCGGTACCTCGTCACCGGGAACGGGAACCAGGATGCCGGGATCGCGATGGCGCTCGATGCGCTGGATCCGGCGACGCACCTGGTGTGGCGACGCGGGACAGCGGTCCCGGATTCGGCCGGCGCCATCATCTGCGCGGACCTGCCGTCCCGGTCCGAGCTGGTGGCGCTGGCCGCTGCCGGGCCGGTGACGCTCCTGCTCAGGCCCGAGCAGGTGGCCTATGCCCGCTCGATCGCGACGCTCCGGTCACTGTCGGGGGCATCGGGGGCCGGGACGGCGCCGGGCCAGGCCCGGGCGGCGATCGCCCAGCGGATCGATCAGGGCGATCTCGCGGCGGAGCTGGCGCTGCTCGCGCCGCTCTTCGAGCGCTACGACGCGGCCGAAGTGGCGGCGGCGGTGTACGCCCTGCGGCAGCCGGGAGCCGGGAGCCGGGAGCCGTCGACCCCGCTCGCCACCCGCACGCGGATTCATGTCAACGTCGGCAAGAAGGACCGCGCGGCGGCGAAGGACATCGTCGGTGCCTTGATCCGCGAGGTCGGATTGTCGAAGGACGACATCGGCCGGATCGACGTGAAGGAAATGCACAGTATGGTGGAAGTAGCCGGCGCGGTCGCGGAACGCACCGTGGCCCGGCTTTCAGGACTGATGATCCGCGGTCGGAGGGTGAGCGCCCGGCTCGATCGCTGAGGATTGAGAGATGTCGGAGCGTCAACAGGCGTTTGTCTTGACGGGCTTCAGCGGGAAGTCGACGCGGGGCACGGTGACGGTGACGTCGTTCGATCAGCGGGCGCGCGTGCGGCGGGCGTTCAAGGCGCTCGGGACCTTCTGGGCCTGCGCCATCGGGAGCGTGTTCATCCCGGTGGCGCATTTTCTTCTCGTCCCGGGGTTCTTCGCCTTCGGCATCGTCCAGTTCTTTCAGCGTCTGGGCACGCCGGAGATCGGACGCGGGGCCACCGCTGCCTGCCCCGATTGCGGCGCCGAGCAGAAGCTCGACCTGCCGCCGCGATGGACTGTGCCTCAGCAGGTCACCTGCAAGCATTGCCAGCGGGGCCTGCAGCTCACTCTCTAGAAAATGCAACCTCTAGAAAATGCAACGGGCCCTAAAGGACGGGTACGAACGGAACGCCGTGGGTAGACGTGCAACGGGCCGCCCAACGGGGCGGCCCGCACTGCATCCCGCTTCGCTGTGCCGCCCCGACGTCTCGGGTCGACAGGGACAGTATAACCAATTTCGTCAACGGTCGGTCAATTCTCTGATCCCAAAACGCCGACGGGCCGCCCAGCGGGGCGGCCCGTAACCAGCAGTGTGACGACAGCGTTCAGCGGATCGCTTACTTCATTTTCCCGTTGACCGCCATCTTGAGCTGCTTCCCGGCGCGGAATGCGGGAGCGATGGACGCCTTGATCTGAATGACGCCACCGGTCTTCGGATTGCGGCCCATGCGAGCGGCGCGCTTCCGAGCCTCGAAGTTTCCGAAGCCTGTGATCTGCACCTTCGCGCCCTTCTTCAGCTCACCGGCGATGATCCCCTTGTCGTCGAACAGGGCTTCGATCGTCCGGCCGGCGTCGGCCTTCGACATCTTGGTCCGCATGGCCAGTGCGGCAGTCAGCTCGGCTTTGTTCACAGCGCGCTCCTTGTGGAGGTGTCCGGAAAAGCCTTGCAAAATCACCCCGATTGGGGGGGGCGGCCCAAAAAGCCTTGAAAAACCGATACAATATGGGGTCCCCCCCTGGAAAACCGCAAGATACCGGCACTTCCTTGACCTCCCCCCCTCCCCCGGCTACCGTACGCCCCCATGTTCCACGGCACCCGCCCCGGTTGGATCGAGGTCATCGCCGGGGTGATGTTCTCCGGGAAGTCCGAGGAGTTGATCCGCCGGGTCCGCCGGGCGGTGATCGCCCGCAAGAGGGTGCAGGTCTTCAAGTCCCACCTGGACGCCCGGTACGCCGGCCTTTACTCCATCTCCTCCCACGACGGCATCACCGTCGAAGCCGAGCCCATCGACTCCTCGGAGCAGCTGATGCGTCAGATCAACCCCGCCACCGAAGTCGTGGCGGTGGATGAGGCGCAGTTCCTGGACGACGGCCTGGTCACCGTCGCGAACGCTCTTGCCGATCGGGGGGTCCGTGTCATCCTCGCCGGCACCGATGTCGACTTCCGGGGTCTCCCCTTCGGCGCCATGCCCACCCTGATGTGCATCGCCGAAGTGGTGGACAAGTTCCAGGCGATCTGCGTGGTGTGCGGGGGACCCGCCACCCGCAACCAGCGGCTGGTCAACGGCAAGCCCGCCACCTGGGATTCTCCGACCATCCTCGTGGGCGGCCGGGAGTCCTACGAAGCGCGGTGCCGGCACTGCCACAAGGTTCCGAGGATCGATGAGGATCAGACCGCACTGCTGTGAGTGGGAAGGGGGAAGAGGGAAGCGGGAAGCGTGGCCGCCGCTCACTTCCCGCCTCCCGCTTCCCGCTTCCCCATGCTGAATGTGGGACTCACCGGCAACATCGCGGCCGGCAAGTCGACCGTGGTGGATCTCTTCCGGTCCTGGGGCGCCACGATCATCGACGCCGACCAGCTGGCCCGGGAGGCGCAGGCCCCGGGCACCGAAGTCCTCACCGCCATCGCCCGGCGCTTCGGTGCCGACGTCCTCGCCGCGGATGGATCCCTCGACCGCGCCACCCTCCGCGCCAAGGTGATCGGAGACGACGCGGCCCTGTCCGCGCTGAACGGCATCGTGCACCCCGCCGTCCAGCGCCGCCGGTCGCAGCTCCTGGAGGAGGCGCGGAGCCGCGGGGACATAGTCGTGATCAACGACATTCCGCTCCTCTTCGAAGCCCTCGATCCCTCCCAGTTCGACGTCGTGGTGCTGGTGGACGCGCCCCCCGCGGTCCGGCGCGCCCGGTTGCGCCTCCTCCGGGGCCTGTCGAACGCCGAAGCCGACCAGATGATCGCGGCCCAGATGCCCGCCGAGCGGAAGCGCCCGCGGGCCGACTACGTGATCGACAACGGCGAGTCGCGGGAGGAGCTGGAGCGGCGGGCCCGCGAGGTGTTCGAGGCCCTGCGGCAACGCGCCAAACCCTTGGCTTGACAGCGTTTTCCAGCCCCGATAACCTTCGCCGCGACTTTCCAACCCCAGCCCGGATCGGACCATGGCCAACGTCCCCGCCGACCTCTCGTATACCACCGAGCACGAGTACGTGAAGAAGACCGGGGACGGGAGCGTGATCCAGATCGGCATCACGGACTACGCCCAGGGAGAGCTTGGAGACGTGGTCTACGTCGAGCTTCCCAAGGCCGGCGCGAGCTTCGACAAGGGGGCCGTCTTCGGAACCATCGAGGCGGTCAAGGCCGTGTCGGAGCTGTATTGCCCCGTGGCCGGCACGGTGGTCGAGTCGAACGGGGCGCTGGAGCAGGATCCCGCCGCCGTGAACCGCGACCCCTACGGCGCCGGCTGGATGATCAAGCTCAAGGTCAAGGACGCGGGCGACCTGAAAGCGTTATTGAACGCCGCCGCGTATGAGAAGCAGATCGGGAAGTAAGCGACGTCGCACGTGAGACGTCAGACATCAGGACCTCCCATACCATGGCCATAGCCCCCTCCTCGCTCGCGCACCCCGACCGCTTTGCCTCCCGCCACCTCGGCCCGAGCCCGGCCGACGTGCGGGAGATGCTCAAGGTCGTGGGCTACGAGTCGCTCGACTCCTTCATCGACGCGGTCATTCCGGAAGACATTCGATTCAAGAAACCGCTCGGCATCCCCGCCGCGCGCAGTGAGCGCGAGACGCTCGCCGCGCTCCGCACCGTCGCGGCGAAGAATCAGGTCTTCCGGTCCTACATCGGGATGGGGTACGCCGACTGCATTACACCCCCGGTGGTGCTCCGCAACGTGCTGGAGAACCCGGGCTGGTACACGGCCTATACGCCCTACCAGGCGGAGATCGCGCAGGGCCGTCTCGAAGCGCTCCTGAACTTCCAGACCGTGGTCTCGGACCTGACCGGCCTCGAGGTCGCCAACGCCTCGCTCCTGGACGAGGGCACGGCGGCCGCGGAGGCGGTCCACCTGACCGCGGCGGCCACCACGCACGAGGGCCCCGGCATTTTTCTGGTGGACGCCGGTTGTCACCCCCAGACCATCGCCGTCGTCCGGACCCGCGCCGAGGCCGTCGGCATTCAGGTGACGGTCGCCGAGCCGAAGGGGTTCGCGTTCAAGCCCGGCGTGATCGGGTGCCTGCTGCAGTATCCGGGGACCGAAGGGGACATCCAGGACTTCAAGGGGGTCACCGAAAAGGCGCACGCGGCGGGGGCGCTCGTGACCGCGGCGACCGACCTGCTCGCGCTCACGCTGCTCACGCCTCCCGGCGAATGGGGCGCCGACATCGCCGTCGGCAACTCTCAGCGCTTCGGCGTGCCCCTGGGCTACGGCGGGCCGCACGCCGCGTTCTTCGCCACGAAGGACGCGTTCAAGCGGCACCTGCCCGGGCGCATCATCGGCGTGTCCAAGGACCGCGCGGGGCGCCCCGGTTTGCGGATGGCGCTCCAGACGCGCGAGCAGCACATCCGCCGCGAGAAGGCGACGAGCAACGTCTGCACCGCCCAGGTGCTTCTGGCGGTGACCGCCAGTATGTACGCGGTCTATCACGGGCCCGAAGGCATCAAGAAGATCGCCGAACGCGTGCACGGGCTCGCCGCGATCCTGGCCGAAGCGGCGCGCCGGCTGGGCTACAAGGTCGGGCACCCGGCGTTCTTCGACACCGTGGTGATCGAAGGCGACGAGGCCAAGATCAAGGAGATCCACGCGGGCGCCCGGCGCCGCCGCATCAACCTCCGCCCCCTCTCGGCCACCCGCCTGGCCGTCGCGCTCGACGAGACCGCGGGCGTGGAGGACGTCGAAGACCTGGCGCAGGTGTTCGCGCTCGGCAAGCCTCTGCCCTTCAAGCTCGAAGACCTGGCCGCCGCGGCCAAACCCGCCATTCCCGCCGGTCTCGCCCGGACGACGCCCTATCTGACCCACCCGGTCTTCCACCGCCACCGCTCGGAAACCGAGATGCTCCGGTATCTGAAGCAGCTCGAGGACCGCGACCTCTCCCTCACCTCGGCGATGATTCCGCTCGGCTCGTGCACCATGAAGCTGAACGCCACCACCGAGATGATTCCGATCACCTGGCCCGAATTCGGGAAGCTCCACCCCTTCGCCCCGCGCGATCAGGCCCAGGGATACACCGAGCTCTTCCGCCAGCTGGAGGAGTGGCTGGCCGAGATCACCGGTTTCGCGCGGGTGTCCCTGCAACCCAACGCCGGGTCCCAGGGGGAATTCGCGGGACTGCTGGTGATCCGGGCCTATCACCGGGCGCACCACCAGGCCCACCGGACCACCTGTCTCATCCCGCAGTCCGCTCACGGGACCAACCCGGCGAGCGCCGTGCTGGCGGGAATGAACGTGGTGGTGGTGAAGACCGACGCCCAGGGCAACATCGATGTCGCCGACCTCACCGCCAAGGCCGCGCAGCACCAGGACACTCTCGCGGCGCTGATGGTGACCTATCCGTCCACCCACGGCGTCTTCGAGTCGTCCATCCGGGAGATCTGCCGCGTCGTGCACGAGCACGGCGGCCAGGTCTACATGGACGGGGCCAACATGAACGCCCAGGTGGGGCTCTGCCGGCCCGGCGACTTCGGCGCCGACGTGTGCCACCTCAATCTCCACAAGACGTTCTGCATCCCGCACGGCGGTGGCGGCCCGGGGATGGGCCCCATCGGTGTGGCGCCCCATCTCGCCAACTATCTCCCCGACCACCCCGTGGTGCCCCTCGGCCACACCGAGAGCTGCGGCACGATCTCGGCCGCGCCCTGGGGAAGCCCGAGCATCCTCCCCATTTCGTGGGCGTACATCGCGATGATGGGGAAGGAGGAGCTGGCGGACGCGACCAAGCTCGCGATCCTCTCCGCGAACTACATCGCCAGGCGCCTGGCCGGCCACTTCGACCTGCTGTACGCGGGCAAGAACGGCTTGATCGCCCACGAATGCATTCTCGACACGCGGCCCTTCAAGCAGTCGGCGGGCGTGGAAGTCGAAGACATCGCCAAGCGGATCATCGACTACGGATTCCATCCCCCCACGGTGTCGTTCCCGGTGGCCGGGACGCTGATGGTGGAGCCCACCGAGAGAGAGCCCAAGGCGGAGCTGGACCGGTTCTGCGACGCGTTGATCGCCATCCGCGGAGAGATCCGGGAGATCGAGCACGGCGAAGCGGACCGGACCGACAACCTGCTGTCCAACGCGCCGCATCCGCTCGCCGACCTCCTGGCCGACGAGTGGAAGCACCCCTACGCGCGCGAGCGGGCCGCTTTCCCCTCCGCCGCCACGCGGGCGCACAAAGTGTGGCCCACCGTGAGCCGCATCGACGGGGCGTTCGGGGACCGGAACCTCGTCTGCGTCTGTCCGCCGATCGAGGACTACCAGACGGTCGGTTAGGGGACGATGGACTGGGCTCTCGTCCTCGAGTCGGAACCCCATCCGGGTTCCGTCAACATGGCCATCGATCAAGCACTGCTCGATCAGGCCGGGCGAACCGGACGCGCGTTCCTCCGCCTCTATCGCTGGAACCCACCCTGTCTCTCCTTCGGACGCAATGAGCCGGCGTTGACCCGTTACGACCGCGCCGAGATCGAGCGGCGGGGGTGGGACGTGGTGCGGCGGCCCACGGGCGGCCGCGCGGTGTGGCATGCGGACGAAGTGACGTACGCCGTGGCCGCGCCGGTGACCGCGTTCGGATCACTCGCGGATACCTATCACGCCATCCACGAACGCATCGCCCGCGCCCTGCGCACTTTGGGCATACCGGCGGAGGTCGCGCCGGCGGTCCGCGCGCCCGATCTCGCCGCCGGCGCCTGCTTCGCGGCCTCGGTCGGCGGCGAAATCACCGGGAAGCGCCGGAAGGTGGTCGGGTCGGCGCAGGTGCGGGAAGGCGACGCCTTCCTTCAGCACGGCTCGATCCTGCTGGACGGGACGCAAGACCTGGTGCGGTCGGTGACCCGCGGGACCGCGCCGCCCACCGGGGAAGTGACGCTCCGCGCCCTCGCCGGCCGGGCGCTGACCTTCGCCGAGGTGGCCGAGGCGATCGTCGGCGCCTGGACTCCGCGCCCGGCCCCCGCCCCGGCGCCCGCCGCCGACCCGTCCCGCTTCGCCGACGCGCGTTGGACCTGGCGCCGGTAGGGCCGGCGTTGAATGTTAAGCGCCGTATGCGTTTGCGCGCCTCACTTTCGGTCCTCGCGGTCCTGACGGTCGCGCTCGGCTGCTCCCGGCGGGGCGGCTGCAGCGGTGACTACTGCGGTACCGTCGTGTTCGTCACCGGTAACAACCCCAAATCCCTCCTGCCGGCGGTGATCGACAACGCCGGGGCCCGGGACATCGTCGACCAGCTCTTCCTCAAGCTCGCCGACATCGGGATGTCGGAGAACACGATCGGCGACGCCGACTTCGTGCCCGAGCTGGCGAACCGGTGGGAGTGGGACGACCCCAAGACGCTGGTCTTTCATCTGGACCCGCGGGCCCGGTGGCAGGACGGCGTCCCGGTCACGGCGAACGACGTCGCCTTCTCGTTCGACGCCTACCGCGACCCCGCGGTGGGCGCGGCGGCGGAGAACGCGCTCGCGAAGATCTCGTCGGTGACGGTGCGGGATTCGGCCACGGCGGTCTTCCGCTTCCGCGAGCACTATCCGACGGCGTTTTACGACGCGGTCTATCAGATGTGGATCCTGCCTCAACACCTCCTGGCGCAGGTCCCCCGCACCGACTGGCTCACCGCGGCGTTCGGCCAGCACCCCGTGGGGGACGGACCCTATCGGTTCGTCAGCTGGGTCCCCGGGCAGACCATCGAGCTCGCGGCGGACTCCACCTTCTTCCTGGGCCGCCCGCACCTCCGGCATCTGATCTGGAAGATCGTGAGCGGCACGGCGGCCGCCCTGAGCTCGGTCGTCGCCGGCCAGGCCGACGCCCTCGAGTACCTCGGCTCACCCGCGAACATCGAGATGGCCCGCAAGGCGCCGCAGCTCACCCTCTACCCGTACCGCGGCTCGAGCTACGCCTATCTGGAGCTGAACCTCCGCGCCAACGGCGATTCCACCCGGCCGCATCCGGTGCTGGGTGACCGGGAGGTCCGCCGGGCGCTGACGATGGCCCTCGACCGGAAAGCGATCGTCGCGAGCGTCTTCGGGACGTACGCCAAGGTCCCGCCGGGGCCGATGCCCCAGTTCTGGTCCATCTGGGACTCCACCATTCAGACCATCCCGTTCGACAGCGCGGGGGCGGCGCGCCTCCTCGGCGCCCGCGGGTGGCGCCCCGGCCCGGACGGGATCCGCGTGAAGGACGGCCAGCGGCTGTCGGTCGAGATCGCCGTCACGTCCACGAGCGCGCTGCGGCAGCAGCTGGCCCGGTTGATCCAGGCGCAGTGGAGGGCGGTGGGCGTCGACGCCCAGGTCCAGCCCCTGGACCAGAACCTCCTCCTGGGCCGCGTCGCGGCGGGCCGGTTCGACGCCGTATTCCAGGGGTTCAACGCCGACCCCACACCCGCTTCGGGCATCCTGCAACACTGGGTGCGCGGCGCGCCCGACCACTACAGCCATTACCAGAACGACGATTTCGACCGCCTGGTCGCGCTCGCCGGATCGGGCTCGGTCACGCCGGCCCAGTCGGCCGCGGACTGGCGGTCCGCCATGAACATCCTGAACGCGGACGCCCCCGGTATCTGGCTCGCCGCCCCCGACAACGTCGCCGCGATCAGCTCGCGCATCGCCGGTGTGAGGATCCGCCCCGATTCGTGGTGGTCGCAGGTCTGGACCTGGCGGATTCCCGCGGACCGGTTGATCGATCGGGATCGCGCGGTCCGCTGACGTGCGCGGGACGGCCGCGGCGGTCTGGCTGGTGCGGCGCCTCGCCGCCGCGGTCGCCATCGTCTTCGGGGTCGTCACCCTCACCTTCGTCGTCATTCATCTCGCGCCGGGCTCGCCGTTCCTGCCCGGCCCCGACCGCCCCGTCGACCCGCGGGTGATCGCGGCGCTCGTTCACCGCTGGGGCCTCGACCAGCCCATCACCACCCAGTACCTCCGCTACCTCCGCGGCCTCCTCCACGGGGATTTCGGCTTCGCGTTCAGTCAGGGGATCACGGTGGCCCAGGCCCTGGCGGCCGCCATTCCCAACACGCTGCTGCTCGCCGCCACGGCCCTGGTCCTCGACCTCGGCGGCGGCCTCTTCATCGGACTGCTCCAGGCCGCACGCGCTCGGCGCACCACCGACGTCGCCCTGGGCAACGCCACGCTCTTCATCTATTCCGTGCCCACCTTCTGGCTGGGCCTGGTCCTGGTCTTCGTCTTCTCGATCTGGCTCCGCTGGCTCCCGCCGACCGGCACCACGACCCCCGGGGCCTACGAATCGCTCTCGTTCCTGGGCCGGATCGGAGACCGGCTCCTGCACCTGATCCTCCCTGCCTGCACGCTGGGCCTGGTCGGGGCCGCCGGCACCGCCCGATTTCAGCGCGCCGCGCTCCTCGAGACCCTGGGCCGTGATTTCATTCGCACCGCGCGCGCCAAGGGACTGGCCGAGCGCCGGGTGCTGCTGGTGCACGCGCTCCGGAACGCCTTGCTGCCGTTCATCACCCTCGTCGGCGTCTCCCTGCCCTTCCTGCTCACGGGATCGGTGCTGATCGAGGACGTGTTCTCGTGGCCGGGGATGGGGCGTCTCGCCACCGACGCGGTGCTGGCGCGGGACCACAGCCTGGTGACGGCGGTCGCCATCGTGGCCAGCACGCTGGTCGTGACGGGGAGCCTGGTGGCCGACCTGCTCTACGCCGTCGCCGATCCGCGCATCCGCGCCCGGGAGGCCTCCTGACCGCCCGCGCCTCCGCCGCCGCCCTCGCGCTGCTCCTGATCGCGGGGGCGGGCGTCGCCCTGGCGCGCCGGCTCGCGCTTCCCACCCGCGCGGGGCGTCGGTTCTTCGGCCATCCGACGGCCGCCTGGTCCCTGCGGGTCCTGGTGTTCTTCTCGCTGGCCGCCCTCGCCGCGCCGCTGGTCGCGCCCTACGATCCGGCCGCGCAGCCCGGCATCGTCACCCTGCAGGACGCGCCGCCCTCCTGGGCCCACCCGCTCGGCACCGACCTCTACAGCGCGGACATCTGGAGCCGGCTGGTGTACGGCGGGCGCGTGTCGCTGGGTGTGGGGCTCCTCGCCACCCTGATCGCGCTCACGGTCGGCGTCGCCGTCGGGGCGACCGCCGGATACGCGCGGGGCTGGACCGACTCGCTCCTGATGCGCGCGGTGGACGTGGGACTCGCCATCCCGAGGATCTTCGTGCTCCTGTTCGTGGTGACGTTCTGGAACCGGGTCTCCGTGGGGGTCCTGGTCCTGGTCATCGGGCTCACCGGGTGGTTCACCATGAGCCGCCTGGTGCGGGCCGAGGCCCTGTCGATCCGCGAGCGCCCCTTCGTCGAAGCCGCCCGGGCGCTCGGCGCGTCGCCCTGGAGGATCATCTCCCGCCACCTCCTGCCCGCCGCCGCCGCCCCGATCATCGTCTCCGCCGCCCTGTCGGTCGGGAACGTGATGCTCCTCGAGTCGGGACTCTCGTTCCTGGGCTTCGGAGTCCAGCCGCCCACGCCGAGCTGGGGCACGATGGTGGCCGACGGACAGGGCCAGCTGGCGACGGCACCGTGGACGAGCTTCTTTCCCGGCCTCACCATCGCGCTGGTGGTGATGTCCTGGAACGCCGTCGGAGACGCGTTGCGGGACGCGCTCGATCCCCGGCCGGAGGTGTCGTGACGGCGCCGCTGCTGTCGGTCCGCGACCTCAAGACCTACTTCGTCACGCCCGCGGGTACGGCCCGCGCGGTGGACGGCGTGTCATGGGAGCTCCGTCCCGGCGAGACCCTGGCCGTGGTCGGCGAATCGGGCTCGGGGAAGACGGTGACCTCCCTCTCCATACTCCGGCTCATCCCGGAGCCGCCCGGGCACGTGCTGCCGGGGTCCCTGATCGAGTTCGAGGGCCGGAACCTGCTCACCCTGTCGCCCCCCGAGCTCCGCGCGGTGCGCGGAAACGGGATCGCGATGGTGTTCCAGGAGCCGACAGTCTCGCTCAACCCGGTGTTCACGGTGGGCGACCAGATCGCCGAGGTGGCGCGGGTGCACCTGGGTCTGTCGCGGGTGGAGGCGCGGGCCCGCGCGGTCGAGATGCTCGAGCAGGTGGGCGTGCCCGACGCCGCGCGTCGCGCCGACGAGTACCCGCACCAGCTCTCGGGCGGCACCTGCCAGCGCGTGATGATCGCGATGGCGCTGATCTGCCACCCCAAGGTCCTCATCGCGGACGAGCCGACCACGGCCCTGGACGTGACGGTGCAGGCACAGATCCTCGAGCTCCTCGAGCGGAAGCAGGCCGAGCTGGGCATGGCGGTCCTCCTGATCACGCACGATCTCGGCATCGTCGCCGGTGTCGCGGATCGGGTGGCGGTGATGTACGGAGGCCAGGTGGTGGAAACCGCCGCGACCCGCGATCTCTTCGCCCACCCCCTGCACCCCTACACGGCCGGCCTGCTCGCTTCGGTCCCCCGCCTGGACGGCGGGCGGGGGCGTCTGTCGGGGATTCCGGGAGGCGTGCCGCCGGCCACGGCGTGGCCCTCGGGCTGCCGCTTCCATCCGCGGTGCCCCCATGCCTGGGACCGGTGCCGGACCGACGAGCCCCCCCTGCTGGACGGTCCGGCGCCGGGGCAATCGGCGCGGTGCTGGCTCGTGACCGAGCCCGGACGCCGGAAGGCGACGTGAGCGCGCTCGTTCAGGTCGAGGGACTCGTCAAGCACTTCCCCGTCCGCCGGGGTCTCTTCGGACTGGGGGCACGTGAGGTGGTCCGCGCGGTGGATGGTGTTTCGTTCGAGATCCCGGCGGGCCGCACGCTCGCGCTGGTCGGCGAGACCGGGTCGGGCAAGACCACCGTGGGGCGGGCGCTGCTTCGGCTCGTGGAGCCCACCGACGGGCGCTTCACCTTCGACGGCATCGACGTGTTCGGACTGGGAAGCCCCGAGCTGCGGGCCCTGCGGCGCCGGATGCAGGTGATTTTCCAGGATCCTTCGGGGTCGCTCAATCCCCGGATGACCGTGGGGGAGGCGATCGCCGAGCCCCTGGTGATTCACCGGCTGGCGTCCCGGGCCGAGCGGCCGGCGCGGGTGACGGAGCTCCTGGCGGAGGTGGGGCTCGACGCCGGATTCGCCCCGCGATATCCCCACGAGCTGTCGGGGGGACAGCGCCAGCGGGTGGGCATCGCCCGCGCCCTGGCGCTTCGGCCTCAGTTCCTCATCTGCGACGAGCCCGTGACCGCGCTCGACGTGTCGGTGCAGGCCCAGGTGCTGAACCTGCTCAAGGATCTCCAGCAAGCGCACGGACTCACGTACCTGTTCATCGCCCACGACCTCGCCGTCGTCCGCAACGTGGCCGACCGCGTGGCGGTGATGTATGCGGGGCGGATCGTGGAGGAGGCGCCGGTCGACCGGCTCTATGCCGCCCCCCGGCACCCGTACACCCGGTCACTGCTCTCAGCGGTGCCCGTGCCCGATCCCGACGCGCCGCGGAACCGGATCGTGCTGTCGGGCGACGTGCCGTCCCCGGTCTCGCCGCCCGACGGGTGCCGCTTTCATCCGCGGTGCCCGCATCCCCTCAAGGGCGAGCGGTGCGCACGCGAGGCACCGGAGCTGCGGGATTTCGGGGGGGATCAACGGGCGGCCTGCCACTTCGGAGAGAAGCCGATGTAACTCGGTCGAGAGATCCTTCGCGCGCGCGCATTCGCGCGCTCGCTCAGGATGACATGGCAGGGTCCCTTTGGAACAAGGAAATGAAAAAAGGCGAGTGTCATCCTGAGCGCCGAAGGCGCGAAGGACCTGCTTCTTGTTCAGTACTCCCCCAAGTCCTTCCCCATCACCACCTCACCCCGGAAGTTCTGCCGCACCGCCGCCAGCATTTCGTCGTCCGTCGCGCCCATCCGGATGATGTGCGTGAGCACGAGCAGCTTGGGGTGGATCCGGGCCGCGAGCTGCCCGAGCTCGACATCCGACGTGTGGAGAGAGCGCATGTAGGCGGGCCAGTCGGCTCCGCCGGGGCGGTCTTCGACCTTGAGGCGGGACGCGGCGTAGACCTCGTGCACCAGGACGTCGGCGCCGGTCGCCTGCCGGACCAGCTCCTCGCTCGGGCGGGTGTCCCCGGAGATCACCACCACCCGACCGGGCGTATCGAAGCGGTAGCCGTACGCCTCCAGGGGCCCGTGCAGCACCCGGAAGGCCGTGACCTTCACGCCCCCGCTGTCGTACACCACGCCCGCCGCGATCTCGTGGACCGCCACCCGCAGGTTCTCGGCCGACTCGTGCTCGAGATCCTCGATCCGCGCTTTCTCGTCCACCGCGTACGCGGCCATCAGGTGATTCACCATGGCCTGGAGCCCGGCGGGTCCGAAGGCCTGCAGCGGGCCACGGCGTTGCATCACCCAGCTGGTGAGGATCAGGTCGGCGAGGCCGAGGGTGTGGTCGGAGTGGAGGTGCGTGATGAAGAGGGCGGTGACGCCGTTGATGGGGAGGTGCGCGGCCGCCAGGCGCCGCTCGACACCGACGCCCGCGTCGACCAGGAAGACCCGGTCGCCCACGACCACCGCGGTGGCCGGGCCCCAGGCGTTCGGGTCGGGGCGCGGGAAGCCGGTGCCGAGCAGGACGACCTTGGTCTGGGCTGACACGGCACCGGAGAGAAGTACCAGGATCAGCATCACCAAGACCCACGGGCTGCGGATCGTTCGCGCGGCCTGAAGGCCGCTCTCGGCTCGATGGAGTCCTGAAGGACTCGCCAATGCACGAGGCTCCGGCAGTGCAAGGCCTTCAGGCCGCGCCCGCGCCGAGAGCGGGCTGTCAGCCCGCGGGAACGGGGACGGGAACCGGCTCAGCGCACGCCCCCCATGAGCTTCTTCACCGGCGGCACCAGGATGAAGGCGATGACGGAGGCCCCGATGCAGACGCCCGCGACCACCAGGAAGAGCTCCTGCATCGGCGCGGACGAGATGAAACCGGCCGCGAAGCCGGCGGCTTTGTTGCCGATCGCGTCCGCGAGGAACCAGACTCCCAGCATCATGCCCACGATCTTCACGGGAGACAGCTTGGTGAACACCGACAGCCCCACCGGCGAGATCGACAGCTCGGCCAGCTCCTGAATGAAGTAGCACCCGACCAGCCAGAACGGCGAGACGCGAAGCCCGGGCGTGGCCTGGATGGCGTACGCCGCGGGCAGGAGGAACAGGAATGAGAGTCCGACGAAGAACAGGCCGAACGCGAATTTCGTGGGTGTAGAGGGCTCGTACTTGCCCAGGTGGATCCACAACCACGCGAAGCCGGGGGCGAGCAGAATCACGAAGATCGCCTGCACCGACACGTACCAGCTCGAGGGGAAGTGGAATCCCAGGATGGTGAGGGTGGTGTAGCGGTCCCCGAACAGGTTCAGGCTCGACCCCGCCTGCTCGTAGGCGCCCCAGAAAATGGCCGCGCCGACGAAGAAGAACGCCATCGCGGCGATGCGCTTCCACTCGACCTTGGTGAGTGCCCAGAAGGTGGCCTCGCCGGTGGCGGCGGCCTGGACCACCGCGGCGGCCCTGGGGCGGTGGGCCAACCGCTCGATGGCCGGGCGCAGGCGATCCCGGTGCAGCACGAACTGAACGAGTCCGAGGGTCATGCCGATGCCCGCACACAGAAAGCCGATGTGCCAGTCCACTTCCTGCGCCAGGTATCCGGCGATGATGGGCCCGAGAAACGCGCCGGTATTGATCCCCATGTAGAAGATCGAGAACCCCGCATCCCGCCGTTCGTCCCCGCTCTCATAGAGCGCGCCGACGATGCCTGAAACGTTGGGCTTGAGAAGGCCCGTGCCGACCACGATGAGTCCCAGACCCGTGTAGAAGAAGGGCAGAGGATGGAAGGCGAGGGTGAAATGGCCGAGGGCGATGATGATCCCCCCGAAGAGCACGCTCCGGTATTGGCCCAGCCACCGGTCGGCGAGGATCCCGCCGAAGACGGCCGCGGCCCACGCGCTCGACGTGTAGTTCCCGTAGATGCGGCCGGCGTGCGCGTCGTTGAAGCCGAGCGGGTGGACCATGTACAGGATGAGGAACGCCCGCATGCCGTAGTACGAGAAGCGCTCCCAGAGCTCCAGGAAGAACAGCGTCGAGAGGCCCCGGGGGTGCCCGAAGAACGACGTATCGCGCGGAGCCGCGGGTGCGGTCATTTCTTTCTCCGGGCCAGAATATCCTCGAGCACCACGCGATCGATTCTTCCGTCCATCCGGACGCGCACGTCGTAGTTCTCCCAGTACATGAAATTGGCGAGCGCCTCGAGGAAGGTCTGAGTGGCCGCGCCCTGCGGGGCCGCCAGCCACTTCTCCTTCTGGTTCAGCGGCTCCCGGAGGAGAATCGGCTCGAGCTGCTTCACGATGTCCGGCGTGATGGGGATCAGGTCTTCGGGCTTGGAGGTGAAGAAGTACAGCTGGTGAAGCCGGTAGAGCCGGTCGAGCTCACGGATCGGATTGGTGTCGTCGTACACGCGGATGTCGATGTACCGGTCGTTGTTGCCCAGGTACCCGCCGTTCTTCCGCACCACGAGCAGCGCGGCCGATTCCATCCCCCGCTTGTCCCCGCCCCCGGCCTGCCCCGCGTGGAGCGCCGCCATCAGCCGGTCCGCCAGGGATCCCTTCGCCGCCAGGAAAGCGTCGGCGAGGTTCTTCACGGTCTGGTCCGACACCATGATGTTCGCCTGCGCGGCGAAGCCGTGCCCCACGATCATCTGGCCCTTCCCGCCCAGGATGACGGTGCCGTCGGCACCGAGGGTGCGGCCGCCCGCCCAGTCGAAGCAGGAGTCGCCGGTCCAGCTGGCGCTGTTTCCCATCGCGTCCACCATCCCCACCTGCCGCTGCTGGAGCCGGGGGTCCGACCGCATCACGATCCGCATCGCCTCGGCCGCCGTGGCGCCCTGCGCGATCAGGTCCAGCCCTTCGTTGCCGAAATGCGTGTTGCCGAGGGATTGGCTCGCCACCGCGCCCACGCCGGCACGGGCCCAGGGCACGATCCCGCCCACGTTCGGGAACTTCGACTCCACCGCGATCCCGAGGTCGCCGGTGACGGAGTCGTAGGCCACGATGCTGTAGGTGTGCGCGCGTTTTTCGAAGTCGGGAGGGGCCGCGGTGGGCAGGGGCACGGGCTGCTGGAGAGCCAGGACAAGCAGGAGCATCGCCTCAGTCCTTTCGCAGTTTCTTCTTGAGTTCGTCGAGCTGACGGTCCGCCGCCGCCTCCCGCTGGGCCCGCTCCATCTGGGACTTGAGCAGATCGTCCTCGGGGTCGACCCCCGGCCGCGCGCCGCCGGCGCGCTGGATCTCCCGCCAGGCCGCCTCGGTGCTCCGCTCCGCCCCCACCCGGCCCTGGTCGGCGGCCGAGAGCTGGGTCTGCATCTCGGCCAGCTCCTTCTCCGCCAGCGCCAGCTCCGCCTGCTGGGACTCGTACTTCCGCTCCAGCACGGCCAGGCGCTCCCGGTGCTTGGCGGCGAACCGGTTCGCCACCTCGACCGTCTCCGCATCCTGGATTTCTCCGGCCAACCGGCCCCGCCGCTCCGCGTCCGCCAGGCGCTGGCGCTCGGCGGCCACCTCGAGCTCGGTCCGCTTCAGCGCCTCCCGGACCTCGCGCACCGCCACCTTCGCGTCCACCACCGCCTCGCGCATCTGTCCCGCCAGGTCGCGCAGATCGGCGGGCGGGGTCGCCGCGTCCAGCGCGGCCCGAAGGGCGTCCCGCAGGCGTTCGAACACCCTGGTCAGCTCTTGCGGATGGTCTTGGCGAAGAAGGTGGAGAGCACGGGCTCCACCGTGTGGGACCCGCAGGCGGGACACGCCGGGCGGCGCTTCCCGTGTTCCGAAATGGTGAGCTGTTCCGTGAACACCTCACCGCACTTGGTGCACCGGTACTCGTACAGGGGCATGGCCCAAAGGTGCGAGGCCCCGAGGCGAGGGTCAAGTTGACGGCTCGCTGGAAGTGGCCAGATTGCTTGGAGATGCGGCCCCTTCGACTGCTGCTCCTGGCATCGGCGCTCGCGTGCAACGACGGCCTCAAGCCTACCCCGGTCCCGACCACCTGCCCGACCGGCTTCGTGGGGATCTGCGGCGAGGTCACGTTCCGGGGAACCCTGCCCGACAGCACCGACGCCCTGTACCTCGTGGCGTACGCCGCGTTCCCGCAATCCACGTCCGACCTGTTCGACTTCCTGCCCTTCCCGCCGTCCACGCTTCCGCTCCCCGCGTCCGGCGATTCCGTGGTCCACTACACCCTGCCCCTGCCGAACGGGGCGTACCACTGGGTGCTGGCGGTCTGGAAGAAGGTCGGGACGCTGAACCCGGGGAACCCGGCGTCCGCCGACTCCCTCCTGCGGGAGGCCGGCTACTACCGTGATCCGGCGGACTCCACCCAGCCCGGCATCGTCCAGGTCAACGCCACCGGCACGGATCACATCGACTTCGTCGTCGACTTCGGGAACATGCACTCCGTTTCCTACTTCTTCCCGGGCACGCCGTGAGCCGCGCCGCCGCGATCCTGGCGCTCGGCCTGGTGGCCGTTCCCGCCGCCGCCCAGCGGGCGGGCGTCGTGGTGGGAACGGTGCGGGACACGAGCGGGGCCGGGATCTCCGGTGCGCGGATCACCGCCGGAGACGCCTTCACGCTGTCGGGGCCCGACGGCCGTTACCGCCTCCCGAACGTCCGCGCGGGCACGGTCTGGATCCGCGCCCGGGCGTTCACGTTCAGTCCGGACTCCGCATTGCTCACCGTCCCCCCCGGTGATTCAGTGCGCTGGGATGTGACCCTCCGGGCCGGCGCGATCTCGATGCCGGTGGTCGTGGTCACCGCCGGCAAGCGGCCGGAATCCCTCGAGAACGTCTCGGCCAGTGTGGCCGTCTTGTCGGACACCGTCGTCGCCCGGCACGCGGTGAACACCATCGACGAGGCGGTGGACCGCGCCCCGGGCGTGCAGTTCCTCAACGGCCAGGTCAACATCCGCGGCTCTTCCGGCTACGTGCAGGGTCTCGGCGCCCGCGTCTTGCTCCTCGTGGACGGCGTCCCGATGAACGAAGGAGACCGGGGCGGCATCGACTGGGACCTCGTGCCGGTGGACGACGTGGAGCGGATCGAGGTCGTCAAGGGCGCCGGGTCGTCGCTCTACGGGTCGTCGGCGTTCGGCGGGGTCGTCAACCTGATCACGCGGGACATTCCGGAGGGCGTCCACGGCCGGGTCCGGTTCTTCGGCGGCGGCTTCGCCAATCCCCCCGACTCGATCTGGCGGTTCCGGAACTACACCGGTCTCCAGGGCGGCGGCGACGTCACCGGATCGTTCGGCACGGACCAGTTCCGGGGCGCGCTGACCGTGGGCGGCCGGCACTCGGACGGGTACCGGCAACAGGACGAGAGCGACGCCTACGAGGTGGCCGGCAAGGGCGAGTGGCTCCCCGACCCCGTGACCCACGTCCTCGTCTCCGGAACCTGGGACAGTCATCAGTACCAGGTGCCCCTGATCTGGTGCGTGCGCGGGCAGTGCGACGACAAAGGCCAGAGCTTCCAGCCCTTCCTCATCGACACCACGGGGCTGGGCAGTCACACCCGCTCGGATCACGGCTACCTGAGCGCGACCATCACGCGGACGCCCGAGGACAACCTCACGTGGATGGGCCGGGTGTCCTGGCTCCGCACGCATTTCACGGACTTCCAGCCCGGCAACAACGACTTCGCGATCGCGGACCGGTTCGGCGCCGAGGGGCGGGTGGTGGTGGAGCCGACCCCGGACCAGACGGTGACCGTGGGCGGCGAGATCACGGAGTCGCAGGTCACGAGCGACATCTTCCACAATCACACGCAGGAGCTGTTCGCCGGGTACGGGGAAACCGAGCGGGTGGTGGGACAGGCGCGCTTCACGGCGGGCGCGCGGATCGACCTGCTCGCGGTGGACGGCGCGGGCCTTTCGGCCGTGGTGAGCCCCCGGCTTGGCGGCGTCCTCTCCACGGACCTGGGCGTCTGGCGGGCATCGGTCGGCAAGGGGTTCCGGGCGCCGTCCCTCGGGGAGCAGTACGTCACCACCGTGGTCTCGCCGTTCACGGTCGTGCCGAACCCCGGCCTGGTCCCGGAGACCGGCTGGAACTTCGAGCTCGGAAACGCGGCGGCGGTGACGTCCTGGCTGCGCACCGACGCGGCGCTGTTCCTCACCGAAGCGTCCGACCTGATCGAGCCTGAGGTGGCGGGAAACGGACTCGAGATCCAGTTCCAGAACGTCCAGCGCGCCCGGCTGGCGGGCCTCGACCTGTCGGTGGCCGCGGATCCGGTCAGGCATCTCACGACCACGCTCTCGTACACGTACCTGGACGCGCAGCAGCTGGCGGCCGACGGTCTGCCGCAGCAACCCCTCGCCTTCCGTCCCCGTCACCTCCTGACGCTGTCCGCGGACTACACTCTGGGACCGGCCTCCGTGGGCGCCGACTTCCGGTACAGCTCCCGGTTCGATCGGGTGGAGCTGTACGAGACGGATCCCCGGGTCGGGGCGAAAGTGCTCGATCTCCGGGCCGGGTGGCGCGCGGGGCCGGTGGAGGTGCGCATCCTGGCGACCAACGCCCTCAACTACATCTACAACCTGGTGCCCCGGACCCTCGAGCCGGTGGCGACGGTCACCATGACGGTGACCTATGTCTACTAGTACCTTTCGCCCCATGCGTGCCATCCCCTTCCTTCTGGGCGCGATCGCCCTGGCCGCCTGCGGGACCGGGCGGACCGGATCTCCCGTCTGCGGGCTCGCGATGGTGGTGGGGCCGACCGTCATCCAGGAGCAGCTCGCCGACGCGCGGATGATCCTCCCCGAGGCGCCGCGCGGGCTCCCGCAGTCCCTCCCCGCGCGCGTGGCGGGCCGGGCTCAGGGGAAGGTGCTGGTGGCCTACGACCAGTCGCGCAGCCTGGTGCTGGGGTTCCAGGGAGAAGGCTTCCCCCTGGCCGGCGCGGGCGGTTACGGCCTCCTGGTGGTGGACGACACGTCGTCCCGCGTGCAGGGCGTCGTGGTGTACGAATCCCCGGCGCCGCGGGACTACCCGAAGCTCGGCACCGTCGTCGGCGGGGATGCGACGATTCCGCTCTTCGGGGTCCGCGTCGACTGGAACGGCGTGAGCAACCCCAAGTGCCCTCTCCTCGGCGATTCGGTGCCCGCCGCGCGATGACCGTCGTCGCCGTCTCCGCTCCCCGGCGCACCGACGCGGGGCGCACCCGGGTCGCGCTCAACGCGGCGTACGTGGAGTCCCTGGAGCGCGCGGGGCTGACGCCGCTCGTGCTCCCGACGGTGCTCGATCCCGCGCGCGCCGGGGCGGCGCTGGACGCGGTGCGCGGGCTGGTGCTGTCCGGCGGCGAAGACGTGGATCCCGCCGGCTACGGCGCCGCGCCCCATCCGCGGCTGGGCGCCATCGATCCCCACCGCGACGCCGTCGAGGCCGAGCTGGTCCGGGCCGCGCGGGCCCGGCGGATGCCGGTGCTCGCCATCTGCCGGGGCGTGCAGATCCTCAACGTGGCCCTGGGCGGGTCTCTCTATCAGGACCTGGCCACCGAGCGCCCCGGCCCCATCGACCACGCCGACTCCGCCGGCCGTCACGGCGTCCGCGTCGACGCGGGCACCCTCCTGCGCCGCACGCTCGGCCGCGGCGAGATCACGGCGAACAGCCGGCATCACCAGGCCGTGAAAGAGCCGGCGCCGGCGCTCGCGGTGGTGGCGCGCGCTCCCGACGGCGTGGTGGAAGGCGTGGAGCTGCGCGACCCGGACGGGCAATGGCTGCTCGGCGTGCAGTGGCACCCCGAGGACCTCGACGAGGCCGGGCTGTTCCGCGGATTCGCGGAGGCGGTGGGTTGAAGCGGGCGGTCCCCGAAGCCGCCGTGGCGGTGCTGGACCGCCTCACCGCCATATCCCAGGAGCTGTCGAGCGCCTTCCGACCCATCACGGTGGTGGACGTGATGGCACGCGCCTTCGACGACTCGCTCCGGCCGTCCCGCCTGGCGGTGGTACTGCTCGACCTCGAGTCGAATCAGCTCACCGTCGCCTACGACCGTGCCCCGACGCCCACCCGCACCGACGATCCGCTGCTCCAGCTGGCGCTGCGCAAGGGTCCCCTCGTCCTGCCCCGGAACGTGGCCGTCGACGCCGGGCGCGCGGGCGCGCCCGGCGTCACCGAGGCGCCGGCCTCGTGGATGGGCGCCCCGCTCCTCGCCGTGGGACGCGCCGTCGGCGCGGTGTCGCTCGGATCGGACAAGTCGCAGGCGTTCGGGGAGCCGGAGCTGGCCTTCGTCAAGGTCGTGTGCGCCAAGGCCGCGATCGCGCTCGCCAACGCACGGCTGGTGGAGCTCCTCTCGGTGGGCAAGCGGGAGTGGGAGCTCACCGCCGACTCGATCTCCCAGGCCATCTGCATCGTGGACGGCCAGGGGATCGTGCGCCGGTGCAACCGCGTCTTCGCGGATCTGATCCAGGTGCCCGTGACGGCGCTCCCGGGCCGCGCCTGGCTTTCCCTCGTGCCGCCGGCCTGGGCCGACGTCGTGTCCCGGGCGCTGGCAAACCCCGGCGCGGCCGCGGTGGAAGTCCGCTCCGGCGACCGCATGTTCGCCGTGAGCACCATGCGCATGGCGGGCGCGGACATCGGCACCGCCGTGCTCCTGTTCGAGGACACGACCGAGCGCCACCGGCTCCAGGACCAGCTGATCCAGTCCGAGAAGATGTCGGCGATGGGGCAGCTGATCGCGGGCGTGGCCCACGACCTCAACAATCCGCTCGCGTCCGTGGTGGGTTTCTCCGACTTCCTGGCCGAGGCGGGCGAGATTCCGGCGCACCTGGCCGAGCCCCTGCAGGTGATCCGGCAGGAAGCGGAGCGGGCCGCCACCATCGTGCGGAACCTGCTCTCCTTCGCGCGGAAGCAGGAGGGCGAGCGGCAGGTCCAGTCCATCCGGCCCCTGCTCGAGTCCACCCTGGCCCTGCTGCGAAATCAGCTGATGGCCCTGAAGGTCGAGGCGACGCTCGAGATCGAGCCGGGCATTCCGTCCATCGCGGTGAACGCGAACCAGATCAAGCAGGTGTTCGTCAACCTGATCGTGAACGCGGCGCAGGCCATCGCCGGCGCGAAGCGCGGAGCCGCGGGACACATCTGGATCACGGCCCGGCGCTGGCTCGACGGCGCGTCGGTGAGCATCGCCGATGACGGCCCCGGAATTCCCGCCGACCTGGCCCAGCGTGTGTTCGAGCCGTTCTTCACCACCAAACCCGAAGGCGAAGGCACGGGGCTCGGGCTCTCGATCTCGCAGGGTATCGTGAAGGAGCACGGCGGCCGCATCTCGCTCGACTCGGCGCCGAATCAGGGTGCGACCTTCACCGTCGAGCTGCCGGGGAGCGGGGCCCCGCGGGTCAGCGGCACCGAAGCCGCCCCCGGCGTGGTGAGCGATCATCTCCGGGTGCTGGTGGTGGACGACGAGCCGCACATCCTCCACTACATGCGGGTGACCCTCGAGGCCTGGGGACACTCGGTGGAGATCGCCTCCGACGGGAGTGACGCGGTGGAGCGGGCGTCGGCGACGCCGTTCGACGTCATCATCTGCGACCTGCGGATGCCCAAGCTGGGCGGGCGCGAGATGTACGAGAAGCTCGCGCAGCAGCACCCCGAGGTCGCGCGGCGGGTGATCTTCGCCACCGGCGACACGGTCCGCGGCGACACCCTGCACTTCCTCGAGTCCCTCGGCCGCCCGTTCCTGCACAAGCCCTTCACGCTGGCCGAGCTCCGCACCGTCCTCGCCGGCGTCCGCCGCGCCGGCTGACGCCGGTGCGAGTTCTTCAGGTCGATTCGGGCCGCGAGTGGCGCGGCGGACAGAACCAGGTCCGCCTGCTGTGCCGCGAGCTGCAGGGACTTCCCGACGTCGAGAACCGGCTCTTCACCAAGCGCGACAGCCAGCTCGCGGAGCGGGCCCGAGCGCAGCTGACGCCCGTGATTCAGGCGCCCTGGGGAGCGGGACTGTCCCCCGCGGCGTTCCTCGCGCTCCAGCGGGCGGTACGGCGATACGAGCCCAACCTCGTCCACGTCCACGACAGCCACAGCCTGTCCCTCGCGCTCTGGCTGCGGCGCCTCCGCCCCCGCTTGACCCCGGAGCCCTACGCGGTCGTCGCCCACCGCCGGGTCGATTTTCACATCGGCCCGAAGAGCAGCTGGCACCGGGCCGACCGGATCATCGCCGTGTCCGAGGGCGTGAAACGGATTCTGGTGCAGGACGGCGTGAACCAGCGCGACGTGGTCGTGATTCACGACGGCATCGATCCCGACGAAATCCGCGCCGACGCCGCCCGCGCCCCCGACATCCGCGCGCGGCTCGGTCTCCCGGCCGGTGTGCCGCTCGCCGTCAACGTCGCCGCCCTGGTGGACCACAAGGACCAGCGCACGCTGGTCCGCGCCGCCGCCCATGTCCGCGACCGCGCGCCGCGGCTCCACTGGGTGATCGCCGGCGCCGGCCCCCTCCGCGAACCGTTGCAGGGCGACATCGCGAGCCTCGGCGTGGGGGACATCGTGCACCTGGTGGGGTATGTCGATCCGGTGGACGCTCTGATCCGGGAGGCGCGGGTGTTCGTGATGTCCTCGAAGGAAGAAGGGCTGGGCAGCGTGGTCCTGCACGCGCGCGCGCTCGGCACGCCCGTGGTGTCGACCGCGGCCGGCGGGCTGCCCGACATGGTGCCGGCCGAGTGGCTCGTGCCGGTCGGAGACGCGGAAGCGCTGGGACAGAAGGTCGTGCGGGCGCTCGAGCACCCCGTCGCCGTTCCGCTCGACCCGCGATTCACCGCTAAGTCGATGGCGCAAAGCGTCTTGGCCCAGTATCACCTCCTCGCCTAGATTGCAGGCACGATGATCTACGTGTGCATTCCGGTCCACAACGAGGCGAAAACCGCCGGCCTGGTCCTCTGGAAGGTCCGGCAGGTATTCACCGGCTTCGCGCGCGAGTATCACCTGCTCGTCTGCGACGACGGATCCACCGACGACACCGCCGAGGTGCTGGCCCGCTACGCGCGCGTGCTGCCGATGACGGTGATCACGCACCGCGAGCGGCAGGGATATGCCCGGAGCCTCGAGGAGCTGCTCCGCGCCGCCCTGCAGCGGACCGACCGGCCCAAGCGGGACTGCGCGGTCACCCTCCACGCGGACTTCGTGCACAGTCCGGACGCGATGGAGGAGATGGTCAAGCGCCTCGAGTCGGGCGCCGACCTGGTGGTGGCCGAGCAGGCCAAGAACGTGGGTCAGGTATCGCGGGGGTTCCGCTGGAGCCGCGCGTGGGCGCCGCGCCTGCTCCGGGTTCCCGGCCTCCGCGACACGGTCTCCGGCTACCTGGCCCTCCGGCTCGTGGTGTTGCGGCAGGCGCTCCGTCCCGGCGCCGAGGCGCTGCTGACGACCGACGGATGGTGCGCCAACGCGGAGCTGCTCGCCCGGCTGGTCCGCCACGCCCGGAAGCTCGAGCGCGTGGACTTCGCCGCCCGGTACGATCTGCGCCAGCGGGACTCGCGGATCCGCCCCTGGGATCAGCTGCTGAGCGCCTGGCGCGCGCGGCCCGTGATCCGCGCCGCCCGGCTCGCGGCCCTGACGGCGCTCGCGCTCCTCGTCGCGCCCGCCGCGCGCGGGCAGGGCACGGGCCAGGCGCCGGACTCGGGCCCGAGCGCCGTGTCCGCGCGGAAGCCGGTGCCGTTCCCCATCGGCGAGCACCTGGTCTACCAGGCGAAGTACGGGTTCATCAACGTGGGAACCGCCACCATGGACGTGACGAGCGTGGACACCGTCCGCGGCACGCCCACCGTCCACCTGGTCTTCCACATCGTCGGCAGCGCGCTGTTCGGCGCCTACAAGCTCGATCAGAAGCTCGAGTCCTGGGTGGGGCGGGACGACTTCGTGTCCCGCCGCTACGTGGTGGATACGGACGAGAAGGGAAAGCACTGGGGCCACACGTACGACATCTATCCGGACTCGGGGTTCTACCGCACCGACGGGCTCGACACCACGCACACGACCGTGCCCGATCCGCTGGACGACGCCGCATTCCTCTATTGGGTGCGCACCCTGCCCCTGGAAGACGGGAAGCGGTACGAGTACCGGCGCTACTTCCGGCCCGAGAACAATCCCGTGATCATCGAAGTGGTGGGGCACGACCGGGTCAGCGTCGCCGGGAAGAAGTGGGACGCGATCGTGGTGCGGCCCGCCATCCCCAACGGGCGCGGCATTTTCGCGGAGAAGGCGGACGCGCGGATGTGGCTGTCGGACGACTCGACCCGCACGCTGCTGGCGCTCCAGTCCACATTCTCGTTCGGCCAGGTCACCTTGAAGTTGAGGGAGTACTCCGTCCCGGAGCACCAATGACCGAGTACCGCGAGGCGGACCTCTCCCGTCTCACCACCGTCCCGATCGCCGGCCGCCGCAACAAAGTCGACTCCACCCTCCTCGCCCACCCGCCCGGCGCCGATCTCAGCTTCGGCGCGTTCTGGAGCTCCCTGCCCGACATCCTCGCCGCCCGCGACCTGCGCTTCGTCGCGCAGCGGCTGGTGGAGGCCGCGGGCAAGAAGGGCGTGCTGGTGATGATGGGCGGCCACGTGATCAAGGTGGGGCTCGCCCCGCTCCTGATCGCCCTGATGCGTCGCAAGGTGATCACGCACGTCGCGATGAACGGGAGCGCCGCGATCCACGATTTCGAGCTGGCGGCCTTCGGCGGGACCAGCGAGGACGTGGCGGCGGGCCTGAAGGACGGCACGTTCGGGATGGCGGAAGAGACCGGCCGGGAGATGAACGCCGCCCTCACCGCCGGCGCGCGGAACGGCTGGGGCGCCGGCGAGGCCTACGGAAGAGCGCTGGCGGAGCGGAAGGCGCTGCCGGGCCGGGACGTTTCCCTCCTGATCGCCGCCCACGCGCTCGGCGTCCCCTGCACCGTGCACGCCGCCCTCGGCGCGGAGATCACGCACCAGCATCCTACCGCCGACGGCGCCGCCATCGGCGCCACGAGCCACCGGGACTTCAGGCGGCTGGCCGGGTCGCTCCCGGACCTGGATCAGGGGGGCGTCGTTCTGAATCTGGGAAGCGCGGTGCTGATGCCCGAAGTGTTCCTGAAAGCGCTGACCATCGCGCGGAACCTGAACGGCGGGCGGCCCACGGGCTTCACCGCGGTCGACTGCGACATGCAGCGGCACTACCGGCCGCGGGTGAACGTGGTCGAGCGGCCGACGCTCGAAGGCGGCCGGGGTGTTCAGCTCACGGGACACCACGAGCTGATGCTCCCGATGTTGTTCTGGAAGGTGCTGCTCGAGCTGGAGGGACCAGGGGTCAGGGGTCGGGGGACATTGGCCCCCGGCCCCTGATCCCGTTTAGGCCGTCTTGCCCCGGATCGCTTCCCGCACCCGATCCGCCGTACGGGGGGCGACCACGCGCAGCACGAGGTAGCAGACGAACCCGATCGCCGCGAGCCAGAGCACGGTCATCGCGAGACCCATGATGCTGGACAGGAGCCCGAAGAAGATCTTGAGCACCAGCCAGGCGACGACCGCGAGTACCGCGAATCCGATGATGCTCCGGAACATGGTATCCTCCGTGAAGTTCCGCCCTGCTTCGAGCCGTACGACCCGATGACGACGGCGGTTTCACCGGATCTGGCCGTGATCGGCGGCGGCGTAGTGGGAGCCGCGTGCGCCCGCGCCGCCGTTCTCCGGGGCCTGTCCACCGTCCTGTACGAGCCCGGTCCCGACCCCGCGGCCGCCTCCCCCGCGTCCGCCGGGATGCTGGCGGCGCAGATCGAACCGGACGACGAGGCGCTCCTGGCCCTCGCCATCCGCGGCCGCGAAACGTACGAACCGCTCGCCGCCGTACTCAAAGATACCACGGGCCTGGACGTCGGGTTCTGGCGCGAAGGGATCGCCTCGGTGGCGTTCGATGAAGCCGGTGTCGACCGGCTGCGCGGCATGGCCGGCTGGCAGCGGCAGATGGGGCTCTCCTGCCGCTGGCTCGACGCCGCCGAGGCCCGGGAGGCCTGGCCGGCGCTGTCGCCGGAGGCCCTGGGGGCCCTGCTGGCCGCGGAGGACGGCGCCATCGACGCCCCGATGCTCACCCGCGCGCTCCGGGCCGACGGTGAGCGCCTCGGTGTGCAAACCCGGCACGATCGCGTGGTCGGCATCACCCTTCATGAAGGCCGCGTGAACGCCCTCGTCACAGAGGGGGGCGACGTTCCCGTCCGCGCCGTGATCGTCGCCGCCGGAGCCTGGTCGGCCCGGCTGACCGGACTCCCCCGCGCCCTGCCCGTCGAACCGGTGCGCGGACAGCTCGCGCTCGCCGCGTGGCCCGCCGGCACTCCGCCGGCGATCCTCTACTTCAACCACGCTTACGTGCTGGCCCGCGGCGGCAAGGCCATCATCGGATCGACCATGGAACGGGTCGGCTTCGACGCGAGTGTGACGCCGGCGGGCACGGCGGCGCTGCGGGAGGGAGCGGCGCGCCTCTTCCCCCGGCTCGCGCATCAGCCCTTCGAGCGCACCTGGGCCGGGCTCCGCCCGCTCACTCCCGACGGCCGCCCCATCCTCGGCCCCGACCCCGAGGTCGGGGGACTCTGGTACGCGGTGGGACACGGCCGCAACGGAATTCTCCTGGCGGCGCTGACCGGGGACGTCATCGCAGACCTGATCGTCGGCGAGGAATTGGACTTCGATCTCAGCCCCTTCCTGATCGACCGTTTCTCTCCCTGATCCCTGACCCCTGATCGCTGATGTACACGACCTGTGCCTTCTGCAATGGAGCCTTCACCGGCGACGGCGGGCCGTCCGGACTCGGCGTCGGACGCCGGGTGGCGTTCGACGAATGGAAAGGCCGGCTCTGGGTCATCTGCGGATCGTGCTCCCGCTGGAATCTGGCGCCGCTGGACGACCGCCTGGAGCGGATCGAGGCCGTGGCGCGGGCCGCGGCTCAGGGCGTGATCGTCGCGTCCACCGAGCAGGTCTCCCTCATCCGCTCGGGGCCGTACGACCTGGTCCGGGTGGGGCGGCCCCCGCGCCTCGAGTACGCCACGTGGCGCTACGGCGAACGCATCAAGGCCCGGCGGCGGGAGCAGTTGAAGTACGTCGTTCCACTCACGGTGGCCGCGATGGGCGCGACCGTGGCGATCAACGTCGCGGCCGGTGGATCCATCGGGGTCTTCGTCTGGCAGATCCCCAACCTGGCCCGGAACGCGTACACCGGGATCGTGGGCTGGCGGACCGTGGGCCTCGACGAGCCGCCGGTGTGCGCCGCCTGCGGTACGCCGATGAAAGTCCGGGCGCGGGACCTCCAGCACGCGCGGCTCGTTCCCGATACCCACGCCCAGATGGGCCTGCTCCTCCGGTGCCCGTCCTGCAAGCGGGACGGCGCGCAGATCGAGGGGACCGATGCCCAGGTCGCGTTGAGACGCGGATTGACCTACTTGAACCTCGCCAAGGCGGGAAAGCAGAAAGCGCTCGATGCCGCGGTCGCCGTGGAATCGAGCGGCGGGGCCGAGGCCTACATCCGGGAGATCACCCGCCGGGAGCAGAGGCTTCGGACCCTGCCGCCGGGACCCCGCCTCGCCCTGGAGATGGCGGTGGACGAGCAGGCCGAGGTCGAAGAGCTGGAGCGGCAGTGGCGGGTGGCGGAGGAGAGCGCGGCCATCGCCGACGGAACCCTCAGCAGCGATGCGAGGCTCGAGGCCGACATGAAGCGCCTGAAGGACAGACCAGGAAATCAACCAAATGGTTGATTTTAATCTACCTGACCCGCCCTGTCGTCGCTATCTTCCCGCCACCCAATCCGGCGTTCTGACAAGGGGAGTATGGCCGCACCGCTGGTACAGATCAGTCCCCGCCAACCCGTCACCCCCGCCCCGGCCCGTAAACCTTCCTGGTTGAAGGTCAAAGCCCCCGGGGGGCCGACGTATCTGGGCGTCCAGCAGATGATGCGGGAGCTCAAGCTCCACACGGTCTGTGAAGAGGCTCACTGCCCCAACATCGGCGAATGCTGGGAGCACAAGGCCGCCACCTTCATGATCCTGGGCGACGTGTGCACGCGGAACTGCGCCTACTGCGCCGTGGCCCACGGCACGCCCAAGCCCCTCGACGTTGAGGAACCCGCCCGGCTGGCGGACGCCGTCGCCCGGATGGGCCTGCGCCACGTGGTGATCACCAGCGTGGACCGGGACGACTTGCCCAACGGAGGCGCGGAGAGCTTCGCCTCCTGCATCACCGAAATCCGCCTCCGGCTCCCCGAGACCTCCGTCGAAGTCCTGATTCCCGACTTCAAGGGCAACCCCGAAGCGCTTCGCCTCGTCCTCGAGGCGCGCCCCGACATCCTGAACCACAACCTCGAGACCATCGAGCGGCTGTACCGCATCGCCCGGCCGGGAGGCCGCTACCCGCGGGCCCTCGAGCTGCTCGCCCGCGCCAAGGACCTGGCGCCCCGTCAGCTGACCAAGTCGGGACTGATGGTCGGCCTGGGGGAGGACTGGGACGAGCTGCTGGTCGCGATGCGGGACCTCCGCGCCCACCGCGTGGACATCCTCACCCTGGGCCAGTACCTCCGTCCGTCGGCCGACCATCTGCCGATCGCCCGCTGGTACACGCCCGAGGAGTTCGCGGAGCTGAAACGCCTGGGAGTCGAGATGGGATTCCGGCACGTGGAGTCCGGCCCGCTGGTCCGCTCGAGCTACCACGCGTGGGAACAGGCCGAGCGCGCGGCCGCTACTCCCACCCGCTGATCCAAGGATCCCGATGAGCCCCGCCGCCACCGCCGCCATCCCCGGCAAGAAAGTGTCCGCCGATCTGCAGCGGAGCATGCTGCGCCAGATGCTCCTGATCCGCCGCTTCGAGGAGAAGGCCGCCGAGGCCTATGCCCTCGGCAAGATCGGCGGGTTCTGCCACCTCTATATCGGGCAGGAGGCGGTGGCCGTCGGCACCATCGCCGCCCTCCGTGACGACGACTACCTGATCTGCTCCTACCGGGAGCACGGCCAGGCGCTCGTGCGCGGCATCCCCGCCACCGCCGTGATGGCCGAGCTCTTCGGCAAGGCCACCGGATGCTCGCACGGCAAGGGCGGCTCGATGCATCTGTTCGACGCCAAGCGCCACTTCATGGGCGGCCACGGCATCGTGGGCGGGCACATTCCGCTGGCGGCCGGCATCGGCTTCGCCGTGAAGTACAAGGGGGGCGATCAGGTCTGCCTCTGCTACTTCGGTGAGGCGGCGGTGAACATCGGCGCCTTCCACGAAGCGCTGAACATGGCGGCGGTCTGGAAGCTGCCGGTGGTGTTCATCTGCGAGAACAACCGGTACGGCATGGGCACCGCCTTCGAGCGGGTCGCGGCCCTCACCGACGTCGCGGCCCACGCCACGAGCTATGACATGGCCTCCGCGGAGGTGGACGGGATGGACGTGTTCGCGGTGCACGCCGCCACGACCAAGGCGGTCGCCGACGCCCGCCAGGGGAAGCCCACGCTCCTCGAAATCCGCACCTACCGCTTCATGGGCCATTCGATGTCCGACCCGCTGCACGGCGTCTACCGGACCAAGGAAGAAGTGGAAGAGCAGAAGAAGCGCGACCCCATCGCCGCCCTCACCCACCATCTCCGGGACGAGGGGATCATGGATCAGGCGGCCATCGACGCGCTCGACGCGGAGATCCACGCCGAGGTGGATCAGGCGGTGAAGTTCGCGGACGAGAGCCCCGACCCCGATCCGGACGCGCTGATGCGCGACGTGCTGGCGGACTGATGCCCACCCTCACGTATCGCGACGCGCTGAACCAGGCTCTCCGCGAGGAGATGCAGCGGGATCCCAACGTCTTCCTGATGGGCGAAGAGGTGGGCCTGTATCAGGGGGCCTACAAAGTCAGCCGGGGCCTGCTCGAGGAGTTCGGGCCCCAGCGGGTGGTGGACACGCCCATCGCGGAGCTGGGGTTCGCCGGCATCGGCGTGGGGGCGGCGATGGCGGGGCTGCGCCCCGTGGTCGAGTTCATGACCTGGAACTTCGCCGTCCTGGCCCTGGACCAGATCGTCAATTCCGCGGCCAAGATGCTGTACATGTCGGGCGGGCAGTTCCCGATGCCCCTCGTGTTCCGGGGCCCCAACGGGGCCGCCCTGCAGCTCGGCGCCCAGCACTCCCAGGCCTGGGAGTCGTGGCTGGCGCATATCCCGGGGCTCAAGGTGGTCGCCCCGGCCACGCCGGCGGACGCCAAGGGCCTGCTCAAAGCCGCCATCCGGGACAACAACCCCGTGATCGTGCTGGAGGGCGAAATGCTCTACAACACGAAGGGCGAAGTCCCCGAAGGCGAGCTGGTGATTCCCATCGGCCAGGCCGACGTCAAGCGGCCGGGCAACGACGTCACGGTCATCTGTCACTCCAAGACCGTCTCCGTGGCGCTCAAGGCCGCCGACCAGCTGCAGGAAGCGGGCATATCGGCGGAAGTCGTCGATCTCCGGTCGCTCCGCCCCCTCGACGAGGCCGCCATCATCGCGTCGGTGACCAAGACCAACCGCTGCGTGGTGGTGGAAGAAGGCTGGCATCACTGCGGCGTGGGCGCGCAGGTGGTGGACATCATCCAGCGGGACGCCTTCGATCACCTCGACGCCCCGGTGCAGCGCGTGACGCAGGTCGACGCGCCGATGCCGTACAACAAGGTGCTCGAGCGCGCCGCCAAATCCACTCCCGAGAAGGTCGTGGCCGCCGCGCGCCGCGTCCTCTACCTGGACTGACCGATGGCGACCACGGTGGTGATGGAAGCGCTCTCGCCCACGATGGAAGAAGGGCGGGTCGTCAAATGGGCCAAGAAGGAAGGCGACCCGGTCAAGACCGGGGACACGCTGGCGGAGGTCGAGACCGACAAAGCGGTGATGGAGCTGGTCGCCCGCGTGGACGGCGCGCTCATCAAGATCGTGGTCCCCGAGGGCCAGACGGTGCCGGTGGGGAACGTGGTCGGCTACATCGGGGCGGCGGGAGAAAAGGTAGACGGGAGTGGGAAGAGTGACGCGGGAAGCGGGAAGCGGGAGGCCCCAAAGGACTCCCTGACGGTCGCGGGAACCGTGGCGCCGGCGCTGACCGCTGCCCCCGCACCACAACCTGCAGCTTCACCGATCGCACGGCTCCCGGCAGAGTCCTCGACGGCTCCCGGCTCCCGCGTCAAGGCGTCGCCGCTTGCACGGAAGATCGCGCAGGATTCCGGGGTGGATATCCGGTCCGTGGTGGGATCGGGCCCCGGCGGACGGGTGGTCAAACGGGACCTTGAAGGAAGCCGGCCGGCCCAAGCGGGACCCGCACTTCCCGGACTCCGACCGCTCCCCGCTCCCTCCGCTTTTGAGGACGTCCCCCTCAGCCAGATCCGGAAGACCATCGCCAAACGGCTGGTCACTTCCATCGGTCCCATTCCGCACTTCTTCCTCACCACCGAAGTGGACATGGAACGCTCGGCCGAGGCGCGCGAGGCCATCAACCGGCAGCTCGGGGACCAGGGCAAGATTTCGTTCAACGACATCGTGATCAAGGCGACCGCGCTGGCGCTGGCCAAGCACCGGGCCTGCAACGCCTGGTTCCAGGAAGACCACATCCGCTACTGGAACGAAGTCCATGTCGGGATGGCGGTCGCGGTGGAGGACGGCTTGATCACGCCGGTGATCCGGAACGCGGACCTCAAGTCGATGCTCGCCATCGGCCAGGAGGCCAAGGTGCTCGCGGGCAAGGCGCGGGAGCGGAAGCTCCAGCCCGCCGAGTACACCGGCGCCACCTTCTCGGTCTCGAATCTCGGGATGTTCGACATCGATCAGTTCACGGCGGTCATCAATCCCCCCGAGGCGGGCATCCTGGCGGTCGGCTCCATCGTGCCGAAGCCGGTGGTGGAGGAGGGCAAGATCGAGGCCCGGCGCCGGCTGCGGCTCACGATGAGCTGCGATCACCGGGTGATCGACGGCGCCACCGGCGCCGCGTTCCTGAAGACGCTGAAGCAGATGCTCGAAAACCCACTCGCAATGGTTCTCTAAGAGGAATCCCGTGGCGAATGCCTTCGATGTGATCATCCTGGGCGGCGGTCCCGCCGGCTACGTCTGCGCGATCCGCTGCGCCCAGCTGGGGATGTCCACCGCGGTCGTCGAGCGCGACAAGATGGGCGGCGTCTGCGTCAACATCGGCTGCATCCCCACCAAAGCCCTGCTCCACTCGGCTCACTTGGTGCACGCCCTGAAGGACGCCGCGGATTTCGGCGTCGCCGTGGACGGCGTGAAGACCGACTACGGGGTGGCGATGAAGCGCTCCCGGCGGGTGGCCGACCTGAACTCGAAGGGCGCCGACTTCCTGATGAAGAAGAACAAGGTCACGGTCATCAAGGGCACCGGGGTCGTCCAGCCGGGCAAGAAGGTCAAGGTCGGAAACGACGTCTACACCGCCACGAAAGCGGTCATCATCGCCACCGGCTCGCGCGTCAAAGGCATCCCGCAGATCGGCCTCGAGATCAACAAGACCACCGTGATCTCGTCCGACGAAGCGCTCTTCCTCGAGCGGGCGCCCGCCACCCTCGCGGTCGTCGGCGCCGGGGCCGTGGGGATGGAATTCGCGGACATCTTCAACGCGTTCGGGTCCAAGGTCACCCTCATCGAGGCCCTCCCGCGCATCCTCCCCCTCGAGGACGCCGAAGCCTCCGATGCGATGACCAAGAGCTACAAGAAGCGCGGCATCGACGTGCTGCCCGGCGCCAAGGTCAAGAAGGCGGACGTGGGCAAGAACAAAGTGACCCTCGAGGTCGAGTCGGGCGGGGCCACCCAGAAGGTCGATGCCGACGTGGTGCTGATGGCGGCGGGCCGGGCCGTGAACACCGAGAACCTGGGACTCCAGGAGTGCGGCATCCAGCTCACCGACCGCGGGTTCATCAAGGTGGACGCGAACCTCCAGACCACGGCGCCCGGGTACTACGCCATCGGCGACGTCGCCGGGCCCCCGATGCTGGCCCACAAGGGCAGCCGGGAGGGTGTGACCGTGGCCGAGAAGATCGCGGGCCACAAGCCGCCGGCCATCAAGTACGACAACGTCCCCAGCGTCACCTACTGTCACCCCGAGGTCGCCAGCATCGGGCTCTCGGAAGACAAATGCAAGGAACAGAAGCTCGACTACGTGGTCGGGAGGTTCCCTTTCTCCGCCAACGGCCGGGCCCGCGGCACCGGCGAGACCGAAGGCTTCGTCAAGATCATCCGGGACAAGAAGTACGGCGAGATTCTCGGGGCCCACATCGTGGGCGCCGTCGCGTCCGAGATGATCCACGAGCTGGCCGTGGCCCGCGAGAACGAGTACACGGTGGAAGAGATCGAGCTGGCGGTCCACGCCCATCCCACGATGTCCGAGGCGGTGGCCCAGGCGGCGCTCGATTCCCTCGGACGCGCCATCGACATGTGACGACCCCCGCCGCCGCGCCGCCCACCGCCAAGGACCCCGTGGCCATCGGCCTGGGCGCCCTGGGCGCGGGACTGGGCCTGGGCGGCGGCGTGCTCACCTGGTCCCTGGCTCTGGTGCGCGCGCTGCAGCGGGCCAACCTCAGCTCCCAGGTCGGGGAAGTCGCGGTCGACACCTCCACGGACATCCTGGTGGGCCTCTTCGCCGGGCTCGCCGTCGCGGCGTTTTTCGGCTGGCGCCGCTCCCGCGGGATCGAAAACATCTTCCAGCGCGGCGCCATCGCGGCCATCGCGGCCTTCGGCGCGGTGATGATCGGCTTCCTCCTGGCGCCGGCCGCGGATCACTTCCTGGGCCTGATCGGACTGATCGTCCTCGGAGTGCTGCTCATCGGCGGCGGCATCGCCGCGGGGCTGTGGGCGTGCCGGGCCGCGGGCTGGTGAGCGCCGCCATCGACGTCGTCCGCCTCGGCCGGATTCCCTACCGCGAGGCCCTCGAGCTCCAGCGGCGCCTGGCCCGCGAACGGATCGCCGGCCGGCGGGACCGGGACCTCCTCCTCCTGCTCGAGCACCCCCCCGTCGTCACGCTGGGCCGCGGCTCGCACGCGGAGAATCTGCTCGAGTCCGAGGGAATCGACGTCGTGGAGGTGGAGCGCGGCGGGGACGTCACCTATCACGGGCCGGGCCAGCTGGTGGGGTACCCCATCTTCGACCTCAAGGGCCACCGGCAGGATCTGCACTGGTACCTGCGGACCCTGGAGCAGGCGCTCATCGAAGCCCTCGCCCTCCTGGACATTCCCGCCGGGCGAAACCCCGGCTACACGGGCGTGTGGACGAGGGGGCGCAAGATCGCGAGCATCGGCGTCCACGTGAAGCAGTGGGTCACGTGGCACGGGTTCGCGCTCAACGTCACGACCGACCTGGGCGCCTTCGACCGGATCGTCCCCTGCGGAATCCCCGGTGTTGAAATGACGTCGGTGAAGCGGGAAGCCCTGAAGGACTCCCCGACGGTCGCGGGAAGCGGGAAGAGTGAAACGCAACTGCAAGACGACACGCGGCGTGCCGTGGTCAAGGGCTTCGAGTCAGCCTTCGGCGTCGCGGCTTCAATCTCCGAGCAACTCGTAGAAGCGGCGAAAGACCTGGATTCCATCCCACAGTTGCTGTAGATCCAGCTTCTCGTTGGGCGCGTGCAGGCGATCATCCGGCAGTCCGATCCCCGTCATCACCACCGGTGCTCCCGCGGACGCCAACGCCGGCACGATCGGAATCGACCCACCCGCCCGGGCGGCCACCGGGGCCCGCCCCACCACTTCCTTGAACGCGCGACCGAGCTTCTGGAACACCGGATTGGAGAGCTTCATCTGGGCCGGATCGGCCCCGTGCAGGAAGGTGACGGTGGCATCCACGTACTTGGGGGCGAGCTTCTTCACCGCGGCCCGGAGCTGCTTCTCCACCGTCTTCATCTTCTGATTCGGCACCAGCCGGAGGCTCACCTTCGCCGTCGCCTGCGCCGGGATGACGGTCTTCGCGCCCTGCCCCGTGAACCCGCCCATGATGCCGTGGATCTCGAAGGTCGGGAGGGCCCAGAGCCGCTCCAGCACGGAGTACTTCTTGATGCCCGCCAGCGCCTTGGCCTGAACCTGCTGGTCGAGGAACGCCTTCTCCTTGAACGGCAGCCGCCGCCATGCCGCCCGCTCGGCCGTGGTGGGCGGCTTCACGGCCTGATAGAGCCCGGGGATGTTGATCTTGCCGTCGGGGCCCTTGAGCCGGCCGAGGAGCCGGCAGAGCTCTTCATGGGCGTTCGGCGCGGCGCCGCCGTACTCGCCCGAGTGCAGGTCGGTCTTCGAGGTCCGCACCGAGATCTCGGCGTAGCAGAGCCCGCGCAGGGCCGAGTACACCGCGGGCCAGCCGGGCGCGAAGTACGCCATGTCCGCCACCAGCACGGCGTCCGCCTGGACCCGATGGGGCTCGCGCTTGAGGAGGTCGAACAGGACCTTGCTGCCGTGCTCCTCTTCGCCCTCGATGAGGAACCGGAAGTTGACGCGCGGCGCGCCGCCCGCCTGGATCGCCTTGAGGAGACAGAACACCTGTCCCTTGTCGTCCGCCGAGCCGCGGGCGTAGAGCCGCCCGTCGCGCACCGTGGGCTCGAACGGCGGCGTCGTCCACTCGTCCAGCGGATCGGGAGGCTGGACGTCGTAGTGCCCGTAAATCACGAGCGTGGGCGCCCCCGGCACGACGGGCCCCACGCCCCAGACGACGGGATGGGTCTCGCTCGCGAGCAGCTGGACGTCGGTGCAGCCGAGACGTCTGAGCTCCGCGGCGACCCATTCCGCGGCCCTCCGGCAGTCACGATCGTGCGCCGACAGTGTGGAGATCGATGGAATCCGGAGAAACTCCGTGAGCTCGCGGAGCAGCTGATCGTTGTCCATGGCCGAAAACTAGACGGGCGCGACGCGCCTAGCCAGCGACCGGGGCGCGGGTAGATTTGGCCCGATGCGCACCACCGCGTCCTTCGAATTGTTCCCGGACGCTCCCAGTGAACGGGCCATGGTCCGGGCCCGCTGGCTGGCCCGCGAGGGCCGGCTCTCGGAAGCGGAGGCCGCCTACCGGGACGCGCTCACCACCTACCCCGATCTGAAGCCCGCCTGGGCCGAGTACTTCGAGCTGTTGCGGAGCCAGCGCCGGGCCGCCGACGCGTTGCGCCTGGCGTTCGGCGCGCGCACGCAGTTCGGGGAAGCGGCGTTCGCCCTCGCGCTCGAAGGCGCGGCGCTCATCGAGCTGGACCGGTTCCGTGAGGCCCTCGAAGTCCTGGAGCACGCGGTGGAGGCCGACCCCGACCTCGCCGTGGTATGGCACGAGCTGGGGTTCGCCGCCTACCGGTTGGGAGACCCCAACCGCGCGCTCCTGGCCCTCGACCGCGCCTTCGCGCTCGAGCCGCACGCCGCCACCCTCCGCCTCCGCGGCAAGGTGCTCCGGGACGCGGGCCGCTACCAGGCCGCGGAAGTGTCGTTCGAGGCCGCGGCGCAATCGGCCGAGCACGACGAGCAATGGGACGAGGCCACGGACGAAGTCGCGGCCACCCGGCGCTACGCGCTCTACGCGCCGCGGAAGCCGGCGGACCTGGGGCCGGCCGAGCGCTGGTTCGCCGACACCGGATCGGTCCTCCTCGCCGCGGGCTCCGCGACCACGCCTCCGACCGACACCGAGCTCGTGGCCGCGCTGGCCGAGCTCGCGGAGGACTCGCGCTGGCGTTTCGGCCAGATCGTGGCCTTCGGCGACGCCGCCCCCGGCCTCTGGGCTCCTCTCGCCGCCCGCCTCGGCGCCCCGCTCGTAGGCGCCGCCGGCCTCGACCCCGTGGCGATTCCGCTGATCGTCGCGCCGCAGCCCCTGGTGGGCGATCCCGCGTGGGACGCCGCCGTCAGCGCCGTGGACGCGCACAACGCGGGCTGCGTGTTCGTCCTGGAGCAGGCGGGCTCGGGCCCCGCCCGCGCCGACGTCATCGGCGCGCTGGTCGACGACGGCCGCCGCCGGCCGGGAGCCCCGAACCTGGCGCACGCCCTCACGGAGGCGCAGCACCCGGCGGCCCGACTGGCCACCCGCCGGCTCTCCCACCCCTGATGGCCTCGAAACCGACGGCCAAGGAACAGGCGCCGGCAAAGCCCGCCGCGCCCGCGCCCAAGACCGATGGTCCCCCGCTGTCGGGCAAGACCATCGTGCAGAGCCAGTTCGACCGCGCGGCCAATCTCGTGAACCTCGAGAGTTACATGCGGCGGATCCTGCTCTCTCCCTTTCGGGAGATGACCGTGGACCTGCCGATCCGGATGGACGACGGCCGCATCGAGGTGTTCACCGGCTACCGCATCCAGCACAACGGCGCCCGCGGACCCTGCAAGGGCGGAATCCGCTATCACCCGCACGCCGACCACGACGAGGTGCTGGGTCTCGCGACCATCATGACCTGGAAGACCGCCCTGATGGACATCCCCTTCGGGGGCGCCAAGGGCGGGATCACCGTGGACCCCCGGAAGCTGTCGGCGCTCGAGCTCGAGCGGCTCACCCGCCGGTTCACGCAGCGCATCGCGATCATCCTCGGCCCCTACCGGGACATCCCGGCCCCCGACGTGAACACCAACGCCCAGGTGATGGCCTGGATCCTGGACGAGTACTCGAGCCGGCAGGGCTACACGCCCGCCGTGGTCACCGGCAAGCCCGTCTCACTCGGCGGCTCGCTGGGACGCGAGGAAGCCACCGGCCGGGGCGTGATGTACGTCATGCAGGAGTACTCCCGCGACTTCGGCATCCCGCTGAAGGACGCGCGGGTGGTGATCCAGGGCTTCGGGAACGTCGGCGCGCACCTGGCCCGCCTCCTCGACGCGGAAGCGGGGGCCAAGGTGATCTGCGTGAGCGACGTGGACGGCGGCGTCGTGAACGAGAAGGGACTCGACATTCCGGGACTCCTCGCCCACGTGGCCGAGAAGCGCCCGGTGTCCGAGTGGAAGGGCGGAAAGGCGATCACCAATCAGGAGCTCTGGACCGTGCCGTGCGAATGGCTGGTGCCGGCGGCCCTCGGCGGCGTGATCACCAAGGAGCACAACGCCTGGACGGTGTCCTGCAAAGTGATCGTCGAGGCGGCGAACGAGCCCACCACGCCCACCGCGGATCTGATCCTCGAGGGCCGGGGAATCCCGGTGATCCCCGACTTCCTGGCGAACGCCGGGGGCGTGACGGTGAGCTATTACGAGTGGGCGCAGAACCTCCAGCAGTACCGCTGGACCCACGAGAAGGTCAACGAAGAGCTCCACGCCACCATCACCAGGGCCTACACCGCGGTCCGCGATCTGGCCAAGGCCAAACAGGCGACGTTCCGCACCGCGGCCTACGCCATCGCCATCCAGCGCGTGGCCGAGGCCGAGCGCCTGCGCGGGAACTGACTAGGGCGAGGCTTCGGAGCGGGAGTACAAGGCGAGGTACGGATCCTGGTCGGGCTGGATCAGCACCCGGAGCCGGATCGCCCGGATGGTCTCCTCCAGGTTCACGTGGTGGTCGAGGTAGGCGTCGTCGAAGAGATTGAGGTTCATCCGGTACAGCCGCTGCGCCACTACGACCGCGTTGTTGAGCGGCGCCCGCGCGAACCACCGCCAGTCGTAGGTCTCGAGCCCCTGCCCCACCGCTCCGGTCAGCTGCGCCCGCGCCCAGCCGAACAACTGGCTCCTCGTCTGGTCGAGCGCCGCGCCCGTCAGGGGAGCGGCATACGCCGAATCCAGGCGGCGCGCCAGTTCCGCGTAGAACACGTCCAGGGTCCGCTCATCGCGCCAGCGCGCCGCGGCCCGGTGGGCGTCCAGCGTGTCGCCCCGCGACCGGAAGAACGCCTCGGCCCCCCGGTACCCGACGAAATTCGCGAAGCTCTCGTCGAAGGGCGTGTTGCTGCGCACGTACAGCGTGTTGTGCGCGAGCTCGTGGATCACCGTCGCGACGAGCTCCATCGTATCGCGGTCCACCGCGGTGGAGAGCAGCGGATCGCTGAAATAGCCCAGCGTCGAGAACGCGTCGGAAGGCCGGAGATAGACGTCGTCCCCGGCGCTGTCGAGCGCCGCCGCCGCCCGCCGCGCGGCCCCGGCGTCGAAGAAGCCCTTGTAGGGCACCGTCCCCACGATGGGATAGTGCCAGGTGACCTCCCGCAGCTTGTCCCGGCGTGACGCCGTGAGCACCAGGAGGAGCGTGTCCCGCCCGACGTCCGCGTAGGTGGTGTAGGTGTCGCCCGGCGTGAGGTGCAGCGAATCCCGGGCGAAGTCGCGGGCCGCCAGCACCAGGCGCAGGCGCTGCGCCAGCTGGGGCGGCGTGCGGGGATCGGCCACCAGCTTGGCCAGCGAGCGGCGCCTGAGGAGGATGCGCGCCTCCTCCCAGCCGCCGCGGGCGATGTAGCGGACGTCGGGAAAGAGGAGCCACGCCAGCGTGACCAGCAGTACCACGCCGAGGGTGAGCCCCACGGCGATGCGGCGCACCACGGGCCACCACGTGGAGCGCCGGCGGTCCCCTACGGCGTCCATCGCACCCCGAAGCGATTCTGAGCGTCCCCACCCCGGTCGATGGGGCGGTACGCGTAATCGAGAGAAAAGCGGCCCAGCTCCACGCCACCTCCGAAGCTCACCTTGGATACCCCAGACCGGAGCGCGCTGGTCGTGTAGCCCGCGCGCCCGACCAGCCCCACGCCCCCGACCACGACACCCGCCTCGACTCCCGTGAGGACGGCGGCGTGGGCGCCGTCGGGCCACTGCGCCTCGAGCGTGGTCAGGAGCCGGAACACGCCCTCGGGATCGACGTAGTTCATCGTGAACCCCGCGCGCACCCGCCGCGGCAGCACTCCACCCGCCGAATCCCCTCCCAGGTTCTGCACGCTCGCGCCCAGGGCGAACAGGTCGAACACCGCCAGGGCCACTCCGGCGTCACCCGCCCACTGCCCCGACGCCGGCGTTCCCGGACCGTGCGCGTACTTGGCCGTGACGCCGAACGCCAGCAGCCCGCGGCGGTACACGAGCGACGATGCGAGGACGGCGTCGTCGTTCTTGACCGGGCCGGGCATGGTCAGCGTCTGCGCGCCGGCGCCCCAATCGAACCGCCCCAGCCGGAGCCCCATCGCCGCGAGGGAGATGGCCGAGCCCCCCGGAATCGGCGCGTAGGAGCCCTCGAGCGCCAGATGCCGGATGGTGGCGAGCCCGGCCGGGTTCACGAAGATCGTGGACGCGTCTCCCACCAGAGCCGCCCCGGCGCCCCCCATCCCCACCGCCCGCACCGAGGCCGGCACCCCTTCGATCGCGGGCGACTGCCCCGGCAGCGCCCGGGGCGCGGCCAGCCCGAGGACGGCGCAGATCCATGACATCGACCTGGCGCTAGCCAGGAGCGTCGTGCACGAGACCGCCGCCTTCCACGGTCGCTGGCCCATGCCCCTCCCGGGTTTCCAGCTCGCCCGCCGCCGCCAGTGCCCGCTTGAAGAGTACCGGGCCCACCGCCTCGTGGACTCCTATCATGGTAACGATGAGGGCCTCGAGGGAGACCCCCCACTCCGGAAAGGAACGCCGGACCACGACGGCGAGACCCAGCGCGATGCCGGCCTGCGACACCACGCCCATCCACCCCCGACGCGCCAGGACCGGGTCGACCACGCTCGATCGCCCGGCCCAGCGGAAGCCGGCCCGGAGCGCCACCGCCCGCAGCACCACCAAGAGGACCACCCAGGGCAGCATCTCCTGCAGCGCGTCGAGTCGCAGGGAAGCGCCCGCGAGCGCGAAGAAGACGGCGTAGACGGGCCGGCCGCCGCGCCGGAGCTCGGCCCGGAGCCGCTCCCCCTCCACCGGCGAGAAGTTCTCGAGATAGAACCCCGCCGCCAGCGCGGTCAGAATGGCATCGAGATGCAGCACGCGCGCCGCCTCGGCGGTCACGCAGGCGAGCACCACCAGGAACAGCGCGGTGTCGCGGTGCACCGCCTGGAGGTAACGGGCCACCACCCAGCCGAGCACCAGCCCCGCCACCACGGACACGCCGATGCCCAGGAGGGCCGTGAGCACGGCGCTCACGTCCACCGCGCCGACCTGCGCCAGGGGCCGGGCCAGCTCGAGCGCCAGGGTCAGGAGCAGGATCAGGACCACGTCCCCGATCACCGTGAGGTTCAGGATCGTCCGCGCGAAGGGTCCGTGCGCGCCGGTTTCGTCCATGATGGCGATCGTGGCCGCGGGCGAAAACGCCGCGGCGCAGGCGCCGAGAACCACGGCCATGGCGATCACGTTGCCGAGGGGCTGGTGATGGGCGAGCGGGAACCAGTGCGACAGCGCCAGGATCACGACCGTCACCGACAGGAACGGGAGCCCGATGGCGCCCACGGAGAGCCGCGCCAGCATCCGGCGCCGGGCGTTCAGCTCGCCCAGGACCAGCTCGCTGCCCGCGGAGAAGGCGATCAGCGCCACCGCCGCGTCGGCGATGAAGCCCAGGATGTGCAGCTCGTCCCCGCGGACGAAGCCGAGCCACGCGGGCCCGAAGACGAAGCCGGTGAGCAGGTACCCGGTGACGCGCGGCAGGCGCCACCGGGAGACGAGGTCGGCCCCGAGCGGCGCGGCGATCAGGAGGAACCCCAGCGCCAGCGTCGCCCGGGCTTCGAGCAGCCCGCCGGCGGTGAGATGGTGGAACAACGCCATCATCACCGCGACGACGATCAGACTGACGACGGCGCGCATCGGCGGAAATCTCCCGTGACCCCCGAGTTTTGACAATGCGCGCGCACGCCGATAGCTTGCGGGTGATGTCGTTCGTCCATCTCCACACGCACAGCGAATACTCCCTCCTCGACGGCGCCAACCGGATTCCGGAACTCCTGGAGCGCGTCCAGGGGTTGGGGATGGATTCGCTCGCCATCACCGACCACGGGAACCTGCACGGCGCCTGGGCCTTCTACAGTGAGGCCAAGGCCCGGAAGGTCCGCCCCATCCTCGGCTTCGAGGCCTATCTGGCCTTCGGAAGCCGGAGGCTCCGCGAAAAGCCCCCCGACGCGCCCGCCGCGTATTCGCATCTCGTGCTGCTGGCCCGGAACCGCGCCGGATACCGGAACCTCATCAAGCTGAGCTCGATCGGATTCCTCGAGGGCTTCTACCGGCGGCCCCGGGTGGACCGGGAGACCCTGGAGGCGCACAAGGAGGGCATCGTCTGTCTCGCCGCCTGCCTCTCGGGCGAGGTGTCCCTGTACCTGCGGCAGCAGAACTACGCCCAGGCGAAGGCCTCGGCCGAGTATTTCGCGCGGGTCTTCGGCCCCGACGGGTTCTTCCTCGAGGTCCAGGACCACGGGCTCCCCGAAGAGAAAGTCGTGGCCGCGGGGATGTTCCAGCTCGCGAAGGACCTGGGGCTTCCGGTGGTGGTGACGAACGATGCGCACTACCTCCGCCGCGACGACGCCGAGGCCCACGACGTGCTGCTGGCCATCGGCACCGGGAAGGACCTCGACGACCCCAAGCGGTTCCGCTTCACCGGGCAGGAGAGCTACGTCAAGTCGGAGAAGGAGATGAAGCAGCTCTTTCCCGAGCGGCCCGAGCTCCTGGCCGAGACCCAGCGGATCGCCAACCTCTGCGAGTTCGACTTCGAGAAGAAGTACTTCCTGCCCCAGTATCCCCGCCCCGCGGAGTTCGCGACCGACAACGACCTGCTGGTGCACCTGGCCACGCGGGGCGCGGCGCGCCGCTACGGCGACCCCCTGCCCCCGGCCGCGGCCCAGCGTCTGGCCTACGAGCTGGACGTCATCCAGCGGACCGGGTACGCCGGATACTTCCTCATCGTGGCCGACCTGATCCGGGCCGCCAAGGAGCGCGGGATCCCGGTGGGTCCCGGACGCGGCTCCGCCGCCGGCTCGCTCGTGGCCTATGCCCTCGACATCACCAGCGTCGACCCGCTCAAGTTCGACCTGCTGTTCGAGCGGTTCCTGAACCCCGAGCGGGTGTCGATGCCCGACATCGACCTGGACTTCTGTTTCGAGCGCCGCGGCGAGGTCATCGAATACGTGCGGACCCGCTACGGGCGGGACTCGGTGGGGCAGATCATCACGTTCGGGACCATGAAGGCGCGCGCCGCGTTCCGGGACGTGGCCCGCACCCTCCGGATGGACATCGGCGAGGTGGACCGGACCACCAAGATGATTCCGGCGGGCCCGGGGTTCTCCCTGACGCTCGCGGAAGCGGCCGAGAAAGTGCCCGAGCTGAAAGCCCTCGCCCAGCAGGACGAGCGGGTGCGCAAGGTGCTGGACCTGGGCGAGCGCATCGAGGGGCTGTCCCGTCACTCGTCGGTGCACGCGGCCGGCGTGGTGATCGCCCCCGGCCCGCTCTCCGACTACGTGCCGGTCTGCACCGCGCCGCAGGACGACGACGCGATCATCACGCAGTTCGACATGGTGGCCCTCGAGAAGGTCGGGATGCTGAAGATCGACCTCCTGGGGCTCAAGACCCTGACCGTGCTCCACGACGCGTCGGCGATGGTCAAGGAACGGCACGGCGTCACCATCGACTTCGATCAGCTGGGGCTCGACGACCCGGCCGTGTACGCCACCCTGCGCGCGGGACGGACCGCCGGCGTCTTCCAGTTCGAGTCTCCGCTCGCCACCGACTGCCTGCGCAACATGAAGTGCGACCGGTTCGACGACCTGGTCGCGGCGAACGCGCTCCTCCGCCCCGGCCCGCTCGACACCGGGATGCACCTCGTCTTCATCAACCGGAAGCTCGGCCGCGAGCCGGTGAAGTACGCGCACCCGGCGCTCGAGCCCGTGCTGCAGAGCACGTACGGCGTCATCACCTATCAGGAGCAGGTGATGCGGATCGCCAACGTGCTGGCCGGGTTCTCGCTCGCCGAAGCCGACGTGCTCCGGAAGGCGGTGGGCAAGAAGGACCAGGAGCTGATCGACGCGGAGCTCAAGCGGTTCGTCGAGCGGGCGGTGGCCAACGGGCATCCGAAGGGCGTCATCGAAGAGCTGGCGCGGCAGATCGAGACCTTCGGCCGCTACGGATTCAACAAGTCGCACGCCGTCGCCTACTCGGTCCTGTCCTACCAGACCGCCTGGTTCAAGACGCACTACCCGGCCGAGTTCATGGCCGCGCTGCTCTCCTCCGAAATCGGGAACACCGACAAGGTGGTGCAGTACATCGCGGAAGCCCGCGAGCTGAACCTCGACGTCCTGCCCCCCGACGTGAACGAATCCGGCTTCAAGTTCACCGTGGTGGCGGACCAGCGGATGCGGTTCGGCCTCGGCGCCATCAAGAACGTGGGCCAGGGCGCCATCGCGTCCATTCTGGCCGGCCGCGCGGACGGCGGGCCGTATCGCTCGCTGGTGGACCTCTGCGACCGGATCGACCTGCGGCTCTGCAACAAGCGCGTCCTGGAGGCGCTGATCGACGCCGGCGCCTGCGACTCGCTGGGCGGGCATCGCGCGCAGCTCACCGCCGTGCTGGAGCACGCGCTGGCCGAGGCCCAGGTGCGCCAGGGCGAGCGGAGCGCCGGCCAGGGGGCCCTCTTCGCCGAAGCGAGCCCGGCGGCCCGGCCCGAGAGCCCCCTGCCCGACCTGCCGCCCTGGACCGAGCACGACCGCCTGGCACGTGAGAAGACCGTGCTCGGTTTCTTCATTTCCGGCCACCCCCTCGCGAAGTACCGCACGGAGGTGGAGCTTTTCGGGACCCGGACCACGGCCACCCTGGGTGAGTGGAGCGACCAGCGGATCCGCATCGCCGCCGTGGTCACGGTCGTGAAGCGCCAGGTCTCCAAGAAGAGCGGCGCCGAGTACGCCCGGCTGGTGCTCGAGGATTTCCACGGCACCGCCGAGGCGCTGGTGTTCCCGGAGGCGTGGTCGAAGCTGAACAGCGTGATCCGGGCCGACCAGGCGCTGCTCCTCACCGGCGGGCACAGCGCGCGGGACCGGGGCGAAGAGCAGGCGCCTTTCATCGTGGAGCAGGCGGAGCCGCTGGACGAGCTCCGGAACCGGGGCGCCGTGGGCCTGGCGCTGCGCTGGGACGCGGAGCACCCGCCCGCTCCCGAGGCGGCCCGGGCCGCGGCGGCACTCTGCGCGGCGCACCCCGGATCCACGCCCCTCCTGGTGGAGTGGGGAGACGGCAACGGCGGCACCGCGCCGGGCGTTCAGGTCCTGCTGCGGAGCCGGAGCATGAAGGTGGACGCCGCCGAAGACCTGGTGGCCGCCCTCCGCGACCTCCTGGGGAGGGACGCGGTGGTTTTCCGGAAAGCGAGCTGAGATGGCCGTTTACGTACTCGATTTCGAGCGCCCCCTCCTCGAGCTGGAGAAGCAGATCGAGGAGATCAAGCGTGCCGCCGGCGAAGCCGGGGGCGACCGCGCGCGCGAGGTCGAATCCCTGGAAGCCAAGCTCGCCGAGCTCCGGGCCGACATCTACAAGCAGCTCACGCCCATGCAGCGCGTACAGGTCGCCCGCCATCCGAAGCGCCCCTACACCCTCGACTACCTCCGCACCGTCTTCACGGATTTCGTGGAGCTGCACGGAGACCGCCTGTTCCGGGACGACCCGGCCATCGTGGGCGGCTGGGCCCGGCTCGACGGCGAAACCGTGATGGTGGTGGGCACCCAGAAGGGCCGCGACACGAAGGAGAACCTGAAGCGCGACTTCGGGATGGCCCACCCCGAGGGCTACCGCAAGTCGCTCCGGCTGATGAAGCTCGCGGAGAAGTTCCACGCCCCGGTCATCACGCTCATCGACATCGCCGGCGCCCACCCGGGCCTCGGCGCCGAGGAGCGGGGACAGGCGTCCGCCATCGCCACGAATCTCATCGAGATGGCGGCCCTGGCCACGCCCATCATCGCCGCGGTCATCGGCGAAGGCGGCTCCGGCGGAGCCCTGGCCATCGGGCTGGCCGACCGCGTCCTCATGTTCGAGAACTCGGTGTATTCGGTGATTTCGCCCGAAGGGTGCGCCGCCATCCTGTGGAAGGACTCGGCCCAGAAGGAGCGGGCGGCCGAGGCGCTCAAGCTCACGGCGCAGGACCAGCTCGAGCAGGGCGTGATCGACGAGATCATCACCGAGCCGATGGGAGGCGCCCACACCGATCCGGACGCGGCGGCGATGGCCCTGGGGGACGCGCTCCGGCGCCACCTCAAGCAGCTCCGCAAGCTCAAGATCGACAAGCTGCTGCGACGCCGCGAGGAGAAGTATCTCTCGATGGGCGTCCTCCTCGAGCAGTGAGCGCCGGCCAGGTCTACGAAGTCCGCTTCAAGGGGCGCCGGAACGAGTACTTCTCGTGGTCCGCCCCCGATCCTCTGACACTCCATCAACCGGTGATCGTGGACGCGGAGCGGGGCCAGGACCTCGGCCGCATCTCCGCGGTCGGGGACGTCGCCGCCACCAAGTGCACCCGCTGCGGGGCCTGCGGCTCCGAGGGCGAGGCCGCCGCCGCCGCGCGGCGGCGCCGGATCGTCCGGCCCGCCACCCACGAAGAGGTGACCACCGCGGAGCAACTCCGGAAGGACGAGGACGCCGTCCGCACGGTGGCCCGGGAGCGCGTGCGCGAGCACGACCTGCCGATGAAGGTCACCGACGCCGAGTGGCAGTGGGACAAGAAGAAGCTGACGCTGTACTTCACGGCGGAGCAGCGCGTGGACTTCCGGAACCTGGTGCGGGACCTCGCGGCCCGGTTCCACACGCGCATCGAGCTCCGCCAGATCGGCGCGCGGGACGAGGCCCGCCGGCTGTCCGGCGTGGGCCGCTGCGGCCGCGAGTACTGCAGCGCGTCGTGGCTCCCCGAGCTCAAGCCGGTGAATCTCTCGGTGGCCAAGGCCCAGCACCTCTCGCTCAACCCGGCCCAGATCTCGGGACCCTGCGGGCGCCTGCTCTGCTGCCTCCACTATGAGCACGATTTCTACGTCGAGAGCCGCCGGCGCTTCCCCAAGGAGGGGAAGGTGCTCCGCACGTCGGTGGGCGACGAAAAAGTCCTGTCGGTGGACATCTTCCGGGACCGTGTGACCCTCCGGGCGGAGGGAGGCGCCGCCCGCACCATCCCCCTGGCGCAGCTGAACGCGGAAGTGGCCGGGGGCGGCGCCGCGCCGGGGCCCGCACCGGAGGCGGCCCCGGCCACGCCGATGGCCCGGCCCCCCCGGCCGCCCCGGCCGTCGCGCCCCGCTCAACCCGAGACCCGAACGGCGGCCCCCGCCCCACCGGCGCCCGGACCCGCGCCGGAGCCCGCGGCCGGCGGGGCGCCGCGGAAACGGCGCCGCCGCAACCGGAAGCGGAGAGGCGGCGGCGGCAACGCCGGCGGGCCCGCCCCGGGGAGCTCTCCCGTTGGGTAAGTACTACCTCACCACGGCCATCGACTACTCGAACGGCGACCCGCATCTCGGGCACGCGCTCGAGAAGGTGGGCGCGGACGCCATCGCGCGGTACCGCCGGATGGCCGGCGACGACGTGCACTTCCTGATGGGGATGGACGAGCACAGCCAGTCCGTCATCCAGGCCGCCGCCCAGGCCGGCGTCACGCCGCAGGCGTGGGTCGACCGGATGGCGGCCACGTTCGCCGACTACTGGCGCCTCCTGGGCTGCAGCCACGACGACTGGATCCGGACCACCGAGCCGCGGCACGCCCGCGGGGTGACGGCGCTCCTCGAGCGCATCGCCGCCCGCCATCCCGACCACCTCTTCGTCTCGGAATACGAAGGGCTCTACTGCACCGGCTGCGAGGAGTTCAAGACCGGCGCGCAGATCGTGGACGGGCACTGCGTCGAGCACCCGACCCTGACGCTCGTCCCCACGAAGGAGCGGAATCACTTCTTCCGGCTCTCGGCGTACGCCGAGCGGGTCCATCGGCTCATCTCGGACGGCACCTTCGCCGTCGAGCCGGAGATCCGCCGCAACGAGGTGCTCCGGCTCATCGAGGGCGGGCTCCAGGACATTTCGATCTCCCGGGTGCGGCTGCCGTGGGGCATTCCGTTCCCCGGCGATCCCGACCAGACGGTCTATGTCTGGTTCGACGCCCTGATCAACTACATCTCGGCCACCGGATTTCCCGAAGCGGGCTTCGAGCGCCGGTGGCCCGCCGATCTCCACGTCATCGGCAAGGGCATCACGCGCTTTCACTGCGTGATCTGGCCCGCCATGCTCCTGGCGGCCGACCTGGCGCTGCCGCGGGAAGTCTGGGCGCACGGGTACGTGCAGTGGGCCGGCGCCAAGATGAGCAAGACCGCGGGGACCGCCGTGAATCTCTCCGAGGCCATCAAGCGCTTCGGGCCCGACCCGCTCCGGTACTTCCTGCTCCGGGAGATCGGCTTCGCGGCAGACGGCGACTTCACGTGGGAGCGCTACGACGCGCGCTACGCCGCGGACCTCGCCGACACGCTGGGGAACTTCGTGTCCCGCACCGTGTCGATGGTGCACCGGTATCGCGGCGGCGCCGTGCCGGCGGATCCCACGGGGTTCGCCACGCCGCTCGAGCCGGACGCGCGCGCGTCGGTCACGGCGTACCGCCGGGCGATGGACGCGATCGATCTGCAGGGAGGCGCGGAGGCGCTCATCGCGCTGGCGACCCGCGCCAACCGGTACGTGGAGGAGACGGCCCCGTGGAAGCTCGCCAAAGCCGGGGACGACGCCGCGCTCGATTCCGTGCTCGCCAACCTGACCCGCACCGTCGAGCGCCTGGCGGTGATGGCCGGCCCGTTCCTGCCGGGCAAGGCGTCCGAGATCTGGCAGGTGGTGGCGCCCGGGAGGCCGTGGGGGGAGGTTCGCCTCACGGACCTGGACACCCCCCTTGCCGCCGGCCGCACCGTCGGAAAGCCGCCGATTCTTTTTCCCAAGCCGCAGTCCGCGGCCTAAATCACTGTGGGGTGAACGGTTACGGGGTTTCAGGCTCGGTTGACGCCCCTGGTACCCGGGCCTATGTTTGGCGCTCTTGTCGGCCTTTAGGAGCTTTGTGAGCCAAAAAGTCGATCGCCGTTGGACCGTCCTGCTGGTGCCTCACGGCTCGGGAGCCTCCCGTGCCATGGAGGTGTCGCTGTCGGTGGTCAAGGCGCTCATCGGCTTCGGCTCCGTCCTGGGCCTCGTGCTGCTGGTATTGGGCGGCGCGGCGTTGACGCGCGGCATCAGCATCACGCGCTCCCGGTCTCTCGAGCGCGAGAATCGCCTGCTCTCGGATGAGCTCCAGCGGATGCGGTCTCGTCTCTCCGATCTCCAGGACACCCTGCACGTCTTCGCGGAGCGCGACGAAGAGGTCCGGCTGCTCGCCGGTCTCGCGCCGCTCGACTCCGGCGTCCGTCTGGCGGGAATCGGCGGACCTCCGGGCGCCTGGTCCGAGCGCGACTCGCTCGCGGCCCTGGGTCCCGAGGGCCAGCAGGCGCTGGCGGTGCGCGAGGACATGGACGGGCTGATCCGCCGCGCCGACATCCTGTCCAAGTCCGTGAGCGACGCCTACGACTCGCTGCACGCGCACCAGACCCGGTTCGCCGCGACGCCGTCGATCATGCCCACCAAGGGATGGCTGACCAGCGCGTTCACCGCGGAGCGGGTGCATCCCATCCTGCACCTCGCGCGGCCGCACGAAGGCATCGACGTGGCGGCTCCGATGGGCGCGGAAATCGAGGCGCCGGCCGCCGGCGTGGTGGCCGACGTGCGCTGGGAAGACGGCTACGGAAACTTCGTCACCATCGACCACGGCTACGGCCTGGTGACGCGGTACGCGCATTGCTCGAAGGTCCTGGTGGTCCGGGGCCAGCGCGTGACGCGGGGCCAGAAGATCGCCCTCGTCGGCGCCACCGGCCTCGCCACCGGACCGCATCTGCACTATGAAGTGTGGGTGAACGGCAAGGCGGTCGATCCGCTGCACTACGTGATGCCGGATGCGATCGTCGACTAGTTACTAGTTGTTAGGCGGTTAGGCGGTTAGTTCGTAACGAGGGGGGCCCCGGTTCTCGAGGCCCCTCGGTTGTTTACTACCGCCTAACCGCCTAACAACTAACCGACTTTCTTTTCAATGCGAGAAATCCACCTTCGGCGCGTTCGCCGCGCCGGGCGTCTCCAGATCGTAGTACGGCCGCGGTCCCTTGCCGATGATCTTGGCGGTCAGGACGGCCGGAAAGCGCCGGATGTACGCGTTGTACTGGTTCACCGCCTGATTGTAGTCCCCCCGCGAGACGGCGATCCGGTTTTCGGTCCCCTCCAGCTCGTCCTGCAGGGACCGGAAGTTCTCGTTCGACTTGAGCTGTGGGTAATTCTCGGCGATCGCGAGCAGGCGGCCGAGCGGGGCGGTCAGCCCGGCGTTGGCCTGCGCCATCTGCGCCAGGTCGCCGCTCTGCACGGCACCCGCCAGCTTGGCCCGCGCGTTGGCCACCGCGATGAAGATCGTATCCTCCTGCTTGGCGTACCCCTTCACCGTCGCGACGAGATTGGGAATGAGGTCGGCGCGGCGCTGCAGCTGCACCTTGATCTGCGCGCCGGCCTGGTTCACCTGCTCGTCGTAGGTCTGGATCGTGTTGTACCCGCAGCCCGCCACCAGCGCGAGCGCGAGCACCGAAAGGAAACGGCGTGCGTTCACCGGCCATCACTCCTTGTGGGAAGGTCGTTCACGTACTGCGCGGTCCGCGTCACCGCCGCGAGATAGGCGGCGGCGGCGGGATCATCGGGGGCGAGCTTCACGGCGCGACGCTCGCGGGCCGCCACGGCCAGCGTGGTCACCGGGCCGGCCTCGAACCCCACCAGGGGCGCCGCCTCCGCGATGAGGGCGGCGCGGTCCGCCGGCGCGTCGCGCCGGGCCAGGCGCAGCACCGCGCGAAGCATCGTCAGGAAGCCCGATACGCTGCCCAGCACGGCCCGCCCGAGCTCGGCGGGCTCCCGCGCCGCGCCGACGTACGCCTGCCGCAGGCGGATCACCTTGCCGCGCAGCTCCTGCTCGAGCTGCCGGCGCACATCCTCGTCCCGCGGCGCCACCCCGGCCCAGGGGTCCCGCCCCGCCAGGACGCGATGGTGGGCCCGCATGTCGCCGAGCTCGATGGCGAACACGTCGGCCGAGTCCTTCCATTCGCCCTCGCCGAACACGAGCGGCGCGGGATGGCCGTCCTTCAGCCAGTCGCGGGACGCCGCGGCGAGCGACGCCAGCGCCGCCCCGTCGACGCGGTCCAGGATCACGATCGTGTCCGCCGGGCCGCCGTCACCACGCCGGGCCGCCGACCCGAACAGCACGAGACTGACGAGATGGGCCCCCAGGGCCCCCCGAACGCTCTCCGCGAATTGCTCCACCGTCGTCTTGGCCACTAGAAGCTCCCTCCCGCACCGCCGCCGCCGAATCCGCCGCCTCCACCGAACCCGCCGAAGCCGCCACCGCCGCCCCCGCCCCAGCTGCCCCCACCGCCGCCCCAGCCGCCGCCGCTCCCCCAGCCGCCCCACCGGTTGCGACGGGACATGGCGCTCCCCAGGAGGAGCCCGGGCAGGAGTCCGGAGCGGAGGCCCGCGAAGAGCAGCATCAGGGCGACGATGACGATGAAGGGGATCGGCGACTGGCCCACGTCCCGGCCCGAGGGCTCATTCACCGGGGGCGTGGTGCTCGAGTCGAGGGTGACGTTGAACCCCTGCGCGAGACGCTGGGCCACGAGCTGCGTGGCGTGCACCAGCGCGTCGCCGTAGTCCTCCCGGGCCAGCTCGGGCGTCACCTCGTCGCGGATCCGGCCCGCCTCCGCGTCGGTGACGATCCCCTCGCTCTGCAGGCCCGTCGCGATCCAGAATTTCCCCGTGCCGGCCCGGTGATTCTGGCGGGGCACCAAGAGAATCACGATCCCCCGGTTGCGGACCGTATCACCCGGATTCCCCTTCGCCCCGACGCCCCAGGCCCGGCCGATCTGCAGGGCCACGTCCCCGGCGTCGCGGCCCTGGAGGCTCGACAGGGTCACCACGGCGATCTCCGCCTTGGTCCTGGCCTTCAGGTCCTGGATGGTCGCCGTCATGCGGCTGATGGAGCCGGCGTCGAGCACGCCCGCGAAATCGCTCACGTACCCGGTGGGCGCGGGGATGGTGAGCGTCTGGAGGATCAGAGCGATCCGGTGAAGCCAGGAGAGGATCACGGCCCGAAAACTACGCTGTCGCGGCCGGAATGGTGTCAGTCCGCCCCGGGCGCGCTTGACTCGGGCGGCGCGGCCCCCCCAAGATGCAGCCGGGAAAAGAGTTCGGCCCCTTCAACCGAAAGGAATCCGTGCGCGGTATCCGCTTTGTTACAGTGTCGCTCCTTGCTCTGGCCGCCGCCGCGCCGGGGCGCGGCCAGCAGGCCGACGGAGCCGCCCAGCGTTCCCAGGGCGCGCGCACCGCGCCGGTCACCGTGTATGAAATGGCCGATTTCCAGTGCCCCGCCTGCCGGGCGTTCGCGATCACCGAGCTTCCCAGAGTGGAGCACGACTACATCCAGACCGGCAAGGTCCACTGGGTGTTCATCAACCTTCCGCTGACGAGCATCCACAAGAACACCATCCCGGCCGCCGAGGTGGCGATGTGCGCGGCCCGGCAGGGGAAGTTCTGGCCCATGCACGATCTGCTGTACCACCACCAGGATGAGTGGGCGGACCTCGATGCGCCGCTGCCGTACCTGTATGGACTCGGCGACTCTCTTCATCTCTCACAGCCGGCCTTGCGAACCTGCGTCGAGGGGCACGCGACCCGGCCCGCCATCGACGCCGATGCGGCCAGTGCGGCCCGGGCCGGCGCGCACGCCACGCCCTCCTTCTACATCGAGGGCGGGTTGCTGGAGGGCGCTCCGCCGTACGCCGTGCTCCAGACGGTACTCGACTCGATCTACACCGCGAAGACCGCCCACCCCGGCACCTGAATGGCGCGGGGCCCGTCGCTGTGGTACCGGCTGGGCATCAGGACGGTGGCGGGCGTCGCCCCGGTGGCCGCCCGCTTCGCGCCCAAGCTCGCGCGGGGTCTGGAAGGACGGCGGGAGCTCGCGGCTCGGCTGGCCGCCTGGGGCGAGCGCGCGCGGGATCCCCGCCGCCCCCTCGTGTGGATTCACGCGCCGTCGGTCGGCGAGGGACTGCAGGCCAAGCCCGTCGTCGAGATGCTCCGCGCGACGCGCCCCGACTGGCAGCTGGCGTACACGTTCTTCTCGCCGTCGGCGGAGCGGCTGGCGCAGAGTCTGCCGGCGGACATCGCCGATTACCTCCCGTGGGACCGCCCCGCCGCCATCCGCGCCGCGCTCGACGCGCTGCGGCCGTCGGCGCTGATCTTCTCCAAGCTCGACGTCTGGCCGGAGCTCACTCTCGGCGCCGCGGCCCGGGGGGTGAAGCTGGGCCTGATCTCGGCGACCGTGTCCCCCTCGAGCTCCCGGCTCCGCTGGCCCGCCCGTGGCTGGGCCCGACCGGCCTACGAAGCGCTCGACCGGATCGGGGCGATCAGCCAGGACGACGCCGGCCGGCTGGAGCGGCTGGGCGCCCGCCCCGGCGCGGTCACCATCACCGGGGACACGCGCTACGACAGCGTGCTCGAGCGGGCCGAGCGCCTCGACCCGACCGGGGACGCGCTGGCGCGGCTCGCCGTGCCCGGCGGCGGCGCCTACACGCTGGTGGCGGGATCGACGTGGCCCGCGGACGAAGCGGTCCTGCTTCCCGCGTTCGCCGACCTCCGCATCCAGCTTCCGGCGGCCCGGCTGGTGCTGGCACCCCATGAACCGAACCCCGACCACCTGGCCGGCATCGCGACCCGCGCGGAGGCGGCCGGCCTGCCCCGCCCGGTCCGGCTCTCCCAGCTCGCGCCGGGCGGCTCGGCCCCGCTGATCGTGGTGGACCGGGTGGGGATCCTGGCGGATCTCTACGCCGCCGCCGACGTGGCGTTCGTCGGCGGAGCGTACCACCGGGCCGGGCTCCACTCGGTGCTCGAGCCCTCGGCGTTCGCCATCCCGGTGATTTTCGGGCCCCGCTGGCAGATGAGCCGGGACGCCGGACTGCTCCTGAAGGCGGGAGGCGCCGTGACGCTGCCCGAAGACGGGCGCAAGGCGCTGGTGGGAAGGCTCTCGGTCTGGCATCACGACACCGCCGCGCGGCGAACGGCGGGGCTCGCGGCGCGGCGGGTGGTGGAAGAAGGACGTGGAGCGGCGGAGCGGACCGCCGCGCTGGTGCGGGGGCTCTTGGACTAGTGGGAGGCGGTGGGCGCCGGGCCGGCGCCGGCCCCGCCCACGATCTGGCCTTCGAACGTCACGGACCGGGGGGACACGAAGCCCGCGGTGATCACCGTGAACAGCAGGTCGCTCCAGGTCATCCGCGAATGGATCCGCACCCGGGTCAAGGACGCCCCGGCGCCGAGCTGGCCGGCGAAGAGATCTTCGAGGTTCGGCTCACTGGCCGTCACCAATCCCCACAAGACGAACACGGGGTGCTTGGTCACCCGGAACGGGGTGCCCGCGGGCGCCTGGCTCGAGTCCGCCAGGGTGACCGGTACGCCGAGGCGCGTGGCGTCGTATGTGGTGGCGCAGGCGGACGCGCCGAGGAGCAGCGCCAGAACAGCGAACGGGGTCAGGGGTCGCACGGGTCTCCCGAAATGGTTTGGGGCGCGCCCTGGTGTACGGAGGGGCGCGCCCCAAAGGTAAAGACGGCCTGCGTGAATGTGAACGGCCTACATCCCGAGCGGCACTTTCAGCGCCAGGTGGACGCCGATGCCGAAGATACCGACGTTCCCGCCGGAGACCTTGGTGAGGTCGTAGGCCAGGTGCACGCCGAGCATCCCGAAGCCGACGTTGGCGCCGACCGCGAATCCGAAATTCGTGCTGCTGGCGCCGGCGATGGGGCCGATGGAGCCGACCTTCTGGTACCGGATACCGGGGGAGACGTAGGGCTCGATGCTGATTCCGGGCATGGGCAAGGTGACGCCGATGCCGACCGCTCCGGTGACGTTGGTGTAGCCGACGCCCGACACCGAGGCGTGGGCGGCCCCGCCCTGGATGTTGATCTTGACCGGCACCAGCGGCCCGCCGATGACGCGGAACGCGAGGTCGCCGCCGTAGGACGTGACGCTCGAGCCGCCGCTGGGCTTGTCGCTGGCCAGGCCGGCGGTCACCGACAGGGTGCCGAGACCGAGGGTCGCGCGGCCGCCGAAGGCCGAGCCCGAGCCGCCGTTGTTGTCCGGCTTGCCGTAGTCGCCGGAAATGGTGAGCCCGGTGCCGCCCGACGGGCTGTTCCACACCGGCATGCCGATCAGCTGGGCCGATGCCGGGGCCGCCGCGCCGATCGCCAACGCTACCAGAAGCCATTCGCGTTTCATGAGTGCCCTCCGCACTGGTGAATCGCCGCGAGACCGGATGGTCCGGACCCGTCAGGGGTCTAACCCCGCCCAACGGTAGGAAGTCACTGGGGGAAAATCAACAGACGCAGGTAGTTAGTCGGTTAGACGGTTAGGAACCCCAGCGAGGAGGAGCCCTAACCGTCTAACCGACTAACAACTAACCGACTAGCGAATGGGGATACACGAATCCACCGTGCGAGTTCCCTGGATCAGGCGGTTCGGGCCTCCCCCGCCACCACCCTGACCGTATCCTGAAGGACCTGCAGGAATCCGCCACTCACCTGGAACCGGCTGGTGGTGGCGCCCTGTTTCACGGCCAGCACGCCGTTCCCGAGCAGCGTCATGAACGGCGCGTGCCGGGGGAGAATGCCCACCTCGCCGTCGAAGGCGGGCGCCACGACTTGATCGGCGTCGCCGTCGAAGACCGACTGTTCCGGAGAGATCACCACGACCCGCATCAGGCGCCCGCCATCTTCTTGGACTGGGCCACCACGTCGTCGATGCCGCCCTGCATGTAGAACGCCTGCTCGGGCAGATGGTCGAACTCGCCCGAGACCACGCGCTCGAACGACGCCACGGTGTCCTCGAGCTTCACGTACTTGCCCTCGAGTCCCGTGAACTGGGACGCCACGAAGAACGGCTGGGACAGAAAGCGCTGGACCCGCCGGGCGCGCGCCACCAGGGTCTTGTCCTCTTCGGAGAGCTCGTCCATTCCGAGGATCGCGATGATGTCCTGCAGATCCTTGTAGCGCTGGAGGATGCGCTGGACTTCCGTGGCCACCTTGTAGTGCCGGTCGCCCAGGTACTGGGCGTCCAGGATCCGCGAGCTCGAGGCGAGCGGGTCCACCGCGGGGTAGATGCCGAGCTCGACGATCTGCCGCGAGAGCACGACCGTGGCGTCCAGGTGCGAGAACGCCGTGGCGGGCGCGGGGTCGGTCAGGTCGTCGGCGGGCACGTAGATCGCCTGCACCGACGTGATCGAGCCCTTCTTGGTCGACGTGATCCGCTCCTGCAGGGCCCCCATCTCGGTGGCCAGCGTGGGCTGGTACCCCACCGCCGACGGCATCCGGCCGAGGAGCGCCGACACCTCGGACCCGGCCTGGGTGAAGCGGAAGATGTTGTCGATGAACACCAGCACGTCCTGGCCTTCGACGTCCCGGAAGTACTCGGCCACGGTGAGGCCCGAGAGGCCCACGCGGAGCCGGGCGCCGGGCGGCTCGTTCATCTGCCCGTAGATGAGGGAGCAGGAGTCGATGACGCCGGACTCCTTCATTTCCAGATAGAGGTCGTTCCCTTCGCGGGTCCGCTCCCCCACGCCGCAGAACACGGAACGGCCACCGTGGCCCAGCGCCACGTTGTGGATGAGCTCCTGGATGATGACGGTCTTGCCCACGCCGGCGCCGCCGAAGAGCCCAATCTTGCCGCCCTTCACGAAGGGGGCGATCAGGTCCACGACCTTGATGCCGGTCTCGAAGATCTCGGTCTTGGGCTCGAGATCCACGAACTTCGGGGTCTCCCGGTGGATGGGCCACCGCTCGGCGGAGGCGGGAATGGCGGGCCCCTCGTCCACGGGGTCGCCCAGCACGTTGAGGATCCGGCCAAGGGCCGCCTTGCCCACCGGCACCGTGATGGGGCTGCCGGTGTCGATCACCGGCATCCCGCGGACCACGCCGTCCGTGGAGCTCATCGCGACCGCGCGCGCCTGGTTCCGCCCGATGTGCTGCTGCACTTCGGCCACCAGTTTGCCGCCGGCGTGCTCCACGACCACCGCGTTGTACAGCTCGGGGATGTGCTGGGGCTCGAACTCGACGTCGAGCACCGGGCCGATGACCTGCACGACCCGCCCGACGTTCTGCGCCGTATCCCCGGCGGGCTTCTTCGGAGCTGCCTTGGTCTTCGTCGCCATTGAGAGTCTCAGGTATCAGGTGTCAGGTGTCGGGTGTCGGGTGTCGGGTCTGCCGTGAGGAGTCGGGTTCGAAAGGCCTGAAACCCGACACCTGGCACCCGACACCTATCCGTTCAGCGCTTCCGCTCCGCCCACAATCTCCGCCAGCTCCTGCGTGATCTGTCCCTGCCGCGCCCGGTTGTAGGTCCGCCGGAGAATGTCCAGCATGTCGCCGGCGTTGTCGGTCGCGTTCTTCATCGCGGTGCGCTGCGAGCCGTAGAAGCCCGCGGCGGTTTCGACCAGCGCCCGGTAGACCTGGTTCCGGACGTACAGCGGCAGCAGCTCTTCCAGAATCGCGGCCGCCGAAGGCTTCAGGAGGTAGTCCGCCTTGGGCACGCCCGCGGCCTTCGCGGCGGGCGGCGCGATGGGGAGGATCCGCATCGTCGTCGCGGGTGTGGAGATGGCGCTGTTGAACTTCGCGAAGACGATCTCCACCGCGTCCAGCTTCCCGGCCGCGAACTGCTCGAGCAGGGGCGCGATCACTTCCTGCGCGTGGTCGGCGGTGGGCCGCTCCCCGATGTCGGTGCGCTGCGACGCCACGGCGCGCTTGGTGAAGCGGAAGAACGCCGCGCCCTTCCGGCCCACGAGGTGCAGGTCCACCTGCGCGCCCTGGCCCTCGAGATCCGCCAGGCGGCGGCGGGTCTCCCGGATCAGGTTGGTGTTGAAGGCGCCGCAGAGACCGCGGTTCGCGGTGACCCCGATGAGCGCCACCCGCCGGACCCCCTCGGGCCCCGGCTGCCGCAAGAGCGGGAACTGCTCGGCCAGGTCCGGAGCGTAGAGGTCCCCGATCACGTCGGCCAGCGCCGTGGCGTAGGGCCGCGCCGCCACCACCCGGTCCTGGGCGCGCTTCAGCTTGGACGTGGCCACCATCTCCATCGTCCGCGTGATCTGCCGCGTGCTCTGGACCGACTTGATGCGGCGGCGCAGCTCCCGGGCCTGAGCCATTAGCGGGCGCCGACCGCCTTGTACTCCTCGATGGCCTTCTTGAGACGGGCCTGGAGATCGTCCGACAGAGCCTTCTTGGTCCGGATCTCCTCGCCGATCTGCGGGTGCTGCGCCGCCAGGTACTCGTGGAACCCCTTCTCCCAGGCCCGGATCTCCTTCACGTCCACGTCGTCCAGGAGCCCGTTGGTCACCGCGAAAATGATCATCACCTGCTGCTCGACGGGCACCGGCTGGTACTGGGACTGCTTCAGGATTTCCACGGTCCGCTGGCCCCGGGCCAGCTGGCGCTGGGTGGCGGCGTCCAGGTCGGAGCCGAACTGGGCGAAGGCTTCGAGCTCGCGGTACTGGGCCAGATCGAGCCGGAGCCGGCCGGCCACCTGCTTCATCGCCTTGATCTGCGCGTTGCCGCCCACGCGGGACACCGAGATGCCGGCGTTCACCGCGGGACGCACGTTCGAATAGAACAGGTCGGTTTCGAGGAAGATCTGGCCGTCGGTGATCGAGATGACGTTGGTCGGGATGTACGCCGATACGTCACCGGCCTGGGTCTCGATGATCGGGAGCGCCGTGAGAGAGCCGCCGCCCATCTCGTCGGACAGCTTGGCGGCGCGCTCCAGCAGGCGGCTGTGGAGGTAGAAGACGTCGCCGGGATACGCCTCGCGGCCGGGGGGCCGGCGGAGCACCAGGGAGAGCTGGCGGTAGGCGGCGGCCTGCTTGGACAGGTCGTCGTACACGCACAGCGTCGCCTTCTTCTCGTTGTACATGAAGTACTCGGCCATCGTGCAGCCCGAGTACGGGGCGATGTACTGCATCGGCGCGGGCTCGGACGCGGAGGCCACGACCACGATGGTGTAGGCCATCGCGCCGTGCTCCTTGAGGCGCTCCACCACCGCCGCGACCGTCGAGTTCTTCTGGCCGATGGCGATGTACACGCAGATGACGCCGGTGCCCTTCTGATTGATGATGGTATCGATGGCGATGGCGGTCTTCCCGGTGCCGCGGTCGCCGATGATCAGCTCGCGCTGGCCGCGGCCGATCGGGATCATCGCGTCGATGGCCTTGATCCCGGTCTGGAGGGGCTCCTTCACCGGCTGCCGCTTGATGATGCCCGGGGCGACGATCTCCACTTTCCGGGTGACGGTGGTCTTGATGGGACCCATCCCGTCCACCGGCTGGCCCAGGGCGTTCACCACCCGGCCGACCATCGCGGGACCCACCGGCACCTCGAGCACCCGGCCGGTGCGGCGGACCTCGTCGCCTTCACGGAGCTGGAGGTAATCCCCCAGGATCACGGCGCCGATGTTGTCCTCTTCGAGATTCAGCGCCAGGCCGGTGATCTTCTCGCCGGTCCCGGAGGCCGTCACCTCGAGCATTTCGCCGGCCATCGCGGCGGACAGTCCGTAAATCCGGGCGATGCCGTCCTTCACCTCCAGCACCGTGCCGACTTCGCGAACGTCGATGTCCGCCAGGTCCGCGGCCTGGATTTCCCTGAGAAGGATGTCCTTCAGCTCGCCCGGTCGCAGGATGGAATCAGTCGCCATAAGCCGTCGTGTGAGAGATTGTGAAAAATATCACAAGAAAGGGACCCTCGGCAAGCGGCCGCGGGAGGGCCAAAACCTAGAGGCGGCCGGCTATTCGCGCGACCGGGTCCGGCCCCGGGCGAAGCGGGCCAGGACGCCCCGCGCGCCCAGCGCCCCGAGCTCCGAGGCCGGAACACCCGCCACCCGCCGGGCCGCGGCGGCCAGGTGGGCCGACGACGCGTACCCCAGCACCCGCGCCACCACGCCCACGGGATACCCGGGGTTGGACAGCAGGTCGGCGGCCCAGGCCACCCGCGCCAGATCGATCACCCGTTTGAGGTTCGGCGCGCCGCCGGCCCCGAACTGCCGCGACAGGTACTCCCGCGTCACGCCGAGGGCCTGGGCCACCTGGGCGGTGGTGGTGGGCCGCCCCACACGCCGGAGCACTTCGGCCCAGGCGCTCCGCTGCAGCGGCTCGGCGAGCCGGAGGAGCCGCGGTGCCTCGGCGAGCGCCTGACGCCGGGCCGCGTCCGCGGTCCGGGCGGCGATCCACTCCCCCAGCACCGCGTTGTCGACTCCCTCGATCAAGACGCCGGCGAACCCGGCCGCGCGGCAGCGCTCGAGCACCGGGCCGTCTTCGGGACGGAAGGCCGACAGCGCGTAGAACGGGATCCGGGGAAAACGGCCGGGAAGCTCGAAGACATCCGCGGGGGCGGACTTCACGTCCAGCACCACCGCATCCACCAGACGCTGCAGCAGATACCGCCGGACCTGCTCGGCTCCGCGGCAGACCCGGACCCCCCCACCCCGCCCCGCCGAGTGGCCGTTCGGATATCCCCGCCGCACCGCCCGCCTCGCGTCCGCGCGGGGGTGGTAGATGGGGACGACGGCAATCACGGCCCGGGCTCCGGCACCTCCTGAAGGGCGCGGACCATCTCGGCGCCGCGCCGGAGCACGCCGCGGGCGTTGTCGTACGAGATGGTCGACACGGCGTCGTCGAGCGCGTGCCAGTGGCAGGCGGTGATGCCCTCCTCGAGCTGGGGCTTGGGTTCGCCGTCGCGCGACTCGAAGAGGAAGAAGTGACAGTACTTGTGGATGGTCTTGCCCTTGAACCGGAAGTACCAGTCGATCACCCGGATGGGGCCGTGCAGCACCAGGTCCGTGAGCCCGGTTTCTTCTTCCACTTCCCGGCGCGCCGCGTCGGCCGGCGGCTCCGCCGTTTTCAAGTGACCCTTGGGGAAGCCCCAGTTCTTGTAGGAGTCGCGGATGAGGAGGTACCGGGTGACCCCGCCTGCGCGCCGGAACACCACCCCGCCGGCGCTGGTCTCCCGCACGGCCTTCTTCTGCTGCCGGGCCATCCGCTCTCCCTAGAAAACGCTGAACGTGAAGTACTTGCGCGGATTGGCCTGGATGTCGGCCAGGAGCTGCCGGAGCTGGATCATCGTGAACGTCGTCTCCTTGTAGAGCGACGAATCCGCCACGAGCAGGCCCAGTGTGCCGGTCCGGTTCGCGATCCGGGACATCACCGTATCCGCGGACACCAGGACCCGCACCAGGCTCTCCTGGTTCCGGTGCGCCGCTTCCGCCAGGTCGCGCAGGTCGGCCGAGGTGGTCCGGATGTCCTGGCTGGCGGCCGTGGTGTTGTTCAGGATCGACGAGATCTGCCCCGCGCTGGTGGCGCTGTCCACCCGGCCCATCGTGGTCTGCAGCCGGGAGGCGGCGTCCGACAGGGCCTGCGAGCCGTTCTGCAAGTTGCGGCCGACGTTGCCCACGACGGTGGCCTGCTCGTCGGTCACTTTCACCAGACGGTCGGCGATCTGGCCGAAGTCGCGGATCGACCGCCGCAGCTCGTTGACGGCGTTCGAATCGAACGCGGTCTGGATGCGGTTGGCGACGGTCCCGATGTCGGTGGCGATGCGGGACGCCTGCGCGGTCAGCTGGCCGATGTCGGGCAGCGTGGTCCCCGGCCACTTGGCGCCGCCACCGGTGGCGGCCTCCGCGATGGCGGCGCGCACGTTGGGGTCGTCCGGCAGCTGGTCCTGGGAGGTCAGCGTCACGGCCCACTCCCCGAAGAGCGAGGCCGAGGCCGCGATGGCCGCGGGGCGGGACGGCAGGGAGACGCCGGTGTAGACCTTGAGGTCGGCCTCCACCCAGTTGCCGGAGGCGAGCCGGATCGCCTCCACCCGGCCGATCCGCACGCCGCGGAGCACCACGGGGTTCCCGACGCCGAGGCCGCCGACGGTGCGGAAGCGGGCGGTGTAGACGGCTTCGGTCCTGCCCAGGTGCGCCCCCGAGAGCCACAGCGCGCCGCCCACCACGAGCGTCAACGCGGCGATCACCGCGAGTCCGACGGCGAACTCGTTCTCCCGTTTCACGAAGGATTCCCTTCGATGAACTGTCGCACCAGCGGGTCCTGGGTCGCCTGGACCTCGGCGACCGTTCCCACCTGACGGATCCGGCCCTCGTACAACATGGCGATCCGGTCCCCCACCGTGTAGGCGCTGCGCATGTCGTGGGTGACCACGATGCCGGTCACGCCCAGGTGCTCCCGGGTCCGCACCATCAGCTGGTCGATCACGGCCGAGGTGACCGGATCGAGGCCGGTGGTCGGCTCGTCATAGAGGATGTAGCGCGGCCGGAGGGCGATGGCCCGCGCGATCCCCACCCGCTTCCGCATCCCCCCCGACAGCTCGGCCGGCATCCGGTCGTCCGTTCCCGTCAGGTCCACCAGGGCGAGCGCCTCGGCCACCCGCTGGCCGATCTCGTCCTCGGACATCTCCCGCCGCCGGAGTCCCAGGGCCACGTTGTCGGCCACCGTCATCGAATCGAAGAGCGCGGCGAACTGGAACACGTAGCCGATCTGCTCCCGCAGCGCCGCCAGGCCGTCGCGCTCCAGGTCCGGGACCGACTGCCCGTCAACAATGACTTGCCCCGCATCCGGCTGCAACAGCCCGACCACGTGCTTCAGGAGCACGCTCTTGCCCGTCCCCGAGTATCCGATGACCACCATGGTCTCGCGGTCCCGCACCGTGAGCGACAGGTCGTCCAGCACGACCTGCTCCCCGAACGCCTTCCGGACCCCCTTGAACTCGATCACAGGAGGACCATCGCCCAGAAGGCGTCGAGCACCAGGATGAGCACGGCGGAATAGACCACGGCACGGGTGGTGCTCCGCCCCACGCCCTCCGCGCCACCGCGCGTGTTGAGCCCCACCATGCACCCGACGAGGGTGATGGTGCCCCCGAAGGTGGCGCTCTTGAACAGGCCGAACCAGACGTCCTTGAACACATAGAAGAGCTTCAAGCCCTTGAGGAACTCGGGGGTGGAGAGCCCCAGGAGAGCCAGGCTGGTCAGCCAGCCGGTCACGATGCCCACCGCGATGGCGAAGGCCACGACCACCGGGAACATCGTGACGCCGGCCACGACGCGCGGAATGACCAGGAAGCTCTGGGGGTCGTAGGCCAGGGTTTCGAGGGCGTCCACCTGCTCGGTGACCCGCATCGTGCCGAGCTCCGCGGCCATGCTCGCGCCCACCCGGCCGGCGAGGGCGAGGCCGGGGAGGACGGGGCCGAGCTCGAGCATCATCGTCTTGCCGACCAGGGTCCCGACGAAATACAGGGGCACGGTGCCGGTGAACGTGTAGGAGGCCTGGAGGGCGAGGACGATGCCGGTGAAGGCGGCGATGAAGAGCGCGACGGGCAGGGAGTCCACGCCGACCCGGCGCATCTGGGTGAGCGCCAGGGGGATCCAGATCCGGACATCCGGGAGGGCCCGGACCGTGTCCCCCAGGAAGTGGCCGAGGCGCCCGACCGCCTTGATGGCGGCGATGGTGCGTTGGCCCAGGGCGGTGATCACTCGGAGAAGCTAGTTGTTAGTCGGTTAGGCGGTTAGTCGGTTAGGCGGTTAGTCGGTTAGGCGGTTAGTCGGTTAGTCGGTTAGTCGGTTAGGCGGTTAGGCGGTTAGGTAAAACGACGATGGCCGGGATTTCTCCCGGCCACCACTAACCGACTAACCGCCTAACAACTAACAGCTAGGCAGCGAAGCTCCCCAACGCCTTACCCACGTCTCCGTCCCGGAGGCGTTTCAGGGCGCGGTCCCGGAGCTGGCGGACGCGCTCGCGGGTGACGCCGAGGAGGCCGCCGATCTCTTCCAGGGTGTGCTCGCGGCCGCCGTCCAGGCCGAAGTAGAGGCGCAGGACCTTGGCGTCGCGGCGCTGGAGGGTGTTCAGCGCGTTCTCGACTTCGTCCGAGAGGAACCGGTCCATCGCCTGGTCTTCGGTGTCCGGCAGGTCCTCGGCGATGAAGCGCTCGATGAGCGAGCGGTCACCGTCGGGATCGAGCGGGGCGTCGAGTCGTACATCGCCCGTGTTCAGGGCGGCGAGGGACTGCACCACCTCGAGCGACAGCTTGGTGGCGTCGGCGATCTCTTCCGGGGTCGGCTCCCGCCGCAGCGTCTGCCGCAGGTACTCGGCGGTACGGACGATGCGGGACAGGTCGGCGGTGCGGTTCAGCGGCACGCGCACGGTCCGGCCTTGGCGGGCCAGGGAGGCGAGGATGGCCTGCCGGATCCACCACACGGCGTAGGAGATGAACTTGACGCCCTGGTCCGGATCGAACTTGCGGGCGGCGGTGAGCAGCCCGACGTTCCCCTCGCCGATCAGGTCGGTGAGCGGAAGGCCGCGGTTCTGGTATTTCTTGGCCACGGAGATGACGAAGCGCAGGTTGCGCTTGACGAGCTCCTGCATCGCCTCCTGGTCGCCGGCGCGGACTTTCCGGGCCAGTGCGATCTCCTCTTTCTGGGTGAGGAGCGGGGTCTTGGAGACCTCGTGGAGGTACTGGTCGAGGATGTCGCGCTCGTGCTCGTGGTGGCCCAGGCCGGTGAGCAGGCCGCGGCGCCGCCCGCGCTTCTTGGCGACCTTGGCCTTGGGGGCCGGGGCCGGAGGCGCCGGGGGAGCGGGGGCCTTGGCGGTCACCGGCTTTTTGGCGGTGACCTTCTTGGCCGGGGTCTGGGTCTTCTTCTTTGAGTGCTTTGCCATTGGGGATTTTGGTCTCGGTCGAGCCTAGTACCATCGAGGCCCCGGAAAGTTCACCGAAGGCCCAACATCGCTTGACACTGATAGAACGCCCCGATAAGATGCCGTGTTCCCGCCCAGGGGCCTTTCCGGGGGCGCAATATCCCTGCAAAGGCAGGAAACACAAGGGGGGCGTAGCTCAGTTGGGAGAGCGCGTGAATGGCATTCACGAGGTCAGGGGTTCGATCCCCCTCGCCTCCATTCCTGCTAGGCTGTAGACGCTTAGACGCACCGATGGGTTGCTGTACACAGGGTGCGGGCGCCCCGGTTACATTCTTGGGGCGGCAGGGGTGGTCCTAGGCGTCTGCGCGTCTATGCGTCTGCGCGTCTAGCTTGCTGCGGGAATAGCTCAGTTGGTAGAGCACAACCTTGCCAAGGTTGGGGTCGCGGGTTCGAGTCCCGTTTCCCGCTCTTTCCAAAGTGGGAAGGTGGAAGTCGGAACGCGGAAGTGGTGTGAGGCTGGCATCGAGAGGCGAGGCAGGTATCGCACCCGTTCCGAATTCCGCGTTCCACGTTCCGAGTTCGAAATCGTCGCGGGGTGGAGCAGTCTGGTAGCTCGCCGGGCTCATAACCCGGAGGTCGTGGGTTCAAATCCCACCCCCGCTATTTGTACGGCTGGTGAACAGACGCACAGACGCGCAGATGGTCAACGGTGGGCGGTGCACCGGTGCCCTGTTGACCGAGTTCTGCGATCTCCTGTGCGTCTTCGCGTCTGTGCGTCTGAGCGTCTAGTCTCTTGGGCGGTTAGCTCAGTTGGTTAGAGCGCCACGTTGACATCGTGGAGGTCACAAGTTCGAGTCTTGTACCGCCCATGACGAACTCGGAACGCGGAAGTCGGAATGCGGAAGTGTTTGGGGTGCCGTCACGGTTCCGCGTTCCGCGCTCCCACTTCCGACTTCGGATCCGCGCCCATAGCTCAACTGGATAGAGCGCTTGACTACGGATCAAGAGGTTGGGGGTTCGACTCCCTCTGGGCGCATCCTGTAGACTAGTTCGCAGACGCACAGACGCGTAGATGGTGAACGGGATTCGGTCCTACAGGACGTGTTCACCGCCCCCTGCAACCCATCTGTGCGTCTGTGCGTCTAGCAGTGAGCGTCTGCGCGTCTAGCAGTGAGCGTCTGTGCGTCTAGTACTGCTTTCTGTTTGCCAGCATTGCTTCGGGGCGTGGCGCAGTCCGGTTAGCGCGCCTGGTTCGGGACCAGGAGGTCGGAGGTTCAAATCCTCTCGCCCCGACTGTTTGAAGACGAAGCCCGACATCGACTTCCGGTGTCGGGCTTTTTCTTTCCCAATCCTGGTGGTGTGAGTAACGGTGTGAGAGTCGCGCGCCGAGTCACGGCCCGACGACCTCGAGCGCCGTCACCGGATGCAGCTCCCACGCCGTCGCGCGCCAGTTCCCCGCACTCCCCGGCGCCGTGTGCTCGGCCTGCCGCTCGTGCTCGGCGTCGAACAACAGCCAGCCCGTGACCCGGACCCGACGGCCCCGCAGCGCCGCCCGCAGCCCGTCGGTGGACCAATCGAGCCCCCGGCCGAGGGCCTGCTCCCGCCACCACGGCGTGACCTCGACGATCAGCGGCAACTGGCCCGTGTCCGCCGCGTCGGCCACCAGCTCGATGTGGGTGTCGCGATGGTCCGGCACCTTGGCGAAACAATTGACGGTCTCCACACCCCCCACCTTCACGTCGCGCACGTAGCCCACGATCGTCGCCGCCCGCCGCTCGCTCCACCGGCCGCGATCGTCGCCGGGCGCGAGCAGAGCGCCGAGGGTGACGGTCGAGTCGATGTCGGCCGCGAGCGGCGACACCGCGCGGTTCTTGAGCCGGTTGAGCCCGCGGACGTTCGCCCGCACCGCTTCCCCGTCGACCGGGCACCCGGGAAACGCGCCGGGCGCGCCGCCGCAGGCGCAGAGCGCTGCGCCGAGCCAGCAGCGGGCGAGCCACGAACGCGCGGACACGATGGCAAACCTGGCACGGCGTGACCCCACGCCATAACCCGAACCACGCCGCCGGGACCCGAAAAACGCGGCGGGTGGCCTCCGTCACCCGAGCAACCGGAATCCCGCCGTCACGTAGTGCCGGTCGAAGCCGAACGCCTCGACGATGCCCTCACGCCGCATCAGCTCGAAGCTCACCGCGTCCGTGAGGGAGTAATCCTGATCGGGAAACCGCTCCAGCCAGGCGCTCGCCGCCCCCGAGACCTCCGCGGGCCCGACCTCGAGCCACCGGGTCGCGGGGTCCGCCAGCAATCGCCCCACCGCCGCGCGCGCCGGCGCCGGCCCCGCCCGGTGCAGCACCAGCCGATGAAACTCCCCCAGGACCAGGACGCTGCTCACCCACTCGTGGCCGGGAGCCTGCCGGGACCGCGCCACCGCCAGCGCCCGAGCGTGGTACTGGTCCCGCGGCGACGCGAGGGCCACCAGGGCCCCCGTGTCAATCCACGCGCGACCGGCGTTCATGCTCCTCATCGGCCTGCAGGAGATGGCGATCGTGCCCGGCGGCCAGATCGGCCGGCACGCCCGGCCCGTCTCCCATCAGCCCGACGAGGGAGATGAGGGCTCCGCCGGGAGCGCCCCCGGCCAGCCCCTGGGACGCCAGGCCGCGCAGCCCGCGCCGCAGGACCTCCGCGCGCGACCAGCCCTGCGCGCGGGCCAGCCGCTCGAGCAGCTCCCGGTCCTCCCGGTCCAGGTAGACCTGGACCGGCTCCCGCACCCCGCGGCGGGGGGGCGGGGGCGGGGGCGGCGCGTTCTTGCGGGAAGCCATATGACTTAATGTATAAGATACATGTGATTGATGCAAATGATACATTAGCACGACTGCGTCCCTTGCAGGCTGCTTTCCCGGGGAGCCGGCCTCTACCGCAAGAGACTCTCGATCCGCCGGTCGGGTACGAACCACATCAGCGCGACGACCACGTACAGCGCGCAGGCCACCGCCGGCCGGAACGCCGCGATAACGACCGCGACCAGATAGATGAGCACGGAGACCACGCCTTTCACGTCCTGCCCGATGGCCTTCGCGAGTACCGAATCGGGGCCGTGCGTTCTGAGGAGCAGGCGGGAGAGGAGATAGTACGACATCCCCGCCGCGAGCAGGACCACGCCGTACGCCGCCACGGGCACGGGCCCGAAGTGCTCGCCCATCCAGTTCGTGGCGAAGGGAATCAGCGAGAGCCAGAACAGGAGCAGCAGGTTCGCCCACAGCACCGCGCCGTTGACCTTCTGGACGGCCTGGAACATGTGGTGATGGTTGTTCCAGTAGATGGCCACGAAGACGAAGCTCAGCACATAGAAGAGCAGTCCCGGTGCCGCCCCCCGGAGATCGGCCAGGGAGGCGCCGGGTGGCTCGCGGAGCTCGAGGACCATGACGGTGATGATGATCGCGATCACGCCGTCGCTGAACGCTTCCAGCCGGTTCTTGTGCACGGGGGGAAGCTATCCTCCGGAGGCGCGACGTCCACCTCGAAGGCGGACGCCGGGAGGAGGGACCGCCTCGCTCCATAGCCGCCGTCGCTCCCCCGCAGTCGTCCTCAAGTTCAAGGCCTTCAGGCCGCCCGACGTCAGCGCAACACCACCAACCCCGCCAGGCACAGCACCATCCCCAGGCCGGTCCGCACCCCGAAGCGCTCGCCATAGGACAAGGTCCCGACGGCCAGGAGGACGAGGGACACCAGGCTGTTGCAGGCGAACGCGGTACGGTTCAGCTGCAGGCCGGCACGATAGCCGATGAGGTAGCCCGACTCGATGAGGATCAGGGCGGCGGCCAGCGCGATCGAGGTCCAGTTGACGCGGTGCAGTCCCGCCGCCCCGAGGCCCTGGTTCCCGACGAACAGCACCAGGCAGGCCACCGAGGCCAGGCCGAAGGAGATGCCCAACGCCAGAAACGGATGCAGGCCCGCCGGCGTCGCCTTCTGACAGACGTGATACAGCACCCCTCCCCCGATGATCATGATCAGCGGGATCATGTCCATGCTCTTTCCACTCATTCCGGCCCTCTGCGCGAGGCTGACATAACCGTCAAACTGTGTTATACTGGTGATACGCTAGCCGCAGAGACTGTAACCTGTCAAGTGACCTTTGATGGTTAGGCTCCCATGACCCGGATCACGCCGCCCTCCTTCGCCTTCACGGGCGGGAATCCCTGCCTGGACTTCGCGAACACGGTCGACGACCGCACCACGGGTCGCCCCCGCGAGCTGCTCACGGACTACGAGCGGCTCCTCGAGTGGGGGACGGAGGCCGGGGTCATCACCGGCAAAACCACCGAGCACCTGCGCCACCTGGCGTCCGACGCGCCCGGCACCGCCCGCACCGCCCTGCGCCACGCGACCGAGCTCCGGGACGCGATCTACGACGTCTTTTCCGCCGTGGCGCACCGACGCACGATCCCGGGCCCGGCGCTCGAAGCCCTGAACGAGTCTGTCCGCCGGGCGGCGCCACACGCCCAGATCGTCCACGCCAACCGGCGGTTTACGTCCGAATGGATCCACCCGGAACGCAACCTGGACGCGATGCTGTGGCCGGTCAGCCGGGCGGCGGCCACCTTGCTGATGGGCGACGACATCGGCCGCGTCCGGCAATGCGCCTCCGAAAGCTGCTCCTGGCTCTTCCTGGACCAGTCCAAGAACTCGAGCCGCCGCTGGTGCGACATGAACGGCTGCGGCAACCGCGACAAGGCCCGGAGGTACTACGAGCGACAGCGAGCCGGGTGAGCCCCCGATGAACTCTCCCCTCCTCTTGTACGACGGCGCCTGCGGCTTCTGCGCCCGCAGCGTCCAGTTCCTCCTCCGGCACGAAGGACCCCGCCACGACCTCCACTTCGCCTCCCTCACGGGGGAAACGGGACGGCGCGTGCGGGCCGGGCATCCCGACCTCGACGGCGTGGACTCGATGGTGTGGTACGAGCCCCCCGACCCTCCGCGGCTGCGCTCGGCCGCCGCCATCCGCGCCGCCCGCTACCTCGGCGGCGGATGGGCGGTCCTCGGAACCCTCGCCGCCCTCGTACCCCTCCCCATCCGCGACTGGGCCTACCGCGAGATCGCCCGACACCGGCACCGCATCGGGGGGCCGGCGTGCGTCGTCCCGACGGCCGAGCAGAGGCCTCGCTTCCTCGACGCCTGACGTGGCCTACTTGGCAGATGGCCCGCTGTGCGGTATGCTCTGTTATGAGCCCTGAACCCGCGCCCACCGAATCCAGCCGCCACAAGTGCCTGATCTACGACGGGCACCCGTCCGAGCAGCTCCCCGTCATCGCCCCGCTTCTGATCGACGGCATCAACGACCGGTGGCGCTGCCTCTACCTGGGCGATCCGGACACCCTCCAGATGATCGACAGCGCCCTCGGGGACCGCGGCATCGACACCGGCGGCGAGGTCCGCCGGGGCGCGCTGGTCCTCTCCGCGGACCGGAGCCATCTCGCCGGCGGCACGTTCGACCCCCAGTCCCTGGTGCAGACCCTGCGCGGCCTCATCGACGACGCGGTGAGTGACGGTTTCCTCGGCCTTTGCGCCACCGGCGACATGGCCTGGGAGCTGGGCAGCGAGAAGAACTTCACCCACCTGGTGGAATATGAGTCCCGCCTCGAACAGGTCTTCCATGAGAAGCCGCTCCGCGGCATCTGCCAGTACCGGCGGGATCTCCTGCCCCACCACGCCGTGCGGCACGCGCTGCTGACGCACCGGAGCGTCTACGTCGGCGACACGCTCAACGAGGACAACCTGTTCTACGTTCCACCCGACATCCTGCTGGAAGGGGACGAGTCCGAGCGGGACCGCCAGGGGGAATGGATGTGCCGGCAGATCGTGCGGGTGTTGAAGGCCGAGGCGGCGCGCGATCAGGCGCTGCGCGACCTGCGGGCGGCGAACCACGACCTCGAGCGGCGCGTCGCCGAGCGCACCGAGGAGCTCGAAGTCGCGAACCGGCAGCTCGAAGCGTTCTCCTACTCCGTCTCCCACGATCTCCGCGCCCCGCTGCGGGCCATCGGCGGATTCCGCGAGGTCCTGAGCACCGACTTCGGGGAGGTCCTGGGCGCCGAGGGCCGGTCCCATCTGGCCCGGATCCGGAACGCCGTCGAGCGGATGCAGGCCCTCATCGAGGGGATGCTGACTCTGTCCCGCGCGGGCAAGGCGCCGCTCGCGCGCGTGGCGGTGGACCTCACCGCCCTCGCGGAGGAAGTGAGTCACGAGCTGCGCGCGGGGAGTCCGGAGCGGGCCGCCGACTTCGTCATCCAGCTGGGCCTCACGGCCCCCGGCGACCGGACGCTCCTCCGGGCCGTGCTCGCGAATCTTCTCGGGAACGCCTGGAAATTCAGCGGCCGCCGCGGAAAGGCGCGCATCGAATTCGGCCGCTCCGGCCAGGAGGCCGGACACCAGGTGTTCTTCGTCCGCGACAACGGCGCCGGCTTCGACCTCGCGCACGCCCAGCGGCTCTTCGGCACCTTCCAGCGCTTCCACCGGGAAGACGAGTTTCCGGGCACCGGCGTGGGCCTCGCGACCGTGCAGCGGATCATCACCCGCCACGGCGGGCGGGTGTGGGCGGAATCCGAACCCGAGCGCGGGGCCACGTTCTTCTTCACCCTCCCCGACGCGCCCCCGGGCTGAGCCCCGTTGCGGCCGGCGGAAAACAATCGGGGGCGGCTCGGATTCGAGCCGCCCCCGAACGTTTCCGCCCGACCCGCTGCTTAGAAGTTCAGCTCGAAGCCCAGCCGGATGTTGCGCGGCGAGTCGTAGAACGTGTAGGGCCCGTTGAACAGGTTGTAGTACGCGTTCAGGGCGTTGGTCTGCTCGGCGACGGTGTAGACGCCGTCCCCGTTGCCGAACCGCGCCTCGGCCCGCTCGAGCTCGACGCAATCGACCGGCCCGGAGGCCCCGGCCCAGGCGGCGCAGTTGCCGAGAATCACGGCCCCGTCCGCCCGCAGCGCGCCGTTCGAGCTCGCCTCGTTCGCCAGCGTGACGAACTCGCCCGCGATCGAGTTGTGCTGATAGACCGAGTTCGTGACGTCGTTGGTCTCGGCGAACAGCCCGGTGATGTTCTTCCAGTTGAGCAGGTTCCGGATGTCGGCGAACGCCGTCACGTCGAAGCGGCCGAGCTTCAGGCCCTTGTTGATCCGGAG
>DATJQI010000031.1:0-33154 GCA_035505915.1 Gemmatimonadales bacterium | reverse complement strand
CCGCATCTCGGGATGGAGCACCAGAGCGCCATCGCCTACGGCAATCACTACAAGGACGGCTACTACGCCAACGGGCAAGGCATCGACCTGTCCCACTCGGGGCAGGGGCTCGGCTGGGACTTCATCATCGTGCACGAGAGCGCGCACGAGTGGTTCGGCAACAGCATCACGATGCAGGACCAGGCGGACATGTGGATCCACGAGAGCTTCGCGAACTACGCCGAGAACCTGTTCGTGGAGTGCGGGGCCGGGAAGGACGCCGGGGCCCAGTATGTCATCGGGACCCGCGCCAACGTGCAGAACGACCGCCCCATCATCGCTCCCTACGGCGTGAACGCCGAGGGCTCGGGCGACATGTACTACAAGGGCGGGAACATGCTCCACACCATCCGCCAGATCGTGAACGACGACGAGAAATGGCGCGGGATCCTGCGCGGCCTGTCGCACACGTTCTACCATCAAACCGTCACCACCCGGCAAATCGAGAGCTACATGTCGGCCCAGGCCGGCGTGGATCTGTCCCCGGTGTTCGACCAGTACCTCCGCACCACCCAGCTTCCGGTGTTCGAATACCGCCTGGTCGACTCCACGCTGCTGTACCGGTGGACCGACGCGGTCCCCGGCTTCGACCTGCCGGTCCGGGTGACCGTCGCCGACGGAACGTGGGACCTGATTCATCCGGCGGCCCGCTGGCAGGTCGCGCATGTGCACCTGTCGAACCCCGATCTCTTCCGGGTGGACGACAACTACTACGTCCTCGCCGCGCGGACACCGGTCCGCCCGCCGATGAAGCCCGCCGGAGCCTCGCGGTGAGCGGCGCGATGAAGGCCAAGACCCGCTGGGCCCGCCTGCGCGACGACGTGGACGTCAAGCTGCGGCGGGGCGCGTGGTACCGGGTGCTCGACGAGAACGAGCTCGACGCGGTGATCGAGGTCAACGAGCGGCCCCGCTCCGTGCTCAAGGCCATGCTCGAGATCGTCGAGCGGCCTCATCCGCGCTGGACCGTCGTGCGCCCCCCCAAGGGCGCGTCCGCCGCCCCCGGCGATCCCTACGGCGTCTGCCCCAGCTGCGGCGAGCGCGCCAAGCTGCCGCGCCGGGCCCGCCGTCTGCCCTGTCCCTCCTGCAAATGGGAGTTCGAGGTCGCGTGGGACGAGGGGTATCTCGTCTAGCGCACCTCGTGCTCAACCCGGCCGCCGGCCGGGGCGCCGCCCGTCGGCTCAAGGACCGGGTGGCGAACGCGTTCCGAGCCGAAGGCTGGTCCGTCGAAGTCCTCGAGACCCGGGAGCCGGGCCACGGGACCGCCCTGGCGTCGGCCCTGGCCCGCGAAGGCGCCGAGCGGGTCGTGGCCGTCGGCGGCGACGGGATCGTGCACGAGGTCGCGAACGGCCTGCTCGCCGCCGGCGGGACCACCGCCCTCGGCGTGGTGCCCGCCGGTTCCGGCAACGACTTCGCTAAGCTTCTGGGCGTCCACGGGCACGGGCCGGAGCAGGCGGTGCGGCAGGTCGTCGGCGCGACGGTGCGGCGGTTCGACGTCGGCCTGGTGCGGGACGAATACTTCGTGAACACCCTGGGTTTCGGCTTTGGCCCGGAGGTGGTGCGGATCCGGAACGAGATGCCGGGGTTGAAGGGGTTCCTGTCGTACCTGGTGCCGGTGCTCCGCGCCTTCGCCGGCTTCGTCCCGCCGGTGCTCGAAATCGCGGCGGGGGGACGATCGACCCGGGGACCGGTGATGATGGTGGAGATCTGCAACGGCACCACGGCCGGGGGCAGTTACCGGTTCGCGCCGGACGCCGATCCGGCCGATGGGGCGCTCGACCTCTGCGTCATTCAGCGGGTCACCCTGCCGAGGTTCCTGGCGGCGTTGCCACGGGTGATGCACGGCACACACGGGAGCATGCGCGAAGTGCGATTGAGCCGGGCGACGGAGATCACGGTGCGCGGGGAGGCGCCCCTGGTGATGCATCTCGACGGGGAGCTCCGGGCCCCCGGCCTGCGGGAGTGCACCATCACCGTGCAGCCGGCGCGCCTGCCGGTCCTGGTGGCGTCGTGAGGCGTCTGCGGGTCCTGGGCCTCCTGATCGCCTGGCCCCTGAGCCTCTCCGCCCAGGACTCGACCCGGGCCGTCCCGGTCTCTCCCGACACGCTCCACGAGGTGCGCGCGGTCAACGCGCTGTGGCGCTCTCTCCTGGTTCCCGGCTGGGGCCAGGCGCTGACGCACCGCAACGGCACCGGGGCGGCGTTCGCGGTGTGGGAGGGCGTCACGATGATGATGACGCTCAAGGCCCACCAGGAAGCGAACTACTTCGAGCGCACCGGTTCGCCCAACCTCCACGCCAAACGGCAGGAGGTGCAGGACTGGATGGTGCTGTGGATCTTCAATCACCTCTTCGCCGGCGCGGAGGCGTTCGTCGCGGCGCACCTGCAGGACTTTCCCAAAGACCTCCACTTCCAGGCCGTGCCGCGGGGGATCGGCGTGTCCATCCCCGTCGGCGCCCGGTGAACGACGCCCCCCTCGGCGTTTTCGACTCGGGCTTGGGCGGGCTCACCGTGGCCCGCGCGCTCTTCGAGCGCCTGCCGCGCGAGTCCGTGATCTACTTCGGGGATACCGCCCGCGTCCCCTACGGTCCCAAATCCGCCGACACGGTGCGCCGCTACAGCGGCGAGATCCTCGACTTTCTGCTCTCCCGCGGCGTCAAGATGGTGGTGGTCGCGTGCAACACGAGCACGGCCCACGCGCTCGAGTACTTGCGCGCGCGGTCTCCGGTGCCGGTCATCGGCGTGATCGAGCCCGGCGCCCGCGCCGCCGTCGCCGCGTCCCGCGGGGGACCCCTGGGCGTCATCGGGACGGCGGGGACGATCTCCTCCGGCGCGTACCAGCGGGCGATCGCGGCCCTGCGTCCGGACGCCAAGGTCGAGGGCGTGGCGTGCCCGCTCTTCGTGCCCCTGGTGGAAGAAGGGTGGCTCGATCATCCGGCCACGGAGCTGATCGCGCGGGAGTACCTGGCGCCGCTCATCCGGGCACACGTCGACGTCGTCGTGCTCGGCTGCACGCACTATCCGCTGCTCAAGCCGGTGCTCGGGCGGGTGCTGGGCCCGGAGGTCGGCCTGATCGACAGCGCCGGGGAGACGGCGCGGACCGTGGCGGAGGCCTTGCGGCGCGACGGGCTCGAGACCGGAGGCGCCCGGGCTCCGGTCCATCACTTCGTGGTGTCGGATGAAGCGCCGCGGTTTCAGAAGGTGGGCGCCACCTTCCTGGGCGACCGCCTGCGGGGCGCGGATGTGGAGGTGGTGCCGCTGGACTAGCTGAACTGGAGCAGCTCGACGCCCTGCTCCGTGATCACCGCGTACCGCCCGCCGTCCAGGAACGCCCCCGGATTCAGATAGGTTCGCCCATCGGGCCGCACCACGAGGCGCGGGCGGTGCGTGTGCGCGAGCACCACGAGCGAGAGATCGGGGCGCCGGTCGAGCAGGTCGTTCGCCCAGCGCTCCTGCGCGGCGGCGGCCCGGTCGAGCACGGCGCGGTCCTTCGTGCTGTCCGCCAGGGTGCCGGAGAGCCGGTCCGCGATCCAGAATCCGAGGTCCGGGTGGAGCGCGCGGAAGACCGAAATGGTCCACCGGTGCTTGAGGATCCGGTGCACCAGCGCGGCGCTCCAGTGCTGCTCGGTGAGCCCATCGCCGTGGGCCACGAAGGCCTTGCGTCCGGCGAGCGTCAGTTCGACCGGATCCGCGTGGAAGACGATGCCCAGGTCTTCGGTCAGGAAGGGGCCACCCCAGCGGTCGTGGTTCCCGCCCATCAACGTGATCCGCACGCCGCGCGCGCGCAGCTCGCGCAACCGGGCGATGTGGGGGAAGTGGCGGCGGGGAATGACGGCGCCGTACTCGAACCAGAAATCGAAGAGGTCGCCGTCGATGAGGAGCTGGTCGGAGTCGCGGGGAACGGTCTCGAGAAACCGGTGGAAGGCGGCGACGGTGGCGGGCGGCACCTGTCCGAGGTGCGCATCGGCCACCACGATCACGCGCTCCGGCGGGGTCGGCACGGCCCCAAGCTAGGAATCGCCCGCGGGCCTCGCAAGCGCCTGTCCCATTTGACTTTTGCCCCTGTCCCGCACATTCTCCGCTCACAATGAAGGCGACCCGCGAGCACACCAAGTACGAGCGGCCCCGGAGCCCTGCTCAGTCGCCCACGCGGGGGGGACGGGCCGGGGACGCCCCGCCGCCGGACGAACGCAACCCCGGGACCCCGCTCGATCTGGAGGTCGTGCGGGCCATCCGTGTGAATCGCAGCGCCGTCGAACGGCGGGCCGCCACCCTCCCGAAGCGCCGCACCGTCAAGAAGGAGTGGCAGGCCGCCTGGCTGCTGCGGGCCCTCACCTGCATCGATCTCACCACGCTGGCCGGCGACGATACGCCGGGGAACGTGGCACGGCTCGCCGCGAAGGCCCGGGAGCCCGTGCGCCGCGATCTCCTGGAGGCGCTCGGGGCCGCCGACCTGCCGATCCGGGTGGGCGCGGTCTGTGTCTACCACGCGCTGGTGCCGGTGGCGGTGGCGGCGCTGGCGGGAAGCGGCATTCCCGTCGCCGCCGTGTCGACCGGATTTCCGGCCGGGCTCTCGCCCCTCCCGCAGCGGATCGAGGAGGTGCGGGCGTCGGTCGACGCCGGGGCGCGGGAAATCGACGTCGTCATCACCCGGGGCCACGTCCTCACGGGCGCCTGGGAGCGGTTGTACGACGAAGTCCGCGCGTTCCGGGAGGCCTGCGGTCCGGCCCACATGAAGGTCATCCTCGGCACCGGCGAGCTGGCGACGCTGACCAACGTGGCCCGTGCGGCGCGGGTGGCCCTGGCGGCCGGCGCGGATTTCATCAAGACGTCCACCGGGAAGGAGCCGGTGAACGCGACGCTGCCGGTGGGTCTCGTCATGGTGCGGCAGATCCGCGAATACCTGGAGGAGACCGGGCACGCCGCGGGGTTCAAGCCGGCCGGCGGGATCCGGACCGCCAAGGGGTCGCTCGAGTGGATGATGCTGATGAAGGAGGAGCTGGGAGAGCGCTGGATGCGGCCCGACCGCTTCCGGCTGGGGGCGAGCGGGCTTCTCACCGACATCGAGCGCCAGCTGGAGCACTTCGTCACCGGCCGCTATTCCGCGGCCCATCGCCATCCGATGGTGTGACGTGACCACCGTCGCCAAGATCTTCGAAACGATGGAATGGGGGCCCGCGCCCGAAGCGCGGGGGCCGGCCCTGGAATGGATCAAGGAGCACGGGGGCCGGTTCGGCCTGTTCATCGGCGGACGGTGGGTGGAGCCGCAGTCGGGCGAGCGGTTCGAGACCATCAACCCCGCCACGCGGGACGTGCTGGCGCGGGTGTCTCAAGGGGGACCGGCGGATGTGGATGCCGCCGTGCGGGCGGCCGCCGAGGCCGGGCCGGCGTGGGCCGGGCTCCCCGGCCACGCCCGGGCCCGGCATCTCTACGCCCTGGCGCGGACGGTGCAGAAGCACTCCCGGCTCCTCGCGGTGCTCGAAAGTCTCGACAACGGGAAATCCATCCGCGAAACCCGCGATCTCGATATCCCGCTGGTGGCGCGCCACTTCTATCATCACGCCGGCTGGGCCCAGCTCCTGGAGACGGAGTTTCCGGGATACGGGCCCATCGGCGTCGTGGGGCAGATCATCCCCTGGAACTTCCCGCTCTTGATGGTGGCCTGGAAAGTCGCGCCCGCCCTCGCGGCGGGGAACACCGTCGTGCTCAAGCCCGCGGAGTTCACGCCGCTCACGGCGCTTTGCTTCGCGGAGCTGGCGCAGGCGGCCGGGCTGCCGGCGGGCGTGCTCAATGTCGTCACGGGGGACGGGCGCACCGGCGAGGCGCTCGTGGAGCATCCGCGGGTGGACAAGATCGCGTTCACCGGATCGACCGAAGTGGGCCGGCAGATCCGCAAGGCCACGGCGGGATCCGGGAAGAAGCTGACGCTCGAGCTGGGCGGGAAGAGCCCGTTCATCGTCTTCGAGGACGCCGACCTGGACAGCGTGGTGGAGGGCGTGGTGGACGCGATCTGGTTCAATCAGGGCCAGGTCTGCTGCGCGGGCTCCCGCCTGCTGGCTCAGGAGGGAGTGGCCGGGCGGCTCCTCTCCAAGCTGCGCGCCCGGATGGAGAAGCTCCGGGTGGGCGAGCCGCTCGACAAGGCGGTGGACCTGGGCGCCATCGTCGCGCCGGTCCAGCTCGAGCGGATCCGTTCGCTCGTGAATCAGGGCGTGGCCGAAGGCGCCACCATGTGGCAGCCCACCTGGGCCTGTCCGACCGAGGGTTACTTCTATCCGCCGACGCTCTTCACCGACGTCGCGCCGGCCGCGAGCATCGCCCAGGTCGAGATCTTCGGTCCCGTGCTGGTCTCGATGACGTTCCGCACGCCGGCCGAGGCGGTGGAGCTGGCGAACAACACGCCGTACGGCCTCGCCGCGAGCGTCTGGACCGAGAACATCAACCTCGCGCTCGACGTCGCGCCGAAGATCAAGGCCGGCGTGGTGTGGATCAATTCCACCAACCTGTTCGACGCGGCGGCCGGCTTCGGCGGCTACCGTGAGTCGGGATTCGGCCGCGAGGGCGGGAAAGAGGGGATGTGGGAGTATCTGCAATCAACGCGGAACGCGGACGTCGGAACGTCGACCGACGGGGCTGTCGGCGAGGTTCCGCCTTCCGCGTTCCCCGTTCCGCGTTCGGACCTCCCCCCCATCGACCGCACGCCGAAACTCTTCATCGGCGGCAAGCAGGTCCGCCCCGACCAGGGGTACAGCCGGAAGGTCGCGGGTCCGGGGGGAGAAGTCGTCGGCGAGGTGGGGGACGGGAACCGCAAGGACATCCGGGACGCGGTGGAGGCGGCGCACCGGGCGTCGGGGTGGGGGAAGGGCGCGGGGCACGCGCGCGCGCAGGTCCTCTATTACATCGCCGAGAACCTGTCGGTGCGCGCGGAGGAATTCGCGCGGCGGATCCGGAGCCAGACCGGCGCCACGGCCGAAGGGGCGGCGGCCGAAGTCGCCGCGGCGATCTCGCGCCTCTTCACCTACGCGGCCTGGGCCGACAAGTTCGACGGAGCCGTGCACCAGGTGCCGATCCGCGGCGTGACCCTCGCGATGCCCGAGCCCATCGGCGTGATCGGCGTCGCCGCGCCGGACGGGCATCCGCTCCTCGGCTTCGTGTCGCTGGTGGCGCCGGCGGTCGCGGTGGGGAACACCGTGGTGGTGGTCCCGTCTCCGCGGCATCCGCTCTCCGCGACGGATTTCTACGGGGTGCTCGAGACCTCGGACCTGCCTGACGGGGTGATCAACATCGTCACCGGGGACCGCGAGGCGCTGGCGAAGGTGCTCGCCGAGCACCTGGACGTGGACGCGGTGTGGTACTGGGGCACGGCGGCCGGCGTGAAGGTGGTCGAGGACGCGTCCGCCGGAAACCTGAAGCGGACCTGGGCCACCGACCGGCGGCGGGACTGGCTCGACCCGGCCCGGGGCGAAGGGCAGGAGTTTCTGCGGCACGCCACGCAGGTGAAGAACATCTGGATCCCCTACGGGGAATGACGTCGCCCGTCGGCACCACGGTCCCCATCGGGGTCTCCAACCGCCACCTCCACCTCTCGTCGGCCGATGTGACCCGGCTGCTCGGTGAGGGGAAGTCGCTCACCGTCGACCGGATGATCACCCAGCCGGGGCAGTACGCGGCCCGGGAGCGGATCGACGTCGTGGGCCCCAAGGGGACGTGCGCCGGGGTCCGCGTGGTCGGCCCGCCCCGGAGCGCCACCCAGGTCGAGCTCGCGCTCACCGACGCGCGGCTCCTCGGCGTTCCGGCGCACGTGGCCAATTCGGGCCGGCTGTCGGGATCGGTCGGCGGCGTGACGCTGGTGGGCCCCGCGGGTTCCGTGACGCTCGATGGTGGCGTGATCGTGGCGGCCCGCCACCTGCACTGCTCGCCCGCGGACGCCGCGCGCCTGGGCATCGCGGACGGCGACTGGATCGACGTGGTCTGCGGCACGGGGAGCCGCCGGGTGGTGTTCGACGGACTCCTGGTCCGGGCCGGCCCGGCCCACGCCACCGAGGTGCACCTCGATACGGACGAGGCGGCGGCCGCCGGCGTCACCACCGGGGACCGGGCCGAGATCGTGGCCTGGCGGCCGGGAGGCGCCGCGTGATCACGGCCATCGAGCACCGGGTGAACTACTCCGAGACCGATCAGATGGGCCTCGTGTACCACGCGAATTACGTCATCTGGCTCGACATGGCGCGGACGGAACACCTGCGCGGGACCGGGGTGACTTACAAAGAAATGGAAGGGCAGGGGGTCTACCTGGCCGTCACCGACCTGCAGCTGCGCTACCGCCGCGCAGCCCATTACGACGATCTGGTTCGCGTGCGCTGCTGGGTCCGCGAGGTCGCGAGCCGGCGGGTGACCTTCGGATACGCGGTCGAGCGGGCCGGGACCGGCGAGCTGCTCGCCACGGCGCAGACCTCCTTGATGGCCCTCGACCGGGGCCATGCACCCACCCGGATTCCGGAGCACGTGCGTGATCTGCTGGCGCCGACGTCGGACCCCGTTCGTCTCTAGTCCGCGCGGCTGGCTGACGCTGGCGGTCGCGCTGGCGGCCGCCGGTCCGCGGGCCCTGCGGGCGCAGCAGCCCACCGCGCCCGCGCCCGGCGCGGTGGACGAGGCGGCGGTGGGAGAGCTCGCGCGTCTGCTCGCGGCCTCGGATGCCCGGTCGTTCGACGAGGGCCTGTTGCGGGACGGCTTGCAGCAGGCGGACGCGGGGACGCGGCGGCAGGCGGCGCTGGCCGCGGGGCGCATCGGCGACACGGCCGCGACGTCGATGCTGATCACGGCCCTGGCCGATACCGTGGACGGGGTCCGGGCGGCGGCGGCCTTCGCCCTGGGACTGCTGCGGGATCCGCGGGCGGTTCAGCCGCTCCTGGATCTGGTCCAGCGGGTCACGCCTGATTCCCAGGGGTTCGGGGTTTTCGAGGCGGTCGCCGCCATCGCGAAGATCGGCGGCGCCGACGGGGCGCGGGCGCTGCAGCTGATCATCGACGGCGGCCGGGTGGGCACGCCGAATCAGGCGGTCTCGCGGGCCCTGCTCGAGTCCTGGCGGTTGGGGGCGGCCGCCCCGGTGGTGTCCCTGGTGCGCTTCAGCGGAGATCCCGACGCGCTGGTGCGGTGGAACGCCGTGTCGTCCCTCGCCCGGGTGGGCGACCCGCGCTCCTTCCAGGCGCTGCTCACCGCCACCGACGATCAGGACGCCACCGTGCGGGCGGCGGCGCTCCGGGGGATGACGGCGCGCCTGGTGGACGGCGCGCGCCAGTCCCGGGACGCCGTCATCAGCCGGCTGCGGGGGCATCTCACCGATTCGGACTACCACGTCCGGATCAACACGCTCCGCGCGCTCGCGAGCTTCCGGGATTCGACGATCTCACCCGCCGTCGCGCCCCTCGCCTCCGACGGCGTGACCGGTGTCGCGGTCGTGGCGGAAACGACGCTCGGGGTGAGCCGGGGCTCCGCGGCGGTCGTCGCCCTCCGGGCCCATCTGCCGAGCGCCAATTTCGCCGTGCGGCGCCAGGCCGCGATCGGGCTCGCCGAAGCGGACCCGGCGGCCGGCGTCGCGTTCGCGGACACGCTGGCCGCCAATTCGGATTGGCACTGGCGGAGCGTCGCGGCCGAAGCGGACGGCGCCGCGAAGGACCGTCCCCGACTCGAACGGCTCCTCGACGATCCGGACGGGCGGGTGGTGGCGCAGGCGCTCACGGGACTGATCGCCGTCGTTCCCGCGACCGATGCGGGATTGCCGGCGCGGGCGCTCAAGCTCCTGGCCAACGGAGATCCCGCCGTGCGTTCACTGGCGGCGGACGCGATCGGGCGGCGTCCCGACGTGGGGCAGGTCGATCCGTTGATCGAGGCGTACCGCCGGGCGGCGGGTGATCCCATCGACGACGCGCGGCTGTCGGCCGTGAAGGCCCTCTGTGCCGTCGCGGAGTCCGGGCCGGCCGGTCTCGACGCCGTCACCACCCGGTTCTTCGGCGTCGTGCCGCGGCCGGTCGACTACCTGGCGTGGCGGATGGCCGCGGCGAGCTGCCCGGGGCCGTTGCCGGGCGCGTGGCAGACGCCGCCGCCGGTCGCGACCGGCAAGACCGACGGCGACTACCGCGACGCCGCCCGGCGCTACCTCTATCCGGCGCTGCACGGCACCGCCAACCCGACCGTCACCATCGAGACGGACCGCGGCTCGATCACGGTGGAGCTCCTGCCCGGCGACGCCCCCCTCACCGTGGCGGCATTTCTCGCGCTGGTGGACCGCCGCTACTTCGACGGCGACCACTGGCACCGGGTCGTGCCGAACTTCGTGATCCAGAGCGGTGATCCCCGGGACGACGGCTGGGGCGGGCCCGGGTTCGCGCTCCGGGACGAGCTGAGCCCGCGACGATACCAGCGCGGGTCGGTGGGTCTGGCGCTGTCCGGTCCCGACACCGGCGGCAGCCAGTTCTTCATCACCGTGGGCCAGGAACCCCGGCTCGACGGCACCTACCCGATCTTCGGGCACGTGACGTCGGACCTGTCGGTGCTCGACGCGGTGACGCAGGGCGACCGTATCCGCAGCGTGCATCGATGAGGCGGTGGGCGGCGCTGGCGGTGACGGTGCTGGCCCTGGCGCCGGGGGCGGCGCGGGCCCAGTTCGGCTATTTCGGGGAGAACAAGGTTCAGTTCCGCGAGTTCGACTGGCGGGTGATGCAGGGCCCGCACGTGGACCTGCATTACTATCCCGCGGAGGAGGAGCTCGCCCGGGTCGCGCTCGCGTACGCCGAAGAGAGCTATACGGTCCTCGCGCACCGGTTCAATCACGAAATCGGACACCGGGTCCCCCTGATCGTCTACGCCTCGCACACCGATTTCGAGCAGACCAACATTCTCCCTTACGTTCCCCCCGAAGGCCTGCTGGGCGTCACCGACTTCGCCAAGGAGCGCGTGACCCTGCCGTTCACCGGGAACTACTACGACTGCAAGCACACCATCCGCCACGAGCTGGTGCACGTGTTCCAGCTCAGCCTCGAGGCCCAGACGTACCGCCGGTACGCGCGCGAGCACCAGGCCGAGCTGCCCTTGTGGTGGACCGAGGGACTGGCGGAGTTCTTCTCGGTGGGGACCGACACCCAGGGCGAAATGCTCCTGCGGGAGCTGACGGTCACGGGAGAGCTGCCCACCCTGCCGCAGCTCACCTACGCGCAGGGCGGGGCCATCTATCCCCTCGGCGCCAAGATTCACGCGTTCCTGGCCCAGCGGTACGGGGAGTGGCGCATCCTCGACGTCTACGACCAGCGCTGGAAGTACGACTCGTTCGAGAAGCTCGTCCAGGCCGTCTACGGCGAAAGCCTGGAGAAGATTTCCGAAGCGTGGCAGTACTGGATGCGGCAGCAGTACTACCCGGTGGTGCAGGCGTCGCGGCCGCTGGCGCTCGAGGCGCGCCGAGTGGGGACCCTGGCCATCAAGCCCACGGTGGCGTTCGGGGCGGCGGACAGTCTCTCGCGGATCCTCTATTTCTCCCCCTCCGACGGTTACACCGACATCTACACGGCCCGCCTGGACGGCGAGGACCGCCACCCGGTGGTGAAGGGGGAGCGGACGCCCGAGTTCGAGTCGTTCCACTTCTTCGATTCCCGGATGGACGTGCACGGCGACCTGCTGGCGTTCACCAGCAAGTACCTGGACCGGGACGCGCTCTTCATCTGGGACCTGAAGCGGGGGAAGATGGTGGGCCGGTACCAGTTCCCGGCCCTCGTGGGAATTCTCTCGCCGTCCTGGACCCCCGACGGGCAGAGCGTGGTGTTTTCGGCTCTCGCCGAGAACGGCTACTCGGACTTGTACCGCCTCTGGCTGTCGGACAGCCGGCTGGAGCGTCTCACCAACGACCGGTACCAGGACGTGGACCCCTCGGTGAGTCCCGACGGGCGGACCGTGGTCTTTTCGTCCGACCGGACCGCGTTCGGGGTCTCGGGGGCGCGGAATCTCTTCACGCTCGACCTGGCGTCGGGGACCATCGCCTACCTCACCTACGGCGATTGGCGGGACACCGGCCCGCGCTGGGATCCGGGCACCGGGAAGATCTGGTTCTCGAGCGATCGGGCCGGCTCACCCCAGGTCTACGAGATCGACCGGAACGGCACCGGACGCCGGGTTACCGACGCGATCGGAGGCGCGTTCGATCCCCAGTTCGTGGCCGGCGATTCGACGATCGTGTTCGGCGGCTTCGCCGACCTCTCGTACGGGATCTACACGGCGCGCCTGTCGAGCGACACCACGACGGGAACGACGATTTCCCTCGCCGCGGACCGCCGGCCCCCCGATTGGGCGTGGCCCGAGCTCGAGGCGACGACCGCCGAGGCGGAGCGCCCGCAGCCGTACCGGCGCCGATTTACGCTCGACTTCGCGGCGGGCGACGCGATCGTGGTCCCGGGGCTGGGCGCGGCGCAGGGGGCGGATTTCCTCTTCTCGGATCTCCTCGAAGACCACCTGATGCTGCTCGAGCTGTCGTCCTTCCAGGGCTCGGGCCTCGGCAACTTCTTCGGCAACATCAACGGCACGCTCCTGTACCTCAATCAGGCGCACCGGATCAACTGGGGCGTGGGGTTCTTCCGCCTGCGGGGGGAGTTCTTCGAAGGGGACTTGAGCACCGTCTACGACGAAACGTCTACGGGCGTGCTGGGGCAGATCCGGTATCCGCTGGACCGGTTCCGACGGGTGGAGCTGGAGTACCGGCTGGAGCATTCCGACCGGTTCGACTTCGGGTCGATCGACGTCCTCGAGAACGGCGATCCGACCGCGCTCCATCGGGTGGGATGGCTCTCGTCGGACTATCTCAGCTACGTGAAGGACAACACCCTCTGGCTCGACACCGGGCCGATCGACGGCGAGCGCTACGCGTTCACGGGCGGCGTCGTCAACGACGTCAGCCACGGGCGGTTCGACTCGTGGGTGGCCTTCGGCGACTACCGGAGGTACTGGCGCACCAGCCTCCGGTCGGGATTCGCCTTCCGGGCCATGGCGTATTACGGCGGCGGCGAGCGTCCGCGCGAGACCAACATCGGCGGATCCTGGGGGATCCGGGGCTACCCCTATTACGCCTACGTCGCCGGCACGCGCGCCTGGATGCTGAACCTCGAATGGCGATTCCCGATCACCGACTACCTGACCCTGGGATTCCCCTTCGGTCCGCTGCGGTTCCCGGGCGTGCAGGGCGCGTTCTTCTCGGACTATGGGCGGGCCTGGAGCCAGGCGACCGAAGGCCGGGGCGACCTCGGCGCGGCGGGGCTGGGGCTCCGGATGCCCATCGGCCCCGCGTTCGTGCTCCGTCTCGACATGGGATGGCGCTTCTCGGACGGGGATCTCTCCGAGTACTCGCTGCCCGCGGCGGACCAGGGACGCCACTTCGTGGACCTGTTTTTCGGGTTTAACTACTGAGCGGGCAACGATTTCTGCTTGACCGGCCCCGACCCCTCTCCTACATTGGCGCGGGGGTGCTCGTGGTTCTCGGCTGGTCGTGCCGCCCGGGAGCCCTGGTGCCCAATGCTCTGGCGCCGGCGTCGCGGGATTCGGTGATGGCGTGGGTGCGGGGGACCGAACCCCGGCATACCGCCGCCATCCGGGTCCGGTGGCGGTATGAAGACCGGAAGGTGAACGGCGCCGGGCGGGCGACCGCCCGAGTGGCGCCCCCGGACTCGCTGCGGCTGGATTATGCGGCGGCGCTGGGGATGTCCGCGGGGGCGGGAGTCGTGATCGGAGACTCCGTGCTCTGGGCCGATCCCGACCGGGACTTCCGGTCGATGGTCCGCGGGGTGCCGATGTTCTGGAGCGCGTTCGGTGTGGTCCGGCCGCCCGCTCCCGATGCGGGCGTATTCGGCGGGCGGGTGGCGGGCACGACGCCGCCGCGCTGGGCGTGGCGATTCGTGTCGGGGACGGACACCCTGACGTACGTGGCGCGGCAGGGCGCGCGCCCGGGCATTCTGGCCTCACTGGACGTGGAGTGGCGCGGCGAGCGTGGAGTGGTGGCGCGGTGCCACACGGAGTACGACGGCAACGGCTGGCCCGCGCGGGCCCAGATGGAGTTTCCCGATGCGGCAGCGCGGTTTCAGTTCACGGTGGCGGGGATCGACTCGACGGCGGTGGTTCCAGCGGCTCTGTGGCGCGCTCGGCGCTAGCGTCGTTCCGGGGATCCTCACGGGGTGCCTCTACGGGTTCGCCGGCGGCGGCCTTCCGAACATCAAGACCGTGGCGATTCAGCCGTTCGACAACCAGACGCCGGTGCCGCAGCTGACGCAGGAAGTGAACGACGCGGTACGGCAGGCGTTCGAAGGGCGGCTGGGTCTCCGGCTGGCCGGGGAGCAGACGGCGGACGCGCTGGTGCGGGGCCGGATCGTGAATTACCAGGCCGACGTGCCTCTGGCGTTCGTTCCCGGGCAGGGGCAGGCGCCCGTGACGCGGCGGCAGGTGCAGGTGACGGTGGACGTGGAAGTCCTCGATCAGCGGGAGGGCAAGACCATCTGGCAGCGGCAGGGTCTGACGGTGCAAGGCGACTACGCGCCGCCCGCGGAAGCGGACGGCCGGAAGCAGGCCCTCGACAAGCTCGTCACGGAAATCGTGGACGGGGCCCAGTCGCAATGGTGACCCTCCCCCTCCGGGGGCGCCGGGGCGCCAGCTCGCTGGGGTGTCTCGTGTCCCTGCTGATCTTCGTCGCCGCCCTCTACTACGGAGTCCACATCGGCGAGGTGTTCTTCCGGTACTACCGCCTGGTGGACGAGATGGACTCGCAGGCGCGGCTGGCGTCGGCCATCGACAACGGCACCATCCGGCGGCGTCTCGAGGCCGCGATCCAGGACATCGGCCTGCCGAACGACGCGGCCGACGCACTCGAGATCACCCGGACGTCCGATCCGCGGAAGATCCACATCGAGACCCGCTACACCGAGCGGGTGCAGCTCCCGCTGTTCGACCATACGTTCATTCTGCACCCATCGGCGGACGAGTCTCTTTAGGCGGCTTCCACGACCATGAACACCGCAGGGAAGATCCGTTCCTGGGATGGGGCGGCGCGTTGGCGCCTGGGGGAAGGCGGACGCGTCGTCTTCACCAACGGCGTGTTCGATCTGCTGCATGTGGGGCACATCGCCCTGCTGGAGGCCGCCCGTCGTGAGGGCGCGTGCCTGATCGTGGGCGTGAACGGCGACGCCTCGGCGCGGCGCCTGGAGAAGGGTCCGGACCGCCCGCTGGTGCCGCAGGACGAGCGGGCCCGGGTGCTCGCGGCGCTGGCCTGCGTGGACTGCGTGGTGATCTTCGAGCAGGACACGCCGCTCGAGCTGATCCGCCATCTCCGGCCGCACGTCCTCGTGAAGGGCGCGGACTATGAGCGGAGCGCCATCGTCGGCGCCGACGAGGTGGAAGGGTGGGGGGGACGGGTCGTGCGCGTGCCCCTCGTGCCGGGACGGTCCACGACGGAGCTGACGCGCCGCCTGCGGGGCGAATGAAGCTCCTGGTGGCGACCCGGAGCGCCGGCAAGGCGCGGGAGATCCGGTCGCTGCTCGAGGGGTTGCCGTTCGAGCTCCTGTTTCCGGCGGACCGCCTGCTGGACCGGCTGCCGGCCGAGGAGGAGCTGGAGAGCGGCGACACCTACGTGGAGAACGCGGTGCTGAAGGCGCGGTACTTCGCGGAGCGCACGGGCGGGGCCCTGCCGACCGTCGCGGACGATTCGGGGATCGAAGTCGACGCGCTGGGCGGGGCGCCGGGAGTCCACTCGGCCCGGTGGGCCGGGGCCGGCGCGAAGGATGCCGACCAGGACGAGCGGAACAACGCCAAGCTCGTCGCGGCGCTCCGGGATGTGCCCGAGCGCGGCCGGACGGCGCGCTATCGGTGCGTGGTCGCGTATCTCGACCGGCTGGACGCGACGCCCGAGATCGTCGAGGCGGTGTGTGAGGGGCGGGTGGTGCTCGAGCCGCGGGGGTCGGGGGGGTTCGGGTACGATCCCTATTTCTTCTCGCCCGAGCTCGGCATGACGTTCGGGGAGGCTCCGCCGGCCGCGAAGCACCGGGTCTCGCACCGGGGGAGAGCCTTTCGGGCCCTGGCGGAAATGCTTCTTCGCCGGGGGATGTAGCTTTTCGAGGCGACCAGCAGTTCGGGGCGTGGCGCAGTCCGGTAGCGCGCCTGGTTTGGGACCAGGAGGCCGCGGGTTCGAATCCCGCCGCCCCGATTCATGAAACGGACCGGGATGCTCCCGTTCGTCGGCCGGCTCTCCGCCTCCGGCGGGCTTCTCTGACGGCCACTCCGTCCGCGCCTCCCCCCGCGCTTCGCCGGGACCTGCTGGTCAGCATCGTGCTCAACGCCGGCATCCCCGTGCTCCTGTATCAGCTGAGCAAACGCTACCTCTCGACGTCCGAGCTGACCGCGCTGACCATCGCGGCGCTGTTTCCGCTGGCCTGGAGTCTCGTCGACCTGACGCGGAGCAGGTCCGTCGATCCGGTGGCCGTCCTCTCGATTCTGAGCATCGTCGTCAGCATGGCCGCGGTGGCGGCGGGGGGCAGCCCCAAGCTGCTGCTCATCCGGGAGTCCTTGTTCACCGGGGCCTTCGGGGCGGCCTGCCTGGGGTCCCTGGTCCTGCCGCGGCCGATCATGTTCTACTTTGCGCGGCACTTCACGGCGGGCCGGGATCCGGCACATCTGGCGGAGTTCAATCGCGGATGGGAACGCCCCGGGGTCCGGCGGACCATTCGGCTGATGACCCTCGTGTGGGGAGTCACCTCGCTGCTCGAGTTCATGATCCGGCTCGCCCTGGTCTACACCTTGCCGCCCGCCGCGGTGCTCGTGATTTCGCCGATCGTCCTCGGGGCGCTCCTCATCGGGACGATCACCTGGACCTTCGCCTACGGGCGCCGCGCGCAGGCCCGCGCCCGGCTGTCGCTCGACACCAAGGGGCCGGCATGACGATCCTGCGGTTTCTCGTCACGGCCGTCGCCGCCTCCACCCTGGCCGCCCAGGAGCCGACGCCCGTCCTCCTGTGGCCCGACGGCGCGCCGGGATCGGAAGGCAAGACGGCCTCCGAAGCGGTCCGCCTGACGGAGCTCGGCGAGCATATCGTGTCGCAGGTGCACCACCCCTCCCTGACGCCGTACCTGCCCGTCGCCGGGCAGGGCACCGGGGCCGCCGTGGTCGTCATCCCCGGGGGAGGCCACCGGGAGCTCTGGATGGACCACGAGGGCTACCGGGTGGGCCGCTGGCTGGCCGCGCACGGCATCGCGGCGTTCGTCCTCAAGTACCGGCTGGCGCGCGAGCCCGGCTCCACCTACACGATCGAAGGGCATTCGCTCAAGGACGTACAACGCGCGCTTCGCCTGGTGCGGAGCCGGGCGTCCACCTGGGGGGTCGCTCCGGACCGGGTGGGCGTCATCGGATTCTCCGCGGGAGGCGAGCTGGCCGCGCTGGCGGGCGCGCGGTACGACACGGGAGCACCGGGCGCGGCGGATGCCGTCGAGCGCCAGAGCGCGAAGCCGGCGTTTCTGGGTCTCATCTATCCCGCGATCCCGGAGAGCGTCACGTGGTCGGCGGGCACGCCTCCCGCGTTCCTGCTCTGCGGGGAGCTCGACTCTCCCGCCATCGCCGACGGGCTGCCCGCCCTGTACCAGGCGATCCGGCACGCCGGCGGCTCGGCCGAGCTCCATGTACTGACGGGCGTCGGGCACGGGTTCGGGATCAGGGATTCGAACCCGCCCGCCGTCGCCCAATGGCCGGCGCTCTTCGTCGCCTGGCTCGGCGCCCGGGGATTCCTGGCGGCCCGTCGGCCCTGATCGCGATCCCCCCCATCGGTCCCGGGGTATTGCCGGGGCGAACTTTACGCGGACGTTTGGCCACGTGACCCCGAGGCGCCGTGAACAGTGATGCTCGCAAGACCCAGGGCGATGACCGAGGCTGAGCCGGTTCAGATCCCGCGGCGGTACGTCAACACCCTGTTCCCCAAGACGTGCGTGGGCGTGGCGCGCTGGATGCCGGCCGGCGCGTTCCTGCTTTCGGCTTGCGGAGCAGGGTGGCACCGGACCGATCTGGTGGTCCCCAATACCAAGTCCCCCCGCCAGCAGGTTGAAGTCTGGCAAGGCGACTCGGCCCGTCGTTGGCATGCGGTGCGGGTCAGCGACGATTCCGTCTCGGGGATCCCGTTCCTGCGGCCGATCGACTGCGACAGCTGCCGGATCGCGATCGCCCGCGCGTCCGTCGATTCGGTCCGGCTGGGCGATCCCGTGGGCGGCTTCTGGCTGGGGGTGGCGGCATTCGTCGTGGTTCCCGCGCTCGTGGTCGCCTGGATCTTTCGGGATCTGGGAAGCTGAAGCGATGATTCATATCGCCCTGATTCGCGGCGTCAACGTCGGCGGGCGGACCCTCGTGATGACGGACCTGCGGCGGGCGTGCGAGACGCTGGGACTCAAGAACCCGCGGACCCTGCTGCAGAGCGGCAATCTCGTCGTGGAGGGACCGGATGCGCCGGCCGAGATCGAGGCCCGGCTCGAGCAGGGTCTGAAGAAACGGCTCGGGATGGACCTCGAGTTCTTCGTGCGCTCGCCCCGGGAATGGGACGCCATCATCCGGAACAATCCGTTCCCGAAGGAAGCCAAGGGCGCCGGCCCCGGGCGTGAGCCCGGGGCCAGGGGCGGGAGCTACGGCCTCCGGTTGGCCGGCGCCGCGGGAGTGTGCATCTGGTACTCCGCCGGCGGCGTGGCGCCGAGAAGGTTCTTGACGAAATAGTCCCACCGCCGCCGCACCATGTAGGGCTCGCCGCCGAACCCGTGGCGCCGGTTGGGCAGGGCCAGGAGGTCGAAGTCCTTGTTGGCCGCGATCAGCGAGTCCACGAGGAGCAGGGAATTGTAGGGCGGGACATTGTTGTCCGTGGTCCCAAAGGCGATCAGGAGCTTGCCCTTGAGGTTCCGCGCCAGATGCTCATTCGCCTGGTCTTCGTAGCTCGCCTGGGGGCCACCGGTCGGGTTCAGCAGTCCCTGGTACCGCTCACCCCAGTCGTCTTCGTAATCCCGGTTGTCGTGATTCCCGGCTTCGGACACCGCGACCTTGAAGAAGTCGGGGTACCGGAGGATGCCGTCGGTAGAGGCGAAGCCGCCGCCCGAGTGACCCCAGATGCCGGCGCGGTCGAGATCGATCCACGCGTACCGCCGCGCCAGCTCCTTTTCCCCGGCAATCTGATCGGGCAGCCCGTTGTCGCCCATGTCGCCGTAGTAGGCGTCGTGGAACGCCTTCGAGCGCATCGGCGTCCCCATCGCGTCGATCTGCACGACCACGAATCCCAGCTCGGCCATCGCCTGGGCGTCCCCGCGCGCCGGAGCGAAGCCCCAGAACCCCACGCTGCCGATCTGCGGCCCGGGATAGATGTTGTTCACGATCGGGTATTTCTTCGTCGTATCCAGCGCCGTGGGCCGGAACAGGAGCCCGTAGAGATCGGTCTTCCCGTCGCGCGCCTTGACGGTGATCACCAGGGGCGGCTTCCAGCCGGTGGCCACGAGCCTGGAGATGTCCATCGTTTCGAGCGGGACGACGACCCTGCCCGCGGCGTCCCGGAGGACCGAGACCCAGGGCACGTCGGGCTGGGAGTAATTGTCGAGGAAGAATTTTCCGTCGGGTGACAGGACCACGTCGTGGTCGCCCGTCTCGGGCGTCAGATTCGTGAGCCGGGAGCCGTCCAGCCGTACGCTCCAGAGCTGACGGAAGTACGGGTTTGCGGGCTCGCGGCCGGCGGCCACGAACCAGACGGTCCGGGACGCCTCATCCACGCGGAGGATCTCGAGGACCGGCCAGTCGCCCCGGGTGATCCGGTTCTTGAGCTTGCCCGTGGCCAGGTCGTACAGATACAGGTGGCCCCAGTTGTCGCGCTCGGAGAACCAGATCAGCTCGTTCGTGTTCCAGAGCGGACGGATGTTGCTGCCGCTGAACCCGGACTCGTACTGCGTGGGACTGGTCTCGGAGAACACGTCGCGGACCGCGCCGGTCGCGGCGTCGGCCACCCGGACCCACTCCTGCTTGTGGTCCCGCGACGTGGACACGAAGAACAGCTTGCTCGCGTCCGGGCTCCAGTCCACGTCGGTCCAGGCGCCGTCGCAGAGTATGTGGTCGCACAGCGTGGACCGGTGCTGATCGGGCGGCATCTGCAGGCGGATCACCGTGCCGTGATCCACGTCGATGATGACCCGCTGGATCATCGCGACCACGGTGTCACCGGGGAGCGGGTACTTCCATCGCTCCAGGATGGGGTGCCCGACGCGGGTCTGGACGAGGTACATCTCGCCGACGCCCCGCTGGTCCTGTTGAAACGTCGCGATCTTCTTCGAGTCGGGAGACCACACGAGGATGGGCCGGTCGCTCTTCACCCAGCCGGCGTTGTCCGTGGCGTATCCGAAGTCCGGGACGCCGTCCGAGGTCAGCTGGGTTTCCTGGCCGGACTGAACGTCTCGAACCCACAGGTTGTCGGCCTTGATGAAGGCCACGCGCTTGCCGTCCGGGGACGGAACGGCGTTCCGGTCGCCGCGGTCCCGCTCACGACGCTCGCCCGCGCAGTGCGCCGGGGCGAGCGCGCAGGTCCAGTGGCGGGACCCGGCGTCGAACGTGATGGACTTGCCGTCCGGCGTGTAGGCGAAGTCGGTGAACGGAAGGTGCATCGCGTCGTACGTGGTCTCCGCGGCGGCCGACAGGGCGGCGGCGAGGGCCGTCTGATCGAAGGCCTGGGCCCGGGTCTTCCGGACCGGGTCGGCCACGATGAACTCCGAGCCCGCGGGAGTCTGGTTGCGGTAGAGGATCCGGTCACCCACCGCCCAGGTCCCCCGGACCGCGCCGTTGAAGACCAGGGGCCCGGCGTTGTAGGCCATGAATTTCTCGGCCCGGGCGTAGTCGTCGGCGGTGAGGGCGGGGGGGGCGTAGGGTTGCTGGGCGGCGAGGACGGCCGGAGCGAAGAGCAGCGCGAAAAGCGACGGTCGCATGGGTCGAGATCTCTGAGGGGGTGGAGGACGCGCAATATATATTCCCCCGCATGACCACGCTCATCGCCGTCGCGGCCGGCGTCGTCGCCCTGCTGACGCTCTTCCTGTGGTGGAAGGCCCGCTACACGCGCGAGGTGCGGCGGGACGCCGTGCGGCGCTCGCTGGCCGTGGTCACCGGAAAGGTGTCCGAGCAGCTGGTGCCCTATTGGCCCCAGTTCCCCTTTGCGCCCCGGGACGCGCGGTTTCTCGGCGCGCCGGTAGATTTCATCGTGTTCGACGGCCTGTCGGAGGGCGCGGTCCGGCGGGTGGTGTTCGTCGAGGTGAAGACCGGAGAGGCGCGCGTCACGTCACGGGAACGCGGCATCCGGGACGCAGTGGACCGGGGGGCCGTCGAATGGATGGAGCTGCGCGTATGAGCGATGATCGGGCCCGCCGGGCCCTCTTGCGCCACACCCTCGCCACGCTGGCCTACCGGGGCGCCAAAGCGTTCCGCGACCCGCCGCCCGGCTTCGAGGGCTTCCGGGCCGCGCCCGGGTCCCGGAGCGCGGGGGAAATCCTGGCGCACCTCGGAGACCTCCTGGACTGGGGCCTTGCGCTCGCCCAGGGCCAGCACAAATGGAAAGACTCTCCGGTGCTGCCCTGGTCCGAGGGGGTGGCGCGCTTTCACACGGCCCTGGAGCGCTTCGACGCGGCGCTGGCGGCCCCGGACGGACTGGGCTTCTCGGCCGAGCAGCTCTTTCAGGGACCGATCGCGGACTCGTTCACGCACGTGGGACAGATCTCGCTCCTGCGCCGGCTCGCGAGCTCGCCGGTGAAAGGCGAGAACTACTTGAAGGCGGACATCGCGACCGGACGCGTCAGCCAGGCCCAGGCCGCGCCCAACGTGGAGTTCTAGTCAGGACGCTGGCGGCGCTCCGGGGACCTCCACATGTTTTCGGGTTGGCAGGGTCGTTTCAGGATGCTACACTCACCTTCCGGAGGCTCATCATGGCCGTGACATCCCGCCGTCTCACCATCCGCATGCTCACCGTCGCACTCCCGCTCGTGCTCGTGGCCACGGCCGCGTTCAAGGTGGGCGAGTACGTCCAGGGTCAGCCGCACATGGTGGCCGCGATGGACGCGCTCAAGTCCGCCAAGGCGCATCTGCAGGAAGCGGCCGAGGACAAGGGCGGGCATCGGGCGCTCGCGATCAAGCACGTCGACGAGGCGATGAAGCAGGTGCAGGCCGGCATCGACTTCGCGGCCGCGCACTAAGCCGCGATGCTGTTCGTCCTCGACAACTACGACTCCTTCACCTACAACCTGGTTCAGTATTTCGGGGAGCTGGGGGCGGAGCCCGTGGTGTATCGCAATGACGCCCTGTCCGTCGAGGACGTGGCCCGGCTGAAGCCGTCGGCTCTGGTGATCTCGCCGGGGCCCGGCACGCCGGCGCGGGCCGGAATCGCGGTGCCGCTGGTGCGCGCACTGGCGGGAGAAATTCCGATGCTGGGGGTGTGTCTCGGGCATCAGGCGATCGGCGAGGCGTTCGGCGGTACCGTCGTCCGGGCCGATCGCCTGATGCACGGGAAGACCTGTCAGGTGGTGCACGACGAAGACGAGCTGTTCGAGGGGATCCCGTCTCCCGTCACGGCCATGCGGTATCACTCGCTGGTCGTGGCACAGCAGGGGCTTCCCCGGGATCTCGTGGTCACGGCCTGGAGCGCCGACCGGCCCCGGGGCGAAGAAATCATGGCCATGAAGCACCGCCAGTACCCCGTTTATGGGGTCCAATTCCACCCGGAATCGGTCGGAACGGAATTCGGTAAACTCTTGTTGGCGAACTTCTTGAGGGTGGCCCAGGCGATGGTCTAGACTCCACGGCACGACTCTTGTATCTTGCCCTGTGCCCCTCCTCGGCGTGATCCCCGCGCGGCTGGGCTCCAGCCGACTGCCAAAGAAGCCCCTCCTGCCTCTGGCGGGTGACCCCCTCATCCTCTGGGTAGTCCGACGTGTCGCCGAGCTCGAGCTCTGCGACCGGCTGGTCGTCGCCACCGACGCCCAGGAGATCGCGGCGGTCGTGACCAACGCGGGGTACGAAGCGGTCATGACCTCGCCCCGGCACGAAAGTGGCACCGAGCGAATCGCTGAAGTCCTTGCTAATAAAGAGTTTAAGATGTTCGACCTCATCTTAAATGTACAGGGCGACGAGCCGCTGGTTTCGCCCCGCGCGATTCACGGCACCGTCGATCGGCTCAAGCTCGGTGACCCGATCGGGACCGCGGCGGGCTCGCTCGAGCCCGCGCTGGTGACCGACCCGAGCCGGGTGAAGGTGGTGGTGGGGCCGAACGGGCGGGCGGCGTACTTCTCCCGGGCGCCCATCCCGTGGGACCGCGACGGCTCGGGCACCGTGGTCTATCACCAGCACGTGGGGGTGTACGGGTACACGCGGGAGGCGCTGGAGCGGTGGGTGCGGCTGCCTCCCGTGCCCGAAGAGCGGTGGGAGCGTCTCGAGCAGCTGCGCCCGCTCTTGCACGGCATCCCCATCGGTGTGTCGCTGTTTTCGGGGCCGGCGGCCCCCGGCGTGGATACCGCGGACGACCTGGCGTACGCGGAGCGCGAGTTAACCCGGCACTGGAAAGAGGTGAGTTCGTGAGCTCGACCAAGTACATCTTCGTGACCGGCGGCGTGGTGAGCTCCCTGGGGAAGGGAATCGCCGCCGCCTCACTCGGACGCCTTCTGGTCGAGCGCGGCCTCAAAGTGACCATCCAGAAATTCGATCCGTACATCAACGTGGATCCCGGCACGATGTCGCCGTTCCAGCACGGCGAGGTCTACGTGACCGACGACGGGGCCGAGACCGATCTCGACCTGGGACATTACGAGCGGTTCATTGACCGGTCGCTCTCGCAGGTGAACAACGTCACGACCGGCCGGATCTATCTCTCGGTGATCACGAAGGAACGCCGGGGCGAGTACCTGGGGTCGACGGTGCAGGTGATCCCGCACATCACGGACGAGATCAAGAGCGCCATCCGCCGCCTGGCTCCCGATCACGACGTGGTGATCACGGAGATCGGCGGCACGGTGGGCGACATCGAATCGCTGCCCTTCCTCGAGGCGATCCGGCAGTTCCGGCAGGAGGTGGGGCGCGAGAACACGCTCTTCATCCACCTGACGCTGGTGCCGTTCATCGCGGCCACCGCCGAGCTCAAGACCAAGCCGACGCAGCATTCGGTCCGCGAGCTGATGCAGATCGGAATCCAGCCCGACATCCTGGTCTGCCGCAGCGAGCGTCCCCTGTCGGAAGATCTGAAGCGCAAGATCGCGCAGTTCTGCAACGTGGACTTCGGCTGCGTGGTCGAGAGCCCGGACGTCCGCTCCATCTACGAGATCCCCATCCGGCTCCACGAGCAGGGATTGGACCGGGAGGTGTGCCATCGCCTCCACCTCGATACCAAGGAGCCCGACCTGCGCGCCTGGGCCGGGATGGTCGACAAGATCCTGAACCCGCCGGCGCGCGTGCGCATCGCGGTGGTCGGGAAGTACACCGAGCTGGCCGACAGCTACAAGAGCATTCACGAAGCGCTGGTGCACGGCGGCATCGCGAACGACACCGGGGTGAGCATCGAGTGGATCGCGTCGGACCGGTTCACGAGCCAGGAAGTGGCCGGCGAGCTGCTCGCGGGCTACGACGGACTCCTGGTGCCGGGCGGCTTCGGGGTGCGGGGCGTGGAGGGCATGCTCGAAGCGATCCGCTGGGCGCGGGAGCACCGACTCCCGTTCCTGGGCATCTGCCTGGGGCTGCAGACCGCCATCATCGAGTTCGCCCGGAACGTGGCCCAGCTGGCCAACACCAACTCCTCCGAGTTCGAGCCCGAGTGCGAGAATCCCGTGATCGCGCTGATGCGGTCTCAGGAAGGAATCCAGGAAATGGGGGGCACCATGCGGCTCGGGGCCTACCCCTGCCGCCTGCGCGCCGGCTCGCGCGCGTCGAAAGTCTACGGCGACGCCGCCGAGGTCAGCGAGCGGCACCGGCACCGGTACGAGGTGTCGAACGCCTATCGCGACGTGCTGGCCGAATACGGCATGCGGTGCTCCGGCCTCTCGCCGGACGGCTCGCTGGTCGAAATGATCGAGCTGCCCGAGCATCCCTGGTTCGTCGGCTGCCAGTTCCATCCCGAGCTCAAGTCCCGGCCCACCCGGCCGCATCCCCTGTTCGCGGGGTTCGTCGGCGCGGCGCTGGCCTGGCACCGGAGCCAGGCGCCCGCGGAGGCGCGGACGGCGGCGCCCTCGGCCCCGTCGGTCCTGGCGGGCCTCAAACCCTAAGGCGATGGCTGCGCATTTCGGCGCGACCGACGCTCCGTTCTTGATCGCGGGGCCCTGCGTCGTCGAGTCGGACGACCTGAACCTCCGGGTGGGCGAGGCACTGGCCCAGCTCGCCCGGCGGCTGGGCCTGGCCGTCATCTACAAGGCCTCGTACGACAAGGCGAACCGCTCGCGGCTCGGCGCGGAGCGCGGGCCGGGCCTCGAGGCCGGGCTCCAGGCCCTGGACCGGGTGCGGCGCGCCACCGGGCTCCCGGTGCTCACGGACGTGCACGAAACGACCCAGGTGGCGCCGGCGGCGGCCGTGGCGGACGTCCTCCAGATCCCGGCGTTCCTCTGCCGGCAGACCGACCTCCTCCTGGCGGCCGGCGGGGCGGGGAAGCCCGTCAACGTGAAGAAGGGCCAGTGGATGGACGCCGAGGGGATGCGGGGCGCGGTGGAGAAACTGCGCGCCGGCGGTGCGGCCGAGGTCGCGGTGACCGAGCGGGGGACGTTCTTCGGCTACGGCGACCTGGTGGTCGACATGCGGAACTTCGCGCGTCTCCGGACCAGCTGCATGGCTCCGGTGGTCTTCGACGCGACGCACGCCGTCCAGCAGCCGGGGAAGGGCCCGGGCGGCGCGAGCGGCGGCCTGCGGCACGCCATCCCGCCGCTCTTGTACGCGGCGGCGGCGGCCGGCGCCGACGGCTTCTTCCTCGAGACCCATCCCGATCCGGATCACGCGCCGTCCGACGGGCCGAACATGCTGCCGCTCGACGAGCTGCCCCGGATCCTCGCGGTCGCGCTCGACGTGTGGCGCTCGGCACGCGAGGCGGTGCGGGTCTGATGATCGATGCGGCACTGGCGAAGCGGATCACCGTGGTCGGATTCGACGTCGACGGCGTCCTGACCGACGGCGGCGTGTACCAGGGGCTCGTGGCCGATCACCCGGCGGAGCTCAAGCGGTTTCACGTGCCGGACGGCCTGGGGCTCAAGATGCTGCAATGGGCCGGGCTCGGCGTGGTGATCGTCAGCGGTCGCGTTTCCGAGGCGACCACGATGCGCGCGCGGGAGCTCGGCCTGGCGGACGTGATCCAGGACGACGGGGCACAGAAGCTCCCCGCGCTCGCGCGCTGGATGGGAGCCCGGGGTCTGACCTTCGACCGCTGCGCCTTTGTGGGGGACGACCTGCCCGATCTCCCGGTGTTGAAGCGGGTCGCGCTTCCCATCGCCGTACGGAATGCGTGTCCGGAGGTGCGGGCCGTGGCGCGCGTGATCACGCACGCCGAGGGCGGGCGGGGCGCGGCGCGCGAGGTGGCGGAGCTGATCTTGCGGGCCCGGGGAGACTGGGACCGCCTGGTGGAGGCGTACCTGACGGAGCGCGGCGATGTCGCCGAACGACCGACCGAAACTCGTTGACCGGGGGCGGCGGGTCCTCGATCTCGAGGCGCGCGCGCTGGCGCGCGCCGCGCGCACGCTCACCGAGAGCTTCGCCGCGGCCGTCGAGCTGCTCGCCGCGGCGCGCGGGCGGGTCATCGTATCGGGCGTCGGGAAGTCGGGACTGATCGCGCGGAAGATCGCGGCGACCTTCACGTCCACGGGAACGCCGGCCGCCTACCTGCATCCGGTCGACTCGCTCCACGGCGACCTCGGCATCGTCGGGCCGGCGGACGTGGCCCTGCTCCTGTCCAAGAGCGGCGCGTCGGACGATCTGTTCGGCCTCGTCAACCAGCTGGGCCGTCTCGGGGTACCGATCATCGCCGTCACGGGCGTCGCGGACTCCCCGCTGGCGCGCGCGGCCGCGGTGGTTCTCGACGGCAGCGTGGAGGAGGAGGCCTGTGCCGAAACGCTCGCGCCCACCACCAGTACCACCGTGGCGCTGGCGCTGGGGGACGCGTTGGCCGTGGCGCTCCTCGAAGTGAAGGGATTCACGCGGGAGGATTTCGCGGCCCTCCATCCGGGCGGCGCGCTCGGGCGGACGCTGCTCCTCCGCGTGGGGGACGTGATGGTGACGAAGGACCTGCCGGTGCTCACGCCCGATCGCCCGATGCGCGAATGCGTGGTGCTGCTCGCCGAGCGCCGGGGGACGGTGGCGGTGGTGAACGGCGGCGGCACCCTGGCCGGCGTGGTGACGGCCGGCGATCTCACCCGCCTGATGGAGCGGACCGACCGGTTCCTGGACGTGCCCGTATCCGAGGTGATGACGAAGGCGCCGAAGACCACGGGCCCGGCCGAGCTGGCCGGCGCCGCGGTGCGGCTCATGGAAAGACACGGCGTCATGGCGCTTCCGGTGCTGGACGAATCGCGAAAAGTCGTGGGGATGGTGCATCTGCACGATCTGATGAAGGCGGGAGCGTGAACGGCCGCCGCGGTCTGGCGCGACGTCTGTGCGTGGCGCTGTTTCTTGGCGTCCCGGTCGCGTGGTCGTCCGCCTGCTCGGACGGCGTCAAGCCGACGGCGACGATCACCGCCGCCGACACCGCCGACCAGGTGCTCTACAACATGACCCACTACGTCACGGCGCAAGGGGTGCTGCGCGCCCGGGTCCTGGCGGACACGGGCTACTTCTACACGGCGGCCCAGGTGGCGGAGCTGCGGAACGTGCACGTCACCTTCTACGACGTGACGGGTCGCGAGACGTCCACGCTCACCAGCCGCGAAGGCACGTTCCACTATTCCGGTGACATGGAGGGGCGCGGGAACGTGGTGGTGGTCCGCGCGACCGACGACGGGACGCTGCGGACCGAGAAGATCGAGTATTCCCAGAAGGCGAACCTGGTGAGCTCGGACCTGCCGTTCACCTTCGACACGCCCCAGCAGCATCTGAAGGGGGTCGGCTTCACCTCGGATCCCGACTTCAAGGACCTGAAGGCGCAGCGCGTGACCGGCACCGGGGGCAAGTTCGTGCTCCCCAATCAATGATCGTGGCGACCCTTCTCCTCCTGGCCGCGCAGCAGCCGGCGTCCGACTCGGGCGCCGGCCGGCCCTGCGTGCTGGTGGTGGACTCGCTGGCCCGCGTGCACCAGGTCGCGGCCGGCGCCGACACCAACGTCTACATGGCGGGCGGCGTGCTGGCGCACTGCGCCGGGACGGGGACGACCTTCCGCTCGGACAGCGCGGCGTACTACGGCGGGCTGAAGCGCTGGGACATGGTGGGCACCGCGCACGTGCGGGACACGACGCTGACGCTCGACGCCAACCTCATCGTCTACTTCATCCGGCAGGGGCGGATGGACGCCCATAACAACGTCGTGGCCGTGAACCGCGAGAACCACTCCACCCTCCGCGGCCCCAACCTGACCTACTACCGGGCGGTCGCGGGGGTCCGGGACACCACCGAGAGCTACGCGACCCAGCGGCCGGCGATCGACTATCGGGGGGCCGGCGCGAGCGATACCAGTGAGCCGTACGTGATCGTGGGCGAACGCTTCCGCTCCAAGGGCAACGACCGGATGTGGTGGGGGGGCGATGTCACCGTGGACCGGTCGGACCTGGCGGCCCGCGGCGACTCGATGAGCATGGATCAGACCGCGGGGCTGGGCCTGCTCCTGGGGCAGCCGCGGGTGACGGGGAAGGGCGCGCAGAGCTACACCCTCACCGGCACGCGCATCGAAATGGGCTTCACGAGCCACGAGATGACGGCCATCCGGGCGCTGGGGAACGGGAAGGCCGTCGGGACGGACTGGACCCTGACCGCCGACACGATTCACCTGCACCTGGCCGACCGGAAGCTCCAGCAGGTGTTCGCCTGGGAAGCCGGCGATTCGACGCGCGCGCGCGCCGTCTCCTCGACCACCACGCTGACCGGCGACTCGCTCGCGCTCGATACGCCCAATCAGGTGCTGACCGAGGCGCGGAGCTTCCGCGACGCGCATTCGACGTCGAAGCGTGATTCCCTGACGCCGGACTCGCTGGCGGACTGGATTTCCGGAGACACGCTGGTCGCCCACTGGGTGCAGGCGCCGGATTCGACCGGCAAGCTCAAGCCGTCCCTCAACACGCTGGTCGCGCACGGGACCGGCCGCGCCTTCACGCACACGTACCCGAGCCGACCCGACTCACTGAAACTCCAGCCGGTGAAACGGGACTCGGTGGTGGACACCCGGCCCTCGCTGGACTATCTGAAAGCGGACGCCATCACGTTGATCGTGGACCGGGGCAAGCTCCAGCGGGTGCTGGCGGCCGGTCACGTGCACGGCGTCAACCTCGACCCGGTGGCCGTGAAGGACACGACCCGAGCCGACTCGACCACCCGCGTGCCGTCGAAGAAGAAGAAGCCATGACCCTTCCGCAGGCGACCGGACCCCTGCAGGAGCTGCTCGCGGCGCGTGATCCGTCGGTGCCGCTGGCGGCGGCGGCGCTCCTGTCCATCGCCGAGGAGGACGGGACCGGCTACTTCGGCCCGCTCGCCGTGGCCTACCGCGACGCCTACCTGCACGCCCGGGCGGCGACGGCGGGGGAAACCGGGGAGACCGGGACGCTCTCCGTCGACGACGCCCGCGCCAACCTCGGCACGTCGGTGCTGCCGCGGCTCGCCATCCTGGGGGTCATCCGCGAGCTGAAGGGCGCGCTGCACGGGGATACGCCGGTGGCGTTCACGCCCTTCGCCTGGGCCCAGCTGTCGGAGGATCCCGGCGGGCTCGCGGCGCAGCTGCGGCTCGCGGCCGAGCGGGCGCTCCGGGCGGCGGAATCGCCCTCCGGTCCTCATCCGACGACGCTCGGCGGGAGTGTGCTCGAGGCCGAGCACCTGATGAAGACCTACAAGGGCCGCCGGGTGGTGAACGACGTCTCGCTGTCCGTCCGGCAGGGCGAGATCGTCGGGCTCCTCGGCCCCAACGGAGCGGGGAAGACCACGTCGTTCTACATGATCACCGGGCTGATCCGCCCCGACGACGGCGTGATTCACCTGGACGGCGCGAACATCACCCGGGAACCGATGTACCGGCGGGCCCGCGCGGGCATCGGCTACCTGGCGCAGGAACCCTCGGTGTTCCGGAAGCTCACCGTGGAGGAGAACGTCCTGGCGATTCTCGAGACCATGAACCTGGGGCCGGAGGAGCGCGCCGCGCGCCTCGAGGCGCTGCTCGACGACCTCGCCATCAAGCACCTGCGGCGTCAGAAGGCGTTCTCCCTCTCGGGGGGGGAGCGGCGCCGGCTCGAGATCACGCGGGCCCTCGTCACCCAGCCCAAGTTCATGCTGCTCGACGAGCCGTTCGCGGGCGTGGATCCGATCGCCGTGCACGACATCCAGACCATCGTGGCGGGCCTGCGGCACCGGGGCATCGGCGTGCTCATCACCGACCACAACGTCGAGCAGACGCTCGACATCGTGGACCGGGCGTACATCATGTTCGAAGGGAAGGTCCAGGTGGCGGGCACGGTCCGGGATCTGGTCTTCGACGACCGGGTCGCCGACCTGTACCTGGGTCCGACTCTCACGGCGCGGCTGCGGTCGCGCCTGGGCGAGGCCGCATGAAGACCGGCATGCATCAGCACGCGTCCCTGCAGCAGACGCTGAAGATGAATCCCCGCCTGTACCAGGCGATGGATCTCCTCTACATGCCGCTGCTGGACCTGCAGCAGCACCTGAAGCAGGAGCTCCTGTCCAACCCCTTCCTCGAGATGGTGGAGCCCGAGGAGGAGTCGCTCGACGCGCCGGCCGCGGAGACCAAGCCCGAAAAGAACGAAGAGGCGGGGGACGACGAGCCGGACTGGGAGAACATCCTGCTGGACGACGGGGCTCAGGGGCTCGCGGCGCCGCGGGATCTCTCGCCGGCCCGCGAGTACGTGGAGCCGGTGGCGCCCACCACCCGCGATCTCTCCGATCACCTGCGCGACCAGGTCCAGATGCTGGATCTCACGCCGCGGCAGGCCCTGATCGCGGACGAGTTCCTCGGCAACATCGCGGAAGACGGCTATCTGGGCGCGAGCCTCGAGCAGATCGTGGCGGGCGCGAACCAGCTGCTGGCGGAGCACGCCGACGCGCAGGGCATCGAAGGGGACGCGCCGTGGTTCACGATGGCCGAGGTCGAGGAGATGCTGCACATCATCCAGCGGCTCGATCCGCCCGGCGTCGGCGCCCGGGACCTGCGGGAGTGCCTGCTCCTGCAGCTCGAGGACCAGAAGCAGCAGGACACGCTGGTCTACAAGCTGGTGCGGGACGCGTACGACGACCTGATCGCGCACCGGTGGAGCGAGCTCGGCAAGCGGTTCGGTTTGGAGCCGGCGGAGGTGCAGAAGGTGGCGGACGACCTGGCCAAGCTCGATCCGAAGCCGGGCCTGCAGTACGCGTCGGGCAACGATTCCTACATCGTGCCGGACCTGATCGTGGAGAAGATCGGAGACCGGTACCAGGTGTTCCTCAACGACGGCGGCCTGCCGCGGCTCCGGATCGCGAACACCTACCGGGACATCGCCCGGGACAAGAACAAGTACCAGGGCGAGAACAAGGATTTCATCCAGCAGCGGCTGAACAGCGCCAATTGGATGATCCAGGCCATCGAGCAGCGCCGGCAGACGATGCTCAAGGTGATGAACTTCATCGTGGATCGGCAGCGCGAGTTCTTCGAGAAGGGCGTGGAGTATCTCCGCCCGCTCACCCTGCGGGAAGTCGCCGACGTGATCTCGATGCACGAAAGCACGGTCAGCCGGGTGACCAACGAGAAGTACGTCCAGACGCCGCGCGGCCTGTTGCCTCTCAAATTCTTCTTTTCGAGCGGGCTGACCACCACCACCGGCGAGGACGCGAGCGCGCGGTCCATCAAGGCGCAGATCCAGAAGCTCGTCACCGACGAGGACGTGAAGGAGCCCCTCACCGACCAGCAGATCGTCGAGATCTTCGCCCAGCGCGGCGTGAAGATCGCCCGGCGCACCGTCGCCAAGTACCGGGACCAGCTCCATATCCTGCCGGCCCGGATGCGGAAGCGCCTGTGAGCCTCGCGATGCGCGCGTCGACGCCGGAGGTGAGCATCCTCGTGCCCGCCAAGGACGAGGCCGAGAACCTCCCGGAGCTGGTGCGCCAGGTGCGGGAGGCGATGGTGGGGCAGCCGTACGCGGCCGAGCTGGTCGTCGTCGACGACGGTTCCACGGACGGCTCGGGCGAGCTCTTGAAGCAGCTCGCGGCCCAGCACGGCTTCCTCACGGTGGTGACCCACCGGTCGCGGCGGGGGATCGCGGACGCGCTGCGCTCGGGGGCCGACGCGGCGCGCGGGCACATCCTGGTGTTCTGGCCGGCGGACCTTCAGTACCTGCCGGCCGACATCCCCGCGCTGGTGGCGCCCATCCTCGCCAACGAAGCCGACATCGTCACCGGGACCAAGCAGGGACATTATGAGAAGCGCTTCGTGTCCTGGGTGTACAACTCCCTGTGCCGCGTGCTGTTCGGTGTCCGGGTGACCGATCTCAACTCCGTTAAGGCCTACCGCCGTGAGATCCTGGAGGCGGTGCCCACCCGGCCCGACTGGCACCGCTTCATGGTGGTGATCGCCGCCGTGGAGGGGTACCGCGTGACGTCCCGGCCGGTGCCGCTCCATCCGCGGCGCGCGGGGAAGTCAAAATTCGGCCTATCCCGGATTCCGGTGGGGGTGCTCGATCTCGTGTCGGTCTGGTTCCAGCTCAAGTTCGGCCGCAAGCCGATGCTCTTCTTCGGCGTGTCCGGCGCGATCCTGGTCTGTCTCGGGGTGCTGGTGGGGGTCTACGCGCTCATCGAGCGGTATGTCTTCGGCATCGGGTTCCGCCCCTGGCTCTATCTCGTCATGCTGCTCATCCTCTCGGGTCTCGTGCTCTTCGGCTTCGGGTTCGTGGGGGAGCTGGTGGCGGGCATGCGGGAGGAGATCCGAAGCCTGG
>DATJQI010000030.1:0-3863 GCA_035505915.1 Gemmatimonadales bacterium | reverse complement strand
CCGGACTGCGACGAGAACGGGCCCCCGCCTCGGGGGCCCGTTCCATTTCCGGCCTACTGTGCCACGATGACGCCGCTCATTGCGGCTCCGTGGACCGCGCAGTGGTAATGATAGGTTCCCGCCGTGGTGAGCGTCGCGACATAGGTCCCCGAGGTCTGGGTCGCACCCGAATTCGGCGGCAGCGCCCCCGGCCCCGAATCCCAGTTCACCGTATGACCGTTCGAGGGCGTGGCCCAGGTCCAGGTGATGGTGGCGCCGGACACGACCGTGTCGGGCGAGATGGAGTAGAAGTCGTTTCCGACCGTGATGGCGGTGCTCCGCCCGCCGCTCGAGCCGGGCGACGTGCTGCTCGAGCAGGCGGTGAACGCCAGGGAGACGAAGAGGGCGAGGAACGCGGTCCGACGCATGGTGAATCCTCCGGCGGTGATGTTCCAATCAGTCGACGTCCCTGGTACCGCCCCCCGGGCTCCGCGGTCCGCCGTTTTCCCTTACCGGAAGGACCCCGGACCCGCCCCTGACGCAGGCCGGGAGGGATTGTCCCCCCGCCGTCGCCGCCTACATTGACCGCGTGACCCTCCTCACACTCCGCGGAATTACCAAGCGATATCCGGGTGTCACCGCCCTCGACGCCGTCGATCTCGACGTCGAGCCCGGCACCGTGCACGCGCTGGTCGGGGAGAACGGCGCCGGCAAGTCGACGCTGCTCAAGATCGTGGCCGGAGCCGAAACGCCCGACGCGGGCTCCGTGGCCTGGAACGGACGGCCGGTCACGGCACACACGCCGCGGGAAGCCCTGCTCCGCGGTGTCACGGTCATCTATCAGGAGCTGGCGCTGGTCCCGGCGCTCGGCGCCGCGGCCAACATCTACCTCGGCATGGAGCCCCTCCGGCGCGGACTGCTGGACGCCGGCGCGATGCGCGCCGGCGCCGCCGCGGCCCTCGCCGACCTGGGTCTCGTCGTCGACCCGGACCGCCCGGTGCGGGAGCTGTCGGTCGCCCAGCGGCAGCTGGTGGAGCTGGCGCGGGCGCTGGTCCGGGACGCCAAGCTCGTCGCGCTCGACGAACCCACCGCCACGCTCACGGCCCACGAAGTCGCCCACCTGGTGGCGCAGATCGAATGGCTTCGGGCCAAGCACATCGCGGTGGTGTTCGTCTCCCACCGGCTCGACGAGGTGCGGCGGCTCGCGGACACGGTCACCGTGCTCCGCGACGGCCGCCGCGTCTGGACCGGAGCCGCCGGGGACATCGACGAGCGGTCGCTGATCCGGACCATGGTGGGACGCGACGTGGTGTTCGAGCGCCGGCCGGCCGGGCGCCCCGCCGACCCCGTCCCGTTGTTCACCGCCCGCGGCCTGTCCCGGCAGCGCATCCGCGACGTGTCCTTCGAGCTCCGGCGCGGGGAGATTCTGGGGCTGGCGGGACTGGTGGGAGCCGGCCGCTCCGAGGTCGCGCGTCTCCTGGCCGGCATCGACCGGCCGGAAGCGGGCGCGATGGAGCTCGCGGGCCGCCCCTACCGGCCCCGGTCTCCGGCGGACGCGATCCGCGCCGGGGTGGTCTATTTTCCGGAGGATCGCAAGCACCAGGGGCTGGTGCTGGGAATGCGGGTCCGCGAAAACGTCACGCTCGCGTCCCTCAGCCGGCTGGGCGGGCGGGGCCGGTTCGGCTGGATCGCGACCGACGTGGAGCGGGACGTGGCGACGGACGCCGCCACGCGGGCCGACGTCCGGCCGCCGGAGATCGAGCGCCGCACCGCCCACCTGTCCGGCGGCAACCAGCAGAAGGTCGTGCTCGCGAAGTGGCTCCTCACCGACGCGGAGGTCCTGATCTTCGATGAACCCACGCGCGGCGTCGACATCGGCGCGAAGACCGAGATCCCTCGCCAGATCCGGGCCCTGGCCGACGCCGGCAAGGCGGTCCTGATCATCTCCTCCGAGCTCCCGGAGCTGATCGCGCTCGCGGACCGCGCCGTGGTGATGCGGGAAGGGCGGATACAGGGAGCGCTGTCGCAGGCCCCGCTCACCCCCGAGGCCCTCATGGCCCAGGCGTTCGGCAGCGCATGAGTCCCATCCCGCGGACCTGGGTGGCGCGCTACGGAGTGGTCGTGGCGCTCGGCGCGCTGTGCGTGGTCGCGTCGGTCTTCGCCCCGGGATTTTTCTCCTTCGGGAACGCGTCGATCATCCTCCTGCACGTCTCGATCAACGGGATCCTGACGCTGGGAATGACGTTCGTGATCATCACCGCCGGCATCGACCTGTCCGTGGGCTCCCTGCTCGGGTTCGCCGGGGTGCTGGTGGCGGGGTCCCTGACGGCCCCGGGGCTGATCGCCACCCTGGGAGCCGGTGGGGCGGCGGTGGTCGCCACCTGCATCGGGCTGGCGGTGGGTGCCGCGGCGGGCGTCGCCAACGGCGCCTTCACGGCCTTCCTCGGCATCAACCCGTTCATCGTTACCCTGGCGATGATGACGATCGCCCGCGGCGCGGCGCGCCTGGTGACCGGCGGCGTGCCGATCGGGTTCCCTCCCCTCGGCGATCCGGCCTTTCAAAAGAAGGTGGCGGCCCTGGACGCGCTGCACGCCTTCGGCGGCGGGCGCCTGCCCTTCCCCGGCTCGGCCTCCGGTCTCCCCATTCCCGCTCTCGTGATGCTCGCGCTGGTGGCCCTGGGCGCCCTGGTGCTGACCCGCACGCGGTTCGGCCGCTACGTCTATGCCGTCGGCGGCAACGAGGAGGCGGCGCGTCTCTCCGGCGTGCCGGTGCGCGCCGTGAAGGTCGGTGTCTACGGCATTTCCGGCGCCTGCGCGGGACTGGCGGGCGTCCTCCTGGTGGGTCAGCTGCGCTCCGGCGGCCCGGACGCGGGGATGCTCTACGAGCTGAACGCCATCGCCGCCGCGGTCATCGGCGGCGCGTCCCTGATGGGCGGCGTGGGCTCGGCGTGGGGCGCGCTCACCGGCGCCCTCCTGATCGGCGTGCTCAACAACGCGCTCGACCTCCTGGGCGTGCAGGCCTTCTGGCAGGAGATCGCCAAAGGCGCGATCATCCTCCTGGCAGTGCTGTTCGACGTGTGGACCAAACAACGAAACGGCGGCTCGGCACAATGACCAAGCGGTTCTTCGGTGCTCTCGGGCTGGCGGCGCTGGCCCTGTCCTGCAACCGACCCAGGCACACCCGGCCGCAGGTGGGCATCACCCTGCTCACCGAAGCCCACGTCTTCTATCAGAACCTGAAGCAGGGACTCCAGCAGGGGGCCGACTCCCTGGGCCTGGACCTGCACGTCGTGGCGGGGGAATGGGACCTGGCCCGCCAGACCTCGCAGGTGCAGAACTTCGTGACGCAGGGGATGGACGCCATCGTGGTGGCGCCGGTGAACTCGAGCGGCATCGTGAGCGCCATCGAGGACGCCAACCGCGCCCACATCCCCGTCTTCACCGCCGACATCTCGGCGGACGGCGGGACGGTGGTGGCGCACGTGGCGAGCGACAACGTGCAGGGCGGCCGGCTCCTGGGTGAATACGTGGCGCAGCGCCTGGGCGGCGGCGGCAACGTGGCGATCCTGGACCAGCCCACGGTGGCGAGCGTGCGCGACCGGGTGGCCGGGTTCGTCGACGCCCTGGCCAAGTATCCCAACATCCGGATTCTGGCGCGGCCGGCCGTCGAACGGGGGCTGCGGGACGTGGCGAAGCAGAAGATGGACAACCTGCTCACCACCGATCAGCACATCGATGCCGTATTCGGCACCAACGACGACTGCGCCCTCGGCGCGCTCGCGGCCATCCAGGCCGCCGGGACGAAGAACATCTTCGTCGTGGGCTACGACGCCACGCCGGAGGCCCGGACCGAGATCGCCTCGGGCACGGCGCTGGTCGCGGAC
>DATJQI010000029.1:0-25031 GCA_035505915.1 Gemmatimonadales bacterium | reverse complement strand
CCGGAACTCATGCCGGTCGGCGGTGCGCGAGCTGATGCGGATCCTGCCGACGCCTTTGACGACGCGTTCGATTGTGCGGTTGCGGGAAGGCATGTGTCCCCGGACTTGTCCCCATACCGTGATGGCGCGCGAGGCGAGATGATTTGCGCGATGATGTAAGATATTGATATGGATGTTGTTGTGCAAGTGGAGGGGTGGCCGAGTGGCTGAAGGCGGCGGTTTGCTAAACCGTTATAGGGTCTAATAACCCTATCGGGGGTTCGAATCCCCCCTCCTCCGTGATGACCCGCGTTCGCTTCGCCCCCTCCCCCACCGGATACCTCCACGTGGGTGGGGCCCGCACCGCCCTCTTCAACTGGCTCTTCGCCCGCCACACCGGCGGCACCTTCCTGCTGCGCGTCGAAGACACCGACAAAGAACGCTCGACCGACGAGCACACCCAGGTCATCCTCGACGGCCTCACCTGGCTGGGCCTCGACTGGGACGAGGATGTCGTCTTTCAGGGCGCCCGCATCAAGCGGCACCAGGAGGTGGCCGACCGCCTCCTCGCCGAGGGCAAGGCCTACCAGGACGAGGGCGCCATCCGCCTCCGCATCCCCGAGGGCGAGATCGCCTGGGACGACGCCGTCCACGGCCGGATCTCCTTCCAGGGCGCCGACGTGAAGGACTTCGTGATCCTCCGCGCCGACCGCACCCCGCTCTACAACTTCGCGGTGGTGGTGGACGACGTGGACATGAAGATCACCCACGTGCTCCGCGGCGACGACCATATCTCGAACACGCCGAAGCAGATCGCCGTCTACCGCGCGATGGGCGCCGAGCTGCCGGTCTTCGGCCACGTGCCGATGATCAACGGGCCCGACGGCAAGAAGCTCTCCAAGCGCCACGGGGCCACCGCCGTCGGCGACTACCAGCACCTCGGCATCCTGCCCGCGGCCATGCGGAACTTCCTGGCCCTCCTGGGCTGGAGCCCGGGCGGCGACCGCGAGATCATGACCCTCGAGGAGATGACCCAGCTCTTTTCCTTCGAGGGCGTGCAATCCAAGGCCGCCGTCTTCGACACCACCAAGCTCGAGTGGATGAACGGCCAGTACCTCTCGGCGCTGCCCGCCGAGGAGTTGCTCCCTCTCGTCGCGCCCCTGCTGGCGGCGCTGGGAGTGACCGGCACGCCGGACGCCATCCAGCGCGCCGTCCGCGCCGTGAAGACCCGCTCCCGCACCACCCTCGACGTCGCCCGCCAAACCGCCGCCCGGCTGGACGCCAAGTTCGTGGAGCTGGACGAGAAGGCGAAGAAGGAAATCGCGAAGGACCCGGCGGCGTACCGGGATGCCCTGCTCGCGGCCATCGAGGCGCTCAAGACGTCCGACTGGACCCCCGAGGCGCTGGAGCTCACCCTGCGGGCCCTGGCCGAGAAACGGGGCGTTGCGGCGGGCAAGATCTTTCAGCCCATCCGGATCGCCCTCACGGGCGGGACCGTATCGGAGCCCGTCAATGAGCTGTTGTATGTGATCGGAAAGGAGAACGCACTGGCCCGGCTGGCTGCTGCGGTGACCTGACCCCTGATCCCCGACTACTGGGTCACACTCGTCGTGTCCTTCTTCTCGCCCTTCTGCCGCTCTTCGAAGTCGTGCTCCTCCTGCTTCCGCTGCCTCAGCTCGTGCACGTACTTCCGGAAGTCCGCCAGCGTCTGGGTCCGCATGGCCGAATAGAGCAGGTCCTGCCGCATCAATTCGAGCTGCCGGGACCGCCGGTACTCGTCGTAGTTCCCCTCGGGCAGCCGGATGGGCAGGAGCGCCAGCGCGGCCGTCGGGATCTCGATCCCCGCGACGTGGATGTACTGGGAATCGATCCCGAACGTCTTGCCGGCGATCTGCGTGGTCCAGCTCGGCTTCCGGCCCTGCGCCTGCTCCTCGTTGAGGATGTCGTTCAGTGAGTCCACCATCGCCTTGAGCCGCGCCACCACCGGGCGGTCGTGCACCAGGGTGTCGTTGTAGACGATGTCCGCCACGTCCGCCGGAAGCGCCGGCCGCGGCGGCAACCACAACACACTCCCACCCAGCCGCGGCACCGGCAGGCCGAACCCTTCCCGAGCGGGCGCGCTCGCCGTCTCGGCCACCGCCGCGGTCGCGGCCGGCGCCGTCGTGACGGGAGGCGGCGGAGCCACCGCGGGCGCCGGAGGCGCGGGCCGCCTCGCGCCGTATCCACCCTGCGGCGCCAGCCGCCGCTCGCTGCCGGCGTACGCGGGCATCTCCCGCGCCAGCGGAATGAACGTGACCACCTGGCGCGGGGTGCGATGCGCGAACGGCATCACCACCAGCACCACGATCGCCGCCCCGTGGATGACGATCGCCGTCACCCACCCGGCCGACAGCCGGAAGCCCGAGCCGCCCGCGGGGCTAAACAGCGGCCAGCACCTTGCCGAGACGCTCGGCGCCCTCGAGCAGCCGGGGGGTGGCCGTCGTCAGCGCCACCCGGAAGAACCCCTCGCCCCCGGCGCCGAACCCCGAGCCGGGCAGCGTCACGACCCCGGCGTCCTCGAGCGCGCGCCGCTGAAACGTGGCGGACGGAAGCCCCTCGGGCAGGGGGAGCCAGAGGTACATCGTGGCCCGCGGCGTCTCGCAGTCGAACCCCTGGGCCGCCAGCGCCGGAACCATCGCATCCCGCCGCTCCCGGAACTGCCGCACGTACGGCGCCGACACCTCCTCGGCCCGGTTCAGCACCGCCGCGCCGGCGGCCTGCACCGCGAGGAAGATGCCGGTGTCCACGTAGTTCTTGACCTTGGCGAGCGCGGAGATCAGCTCCCTCCGCCCCGCGGCCCACCCCAGGCGCCACCCGGTCATGCAGAAGCTCTTCGAGATGGAGTGGAACTCCACCGCCACCTCGCGCGCGCCTTCGACCTCGAAGATGCTGGGCGCCACGTAGCCGTCGAAGGTGACGTCCACATAGGGATTGTCGTACGCGATGACGATCCCGTGCCGGCGGCAGAAGCCCACCGTCCGCTCGAGGTAGTCGAGCGGGGCCACGGCCGCCGTCGGATTGTTCGGATAGTTGAGATAGACCAGCTTGGTCCGCTTCACCACGTCCGCCGGCAGCTCTTCCATTTCGAGCAGGAAGTCCGTGCGCGGCGTGAGGGCCACGAGATGGGGCGTCCCAAGCGCCAGGACCGTCCCGCCGTGATAGACGGCATATCCGGGCTCGGGCACCACCGCCACGTCACCCGGATCGAGCACCGCCATCGCCAGGTGGGCGATCCCCTCCTTCGACCCCATCAGGGGGTGCAGCTCGGCGTACGGATCGAAGGTCTGCTTGAACCGGCGCTGCATGTAGGCGGCGGCGGCCTCCCGGAACGCCGGGAGACCGATCTGAAAGGCGTAGCGGCTCATCCGGGGATCCTGGGCGGCCCGCGTCAGTGCCTCCACCGCGATGGCCGGCGGCGCGAAGTCGGCGTCCCCGGCACCCAGGTCGATGACGTCCACCCCCTGCTCCAGGAGACGCTTCTTGATGGCGGGCAACTCGGCCATGGGATAGCCGGGAAGAGCCGCGATCCGCTTGCTCAATGTCCGCATAATGCGTGCAATCTACCCCGCAGAACCCTGATTCACACCGGTTCCCCGATCCCGTGCCGCGCGAAGAACTCTTCACACGCGTCCCGGACGTCGTGCCAGTTCCCGACCGCCCGCGCCGCCCCCGGGAGCCCTTCCAGGAGCATGGGCCCGTACCGTTTGGTCACCACGCGCCGGTCCAACAGAAGTACGGCCCCGACATCCGACCTGCTGCGGATGAGCCGGCCGAACCCCTGTTTCAGCTTCAGCGCCGCGTGGGGGATGAGGTAGTGCGTGAAGCCGTCCACCCCCTTGTCCGCCAGCCGCTCGAGGCGCGCGGCGGTCAGGGGCTCGCTCGGCACCTTGAAGGGGAGCTTCGCCAGGATCAGGGCGCGCAGGGCCCGGCCCGGCACGTCCACCCCTTCCCAAAATGAATCGGTGCCCAGAAGGACCGCCGAGCCCGCCTCCCGGAAGCGGCGCAGGAGGTGGTCGCGCGGCGCCTCGCCCTGCACCAGGAGCGGCCAGCGGGCCCCGATGTCGTTCCGCACCGCGTCGGCGGTGCGCCGCAGGGCGCCGTGACTGGTGAAGAGACAGAACACCCCGCCGTCGGCCGCCCGTGCCACCTCGAGCAGCACGCGCGCCACCGCCTGGTCGTGCCCCGCTTCGTCGTCGCGCGGCTCGGGCAGATCGGTGGGGATGCCCAGCACGCACTGCGAGGGAAAGTCGAACGGGGAGTCGAGGACCTCGCGGACCACCACGCGCGACGGCGGCAAGTCGAGCCCCAGCCGCTCCTCGAGGAACGTGAACTCCCCGCCCGCCGCGAGTGTCGCGCTGGTGAGCACCACGGTCTCGACGCGGTCGAACAGCGCGTCCTTGAGGATGGGCGCCAGGTCGAGCGGCACGGCCGAGAGGCCGAGGTTGGTGGCGCGTTTGCCGCGGCGCTCGATCCAGCGGACGGCGGGCGCCCCGCCGGGCGGCGGCTTGAGGGCCGCCGTCAGCCCGGACGCGGCCGTCTCGAGCCGCCGGACCACGCCGCGCATCTCGGCGATGAGCTGGCCCCCGCGCTCGCTGCGGTCGTCGAGCGACAGCCGGTCGGCGATCGACTCGACGCCGTCCCGCAGCTGCCCGAACGCCAGCAGCACGTTCTCGAGCGCCACCCCGAGCCCCTCGGCCCACACGCCGTCCTTCGCGAAATCATCGGTGAGCCGGAGCACCGGCTCGGTCAGACGGCGGTCGAGCAGGATGAACAGCTCTTCGGAGCCCCGGCGCGCCGCCCGCAGCGCGTCGAGGAGCCGCCGCTGGATCAGGTCGCGACTCTTGGCGTCCAGCGGGGAGTCGTCGCGATGCGTCAGCTCCCGCGCGAGCGTGGGCAGGAGGCCGCGGCCGTTCCGCTCGAACCGGCCCAGGAGGCGCGTGATTCCGACCTGGCTGACCTGGGCGCCCAGGTGCGCCGCCGACACGTCCTCGAGGTGGTGGGCTTCGTCGATGATCAGCCGGCGATAGGGCGGCAGGACCGCCGCGTCCACCCAGTTGTCGGAGGCCATCCGCACGGCGAGGTCCGAGGCCAGCAGATGGTGATTCACGACCACGACGTCGGCCTCCGCCGCGGCGCGCCGCGCCCGGAACACGAAGCACCGGTCGAAGAACGGACACTTGAGCCGCGTGCAGAGATCGGACTCCGCGGCGACGGCATCCCAGACGTCGTCCGACGGCTCGTCCGCCAGGTCCGAGAGCGAACCGTCCGAGGAGTGGGCGGCCCACTCGGCCAGACGCTCGAGCTCGGCCGCGCGCTCGTCCTCGAACAGCGAGTCGGGCACGGCGCGGGCCTGATCCAGGCGCGCGAGGCAGAGATAGTTCCGCCACCCCTTGAGGAGCGCGAAGGTCGGCGTGTGGTCGGGGGTCGCGAGCGCCCGGGCCAGGATGGGGAGATCCTTCCCGACGAGCTGTTCCTGCAGGTTGATCGTGTTCGTGGAGACCACGGTCCGCTCGGCGTTGTCCCGCGCCCAGACGAGGGCCGGCACGAGATAGGCGAAGGACTTCCCCACGCCCGTGCCCGCTTCGAGCAGGGCGACGCCGCCGTCGTTGTAGGTATCGGCGATGTAGGCGGCCATGTCCCGCTGGCTCGGTCGATCTTCGAAGCCGCCCAGCGCCCGCCCCACCGCTCCGTGCTGATCGAGCAGCCCGGCGATCTCGGGCGGATCGAGCCGCACCTGAGGGCGGGCCCGGGGGCACTCGACCACGACGTAGAGCTCGGTGACGTCGTTGTCGACGATCCCGAACCCCACGCCGCCGTCGTGCAGCTGGGCCGCGACGGTGAGGTCGGCGGTGGAAGGGTCGAGCACCCCGCTCGGGTGGTTGTGGAGCAGCATCTCCCCGCGGGCCGCGACTCCGGGCAGGGCCAGCACGGCGTCCACGGTGCCCCGGGCGACGGCCCGCACCTCCACCAGGTCTCCGTCGCCGTCCAGGCGCGCGACGAAGGACACCTCGCGGCCCCCGGCCCGCGCGATCTCGTCCCGCATCAGGCTCCGGACCTCGGGCGTCAGGCGCTCGCTCACGTCTTGATCTCGCGCTTCTTGGCGGCCGGGAACAGCACGTTATTGAGGATCAGCCGATAGCCGGGTGAATGGGGATGAAGAGACAGATCGGTGGGCGGATCTCCGACCTGGTGCTGGGGGTCTTCCGGGTCGTGCCCGCCGAAGAACGTCCACGTGCCCTTCCCCAGGTCCCCGTGAATGTACTTGACCCAGGGGGCGCCCTGCTCGTCCGCGAGGACGATGTCGGCCGGCTTGAGGTGGTCGCGCAGGAACGACGTCGTCAGTCCATAGAAGTCGGGGATGACCTGCCGGTGGTTCTGCACCAGCATCGTGGGCACGGGGTCGACCTTGGCGCTGAAGCCGAAGATCTGGAACGCACCGAGGGGCTGCCGGTGGCCGGGAACGTTCACCTGGTGGCCGTCGATGTCGGAGAACGAGGCGATGGCCGGCGACTGCTCGAGGTGCCCGCCGGTGAACGCGAAGGCCTGGCTCCAGTCGAGCTTGGCGTCGGCATCGGGGTCCGCCGGCGTGCCGTCCGCGAACGCCGCCGCGATGTCCACGTCGTGCGCCGCGAGCGCCAGGTCGATGGTCTCGGTGGCGGTGCACATCGCGAACAGGAAGCCGCCCCCGCTCACGTAGTCGCGGATGCCGCGGGCCACCGCCTTCTTGAGGGCCGGGACGTTGGCGAAGCCGAAGTCCCGCGCCACCGCCGTGTTCCGGTGCACCATGTCCGCGAGCCAGGGCGCACCCTGATAGAGGAGATAGAACTTCGAGTACTGGCCGGTGAAGTCCTCGTGATGGAGATGCAGCCAGTCGTAGGCCTTGAGGCCCCCGTTCAGGACCTCGGGGTCCCAGATCTTGTCGAAGGAGATCCCCGCGTACTGAAGAGCCATGGTCACGGCGTCGTCCCAGGGAGCCTCGAAGGGCGGCACGTACACCGCGACCTTGGGCGCCCGCTCGAGCGGCACCGAGTCCATGTTGCCGGCGGCGATCTCTCCGCGCGCCGCGGACACCGCGTCGTCGTCGATCGGCGTCACCGTGACGCCGGCCAGCCCCGCGTCCCGCCGGATGGCGTCGACGTCGGGGAGCAGGAACGAGCCGCCCCGGTAGTTCAGGAGCCACTCGACCTTTCCGCCGGCCTGGATGGCGCGATAGGTCAGGCCGTACGCCTTCAGGTGGTCGCCCTGTGTGTCGTCCATCGGCACGAGCAGGGACCCCTCGAGTGAAGGGGTCCGGAGCAGGCGGAGCGGAGTGAGGAGGGCGACCCGGACGCCGACGGCGGCGCGCCCGAGCCTGGCGACGAATCCGCGGCGGTTCACGAGCGCGGCACCGCGCCCTTCAGTCGGTCGAGCATCCGACGCGCCTCGGGAACCACCGCGCTCGAGGGATACGTGAGGATCAGATGCTCGAGGTGGGCCACGGCGCGGTCGGGGGTCCCCTCGCGCTCGAGGAGCCGCGCCCATTCGAGCTCCGCGGCGGCGGGCGCCGCGCCGGCGCCCGCGCTGTCCGCCACCACCCGGCTGAACAGATCGATGGCCAGGGCGCGGTGGGCCGTGTCGAGCGCCGCCGCCACGCGCCCCGCGAGCACCAGAATGCCGTCCCGCGGTGCCTTGGCCGCGGTCCGCCCGGCGGCGCTCCGCAACGACAGGACGGCGCCGGCGGAATCCCCGCGCGCCAGCTGGAGCAGCGCCCCGCCCAACGCCGGTCCCGCGGCCGAATCGACGTCCGTGATCAGGGCCAGCATCTCGGTCCGGCGCGTGGCGTCGGCGCGATCGCCGGTGTACGGGCCAGCCTCCCGGAACCCCGCGCGCGCCCGCCCCAGGTCGCCCTGGTAGAGCGCGATCCAGCCCCGGACGGCCACGGCTTCGATACTCGAGTCGGTGCCCAGGGCCTGTTCCGCACGGGCCAGCTCCCCCCGCGCGGTCCACGCCCGGGCCAGCTCCAGGCGGATGCGGCTCGCGTCGTCCGCCGAGAGGTGATCCGCCATCCCCGGCAGCCGCCGGGCGGCCTCGTCGAGCTCCCCGTCGGCGATCAGCACGTCGATCAGTCCGGGGGTCACCTCCCCGGCTCCGATCTGCGCCACGATCTGGTGCGCGCCTTCCTGGTCTCCGGCGGCGAGCAGGGCCCGCGCCGCGTCCGTGCGGGCCTGCTGGGCCAGCGCCCCGGTGGTGAAGTCCGCGAACCGGGCGAGCGCGTGGCCCCGCGCGCCCAGCGCCACGGGCGTGCCGATCTGTCCGCCGCGCTCCGCGAAGGACCACAGCGACATCACCGTCTCGCGCGACGAATCCGTGATCGTCCCGGCGAGCACCGTCCATCCCAGGTCCCCCTGCCCCCAGTCGAGCAGGAGGTTGGCGCCGAGGCGGCGGGCGGGGATGGACTGCCCGGTCCGGGTCAGCGCGTCGGTGACGGTGCGATGCGCGTTCTCCGGGGCCGACTCGAGCTGCACGACGGCGTTGGGGATCTGTCCCTGATCCGTGGTGACCGCATCGGCCCAGTCGGCGGCGGCCACGGCCCAGTCCCCCGTGGACCCGGCGATCTCCGCCAGCTCGATGGCGAAGGCCCGGGGATTCCCCACCGCCTTGCGACCTTCGAGCAGGATATGGCGCGCGCTCACGACGTCCTGCTGGTCGAGCGTGGCGATGGCCCATTCCCGCCAGGGCGTCTCGTCGCCCGGCACGCGGGCGGTCCAGCGGTGCGCGAGGGACGCCACGCTGTCGTTCATGCTCAGCGCCACGTAGGTCCGGAGCTCGAGCCCCAGGTATTGCGGGTCCCGTTCCCCCGTGGCGGCCACGGCCCGGTGGACGAGGGGCACCAGCTCCTCCAGCCGACCGAGCTGCGGGAGCACGCGCTCGAGGCCCAGGAGCGCCGCGAGGTTGGTCGAGTCGGTCCGCAGGATGGTGCGATAGAGGTCGACGGCCTGGGCATACCGGCCGAGCCGCTCGAGCTCGTAGCCCTGGCCCACCCCCTGTCCCGCCGCCGGCGCCGGGAGCGCGCCGCAGAGGAGCACGAGTGCCGCGAGCGCGCTACGGACCGGTGGGCGCATTGAGGCGGCGGAAGTACTCGAGCACCTGCTGGCGCTGCTCGGGGGTCAGATCCCGCAGCGTCTCCCACGAGGGATAGGGGACGCGGAGACCGGCGCCGGTCGCGCCGGGACGCAGCGCCGGAGGCAGGAGCGGCTGGACGGCGCCCGCGAGCGGCGCGCTCCGTTCCCGCTGGTTGTCCGGCTCGTTTCCCGTGAGGCTCCGGCCCGCGTCGAGCAGATGGTGGTAGAGCTGCTGCTGCCGGGCGATGGTGGTCGGGTCGAGCTGCCCCGCTTCCATCCGGCGCGCCAGCTCCTTGGCTTCGTCGGCGAGCGCCCCCGCTCCCGGCGTGTTGCCGCCCGCCTGCAGGCGCTGGAGCCGGTCCGCGAGCGCGCGCTGGCGGGCCGCCAGGCCACGCAGCTGATCGGCCACCGACGACCCCGGCCCCATCATCGGGAGCAACCCCTGCGCCTCTCCATTCAGCCCCTGCTGCTGCCCCGCGAGCTTCGCCAGCTCGGCGAGCGCCTCCGCCATGCCGGTGCCCGACTTCGATCCGCTCACCTGCGCGCGCGCCTCGGCGAGGCCGAGCGCCGTCGCGTTCAGGGCATCGGTGGCCTGCGCCGCCAGCGCCGATGCGTTCTGCGGGTTGGGCCGGGGCTGCTCCAGCTCCTGGCGCGCCGCCGCCATCTGCCGGCGCGCCAGCGCGAGCGCGGCATCGAGCCGCGGCGACACGAGGGCATTCTTGCCCGACGCCTTCTGGATCTGACCCTGCACCGCCTGCGCCCCTTCTTCTATCGAGGCCTGGGCCGACCGCATCGCGGCGCCGCCCGCGCCCTGCGCCAGCTGATCGGCCACCGACTGCTGCCGGCGGGCCAGGTCCGCGGTCTCGCTCATCGCGCGGTCGAGGTCATCCAGGGTCTCCTGGCGCCAGGCCCCCGCGAGCGAGTCGCGCCGGCTGCGCAGCGCCTCCGGGAGCCCCGAGAGCGCCTGTTCCGCCGCCTCGCCCTGCCGGCGCGCCGCGCCGGCCTCGCCCTGTTGCGCGGCATCCCCCGCCTTCCCCATCGCCTGCCGCGCCTGTCCGGCCGCCTGCAGCGGCTGGCTCAGCGCGTTCCCGGCCCTCAAGTCCTGCTCGGCCTGTTGGAGCCCGGCGAGCAGTGAATCCGCACGCGCGGCCAGGTCACGCTCGTGCGCCGCCGCGGCCGAGTCGGCCCGGGAGGCATCGCCGTGATTCCAGTCGCCCTGCTTCTGATGGAGGTCTTCCGCATCGGCCGAGAGCGTCGCGAGCTCTCCCTCGACCGCCGCCCGATGGAAGAGCTGGTCGGTGCGCTGGAGAGCGTCCTTCAGCTGCTCCTGGGCATCGGCCAGCTGTTGCAGCGCCTGGCGGGTGGCGTCCGGATCGAGCCGCTGCAAGGCATCCTGAAGCTCCCGGAGACGCTGCTCGAGCTCGGGCGTGATGGCGCGCTGGAGCAGTTGCTGAACATCCGCGAGGCGAGCCTGGAAAGCGGAGTCGTCGATGCCGGCGGCGTGGGCCGCCTGGGCCAGGTCCGCTACCGCCTGGGACAGCTCCTGCACCCGCCGGCCCAGCTCCTCCTGCCGCCGCGCCAGCTCGCCGGCCCGCTGGGACTGCTCGAACGGCATCGCGCCCGACCTGGGATCGGTGGACGGCGGCTGGCTGCCGGAGCGCTCCGTGCTCCCGGCCCGCGTCCGTTCGGCGGCCAGGTCACGGGTCTCCGCGCCCAGGCTCCGCGCCGCCCCGAGCACCGAGTCGGTCGACGATCCGAGATCCTCCGCCGCGGCGCGCGTGGCGGCCCGGAGCTCCGCGAGCGTGGGTAGACGCAGGGCGATCGAGGCGCTGCGCCCCTCGTGAGGCGACGGCGCCGCGTCCCACGCCACGACCCGGACCCGCAACGTGTCGCCCGGAATGAGCCCCCGCGTGGTGGCGTCGATCTCGGCCTCGAGAATCGCGCGGTCGGTGGCGCCGCCCAGGGGCAGCTCCTGCCGCAGCGTGTCGCCCACCTTTCCGGTCTGGCTCTGGCGCCAGCTCTCGAGCTCCACGCGGGCCAGCGCGTGGTCGTCGTGCGCGTCGACCACGACGGGCTGGTGAAGGGTCGGCGGCAGCGTCGTGTCGGACGACGGCAGCGCCAGGGTGACCACGGGCGCCGAATCGGGCACCACGCGGATGGCGAGCACCGGCGGATCCCCGTCCACGGGCGACGAATCGGCGGGGGCGATCACGAGCGAAAACCGGCCCCCGGCCGGCGGCCGGAACGACCCGTGGAACGCGGGGCCGCGCACGGAGAGCGGGATCGCGGCCGCGCCGAGGGTCCAGCGGGCGGCCGCGAGCGGCACACTCGCCTGCCCCTCGGTGGCGAGCACGGTGCCCTCGGGAAGCGTGACGGTGTCGCCGCCCACCGGCAACGCTTCGTCGTCGCGGCCCAGGTACTTGGGATAGTGCGCCGTGACCGTCAGCGCCCCGACGAATGCGAGCGGCGGGATCCGAACTTCGAGGGTCGCCGACTCGCGGCCGCCGCTCGTCACGCGAACGAAGAGATCGGACGTGAGCGGGCCCAGGGGCCGGCGGGCGGAGCCCGCGGCGTCGAGCGCGACGCTCGAAGCGGACCACGGCTCTCCGGGGGCCCGGGTCCAGAGCGTGGCTGAACTGCCGCCGGCCACGGTGAGGGTCGCGGTGACCACGTCCCCGCGCCGCGCGGTGGTGCGGTCGAGCGCGAGCTGCACGGGCGCGCGCGCGCGGGAGATGGTGCGCAGCGGATGCCAGAACGCCGCGGCGCGCCCCGAGCCCGGCGCGGCCGCGAGGAACAGCACCGCGCCGAGCGTGGCTTGGGCGGCGGCCGCGAGAACGCGCGATCGGGTGCCGGAAGCCAGCGCGCGCCGGACCGCGGGAGCGGCGCGGTCCACCTGGAGGGCCGCGCGGAGGTCGGCGGCGGCGAGGAGCGCGTCACTGCCCGTGGCCGGCGCCACCAGGCCGGCGACGCTGCCGGACCGCCCCTGTACCGCTTCCTCTATTAGGGGACCAACGCGGTCGAGGGAAAGGGCGCGCGCGGCCCGGCGCGCGAGCCGGACTCCGAGTCCGCCGGCGGCGCCGACGAGGAGCCATCCGGCCACCACGCCCCACGCACGGGGCGCGAGCGTGAGCCCCGCGGCCGCGGCACCGAGGGCCAGTCCCGAGGCGGCGAGCAGGGCGGCCAGCACCCGTCCCCGGACGTGCGGCGCCGCGAGGCGCGCCACCCGCCGGGCGGTCTCGGTCACTTGATGCCGGAGACGGCGTACGAGAAGAGATTCACACCCATCTCGAGGGCCTGCTCGTGCTTGTCGGGGGGTACGTGATGCACGTCGAAGTCCTCCCACCCGTCGTTCAGGTCGGTCTGATACGAATAGTACACGACCAGCCGTCCATCCAAGAAGATGCCCAGACCCTGCGCCGGAAGACCGTCGTGCAGCATGATCTTGGGAATCCCCGTGGGCAGGTCGTACACGATGTGGTACACCGGGTGGGTCAAGGGAACGTCAACCAGCGGGTGGTCGGGAAAGACCCGGGCGATTTCCCGCCGGAACGACTCGTTCATGCCGTAGTCGTCGTCGGCGTGGAGAAAGCCGCCCCCCTCGAGGTAGCGGCGGAGCGTCTTCACCTCGTCGTCCGTGAAATGGATGTTCCCGTGGCCGGTGACGAAGAGGTACGGGATGTCCCACAGCTCGGGGCTTTCGAGGGTGACCACGCGCTCCCGGTCCGTGACCTTGAGACCGGTGCGCTGGCGGATGGCGGTCAGGAGGTTGGGGAGCGCGGACGGCCCGGAGTACCAGTCGCCCCCTCCATCATAATGAAGGCGGCCGATGGTCAGGACCGGAACGGGCGCCGCGCCCGCCGAGACGAGCGCGGCGAGGAGCGCGGCGAGGAGGGGCTTCACAGCTCGTTGACCAGGCGGTACGCGATCTTGCGGGTGATGCCCGTCTCCTCCGCCAGCCGGTCGGCCGCGTCGCGGCGGGACAGGCCTTCGGCGAGCAGCGCGCGGGCGCGGGTCTCGGCATCCACCGGCGGCGCGTCGCTCCGCGCGGGCGCTTCCTTCCCGGTCCCTTCGACCACCACGGTCACTTCCCCTCGCGCCGGCGCATCGGCGTAGTAACCCGCCAGCTCGGCGAGGGTCCCGGTGCGGGTCTCCTCGAAGATCTTGGTCAGCTCCCGCGCCACCGCGGCGCGGCGGCCGGGACCGCACACGTCGGCCAGGTCGGCGAGAAGCGTATCGACCCGGAGCGGCGATTCGAACAGCACCACGGTCCAGGGGCTCTCGCCCGCGGCGGCGAGCAGCCGCTTCCGGTCCCCGCCCTTGCGGGGCAGAAAGCCGAGGAACAGGTACCGGTCGGCGGGAAGGCCGGCGACCGCCAGCGCGGCGACGACGGCGCTCGGCCCCGGGATGCTCACCACCGGAATCCCGCGCGCGCGCGCGGCGGCGACGAGGTGAACCCCGGGATCGCTCACGAGGGGCGTGCCGGCGTCGGTGATGAGCGCGACATCCTGGCCCCCGGACAGGCGATCGAGCAGCCGGCGGAGATCCCCCGCGCCGGAATGGGCGTGGAACGACAGCAGCTCGGCGGAGGAGCCGACGTGCGTGAGCAGCGGACGGCTGTGGCGGGTGTCTTCGGCCGCGACGACCGCGACCGACTTCAGGGTCTGGGCGGCCCGGGGCGAGAGATCGCCGAGGTTGCCGAGCGGCGTGGCGACAACGAAGAGCGTCCCCGCCACGTCACCAGGTCACCGACCAGGGGAAGGCGTCGTAGAACCCGGCGGACTGGAGCACGTACCGGTGCTCCCGGGTGGCGCCCCGGAGCACCTTCACGGCGCTCCCCGGCATCATGATCTCGATCGAGTCGAGCAGATCCCGTCCCCAGGACGCCAGCGCCTGCGCCAGCTCGTCGGGCCGGACCACCGTGTCCGGGATCTCGGTGCCGCGCGGCACGTCGATGCAGGAGAGGGCGCGGTGCCGCTGCTCGTGCGTGCCGGAAAGCCGCTGCGCGCGCTTCTTCCCTTCCCCGGGAAACTCCTGCTCCACGGCGTCGACGATGCGCCAGTACAGCTCGCGGTAGGTATTGATCAGCGCGTGCGGCGCCTGGGCCGGCAGCTCCGCCACCCAGGGCATGAGGGCCGCCGCGAGCGCGGGGTCGGATCCGTCGGGGCCGGGCTTGAACAGCGACTCGAAGTACCGCGGCACCGGCATGTCGTCCGGCTTCTCACAGAAGAAGCCGCTGACGAACTTGCCCTCGTCCAGCCGCACGTACGACACCCGCCCGTTGGAAATGAACTCGAGGACGCCGGTCACCTTTTCTTCCTTCAGGACCGGGAAGAGCGCCGTGGGTTGTCCGGGGTCGACCAGCCGCGGCTGGAGCGGGGCGACGCAGGACTCGTACATCCAGGCGAGCTGCTCCATCGGGGCCGCGCAGTAGGTCAGGTCCCCCCGCTCGGTCTCGGCCCGCATCCGGCGGAGGGCCTCGGTGATGGTGATGACTTCACGGCCGGTGGTGGAGAACGCCGCGGCGTTGACCGCCTCACCCTTCCGGAAGAAGAGGAGGAGACAGCCGTCGGGCACGTGGGCGCAGATGTAGCCGTCCACGCGCCCGTCGCGGTCGCGCTTGGCGAACGCGAGGAGGTTGTCGAGATGGATGAACGCCAGGCGGGTGCGGTGGATCAGCTGGTCCACCTGCGGAAAGCGGAGATCCGCGAGGCGCACCGGCGAATTGGTCAATCGGGCGGTGCTGGCTCGCATCGACCTCCGCCTTGCTGGTTATCCGATGTGCCGCGAAATCTTCTCGTCGAACGCGGGCTTGGGGTAGGCCCCCACCAGCGTGTCCACGTGGGCCCCGTCCTTGAAGAATAGAATACTCGGAATCGACCGAACGTTAAAGCGCATCGCCGTCTTCTGATTGGCGTCCACGTCCAGCTTGGTCACTTTGACCTTCCCGGCGTACTGGCCGGCGATCTGCTCCATGATGGGCGCCACCATGCGGCAGGGCCCGCACCACGTAGCCCAGAAGTCCACGAGCACCAGGCCCTTCTGCTGCTCGACCTCGGCGCCGAAGTTGTTGTCGGTCACTTGCGTCAGCTCGGACATCGCTCTCCACTCTCCTCGAATCCAGACGTTAAGTTCCGGGCGTGACGAACGACACGCCCTCCCCTCGGATCGCTCACGTCGGCATCGCCGTCCCCGACCTGGCCCTAGCCGCCCGGTTCTACCGGGAGGTCCTGGGACTCACCCCGTCCGCCCCGGAAACCGCGGACGGCGCCGAGATCGTGCACCTGCACTTCGGCGGGGTCGACGTCGAGCTGCTCTCACCACAGGACCCCGGCTCCCCCATCGCGTCGTTTCTCGCGAAGCGCGGGCCCGGGATCCATCACATCTGTTACCGCGTGCCCGATCTGGACGCCGCGCTGGCCCGCTGCCGGGCCGCCGGATACCGGCTGGTCGACGACGTCCCGCGACGCGGGGCCGGCGGGAAGCGGATCGCCTTCGTCCACCCGAAAGCCACCGCCGGCATCCTGCTCGAGCTCACCGAGTAACGCCCGAAGGTGAACCCCGGTTCCCTAGGGTTTCGCCGCGTCGGCGGGCTCGATACGGCAGGTCTTCGACGCGTTGGACACGTCGGTCAGATCGGTGCCGTAGAACAGCCAGCCGCCCCGCTTCATTTGTACCACCGTCAGCGTGACCGTGAAGGTGCAGCCGGTGCGCTGGAGCTCGACCTTGTAGGTCCGCCGGCTCGACGACCCGTTGACCGGCGTCGGGCCCTCCATGATCCGGAAGCCCTTGTTCGAAAGGTAGATTTGAAGCGGGTACACGCGCAGCCGGAACTGATCCGGCGTGACGAGATTGATTTCCAGATTCTGCTCGTTGCCCCAGACGTCCCCCATGCCCTTGATGTCTTTGTTCTTCACGGCGTTGAGAAAGAGGGTGATCGCCTGATTCGGGTCGCTGGGGACGGGAGTGGTGATGGGCTTTCCGCCGCCGCAGGCCACGAGCAACGGCGCGAGGAGCGCGATTCGCTTGAGCACGTCCTACACCTCGTGGTGAGCGGGTTGCACCGAAGGTAAGAACTCATGCGCCTCTACGTCAACATCGATCACGTCGCGACCATCCGCGAAGCCCGGCGGACCGACGAGCCCGACCCGGTCCGCGCCGCCGCCGACGCGCTCGCCGGCGGGGCCGACGGCATCACCGTGCACCTGCGCGAGGACCGGCGGCACATCCAGGACGCCGACGTGAAGGCGCTCGCGGCACGTCCGGGGCTCGTCCTGAACCTCGAGCTGGCCGCGTCGCCCGACATCGTCCGCATCGCCGCCCGGCTCCGCCCGCACCAGGCCACCCTGGTCCCCGAGCGCCGCCGGGAGATCACCACCGAAGGCGGGCTCGCCATCCGGGCGCGGGACCGCCGCCTCGCGGGCGCCGTCGCCCGCCTCCAGGACGCCGGCATCCGGGTCTCCTTATTCATAGACCCCGACCCCCGGACCATCGACCGCTCCGCCGGACTGGGCGTGCCCGCGGTCGAGCTTCACACCGGCCGGTACGCCCACACCTGGCGGACGAGCGGGCGGGCGCTGGCGCAGCTCGAGAAGGCGTCCCGTCACGCCCGGGGTGCGGGGCTCGCCGTGCACGCGGGGCACGGCCTGACGTACCTGAACGTCCGTCCCGTGGCCGCGATTCCCGAGATCGAGGAGCTGAACATCGGGCACTCGATCGTGTCGAACGCGGTGTTCTGGGGTCTCGAAGGGGCGGTCCGGCGCATGAGAGAGCTTGTGGACGGCGCGTGATTTGACCGCTTTCCGGCCCTTCCCTACCTTCCATCACCCATGAGCGACCCGACCCCTCCCTCCGTCCCCCATCGCATGACGGACTTCTTCGCCCTCGAGGCGGGGGAGTATCTGGAGCGGCTGGACGGCGCGCTGCAAGGCGCGGCGGGCGCGACGCCTCCGGTGGACGAGCTGGTCCGGCTCACCCGGGCCCTCCGGGGCAGCGCCCTGATGGCCAACAAAGCGCCGATCGCGCGCGCCGCCGCCGGCCTCGAAGCGCTGGTGCGCGCGGTGCGCGAAGGCCGCCGGAGCTGGGACGCCGACATCCAGCAGGTCGCGGTCCGCGCGGTGGACGACCTCAAGATCCTCCTCCGCAACGTCCTCACCTGGTCCGACGCCGACACGGTCAAGGCCGAAGCGCTGAGCGGCGACCTCGAGCGGCTGGCGGGCACGCCCCGGGCCTCCGGCGCCGTCCCCCGCCCCGACTCACCGACCCTGGACGCCGGCGCGCGCGCGTTCGTGGCCCGCGAAGGCGCGGCCATCGCCAGCGCGCTGGACCGCGCGTCACAGTCGCTCCGCGCCAATCCGATGGCGCACGATCCGCTGCAACAGGTGATGCGCGCGCTCCAGCCCCTCCGCGGGCTCGCGGCGCTGGCCGACCTGCCGCCTCTGCCCGACGTGCTCGAAGGGATCGAGCGCGCCATCGGCGAGCTGGAGCGGACCACCGATCAGCCGCCGCCCGCCGGCGTGGACGAGCTGTTCCAGGCCGCGGCCGGCGCCATCGCCGGCGCCGCCCGCGAAGTGGCCGAGCAGGGCCGGCCGGACCCCGACGGCGCGACGTTCAGGGCCTTCGCGGGGAAGCTCGTGAAGTTCCTGGGGACCACGGAGAGCGAGCCCGGCGTCGTTCCCATCGCGTCGCTCTACTTCGACGACGGCGGTCCCCACATCGTCAAGCGCGGCACCCCCGCGCCCCGCCCCGCCACGCTCGGCCGCCTGGAGCTGGTGAGCCACGGCGAGCATCTCCGCCAGGCCGCCGACTCCCTCGAGCGCGCCCCCTCGGCCACCCAGCGCGAGCTGCGGGCGCACACGCTGGCGGGCACCTTCCGCGCCCTGATGAACGCGGGCGGCGGACCCCTCGCCGGCGGCGTGGCGGAGTTCGCCGCGGCGGCGCGCGACGCGGTGCGGGACGGCGTAGCCGTGCAACAGGCTCCGGCCTTCGCCGCGGAGCTGCGGCGCGCCGGGGACATTTTGGCGCGCTCGTCCACCGAGGATGAAGGGACGCTCGCGGCTGAGCTGGTCGGCGTCACCGATCGCGTGCGCGCACTGGGCGGCCCGGTCGTGCCGGTCGAATCTCTGGCGCCCGCCGCCCCCGCGCCTGCTCCCACTCCGGTCCCGACGGAAGAGGCCGTCGAGGAGACCCCCGACCTGATCGGGTCGTGGATCGCCTACGAGCGGATGGCCGCGGACGGCCTCGGGGCCGCGTCCCTCGACGTGTTGATCGCCGGCGCCACCGCCGTGGCGCCGCCCGCGCCTCCGACTCCGGCACCGGTCCCCGCGCCGGTCACCGCGCCCGCACCGGTCGTCGTCGTCGCGCCGCCCAAGGCACCGGCGGAGCCGGAGATCGTGGACATCAAGACCCTGCTCTATCGGGGCGAATCGGCCCGCCGCCGGGCGGCCGAGCTGCGGAGCGCGGCCAAGACGGTGTCGGGCGAAGAGCTGCGCGCGCTCGTCGACGAAGTCTGCGACCTTGTCGACCTCGCCCTCGACCCCGTCGTCTAAGCGTCCCACCTCCTGGGCCTGGATCCTGGGGCTCGCGATCACCATCGCGTGCCTCTGGTGGGCCGTCCGCGGGGTGCGGTGGGACGAGTTCTCGGCGGCCATCTCGAGCGTCGACATCCCGCTCCTCCTGGCCGTGGTCGCGCTCGCCACGCTCACCTTCCCCCTCCGGATGATCCGGTGGCGCGTGATGCTGCGGAGCGAAGGCGACCGTCCGGTCCCCTGGTCGGCGCTCTGGAATGCGGTGGCCGTCGGGTTCATGGCCAACAACCTCCTGCCGGCGCGCGCCGGGGAGTTCGCCCGGGCGTACGTGGTCAAGCGGCAGGCGCCGGTGCGCTTCATCACCGCCCTCGCCACCATCGGCGTGGAGCGGCTCTTCGACGGCATCCTGATGCTCGCGCTGATGGCCGTGGCCATCGCGGCGCCCTCCTTCCCCGGTCACGACACCGCCCAGGGCGCCCTCGTCTCCCGCGTCGCGCTGGGGTCCGCCGTGGCCTTCGTCGGGCTCCTGGTGCTGGCGTTCATCGTGGCCGCCCACCCCGCGCCCTGGCTCCGGCTCCTCGATCGGATCACCCAGGCACTCCTGCCGGCCCGCATCGCCGGCCCCGTCAATCATCTGGCGCACGGGCTGGTCGAGGGGCTGGCGGTGCTCAAGAGTCCCTCGCGGTTCGCCACGGTGCTCGGCTGGTCGCTGGTGCAATGGCTCGTGAACGCGGCGTCGTTCGCGCTGTGCTTCCGCGCGTTCGGCCTGTCGGTGCCGCCGGAGGGATCGTTCCTGCTCCAGGGAATCCTGGGGTTCGGCGTCGCGATCCCGTCATCGCCCGGGTTCGCGGGGGTATTCGAAAAGGCCACGCAGTTCACCCTGGTGCTCTACCACGTGGACGCGAGCCGGGCCCTCGCATACGCGCTGGCGTATCACGCCTCCACCTTCATCCCCATCACGCTGCTCGGACTTCACGCCCTGTCTCGGACGCGGCTCCATCTCGGAGACTTGCGCGGCGCCTCGGCGGAGTCCGCGTGACCGCCGCCCCGGACCGGCTCCGCATCCACGCGCACGCCAAAGTCAACCTGTTTCTCCGGATCCTGGCGCGGGAGCATTCGGGCTTTCATCAGATCGAGACCGCGTTCCTCCTGCTCGAGCTGGCGGATCGGATCGAAGTCGCGCGGTCGGCAGGAGGGGTGGAGCTCGACGTGGATGGCCCCGACCTGGGCCCCGTCGAGGACAACCTGGCGGTCCGCGCCGCGCGGGCGGTGCTCGACGCCACCGGCGCCAGGTTCGGCGTCCGGATCAGGCTCACCAAGGAGATTCCCGTGCGGGCCGGCCTGGGTGGCGGCTCCAGCGACGCCGCCGCGATCCTCCACGCCGTGAATGCCCTCGCCGGGAACGCCGTGCCGCGGCACGAGCTCAATCATCTCGCGGCCCGGCTCGGATCGGACGTCGCCTTCTTCGCCGCCCAGGTCCCCGCGGCGCTCGGCTGGGGCCGGGGTGAGCGCCTGCTGGCGCTCGCGCCCCCTCCTCCGGCGCCCGCGCTCCTGGCGATACCTCCCCTCACCGTCGCGACCCCCGACGCGTACCGGTGGTGGGACCAGAGCGGCGGTCACGAAGGGGGGCGCGGCCCCGTGGTACTGGAGCCCGATTCGCTGTCCACCTGGGGGAGCGTCGGACGGCTGGGCGCCAACGATTTCGAGCAGGCCGTGTTCGGAAAGCACGCCGAGATCCGCACGATCTTCGAGAAGCTGGCGGGGACCAGGCCCTTCTGGGTCCGGCTGTCCGGGTCGGGCAGCGCGGTGGCGGCGGTGTACCGGAACGCGCGGGACCGGGACGACGCGGCGCAGACGCTCGGCAGCAAGGGACAGACGCTGATCCCCACGGATACACGGGCCCTCCCGCCCGAGCCGCCTGAAGCGTTCTAGCGTCGAGAACCGCCTCCTTACTCGCGGTGACTTTGATGGCGGTGGGGCGCGGCGGGCGTTCCATCGCTTGACATGCCGTGAAGCGGCCCGCACGTTGGGCGTGTGCACTTTGCGAAGAAACTGCGTTCCCGCGTCCTCGTGACGGCCGTCGTCACCGGCTTCGGCGTTTCGGGAGCCGGCGCGCAAGGTCTCCCGCCCCGCCCCCATCTCGACGCCGGCCGCGATTCGAACAGCGCGGCCGCCTATTACGACTACGGCATGTCGCTCCTCAAGAGCGATCCGGTGAAGGCCGAGCAGGCGATGATCTGGGCCACGCGGCTCGACCCGGCGCACGCCGACGCCTGGTACGGAAGATGGGTGGCGCACGTGCTGTCGCTCCCGGCCGCCGCGCTCGAGAGCTACCTGGATGTCACCACGAAGAAGAGCCCGGGGCAGGATTCGGCCCGGCGCGCGATCGACGCCCTGCGGGTCAAAGCCGAGGGCTTGAATCCGCTCCTGCGGGAAGCGTCCGACCGCCTCTTCATCGAGCGCTGGATTCGCGACCAGATGCCCCCGGGCGTCGACGTCACGGACGTCAACCTGGACACCTTCGGCCGCCCCGACCTGGGCGGCTGGCTGGCCATGAGCGACGGCGACTTCCGCGTCGCCGAGCGGGACTACGAGGCCGCGATCAAGGAATACCCGCACGCCTACGGCCTGCACTTCGACCGGGCGCGGGCATTCGTCCTGCAGCTGGCCCTGGACAGCGCGCTGCGGGAGGTCCGGATCTACCGGGACTCGGCGCGGAACGGCAACGAGACCAAGCGCTGGTGGTACATCCGGACGAACGAGATGACGGATTACACCATCGGGCGGCTGGAAGAGCTGAAGGGAAACTTGCCGGCCGCGCGCCAGGAGTACGACACGGCGTTGATCGAGAATCTCGGGTTCGTGCCGGCGCACGTGGCGCTGGCGCGCCTGGCCATCGCCGGCTACGACACCGCGGAGGCGCTGCGCGAGTACGAAGCGGCCGCGCAGGTCCCCGATCCGCCGATCTGCTACCTCTACGGCATCCTGCTCTGGGCCCATCACCAGGGGGCCGACGCGGTGCTCCAGTTCCGCCGCGCCATCGCCGCCGATTCGGATTACGTCCCGCCCTACCTTCCGCTCGCGATCCTGGAGGAAGGGGGCGGCGAAGACTCGGTGGCCGCCCTTCTCTACCGGCGGTTCATCGGCGGATCACCGAAGACGTTCGCGCCCCAGGTGGCCATCGCGCAGCATCGTCTCGACGCGCTGCTCGCCCGGGGTCCCCGTCACCGCTAGGGGTTGACGGCCGCCGGCGCGTGGCTGGCGGGCCGCGCGCGCAGGTCGTTCAAATGGTCGAGCGTGAAGACCGCCGGCCCGGGCGAGCCGTCCGCGTTCCACAGGTCCCATTCGGGCGCCCAGTACATCACGCCGATCCCTCCCGGCGCCTTCTTCACCGTGTTGACCAGGTCCACCATGAACTGCAGGCGCCCTTCCGGCGTCACCGGCCAGAGCATGTCCGGGTTGTCGGGGCCGTGGGACGGCTCGTAGCCGGTCTCGGCCACGAGGAAGTCCTTGTGATAGCGCCGGGCGCACTCGTTCATGTTCTTCCACAGGTCGTCGAGGGTGCCGTGGCGCCAGGGCGGATAGAAGCTCTGCGCGATGATGTCGTAGTCCACGTGGGCGGCCTGGAGGTGGTCGAAGAACCACTCGGTGGTGGCCCAGTCGCCGCCCCGGTCGATGTGGATGGCGATGCGCGGCGGCGTGTTCCCCGCCCCGGCCCGCACGCCGCGGATCCCGGCCTTGAGGATCCGGGTCAGGTGGTCCCACTGGACCGTGCTGTCGGCGCCGTCGGGCGGGTTGTACTGCGTGGCGCCCGGGACGTGCACCTGGCCCAGGGGCCAGAGGGTGCCGCGGGTGATCTCGTTCCCCACCTGCACCCAGTCGGGCATGCCGCCGGAATCCTTCAGGGTCTTGATGACGTCCCGGCTGTAGGACTCGACGCGGGCTTCGAGCGAGTCGAAGCTGAGGTCGCGCCAGGCGACCGGGATCTCCTGGTGCTGCGGATCGGCCCAGGTGTCGGAGTAGTGGATGTCGAGCAGGAGCGTGGCGCCGGCGGCCTTGATGCGGCGGGCCAGCGGGATCGTGTTGGCGAGGCTGTTGTCCGGGGCCTGGCGGACCGGCGAGACGAACACGCGCAGGCGGAACGACGTCCAGCCGTGTCGCATCAGGATGGCGAGCTCGTCGTCCGGCTTGCCGTTCTCCCGGTAAGTCCGGTGGTCGCGTCCCCGCGTCGGCGGCGAATCGAGGAACGAGATGTCGGCGCCGAGAGTGAAGGCCGGGGCAACCGGGCGCGGGGCGCGGGAGGGTCCGGCGGCGACGATCAGGAGCGCCAGCGGGAAGGCGGAGACGACGACCCGACGAGTCATCACGAGATCCCTTGAGAGTGACCGTTCCCGGGCAAAGTAGCGGCAAGTGCCTGGCTTCGGAATGCACGGTACATTCGGAAGGCATTCATCGGGAGGCGTCGATGTCACTCCGGGTCATCGTCGGCTTCGCCGGGGTCGGAATCCTCGGCTGGCTGCTGTTTCGTTGGCTGGTGACCACCAACACCGACGATCCGGGCGCGACCGAAGTGGCGGAGTATCAGAGCTCGGCGGCCGCGGGCCGGGCGAGAGAAGTGCTGGCCCAGGCGGGGATCACCGCTTTCCTGGATGACCACCATTCGTCGGTGGTGTCGATCGGGGAGGTGGGCATCACCCGGGTATTGGTTCCCGAACACCGGGTGGCGGCGGCGCGGAAGGCCCTTTCCGACGCGTCGAAGTACGTGGAGTCAGGGGAAGGGTGAGCGGACGTCAGCGCCCTGCCTGCTGATCCGGGGTGCCGTCGGACCACCGGGCGACCGGAACCATGAAGATCGTCACACGGTCCGGGGCATCGGCGGCCGCGAGGATGGGCGAGCCGGGCAGGTTGGCGCCCCAGGTCCCCGAATCCCGCTCCGGAACGAAGAACATCAGGTGGGGGTGCCAGCGCCCGTCGCGGTCGCTCAGGTGCGCGCGCTTGGACAGCATGTAGCACATCGCGCCCGCTTCGAGCGCGGGCAACGTCTTCTGATCGAGGCCGGCGGTGATGCTGTCGGCCATCTGGGCCTTGGAGAGTCCCGCGAGCACCAGCCGGGTCTTCCGGAGCTCGAGCGGAAGGTAGGAGCGCGCCGCCGCTGCGTTGAAGCAGATCGGAGACCGGATCGTGGGATTCCAGAACTCGGGAGCGTCGATCGGGGAGGTCCACGACCGCTCCACGACGCACACGAAGCCGTTGGTGCCGCTCGCCGCGGACTCGTAGCCCTGGGCGCCCAGGACCAGGACCTGGGCGTCGCGGGAAATGGAATCCGGGGCCGCGCTGCGCGCGAGGGCGATCTCCGCCGCTCGGCTGGTCATCAAGTATTGGGCGACCGGGGCCATGCTGGCGTATCGGGTGGTGGGGGTCTGTCCGTGCGCTGTTCCCCAGGTGCCCAGTCCCAGGGCTCCCAGCGCGAGCACCGTGGTCAGCGTAGCTCCTGACGGCTTCATGATGCGCTCCTGGCGGGTGACGGCCGTACCGCGGTGACGACGTGTCCAGAAAAGCGTGCCGCCCGAGGCGGACGCCGTCAATGCCGGCGCGCCGAGTTGGCTGGAGGTAGGGACGAACACGGGCTGGGGGGAGTCGAACGGCGGCTGGTGAGAACGTCAGATGAGGACGACCCGATGAACGGAGTCTTTGCCGCCGGCGCGTACGTGCCGCACCATTACGTGAGCCTGAACATCGGGCACCGGCGGGCGCGGCTCCAGGCGGCCGCCTGCTTCGTTCAATGGGTTGGATCGGGCGTCGTCGTCGCTCTCCTCTACCGGCCTTAGGCGGCAACCAAGTGCTCACCGGACTCTTCCTGCTGGTGATCGGCAAGCTTCTGTGGATCGGGCTCCTGGGGACCGGCGCGTACCTCGGGTTCCGGTACGTCCGGGCCCAAGAGCGCCGGGGTCATGCGGCCGAGCTCGAGGAATTGCGGACGCAGATTCGGGAGCTTCAGGGGACGGTCGACACGCTCCAGTCCGATCTCCACCGGGTCCAGGAGGGGCAAGACTTCACCGCGCGGCTGCTCGCGGACCGTACCAAGAGAGATTGATGCCGTGCCCCGCTCCGCGCCTGCCGCGGACGGAGCGCATTCGCTAAGTTAGGGTCCGGCTCGAGCGCTGCCCCCTCGTCCAACGGCAGGACATCGGACTTTGGATCCGAGAATGGTGGTTCGAATCCACCGGGGGCAATCCGCATCGCCCGCGGACTGACCCCCACGACCCCCGAATCGGCCGGCGCGATTCGTCCGACCCGGGACGAACGGTGCTCGGCGCGCGCCGAGCGGTGACCGGCGCCGCGTGCCGAGCCACGGGCGGCCGCCGCCCTTGAAAACCGAAACCCGCCC
>DATJQI010000028.1:0-91443 GCA_035505915.1 Gemmatimonadales bacterium | reverse complement strand
GTACCGGTTGGCGTCGAGCACGCCGGGGATTCCGTTCAGGGCCTCATCGAGGCCCCAGGTGGGACGGGCGGTGCTGATGTCGGCGCGGGTGACGGTGGCGACGGCGGCCGCGGTGCGGGAGAGGGGGCGGTCGGCCCGGGTCGCCGAAACCGTGATGCCGGGCAGCGTGTCGAGCCGCAGGGAGTCACGGCGGAGGGTGTCGGGCTGTTGGGCGCCGGCGGGAGCCGCCACCACGGCCGCGCCGATCACCAGCCACTCGATCCGCATGTCTCAATCTACTTCCCGTGCCGGACTTCTCCGCACGCCCGGGGACGGGAAGAGCTCAGGAGGGGTGGCGGAAGAACCGGTTCCAGCGGATCCGGAGGGGCGCGAACCCCATGCTGAAGTAGACCAGCTCCGGCTTGCCCTCGATGTGGGACCGCGGCAGGAAGCCCCAGAACCGCGAGTCGTACGACTCGTCGCGGTTGTCCCCCATCACCCAGAAGGAGTCGGCCGGCACCACGAGCGGCCCCCAGTTGTGGGACGTGGGGTTGTAGTGGTCCCGGTCCTTCCCGATGTAGTGCGGCAGCTCGTTCCGCCGCATCTGCATTTGATAGAGAGGATTGTCGGGTCCGGGGTTGAGATGGAGCGCGTACGGCTCTGGCAGCGCCCTGCCGTCCCGATACACCGTGTCGTTCACCATCTGGAGGGTGTCGCCCGGCTGGCCGATCACCCGCTTCACGATCACGAGATCGGGTGTGGAGTCCTCCACCGACCGGAAGATCACGAGCCCGTCGTGATGCGGCTGCGCGTACCCCTTGATGGGAAGCCAGTGGATGCCCGTGAACGGGATCTCGAGCGCGCCGCCGTAGATGGTCTTGTTGACGAACAGCCAGTCGCCCACCAGCAGCGTGTTCTCCATGCTCGCCGAGGGGATCCGGAACGCCTCGATCAGGTACGACCGCAGAACGATCCAGACCGCGAGCGCCACGGCCAGCGACTTGATCCAGCTCTTGGTCTCCTCCCAGGGTGTCTTCGGCCCGGGCGGAGTTTTGCGCGGGGCCTCGGGCTTCCTGCTCACGGCTTCGCGATCCACTCGGCGATGAAGATGTTGGTCTCGTGCGGGACCGAAGCGCCGCGGTTCGACGCCCAGACCAGATGACGCCCGTCGGGCGAGAACATCGGGAAGGCGTTGAACGAGTGGTCGGTGGTGATGGCCTCGAGATCCGAGCCGTCCAGGTTCACCGCGTAGAGGTCGAAGTGCTCCGACGTCGGGTCGGGGAAGTTCGACGAGAAGATGATGCGCTTCGAATCGGGGAAGAACGCCGGCGCGAAGCTCGCGCCTGCCAGGTGTGTGACCTGCCGCTGGTTCGAGCCGTCGGCGTTCATCACCCACAGATCCATTTTCGTCGGCCGCACCACGCCCTGCGCCAGGAGCGCGCGGTACTCGGCGGAATCGGCGGTGGTGGACGGGTGATAGGCACGGTAGACGATCAGCTTGCCGTCGGGCGAAAAGGTCGGGCCTCCGTCATATCCGAGCGTATTGGTCAGCCGCCGCACCCCGGTCCCGTCGACGTTCATCGTGTAGATGTCGAGGTCCCCCTCCCGCTGGGACGTGAAGACGATGGTCTTCCCGTCCGGCGACAGCGTCCCCTCGGCGTCGTACCCCTTGTTGGCCGTCAGCCGGACCTTGTGGCTGCCGTCGGGGTCCGAGGCGTAGATGTCGTAGTCGTAGAGGGCCCAGACATACCCGTGGGAATAGTCGGGGCGCGGCGGGCAGGCGGGCCCCTGCGCCTCCGTGCTCGAGTAGAACACCCGGGTATCGCCGGCGAAGAACCAGCCGCAGGTGGTCCGCCCCAGGCCGTCCGACACGCGGTGGAGCCCCGAGCCGTCGACGTTGACGATGAACTCCTGGTCGCAGCCCGCGGTGTCGGGAGGGGGCGTGTGCTGGAAGATCAGGCGACTGCCGTCGTGCGAGTAATAGGCCTCGGCGTTCTGGCCGCCGTGCGTGAGCTGACGGGGATGCGCGAGATGCCGCTCGGCGAGCGGGGGCGGTGCGGATGCCGCCTGGAACAGTGCCGCGAGGAGGATGGGGACCATAGGCCGGGCAAGCTAGAGCGCCGGGCGAGGCGGCGAAAGGGCCGCGCCACTACATTTGTCAGCGATCAATGACCGGCTCTCCGCCCCCCCAGCCGCCGCGGCGCTCCCGGGTGCCGCTCCTGGACCCGTTGGGACAGATGTGCACCGACGGCAAGGCCACCGCCGAATACCTCTGGCAGGTCCCGGACGATTCTTCGGCCCGCCTGAAGATCGTGGGCCTCCTGGACGACATCGCGGCCGAGAGTGTCAAACAGGGACGGAAGGAGATGGGGCGCATCTGCGCCGAGCTCTCCCCCGCCGCGAAGGCCAGTCCCAGCCCGCAACAGGTCGAGCTCCTCGTGGATGGATTCGACCGCCTGCTCAAGCTCTGGCAGGCCGCCAAGTCGGGCCTGCTCTAAACCGACCGAGGGAGCGATGACGGACCTGGACCTCCTCTGCATCAACACGGTCCGGACACTCGCGATGGACGCGGTGCAGCAGGCCGACTCCGGCCACCCGGGCACGCCGATGGCCCTCGCGCCGCTCGCGTACGTGCTCTGGACCCGCCACCTCCGCTACGATCCGCGCCGCCCCGACTGGCCCGACCGCGACCGCTTCATCCTGTCGTGCGGCCACGCGTGCATGCTGCTCTACGCGTCGCTGTACCTCTCGGGCTACGACCTCTCGCTCGACGACATCAAGCGGTTCCGGCAGTGGGGCTCGAAGACCCCCGGACACCCCGAATACGGCCACACGCCCGGCGTGGAGGCGACCACGGGTCCCCTCGGCCAGGGCACCGGAAACGCGGTCGGAATGGCGATCGCCGAGGCCGCCCTCGGCGCCGCCTTCAACCGGCCGGGCCACGACGTGGTGAGCCACTACACGTACTTCCTGGCGTCCGACGGCGACCTCATGGAAGGGATCTCCCACGAGGCCTGCTCGCTGGCCGGCCACCTGAAGCTCGGGAAGCTCATCGGGATCTACGACGACAATCACATCACCATCGAAGGGGACACCAACCTCGCGTTCTCGGACGACACCGCCCGGCGCTTCGAGAGCTACGGCTGGCACGTCCAGCGGGTCGCCGATGGGAACGACCTGGCGGCGCTCGACGCCGCGATCACGGCGGCCCGGCGCGCCGTCGACCGCCCGTCCCTCATCATCGTGCGCACCCACATCGCGTACGGCGCCCCCCACAAGCAGGACACCGCCGAGGCCCACGGCGCTCCCCTGGGTGCCGAGGAGATCAAGCTCACAAAGAAGAATCTGGGCTGGCCCTCCCCGGAGCCGTTCTTCGTGCCCGAGGAGGCGCTCGCCCGCTGGCGGGAGGCCGGCGCGCGGGGACGGGAGACCCGCGAAGCGTGGGAGCGGAACCTCCAGGCGTACCGGAAGGCGTTCCCCGAGCTCGCCGCCGAGCTGGAGCGGCGGCTGGCGGGGCGCCTGCCCGCGGGTTGGGAGCAGGCGCTCCCGGACTTCGCGGGCGAGGCCGGCCAGGCGACGCGGGCGGCGTCCGGCAAGGTGCTGAACGCCCTCGCGCCCCGGATTCCGGAGATCGTCGGGGGCTCGGCGGACCTCGCCGGGTCGAACAACACCCTGCTCAAAGGAACGGGAGACCTGTCGGCCGGGCATTACGCCGAACGGAACTTCCATTTCGGGATCCGCGAGCACGGCATGGGCGCGGTGATGAACGGCATCGCCCTGCACGGCGGCTTCATTCCCTACGGCGGGACGTTCCTCATTTTCTCGGACTACATGCGGCCCGCCATCCGGCTCGCCGCGCTCTGCAAGCTGGGCACCGTGTACGTCTTCACGCACGATTCCATCGGGCTGGGTGAAGACGGCCCGACCCATCAGCCCATCGAGCAGCTCGCGGCCCTGCGCGCCGTCCCGGGGTTGATTGTCATTCGCCCCGCCGACGCGGCCGAGGTGGCCGAGGCATGGCGGGTGGCGATCGGGCACCGCTCGGGCCCCGTGGCGCTGGCCCTCACGCGCCAGAAAGTGGCCGCCATCGATCGCGCCGTGCTCGCGCCCGCCGCCGGGCTTTCGCGGGGCGGGTACGTCCTCGCGGACTCGGCCGGAACACCTCGGGTCATCCTGATCGCGACCGGCTCCGAGGTGGAGCTGGCGCTCGCCGCGCGCACACGCCTCGACGCGGCGGGCCTCCCCACCCGCGTGGTCAGCCTGCCGAGTTTCGAGCTGTTCGCGGCCCAGCCCCAGGCGTACCGGGACCAGGTCCTGCCGCCCGCCGTGCGGGCGCGGGTGTCGATCGAAGCGGGCGCGACGCAGGGATGGGAGCGGATCGTGGGTGAGCAGGGCCGGGCCATCGGCCTCGATCACTTCGGCGCCTCGGCGCCGTACCAGCGGTTGTATCAGGAGTTCGGACTGACGGTGGACCGGATCGTGGAGGTCGCGAAGGACGTCGCCTAGCCCTTGTCGAGCACCATCAGCGCCAGGAGCAGCGGCAGGTAGATGATCGAGGTGAAGAAGAGCCCCCGGGCCGTCCGGTGCGAGGGGTCCCGCACGAGGAGCAGGCTCACCCCCGCGTAGCCGAGCCCCAGTATCAGGGCGCCGAAGAAGTAGACCGCCCCCGTGAGCTCCAAGAGTGTCGGCAGGAGACTCACGGGCAGAAGCGTGCAGGCGTAAAGGAAGGCCATCCGCGCCGTCGCCTTCCCGGAGTCGTCCTCCAGGCTGAGCATCGCGAGCCCGCCGCGCCGGTAGTCCTCACGGTAGAGCCAGGCCAGCGCCAGGAAGTGCGGCAGCTGCCACAGAAAGAGAATCCAGAACAGCACGAGGGCGGTCGAGTTCAGTTCGCCCCCCGCCGCCGTCCAGCCGCCCACCACCGGCAGCGCTCCGGGCACCGCCCCGACCAGCGTGTTGAGCGACGTGCGCTGCTTCAGCGGCGTATAGAGGAAGACGTACGACACGAGGGTCAGGAGGGCGAGCGCGGCGGTGAGCAGATTCACCTGCCAGGCGAGGTAGGCCACGCCCAGCACGGCGGCGGTCCAGGAGAAGAGCGCGGCGGCGCGGGGGGTGACCCGTCCCGACGGCAGGGGCCGGCCGCGGGTGCGGTTCATCAGCGCGTCGATGCCGCGCTCGCGCACCTGATTGAGCGCCGACGATCCCGCGGCCACGAGCGCGGTCCCGACGAGGGTGTGAACGAAACGGGTGAGGTCGAAAGGCCCGCGGGAGCCCAGGTAGTAGCCGGCGGCGGCCGTGACCACCACCATCCGGGTGATCCCCGGCTTGGTGAGCTCGAAGTACGCCGCCGCGCGCGCCTTCCCGACCGCCGTCACGCCAGACTCCGCCCAGAGGGGAGGCGGAATCTGGCCCTGGGGAGGTGCCCGTGGCAAGAAAGAACCCGCCGAAATAGCTTCCGAACTGTCATGATCGACGACCTCAAGAACAAGCTGCAGGCGGAAGTCGAACGCCTGAACCACGACCTCAACTTCGTCATCCCGAAGGAGATCGACCGCGCCCGCCAACACGGCGACCTCCGCGAAAATTCCGAATACAAGGCCGCGCTGGAGCGCCAGCAGTTCACCACCGCGCGCCTCGCCCACCTGCGCCTGCGCCTGGGCAAACTGTCGAGCGTGTCCGAAAAGGACCTGCCGAAAGACCGGGTGGGATTCGGGTCTCGCGTCACCGTGCAGGACGCCGAGACGAAGCAGAAGGAGATCTACGCGCTGACGCTGGGGGATTTCATCGAGGGCGGCGAGGACGGCGACGAGATGCCCGTCTCGATGGCCTCACCCCTCGGCAAAGCCCTGCTCGGCGGCAAGGTGGGCGAGACGGTCGCCATCGCGCTCCCGATGGGCAAGCGGAAGCTGAAGATCGTGGAGCTGGAAACCGTCCACGACATCGTGAAGGCGAAACCCTAGAGCATGTAGTGGAACACCAGCGGACCCGTCGGCGCGGTCACGCCCGCCGCGGGCTCGATGCTCATCGCCGCCCCCATCACGGTCCCCGCACCCTTCGGCATCTCCAGCGCCTTCACCATCGGCACGTTCCCCGCCTCGGCGATCACGGCCGCGCTGGTCATCCCCGTCGACGTGATGAACCAGAGCTGGTAGACCTGCCCGGGCTGGTTGGGCGCGAGATGATGGCAGGTCACGAGCCAGCGGTGCGTCATCGTGTCCGCGAAGATGGTGACGGCCCCGGCCTGGCCGTTGGTCGACACCGGGATCTGGATCACCCGCACCCCGGGGCTGCGGAGCAGCGACAGGGTGTCGCGGTAGGCGGCCATCGCGTCCGCGAGCCGGCCTTCCGTCTCGGCGACCCGGCGCGCCTCGGTGCGGCCCCACCAGGCGAGCCCGCCCGCGAGGAGCGCGAGAGCGGCGGCGAGCGCGAGCGGCCAGCGGGGCCGCGCCCCCGCGGCGCCGGCGCGCGCGAGCACCCGGGCCTTGAGCCCGGGCGGCGGCATCCGAGGGCTCGCCGACATTCCCATCCAGTCCGTCATTGCCTAAGCCATCCAGTCCCGTACGTGGCGGAGCGTCTCCGCGAGCTTCTGCTGGGCGATGCGCATCCGCGTCTTCACCGTCCCGAGGGGCGTCCCCGTGCGCGCGGCGATCTCGGACTGCGACAGTCCCTCGAAGTAGGCCAGGGTGAGCGCCTCCCGCTGCTCCGCCGGAAGGGCGGCGAGCGCGCGGTGCACCTCCTGGTGCACCGGCCACCCCGGCACCGAGGCCTCACCCGGCTCCGGCGTTTCCGCCGCCTCGCCTCCCTGCGCGACGTGCAGCCGCTCCGCCTTCCGGTACCACCGCCGCCGCCGCCGGAGCACGTCGAGCGCCCGGTTGCGGGCGATCGAGAGCACCCAGGGCACCAGCGGGCCGCGCGCGGCGTCGTGCTGACGGATCCGGGTCCACACCTGCACGAACACGTCCCCCACCACCTCCCCGGCCTCGTCGTCGTCGCCCAGAATCCGGTGAGCGACGCCCAGGACCCAGGGCGCGAGGTGGTCGTACAATTCCGACAACGCATGCTCGTCCCGAGCCACCAGGCGGCGGATCAGGTCGCGCTCACGCTCTTGACTGAGACGCTGCGGCTGGGTCACTTGGATTTTCAAGCTACCGGCGTTCTCTTTCCCTCTCCAGTCCATTCACCGAGGCTTTACATGCGATTCCCCGCACTGCTCACCGGCGCCCTGCTCCTCTCCACCGGCGCCCTGGCCGCCCAGCAGCCCATGGGCGGCATGAAGGATCCCGATCACTCCGTGGCCGGCGGCGGGCAATTCCCCGCCGGATGGCACGTCCGCACCGAGCGCAACGCCGCCCTCGCCAACGTGAAGTTCGTGGCGATGGGGAACGACTTCCATGCCACGATGGGCCCCGCCGCCATCATGTGGCGGGACGCCGATACGGCGTCCGGCAACTACCACACGGTCGCGACCTTCACGCAGACCAAGGCCCCGATGCACCCCGAGGCCTACGGCCTGATCATCGGCGGCAAGAACCTGGACGGCGACGCGCAGAGCTACACGTACCTGATCGTCCGCGGGACCGGGGAGTTCTCGATCTGGCGCCGCGCCGGCTACGCCAACAAGCCCACCGCCGTCGTGCCGTGGACCGCGAACGCCGCCGTGCACAAAGCCGACGCCGACGGGAAAGCCACGAACGAGCTGGCCGTGCTGGTCGAGAACGGCAAGGCGAGCTTCACGGTGAACGGGACCGAGGTCTACTCCGCGGACGCGTCGACCATCGACGCCGCCGGCATCGTCGGGTATCGCGTGAATCACAACCTCGACGTCCATCTCTCGGCCATCGGGATCCATAAGCTGCAATAGTGGGAGGCGGGAAGAGGGAAGAGGGAAGTGAGCGCTGCCGGTTCTACGCTTCCCCCTTCCCACTTCCCCTCTCCCGGTGGAGCAGGGCCGCAGTCAGTCCCAGCAGCAAAAGCGCTCCCACGAGAATCACGTCGTAACTCTCGAGTATGTGACTCACCCGCCCGCCCCAGACGGCCGCGGCGCTGAGCGTCAGACACGCGAAGCTTCCCCACCAGAGCCCCCACTGCCACGCCGGCGCCCCGCCGCGCCGCAGCACCCACCAGGCGTAGGCGTACGCCGTGATCAGCACGACGTAGTGCGCTTTCCACGCCAGCGGATCCACCACCACCATCGCGCCGAGGCAGAGCGCCAGCTCGGCGCCGGCGCGGGGGCCGGTCAGGTCGCCGGGGCGTTTGCGGAACAGCCACGCGAGTCCGAGCGCCAACGCCCCCGCGACCGCGATGAAGAGCCCCCGCGCCGCGCCGGCCGACCACGCCGCGACGTGGTAGTTCACCGGGTCCCGCAGACCTCCCTCGGCGGTGACCGCGCGCTTCAAGCCGGCCAGGAGCGATTGATTCATGAAGGTCGGCGTCGGGTCCCGCAGCTCGCCGCCGGCCACGGCGTGCCAGCGCTCCCAGAGGTGCACCGTCCCCGCCGGACCGAACACGGCGCCGAGGACGCCGAGATTGAGGATCAGGAGCCAGGCGACGGTCCAGAGAGTCTCGCGCCAGCAGCGCTTGTAGAGGAGGTAGGCCAGGAGCAGGATGGGGACGGCCTTGGTGCTCGTCGCCAGGGCGAGGGCGAGCCCCCCCCGACCGGCCCGGCCGCGCCGGAAGAGATGAAAGGCGAAGAGCACGAGCCAGAGCACTTGCACGTTGATCTGCGTGTGCTGCGCGTGCTCGTCGAAGAGCCGCGCGGTCATCAGGAACGGGACGATCACCGCGGCCGAGGTCAGCGCGAGGCCGGTGCCCGCGCCCGGCCAGAACCGTACCGGCCCGTCTTCGAAGAGCTCGACCGACAGCCTCACCACGCCCCACGTGGCCGCGAGGCCGACCACCTGCCAGACCAGCAGCGCGAGGTGCGGCGACATCCGCCCCAGTAAGGCCAGCGGAACGCTTTCGAGCAGGAAGAAGGGCGGCCAGGTATTGGCGGTGAGCGCGTAGGGGTCCGCGCCCGACAGCACGGCGTTCCCCACGTCCAGGTACGACGTGAAGATCACGCCGTGCAGACGGCCCAGGGCGCGCAGGGCTTCGGCCAGGCCCGCGACGAGGACCAGCGCGTAGAGCGCGATCATCGCCCTCCGCTGGGCCGTCGGCGAGGCCAGCCGAGGCCAGGGGTCCCGCGGGAGCGCCATCACGAATCGAGCTCGAACCGGAGCCGGCGGTGGGCCTCGCGCAGCGCCTGCTCCACGGCCGCCGGCGTCTGGCCCCGCGCGAACAGAAACCCGGGATACCGCGACCCTTCGGGCCAGGGAACGAGCCGCTCACCCGGATGTGCCGTGATCACGACGTCGACGATCCCGGGCACCGCGCCGGCCTCCGCCCGGCCGTGGACCTGCCTGAGCGTCCCGGCTCCGGGAACCGGAATCATCATCACGCCGGCCGCCGCGCTCTCCCGCTCGAGGGACGGCACGGGGAGCCCCAGGGCCCGGCGGAGGAGCAGCTCTTCGAGCGACATCGCGTCGGGGCCGAACCGGAGCACCGCGCCGCACCGCCCTCCGATGGGACGCGCCGCCAGCTCGATCAGCCGGGGGCCGGACGCGCTCCACCGCACTTCGGCGTGCACGGGCCCGCGCTCGATCCCCAGCGCGCCGACCGCCTGCGCGACACAGCGCTCCACGGCGGCGCGGACATCCGCCGTGAGCCGCGTGGGGGTGACATAGATCGTCTCTTCGAAGAACGGTCCGTCCAGGGGGTCGGGCTTGTCGAAGATGGCGAGGACGGTCAGCCGGCCGTTCTCCACCAGCCCCTCGACCGCCACCTCGACTCCGGAAACGAACTCCTCCACCAGATAGCGACGGGCGGGTGCTCCGCACGCGGCCACATCGGGTTCCGCGAGAATGCGCGCGAGCCGGGCGTGGGCGGTCACGAATCCCGCCCGGTCGTCCGCCCGGATCACCCCCCGCGACGCCGCGAGCCGCAACGGCTTCAGCACCGCCGGATACGGCGTCCGCGCCGCGATGGGCCCCGGGTCGGCGTCGATGTCGTGCAGGGAAAACGCCGGGATCGGGACGCCGGCGGCGAGGAGCAGCTCGCGCTGGCGATGCTTGTCGCGCGATGCTTCGACCGCGGCGACCGGGTTCCCGGGGAGTCCGAGCTCGAGGGCGATCACCGCCGCGAGCACCGCGGTATCGTCGTCCATCCCGACCACGGCGCTGACCGGGTGGCGCGCGTGGAAGGCCCGCGCCTGCTCGGCGGCGCGGGCGGGGTCCGTGAAGTCGAAGGTGGTCAGCGCGTCGGGGCGAGCGTCCTGGAACGTGCTGGGGAAGTCCGAGGCCACGGTGAGGTCGCACTCGATCCGCCGGGCGGCGGTGACGAAGGCGCTGGTGCGGTAGGTGGTGGACGGCAGCAGCAGGAGGAGCCGGGGGCGCCCGGCGCCCGACCCGCTACTTCTTCGAGGCTGAGACGTAGGGGCTGGTGCCCGAGGCGTGGTCGGTGATGTCGGTGATGCCCTGCACCTCCGGCACCTCCTGGCGCAGCATCGCCTCGATCCCCTGCCGCAGGGTCACGTCGGCCATTCCGCATCCCTGGCAGCCGCCCGACATCCGGAGCAGCACGATCGCGTCCTGCACGTCGATGAGCTCGATCCGGCCGCCGTGGCGCGCCACCATCGGGTTCACCTGGGTCTCGAACAGGTCGGCCACGCGGTCGTAGAGCGCGTCGTCGTCGACCACGGCGTCCTTGCGCTCGTCGCGGCGCGAGGATACCGGCGTCGTGCCCGCCGTCAGCGCGGTCCGGATGGCGTCCCCGACCGACTTGCCCACCTGTTGCCACGTCGACCCGGTCGTCTTCACCACCGTCACCGTGCTGCCGGAGACGATCACTTCGCTGACGCCGAGGCCGGAGATGGCGAAGATGCCGGCGACGAGGGGCGAGTCCTCCGCCTCGGCCGGCGACGTGAAGCGCCGCGCGCCGCCCTCGAGCAGCGGCATCGGGAGGACGAATCGGCACCGGGTGTGGTCGGTGGGCTCGGCGGTGATGCGAATGTCGGCCATCAGAGGCAAAGTATGAACGGCGGGCCGGATGCGGTCAACGCCGGTTCCGCATCTCTTTCGCGGCCGTGACCAGGTTCCCCAGCGCCGCGAGCGTCTCCGTCCAGCCCCGCGTCTTGAGCCCGCAGTCCGGGTTGACCCAGACCTGGCGCTCGTCCAGTACTTCGCGGGCCGCGCGGAGCAGCTTCACCATCTCCTCGACGGTCGGGACCCGCGGAGAGTGGATGTCGTAGACGCCGGGACCGATCTCGTTCGGATACTTGAACTCCCGGAACGCCCGGAGGAGCTCGGAACCCGACCGCGCGTTCTCGATCGAGATGACGTCGGCGTCCATGTCGGCGATCACCCGGACCACTTCGTTGAACTCGCTGTAGCACATGTGCGTGTGGATCTGGGTCGCGTCGGCCACGCCGCTCGTGGCCAGCCGGAACGCGCGGACCGCCCAGTCCAGGTACGCCTGCTGGTCGGCCCGCTTCAGTGGCATCCCTTCGCGGAGCGCCGGCTCGTCGATCTGGATCACGCGGATCCCCGCGGCCTCCAGATCCCGCACCTCGTCCCGGATCACGAGCGCGAGCTGTACCGCCGTCGCGGCCCGGGGCTGGTCGTCGCGGACGAACGACCACTGCAGGATGGTCACCGGGCCGGTGAGCATCCCCTTGACCGGCTTGTCCGTCCGGGACTGCGCGAACGCGCTCCACCGCACCGTCATCGGCCGGGGGCGGGCGACGTCTCCATAGATGATCGGCGGCTTCACGTAGCGGGAGCCGTACGACTGGACCCACCCGTGCTCGGTGAACGCGAAGCCGTCGAGCTGCTCGCCGAAGTACTCGACCATGTCGTTCCGCTCGAACTCGCCGTGCACGAGCACGTCGAGCCCCAGGTCCTCCTGGATCTTGAGGGTCCGCGTGATCTCGCTTTCGACGAAGGCGTCGTACTGAGCCTCGTTCCACGACCCGTCATGGAGCTTCTTGCGGGCCCCGCGGACCTCGGCGGTCTGCGGGAAGGACCCGATGGTCGTCGTGGGAAACGCGGGCAGGGGGAGCTGGCGGCCCCGGCGCGCGGCGTACGGGGCGGGCCGGCGCTCGTCCTCGGGCCGCACCGCCGCCACCCGCCGGCGCACGTCGTCCCGGTGGATCCGGGGCGAGGCGCGGCGGGACTCCGCGGCGGCCCGGCTCTGATCCAGCGCCTGCCGCACGGACGCGCGGCCGCCGTTCAGCGCGCGCGCGAGCACCGCGACCTCGCCCAGCTTCTGCTTCGCGAAGGCCAGCCACTGCTTGATTTCGGGATCGAGCCGCCGCTCGAGGTCCAGATCCTGCGGCACGTGGAGCAGCGAGCACGAAGGCGCGACCCAGAGCTGGTCGGCGCCCACCCGGTCGCGGACGCGCTCGAGCACCGGCAGCACCTGCTCCAGATCCGCGCGCCAGATGTTCCGCCCGTCGATGACGCCCGCGGACAGCACCCGCCCCGCCGGCCAGTGCTCCAGCACCCGGTCCAGTTCATTCGCTCCCCGCACCAGGTCGAGATGGAGGCCGTGCACCGGGAGGGCGTGCGCCGCGGCCAGCCCGTCGCCGATGCCGGCGAAATACGTCGCCACGAGCATCCGGATGCCGGGGGCCTCCTTCGCCAGGTACGCGTAGGCCCGGGAGAACGCCTGCAGCTCGGCTTCGGAGCGGTCGAGCGCGAGCGTCGGCTCGTCGAGCTGCACCCAGTCCGCGCCGGCGTCCTTCAAGCCCCGGAGCACCTCGGCGTACACGGGCAGCAGGGCGTCCAGGTGCGCGAGCCGGTCCCCGGTCCCCGCGGTCTTGGAGAGGAGCAGGAACGTCACCGGTCCGATCAGCACCGGCTTGGCGGGGAGGCCCAGCGCCCGGGCCTCGCGGAGCTCGTCGATCGCCTTGGTGGACGACGGCGCAAAGCGCTGGTCACGGGCCAGCTCGGGGACCAGGTAGTGGTAGTTGGTGTCGAACCACTTGGTCATCTCCATCGCGACCACGTCCCGCCCCTTCCCCTGGCTCCCGCGCGCCATCGCGAAATAGAGGTCCAGGTCCACGGGGGCGCCGGGCCGCCAGCCGTACCGCGCCGGAATCGCGCCCACCATGGCGCAGGTGTCGAGCATCCGGTCGTACAGGGAGAAGTCGTTCACCGGGATCAGGTCGATCCCGGCCTCCCGCTGCAACGCCCAGTGCCGGGCCCGGAGGTCCCGCGCGGCGGCAAGGAGGTCGGCGGCGGGAAGCTTGCCCGCCCAGTACGCCTCGGTGGCCCGTTTCAGCTCGCGCGCCGCGCCGAGGGAGGGAAATCCGAGATTGTGGGAGCGAGTCATAGGCGCGGGAATCTAATCAGGAATCGTATATTCGTTGCGATATGCTGCTGCCCTTCCTGCTGATTCTCCAGTCGCCGTGCCCGCAGGATTCCACGGCCCGCGCGGCTCTGGATCAGGGGTGGCGGGAGTACCGGGCCGACCGGATCCAGGCCGCCGCCCGCGCGTTCGCCGTCGCCGATTCCCTGTGTCCCACGCTCCGCGGGGTCCGCACCGGCCTCGGCTTCGCGGACCTGCGGCTGGGCCGCACCGAAGACGCCGCCGCCGATTTCCGCGCCGCCGCCGCCGCCGACTCGGGCGACGCGGACGCCTGGTACGGGCTGGGGCTCGCCCGCCGCCGCCAGGGGAATCGCGAAGAGGCCATCGCCGATTTCCAGCGCGCGCTCCGCGCCGCTCCCGGCTATGGCGACGCGCAGAGTGAGCTCCTGGGCCTGGGCGTCGCGCCGCCGACGGCCCCGGCTCCCCGCCCCGCCGAGACCCAGGTGCCGGCGCGGATTTCGGGCGATCACTTCGAGGTCCGGACGCCGGCGGGATGGCGGCGCTTCTATCTCCGCGGTATCAACCTGGGCGCCGCGCTGCCGGGGAAGTTTCCGTCCGAGTTCCCGCAGGCCGAGTCGACCTACACGCGCTGGCTCGGCCTCATGGCCGCGGCCCACGCCAACGTGGTCCGCGTGTATACCGTGCATCCCCCCGCGTTCTACCGGGCCCTCAAGGATTGGAACGACGCCCACCCCGAGCAGGCGCTCTGGCTCATTCACGGCGTCTGGGCCGAGCCGCCGCCGAGGGACGACTACGACGATCCGGCCTGGCGGTCGGATTTCCTGGCGGAGATGCGGCGGGTGGTGGACATCATCCACGGCCACGCCCTCCTCGGCGCGCGCCCCGGCCACTCCTACGGCCGCTACGATGCCGACGTCTCGGACCATACCCTGGCGTACCTGATCGGCCGCGAGTGGGAGCCCGCCACGATCGTGGCGTTCGACTCCCTGCATCCGGCGGACACCACGTTCACGGGGCGGTTCCTCACCCTCCCCCACGGAACGCCCGCGGACGAGTGGATGGCGGCGCAATGCGACTCCATGCTGGGACTCGAGTGGGACCTGTACCACACTTCACGCCCCATCGCGTACACCAACTGGCCGACCCTGGACCCGCTCCATCATCCCACCGAGCCGACGGGCGCCGAGGAAGCGGCGCTGCGGAAGGCGCGCGGGATCCCGGCCGACACGGCGCTCCGCGAGTACGACAACGACGCGGAGTCGCTCGATGCCGCGCTGATTCACCCCACGGCCGCGAACCTGGGCGGCTGGTACGTCTCCTATCACGCGTACCCGTACTATCCCGACTTCATGGATCTGGACCCCGGGTACGGCGCGGCCCGGTCCTCGTACGGCCCGTCGCACTACTTCGGGTATCTCCTCGATCTCAAGCGGCACTACGCGGGCCTGCCGATCATCATATCGGAGTACGGCGTTCCGTCGTCGCGGGGCGACGCGCACCGCCAGCCCGAAGGCGTGGACCACGGCGGACACGACGAGCGCGCGATGGCGCAGTACGACGTCCGGCTCACGAAGGAGATCCGGGAAGCGGGGCTCGCCGGCGGAGTGCTCTTCGCCTGGCTCGACGAGTGGTTCAAGCACAACTGGCCCGTGATCGATCTCGAGACGCCGGCGGAGCGCACCCGGCTCTGGCACAACGCGATGGACGCCGAGCAGAACTACGGGCTCCTGGGGGAGTACGCGGGGGACACGGCGACGCTGCCGGTGCTGGGCGGAAACCCGGCCCAGTGGCGGGCCCTGCCGGTGCTCGAAGCGGACTCGCTGACCACGCTCCGGGTCGGGTCCGACGCGGCGTATCTCTATCTCGCGATCGAAAGCGCGGGTGACCCGCCCGGGTACGTGGTGGGAATCGACACCTACGACCGGCGGTCCGGGCAGTTCCTGCTCCCGGGACTCACGCGCTCGGACACGGTCGGCTATGAGTTCGCGCTCACGCTCCGCGACACCGCGCAGGGGCGGATGTGGGTGGCGCCCTGGTACAGCCCGTACCTCGTGCCCCGCACCGGCATGGGTCCCACCGCCCTCGATCCCTTCTATCAGTATGGCGCCACCGTCGCCGGGGCCGGCGCCCGGGGGGACTGGGATTCGATGTGGGTGACCACCAACCGCTGGCGGATCGCCCGGGATGGCCGGACCTTCCCGGCGCAGGGGTTCGACCGGGGCCGCCTGCGGTTCGGCAGTGAGGCGGCGTCCACGCTGTCGGACTGGTACGTCGACCGGACGGCGAAGCTGGTCGAAGTGCGCATCGCGTGGGGGCTCCTCAACGTGACCGATCCGTCGTCCCACCGGGTCCTCACGGGCATCTCGGCGTCGGACGGGTTCCAGACCGATTCGACCGACGGGTTCCGCTTCGGGGTGACCGCCGTGGACCGGGCCGGCGTGGAGCGGGACCGGCTGGCGCCCGGACCCACCTATTCCTGGCCGGGCTGGGAAGTCCCGGTGTCGCACGAGCGCCTGAAACCCGCATACTTCGCTATCCGCGACCTGTGGAGCACCTGGTGAAAAGGACCCTCGCCGTCCGGGCCGTCACGGCCGTGCTGTGCCTGGCCGCCGTCTTCGCGCCGTCCGCGCGGGCCGGGGCGCAGGTGGTGGACGCGGATTCCGCGTTCACGCTGGGGGACTTCGCGAAGGCCCGCGCCCTGTACGAGCAGGTACTCGCCGCCGACTCCCTCAACGAGCGCGCGCTCTCGCGTCTCGCGCTCCTGGACAGCTGGGACGGGTTGCTGGACCGGTCCCTCCAGCGCTTCGCCAAGGCGCGCCAGCTCGATCCCGCGAACCCCGACCTGATGGTGGGGGAGGCGCGCGTGCTTTCCTGGGCCGGACGCACCGGCGCCGCCGAGGTCCTCTACGACTCCGCGCTGGCGCAGGACACGGGACGCGTGGACGCGCTGGTGGGACGGGCGCAGAGCGTGGCCTGGGCCGGGAACCTGGACCGCGCCGAAGCACTGTACCGCTCGGCGCTGGCGGGCCATCCCGACGATCCCGGTCTCCTCGTCGGGCTGGCGCAGACGCTGTACTGGAAGGGAGAGGCGGGGCTCGCCAAATCCTACGTCGACCGGGCCCGCACGGTCGCGCCCGAGGATCCGACCGCCCGCCAGCTCGAGCGTGATCTGCACGCCGCCGTTCGCCCCGATGTCGGAACGTCGTTCACCGGAGCGGGGGACTCGGACAACGAGACGTTCTACGCGCAGGATCTCTGGGTCTCGGGTCCCCTGTTCCGCGACGTGCGGGGCACCCTCACCGGCGGCTGGCGGCACGATGGGGATCCCCTGCGCTCCGACGACAGCTACGGCGTGTCCGGGCTCGTGACCACCGCGCTGGGGCCCACCGTGGGCGCCCGCGCCGGGATCGGCGTCCGCCGGCTGGTATCGGATTCCGGCGATCATCTCCCGCTCACCGCTCAGGCCGGGGTCTCGTGGCAACCGGCCCAGTTCGCCGCCTTGAGTCTCAGCTACGGCAGAGCCGCGTTCGACGAAACGGCCCTGCTCCTCGAGCACGGACTCACCATCGACAACCTCGACGCCGAAGTGGATCTCGATCCCAACCCGACGATGTCGCTCTCGGGCGCGGCTGGCACGACCTGGTTCTCGGACGGCAACCGCCGCCTCTCGGGATTGGTGAGCGCGCTGCAGGGACTGGGGCACGGGCTCTCGGCGGGGGTGCTGGGACGGATGATGGGCTACCGGACGCCGAACCGCGGGGACGGGTACTTCTCGCCGACGCGGTTCACCGTGCTCGAAGCGCGGGTCATCTACAATCTCCGGCGGGGCCACTGGGGCCTGCGTGCGGACGGCGGCCTGGGCGGCCAGCAGATCGTCGCGGTCTCCGGCACTCCGGCGCCCTGGCAATCCGAATGGCACCTCACGGGCACACTGTCGCGGGGATGGAACGGCGGCGAGATCACCCTCGAGGGGCTCTACACCAACGCGGCGGGCGCCAGCACCGTCGGCGCCTTCCGGTATCACTCATTGACCCTGGCGGTGCATCAGGGCATCTGAGCTTCGAGCCGCTCCGCCGCACCCAGTCCCAGCCGTCGCACCAGCCTGGCCGCCCGTTCCAGCTCCTTCCGCGACAATCCGCGCATCGCCTGCCGGATGGTCCGCGCGTGCTCCGGGAAGATCCGGCCGATGAGCCGGCGTCCGGCGGGCGTGAGGGCCAGGAGGGTCCCCCGCCGGTCCTTCGGGTTCGGCGTCCGCCGCACCAGTCCCCGCCGCGCGAGCTTGTCCACCACGTACGTGGTGCTTCCACTTTGCAACAGGATCCGCCGCTGCACCTGGCAGACGGGCAGGGGGCCTTTGTGGTGCAGGATCTCGAGGACCCCGAACTCGGCGTCCGCCAGCCCGTGGCGGGCGATGTCCGCGCGGGCATGCCGGCCCACGCTATCGGTCGCCCGGGACAGCACCACCCACAGCTCCAGGGCCGGATCGCGGCCCGTGTCTTTGCGTTTCACCCCTTGGGAACCCTTGCCCCGCCCCGGTGGTTCCTAGAACGGTAGAAGTCAAGTATCTCGAATTCGAGTAATTAAACCTTGTGAGGCCGTCATATGTGGACGAATCTAGCGCTGTTGCTGCTCCGGGTGGTGGTGGGCGGGCTGTTCATCGGGCACGGGACGCAGAAGGCGTTCGGCTGGTTCGGAGGCCCCGGGATCGCCGGGATGGCGGGCTGGCTCGAGAGTATCGGCCTGAAGCCCGGCCGCTTCCACGCCACCGCCGCCGCGACCCTCGAGATCCTCGGTGGACTGTCGATCCTGCTGGGACTCGACGTCGCCGTCGGCGCCGCGATGATCGTGGCCGTCATGCTGGTCGCCATCAAGACCGTGCACCTGGCCAAGGGTATCTGGAATTCCAACGGCGGGTACGAGTACAACCTAACCCTGATCGCCGTCGTGCTCGTACTGGCGGCGACCGGTCCGGGCGCCTACTCGGTCTCGGCGGCCATCGGCCGCTGACGCGGGGCGCGGGGGGCCAGGATCAGGTAGATCCCCGGCCCCACCACCGCGAACGCCAGACCCACCAGAACCCCGGTGAACCCCTCACCGGGGTTTCCTATTTCCAGCGCCACCGCCGCACCCAGCACGAGACCCGGGAGCAGGGCCAGGATCCCGAGCGCCCACGCGGGCAGCGGCACCCGGAACGGGCCCCGCAGCGACGGCTCCCGGCGGCGGAGCGCCAAGAGCGCGGCGAACTCGAGCAGGAGCGCCAGCGTGTAGAGGAGGACGTCCGCCGCGAGGAGGCCGCCGAACTGGAGACTCGCGAACCCCGAGTACACCACGGCCGACGCGATCACCGCTGCCACCGGAGTCCCGCGCGCGTCGGTGGTGCCCAGCTTCGCGGGCAGGAGCCGGTCCCGGGCCAGGGCCAGCGGGATCCGGGAGTACGCGAGGAGCAGCGCGTTGAACAGCGCGAACGCGCTCACCATGCCGGCCAGCGCCACCCACTGCCCCAGCCATCCGCCCACGACGGACCGGGCGAGGGCCGGCCAGGCGCCGTCGGTCCACGCGTGCCAGTCCGTGACCGCCATGGTGGGCACGATGGTAGCGAGATACACGACGGCCACGAGGGGCAGCGTCCGGGCCAGCGCGCGGGGATAGGTCCGCCCCGACGCGTGGATCTCGCCGCCGATCGTCGACGCGTTGTCCCAGCCGGAGTAGTTCCAGATCCCCTGGCTGATCCCGACGCCCAGGGCGCCCAGGAACGTGGTCCCGGCGGCGTGGAAGGGAGTGAGCGTGAGGTGGGTGCCGCGGTCGCCGGTCCACATCAGCAGCGCGACCACGGCCACGACCGCGAACGGGGCGAGCACCAGCAGCACGAACCATCCCGACGCGAGTCCGACGGTCCGGGTCCCGCGGAGGTTGAGCCACGTCGCGATCCAGATGAAGGCCAGGCAGAGGAGCCAGCCGTCCAGGCGCGTGAGCGCGGGGAAGAAATAGTGGAGGTACTGGAGGAACAGGACCGGATAGATGGCCATGTCCACCAGGGAGTAGGTCCAGGACAGCCATCCGTTCCAGAATCCCCAGAACGGCCCGAACGCCCGCTTCACCCATACGTAGTACCCGCCCTCGGCGGGCAGCATCGAGGCGAGCTCGCCGATGAGCAGGGCCTCGGGCACGCTGTAGAGGATGGGGGTCGCGATCAGCAGGAGGAGGGCCAGCCCCGGGCCGACGGACCCCACCAGGCCTTCCAGCCCGAACGGGCCTCCGGAAACGCAGAAGAACATCACGGCCACGAGGCCCCCGAGACGGAGCTTGCGTGGCCGGGCTTCGGGAAGCGCGATCACATCTTCATGTGGTCGCCCGGCTCCTCGACCGCCCAGATGGTCTTGGGGTCGTCTCCCGCGAAAGCGTTCACGTGAACCATCCACCCGAACACCCGGGGCAGGAAGCGTCCGCCGACGCTGTCACAGGCGGCCCGGCTCGCGATGGGTCCGAGCGGACCGAACACCGGCCGGCCCCCGCTGGAGTCGCGCCAGCGGCCCAGCTGCCCCCGCGGCGGCAGGCACCAGTTCACATGCTCGTGCCAGTGGGCGATCGAGAGAGGGACCCGGCGGTTGAGCTCTTCGAGAGACGTCCCCGGGGACTCCGTGTACATCACTCCCACCAGCGTCATCGCGCCGGCCGAGTCCTGTTTGTAGAGGAGGGCGGTGGGCGAGGCGGGATCGAAGGCGAAGCGGGCCGCCAGGGCATGGCGCCAATTGGTGAAGTGATAGACCCGCTGGTTCTTGACGTTCGGCAGGAACTCCTTGAATCCGTCCGCTACGGCCACCCGCACGTCCCGGTACTTCCCCAGGGTCTTCCGTACGGAGTCCACCACGGCGCGGGCCCGCGCCGAATCCCCCGGCGCGAGGGGCCAGGTGGGAGTCATGGCCATGTGGGGATCGCTCCCCGGGGCGCCCATCGCGCCCATCTCGCCGTCCGCGGCCGCGGCCGCCGCCGTGTCGGTCGAATCGGCGGCCACCGTCCGCCCCGCGGACGGACGGCAGGCCACAAAGAACGTGAGCCCCATCACCAAGGCCGGGAATCGCATGCGTCGCTCCGAGGGCTGATCCGGGTTCAATGTACGTCGGAGTGGCGCCGACGGGGGATGGCGACGGACGGCATGGCGTGCAATGATTGGCGGAGCCCCGTGAAACGCCCGGGCCACTGGCGGGTAGGAGGGTCGCACCGGTTTCCGATACGCATTTCAGAGGAGGCATTGCATGTCCGTCAAACTCACGCTGCTGATCACCCTGGCCGCCGTCGCCGTCGCGGGTTGCGACCAGCAGGCCCTGCGCCTCGCGCAGGCGCGGGCCGACAGCCTGCAGAACGTCGCCGCCGACCGCGACCGCGTGGTGGCGGAGGTCGCCGCCGACGCGCGCACGCTCTCCGAGATCTCCGCCGAGCTGTCCAAGGTCAGGCTGAACGGGAAGCTGAAGCTCGGACCCGCCGAGACGCCCGACGCGGCGCGTCGCGACAGCGTGGTCCAGCGGGTCCACCTGCTCGCCGCCCGGGTGCGCGACACCGACGCCCGGCTCAAGGCCAGCCAGGAGCAGGTCGCCGGGATGACGCGCCTCTCCGACTCGCTGCGCGCGACGCTCGAGAGCACCATCGTGAACTTCCAGAAGGTGGTGGACGGCCAGAAGGAGCAGATCGCCGCGCTCACCGCCCGGGCCGACTCGCTGACGGGCGTCACCGTCGCGCTCCAGGACACCTTGAACAACGTCCAGACCCGCGACAACACGGTGTACTACGTCATCGGGACCAAGGACGATCTGCTGAAGAAGGGCGTCATCACCGAAGAGGGCGGAAGCCGCTTCCTGTTCGTGCTCTGGAAGTCCGGGAAGACGCTGGTGCCGGCCCGGACCCTCGACCCGGCGCTCTTCACGGCGATCGACCGCCGGCAGGTCACCACCATCCCGCTCCCGGATTCGGCCCAGCCGTACCGGATCGTGTCCCGGAACGACCTCACCGCGCTGACGTCGCCGCCCGATCCACACGGGGCGCTCATGAACCTGAGCAAATTGGGCATCGCGCGTCCCGAGCAGTTCTGGGCGGGCTCGCGGTACCTGATCATCGTGGAGGGCTGACGCCGAGCGGGCTTTCACGCGCCCCGGCCGCGACGGCCGGGGCGTTTTTTCCTCTCTTCACACTGTTGCAATTCGCACCGTGGCGTTGCGGCGGTTATGAGGAACGCATTCCCTTCCCGCTGGGTAGCACAGCCACTCATCGAGAAGAGGAAACGTGACCGCCGTCGCCCTGCTCCTCGTCGCGGCCCTCCAGCATGCGGGCCCGCCCCTGGATCTCCCCGCGCCCGGTCCGTCCGCGCCGCCCGTGACGGCGTGGCTCGTCCCGCCCCTCGCCGCGCCCGTGGCCGCCCTGGCGCCGGACACCGGCCTGCACCGGCGGCCTCGCGCCATCGAGTACAGCGACCTCTACGGCGTCCGGCTCGAAATCCACCGCATCGCGAGCTACGCCACGCTTCCCTTGTTCGTGGGCGAAGCGGTGCTCGGGCAGGCGCTCTACCACAATCCGCCCGGTCCCTCGGGCACCCGCACCGCCCACTCCGTGGTGGCCCTGGGCGTCGCGGGGCTCTTCGGCGTGAACACCGTGACGGGCCTGTGGAATCTCTGGGATTCGCGGCACGATCCGGCCGACCGGCCCCGCAAGTACATCCACGCCGCGCTCATGCTGCTCTCGGACGCGGGCTTCGTGGCCACCGGTGTCGTGGCGCCCGGAGGCCGCCAGGTGCTCCGTGACCCCAACAGCGCCACGGTCCACCGGAACATCGCCATCACTTCGATGGGGGTCGCGCTCATCGGGTACGGCATGATGCTGGTCTGGAAGAAATGAGCCCCGGCCTCGTCGCGCGGTGGGCGCATCTGTACAGCGACCACAAGGCGGTCAGCGAAGCGGTCACCTTCGTGCACCTGGGCGGCGTCCTGCTGGCGGGAGGCCTGGCCGTCGCGGCCGACCGGGCCACGTTGCGGCTGGCCCGCGCGCCGGAGGACCCGCAGGCCGGGCCCCGCGCCGTCGCCGAGATCGCGAGCGTCCACCGCCTGGTCCTCTGGGGCCTGGTGCTGATCTTCGCGAGCGGCACGCTCCAGACCTTCGCCGACCTCGACACCTATCTCCCGTCGGTGGTCTACTGGTCCAAGCTGGCGCTGGTGGCGGTGCTCCTGGCCAACGGGTGGCTGCGGCTCCGCGCGGAGAACGCGGTCCGGGCGCACGACCCGGCCGGCTGGCCGGCGTACCGCCGGACGTCGGTCACGAGTCTCGCGCTCTGGTTCGTCCTGGTGCTCCTGGGCACCATTCTCGAGGGGAACGGATGACGGAACCCGCCGGACCCGCCTGCGATCAGTGTCCCCTGCCGACGCGGCGCGCCTTTCTCGGAGTGCTGACGAGCCTGGGATTGCCGCTCGCCCAGGCTCACGCGCTCCCGTGGCGTCTCGTGGCGCCGCTCTGGAGCCGGGACGAAGAGCACAGCTACCCCATCCCCGCCTCGGACGGCGCGATGATCGACAAGGACAACCAGGTCATCGTGGTCCGGTGGCAGCAGAAGGCCTACGCCTTCAACCTCTCCTGCCCGCACCAGAACACCGCCCTGCACTGGCAGCCCGAGGACCGGCAGTTCCAGTGCCCCAAGCATCACTCCCACTACCAGCCCGACGGGACCTTCATCTCGGGCCGGGCGACGCGGGGGATGGACCGCTTCGGGGTTCGCCGGGACGGCGACAACATCGTGGCCGACGTCGATAAGTTCTATAAACAAGACGAAAACGCCGCGGAGTGGGCCGCGGCGTTCCTGGCACTGTAGTCCCGCCGCCGTTCAGTACCCGCCGGATCCGCTCACCGCGGTGACCTCGACGGCGACGAGGGCGCCGGGCCGCGCGAGTGACTGCACGCCGACGATCGCCGTCGCGGGCTGAGTCCGGCCCGCGAAGAAGTCCGGCCCCGCACCCCGCAGGACGGCCGCGGTAGTCGAGTCCGGACTCACGACGTAGATCGTCACCCGCACGACGTCGTTCGGCGCGGCCGTCGCCCGCTTGAGGAGGGCGGTCACGTTCCGGAAGGCCTGCCGGGCCTGCCCCGCCAGATCGGGCGCCGCCAAGGTGCCGCCGCTGTCCACACCCAGCTGCGCCGACACGTAGATGGTCCGCCCCACGCGCACGGCCTGTGACCCGAGCGCCGGGGCCGGAGCGTCTCCGCTCTCCACCAGCGTCCGCCGCTCCTCGGCCACCCGCCCGCCGCCGAAGCCCCCGGCCTCCTCCCACCGGAGCCCGGCCTCCTTATTCCGCTCCTGCGCCACGCGCTCCGCGTCCTCCTCCCACTTCTTGTACGCCTTCTGTTGGTCCCTGGTGAGGAACGCCTTGAGGCCGTCGTCGAACTTGTCCTGACGGTCCCGGAGCGACCGGCCGATGTCCTGGAGCCGCTGCGCGTAGAACAGGGCCGCGGCGCGGTCCCCCGTCGCCAGCCGGTCGTTCATCTTGTCGGTGGCGAGCTGCGCCGAGTCGCGCGACGGCTTCGTCTGCGTCATGAAGGCGTCGTAGAGGGCGGCGTATCGCGTGGCCTGCGAATCGCTGAGGGCCAAGGCGGAGCGCGCCGTGGACGAGTCGGGAGGCCCGTCGAGGACGGCCCCCGGGAGCGGCGGCGCCGGCTCGGCGTCCGGGCGGCCGTAGGCGCCCCCCATCCCGCCGCCGCCGCGCCGTCCGCCGCCGTACTGGGCCGCCGCGCCCTGGGTCACCAGCGCGAGGCAGAGGATCGAAACGATCAAGGAGGTTTTCATAGGGTCTGTTATACCACTGGAGGACCGGGCGGTTCGAGGTACGGGTGCCCGAAAAGGGACGTACGCCGCGGTCCCGGGAGGAGTTGAGTCAGGCCAGCAGCTTCCCGATGTCGCTCCACTTGATGATGGTCACCCCCGAGGACGTCAGGGCATTGAGGACCCCCGGACTCTGGATGGCGTCGAGGTCCCGCTGCCGCCACGCCGCCCCCCAGGCGAACCGCGCGGGCGCGAAGCTCCGCATCTCGCCGTCGTCGTAGGCGGGGTGCAGGAAGATTTCGGTCACCCCCGGCCGCAGGTTGCGGATGGAATCGGCGTACCAGGCGGTCCACTGTTCCGGAGGCGTCTCCGGGGGAATGGTGATGGTGCGGTCCAGGAGCACGCCCCCGGCCCGCTCCACGCGGGCGAGATAGGGATGCTCGATCGTCCAGTTCCGTCCGACCCGGATCGGAAGCCGGTTCTCCATCGCCATCCGCAGGAAGACCTCGAAGATCGGGTCACCCAGCCACTGCAGGCGGTGCTCGTGTGAGTCCAGGTGCGTGGGGTTGAACCCCAGCTTCCGCGCCCGGGCCAGCTGAGCCCGCATCTCGGCGTCGAGTTCGGCCAGATTCACGGGGCGGGTCGCGTCCCAGGACACCGGGAAGTACCCGTCGTCGTCCACGAGACTCGGGACCGCCCGCGCGCCCAGCACCGGACCCCAGCGGTACAGCGGGCGCTCGCACGTGAACGAGAGGTGCAGTCCCAGGTCCAGCGCCGGGTGGCTGCGCGCGTAGTCGGCCGCCTCCGGAAACCAGGGGCACGCCGCCATCACGCTCCCGGACACGATGGGGCCCTTGTCCAGGATGCCGAAGGCGGCGGCGTCCACGGAGTGCAGGAGCCCCAAGTCGTCCAGGTTCACGATGAGGAGACGCGCGTCCGCCGGGAAGCCGAGCCGCTCGGTCAGGGACAGTCCCGGCGTCCGCGGCACCGGCGTGGGACCTTTCGCGGCCGGACCGGATTTGGTGGCGCACGCGGCCGCGCCGGCCGCGAGGGAAGTGACGAAAGCCCGGCGGGTCCAGAGCATGGTCAGTGCGCCCCCTGCAGCGCTTTGAAGCGGTCGTTGGAGCGGACGGTGTCGAAGTCCGAATCGTGCTCGATCCAGTCCCAGTGGCGGAAGCCGTGCTGGATGGCCTGCTCCAGGCAATCGATCGCCGAGTCGTCGAGGCCGAGCAGGGCGTAGACGCAGGCGACGTTGTAGAGCACGGCGGAATCGTCGGGATCCATCGCCAGCGCGCGCTTGGCCCAGGAGCGGGCCTTCGTTCCCTCGCCGAGCGTGGACAGGCAGGCCGCGCCCAGATACAGCGCGCGGGAGTCGTCGGGGTGCCGCACCAGCCGGTGCTCGGCCAGCTCCACCGACTTCTGGCGCGTGGCGAGCGCGTCGTCCCGGCGCTCGAGCGACACATAGGCGCTCGCGAGCAGCGCGGGCACGGAGTAATCGAGGGGCCGGAGCGCCCAGGTGCGCTCGAACCAGCTGACCGCGTCCGCGAAGGCTCCCTGCGCGCGCGCGGAACGGGCCCGGAAGTAGCACGCCTCGAGGAAGTCCGCCCGCAGCTTCAGCGCGGTCGCGAACGCCTGGTCGGCCTCCGCGTACCGCGTCGCCAGCGCCAGGGCCAGACCCCGGGCCATATGGGCGTGCGCGAGGTCGGGGCCGAGCTCCACCGCCTTCGCGCTGGCGAGGTCGGCGCGCTGGAGATGCTCCTCGCTCGAATCCCAGTACTGATAGATCATCCCGTGACACACCGCGGTCTCGGCGTGCGCCCGCGCGAACGCCGGATCGTGCCGGACCGCCTCGCCGAAATGATGGAGCGCCGACTCCTGGCTGCGCCGGAGCAGCTCGCGGGTGAAGATGCGTCCGTTGAGGTACTGGTCGTAGGCACGGTGGTTGGTGGTCGGGGGCCGGTTGATCCGGGCCAGCTCCTCGGCCGCCGGCGTGACGGCGAGCGCACCCAGGACTCCGGTGACGATCTCGAGTTGCGCCGCGAGCACCTCGGCCGCCGGACGGTCGACGATCGTGGACCAGAGGGACGACCCGTCGGCGCGTCGCAGGCGGGCTTCGAAGTGCACCGCATCCCCCGACCTCTTCGCCCCGCCCTCGAGGAGCACCTCGGCCCCGAGCCCCGCGGCGATCTCCTGGGGGCTCCCGCCCCGGTCGGTCCAGTCCAGGGCCGCGGCGTGAGGAGAGACCCGCAGCCGGGAGGTCGCCGCCAGCGCGTCCCCGATGGCCTCGGCGGTGCCGTCCGCGAAATGCGCGTTGGCCGGATCGGAGGTCAGGTTGGCGAAGGGGAGGACCGCAAGGATCATGGCCTAGGATAAGTTTCGAGCAACGGAGGGGCAAACCCCATGAACACGCTTCGTATGCTGGGCATTTTGGTCATCGCCGCCGGGCCGCTGGCCGGTCAGGGTCCCGCGGACGCGATCAAGGCGGAGCTGGACTCGACGGCCGCGGGGTGGAATCGGAACGACCTCGCGCGGTACCTGGCCGCCTACGACACGTCGATGACCTCCATGACCCGGAACGGCCCGGTCGGCCTGGCGGCGACGGCGACCGGCGTGAGCGCCGCCTTCTGGAAGGACGGGAAGGCCAACCAAAAGCTCCGCTATGAGCGCGTGGAAGTCCGGATGCTGGGCGCCGACTTCGCGCTCTGTACCGGGCATTTCATTCTGACCGGGGGCGGCATGAAGGACCTGGGAGGCTGGTTCTCCACGGTCTGGATGCGGACCCCTGCCGGATGGCGGATGATTCACGATCATTCCTGAGATGACCGAACCGGCCTTCCCCACCTACGACCGCCTCCTCGCGTTGCTCGATGAGAACAGGGCCCGCTACCGGGTGATCGAGCATGTTCCGGAGGGCCGGACCGAGCTCATCAGCCCGATCCGGGGGAACCCGCTCCATCAGGCGGCAAAGTGCATCATCGTGATGCTGAAGCTCGACAAAAAAACCACGAAGCACGTGCTGGTCGTGGTCCCCGGTGACACGCGGGTCGATTTCCACGGGCTGAAGGCCCTCTACGGCGCCTCGTACTGCTCCTTCGCGACGGTCGAGAACGCCGAGCGGCTGGGCGGGAGCGTAGTGGGGACGATCCTGCCGTTCTCGTTTCATCCGGAGCTCGAGCTGGTCGTCGATCCGCAGGTGCTCGAGAACACCGAGATGTTCTTCAACGCCGCCCGCCTCGACCGGTCTCTCTGCCTCGCCACCGAGGATTACCGTACCGTCGCAAATCCGCGCGTGGCCCGCGTAGCCGTTCCCGCGGGCTGAAGCCCGCGCTCGGCTTTCAAGGCGCGGGAACCAAACCACGACCGATTGCATTCACTCCGGTCGCCTTCCAGGAGGAGCCATGCCGGACCAGACGTACCCGTACGAGACCCATCTCGACATCAAGTTCCCGCAGCTCACCCGCATCGACGTGCCGGCGCTTCTCAGGACCGTCACGCATCCCTGGTACAACCAGACGCTATGCCAGGTGAACGATTCGGTGGTGCGGGTCGGCCAAGTGAAGGGCGAGTACCACTGGCACAAGCACGATACCGAAGACGAATTCTTCTACTGTGTCGAGGGCCAGTTCTTGATCGACCTCGAGGGGCGCACCATCGAGCTCAATCCCGGGCAGGCGGTGGTGATTCCGAAGGGCGTGCCCCACCGGCCCCGGGCCCCCGGGCGGACGGTGATCCTGATGGTGGAAGGCGCCGGGATCATCCCGACGGGAGACTAGAGGAAGAGCAGCGGAGCCAGGCCGAGGACGGCGAGGGCGACCAGGCCGCCGAAGGCGAGCCGGCCCCCGCGTCCTTTCGCGAACGCCAGCGCGTAGATCCCCTTCATCAGATTGTTGCTCGCCGCGGCGATCACCACGCTCGCCGCGGCGATCTGGATGGGCGTGAGCTTCCCCGCCGTCTGCGCCAGGCCCAGAATGAACGGGTCCACGTCCGACACCCCCATCACGGCCGCGAATGCATAGGTGCCGCCGCGCCCCAGGTTGGTGGTGACCAGCTGGGTCAGCACCACCACCACCGTCAGCACCACCGCGAACAGCACCGCGGCTTCGACCTGCAGCGGGTTCCGGGGCAGAACCGACGCCGGCTCTCCCCGCGAGGTCGCCTTCTCCCGCCCCGACCACCACCAGCCCGCCGCGACGCCGACGACGGCGAGCGCGGCGAACGGCACCGCGAGCGCGCCGGCCAGCGACAGATTGAAGAACGCGAGCAGGACGAGGAGCCGGGCGTACATGACGCCCGACGCCGCCAGAATGCTCCCGGCATAGAGCTCCGGGCGCTGGTCCTCCCGGCACCGCTTGGACAGGACGATGGTCGTCACCGTGGACGAGTAGGCGCCGCCCAGAAGCGCCGAGAAGAGGATCCCGCTCTTCCCCCGATCGAGCTTCTCCAGCACGTAGCTGGCGTACGACACGCCGCACACCGCGACCACCGCGACCAGCATCTTGAACGGATTGAGGGCGAACTCGGTGAATCCGCGGTTGGGCACGATGGGCAGGATCACGACCGCGAGCAGGAGGAACTTCGCGAGCGTGGCGATCTCGGCCGGCGGCACGCTCCGGGTCAGGCTCTCGAGCCCCGACTTCAGCTCGAGCAGGAGCAGGCTCAGCACCACCAGGGCGCACGAGACCCAGAGGTAGCCCTGGCAGATCAGCGCGCCCACGACGTAGATCGTGAGCCCTGAGATCTCCGTCGTCACCCCGGCCGCGGCCTGGGACGCGAGCTTGTGCCGGTACGACAGAAACATCAGGCCGCCCACCACGATCAGGCCGGCGGCGGTCAGGAGCGGATTCGCGCCGCCGAGAAGCGCCAGGCCGTATCCGGTGAGTCCGAGGAGGGGAAAGGTCCGGACGCCGCCGAACCGGTAGGTTCCGCCCTCGCCCTTCTGCTCCTCCCGCTCGAAGCCGAGCAGGAGAGAAAGCGCGAGGACCAGCGCGATCTTGAGGCTGTCCGGCGGGAGAGCGTCGAAGAGGCCCGACATGGCGCCCAATCTTCAGCATTCGTCCCGCGACGGCCAGGGCCCCTAGCCGGTCCGCCCGCGCCCCCGCACCTTGTGCTCCGCCGCGGGGAAGCCGGCGGCGCTTGGGAATGCCCAACGACCAATTCAGAGGCAACGGCCGATTCCAGGTGCTGCGTCCCCTCGGGGAGGGCAGCATGGGAGTCGTGTATGCCGCCCGCGACACCCGGCGGAACGAGATCGTCGCGCTCAAGACCCTCGGTCTCGCCGACCCCGCGGCCATCTACGGGCTGAAGCAGGAATTCCGCACCCTCGCCGACGTCACCCACAGGAACCTCATCGGATTGTACGAGCTCTTCGCCGAGCCCGACGACACCTGGTTCTTCACCATGGAGTACGTCGAGGGCACGAGCTTTCTCGGCCACGTCCGCCCCGGGGGGCGGCTCGACGAAGCCCGCCTGCGCGATACGCTCCGCCAGCTCACCGACGGCATTCTCGCGATCCACGCGGCCGGCAAGCTCCACCGTGACCTCAAGCCCTCCAACGTCATGATCACGAAGGACGCTCGTGCCGTGATCCTGGACTTCGGGATCGCCCGCGACGTGTCCGGGCCCGAGCGCGAAACCGAGGAGGGCGTCTGGGGCACGCCGGCGTACATGGCGCCGGAACAGGTGGAGGGCGCGGCCGGGCCCGGGTCGGACTGGTACGCGCTCGGCGTGATGCTCTATGAGGCGCTGACCGGGGAGCTCCCGTTCACCGGCGATTATCTCGCCGTCATCTCGCAGAAGCTGACGCACCCGGCGCCGCGGGCGGACCGGACGGGGGCGGCCTTGCCGGCGGATCTGGTCGACCTCTGCGCGCGGCTGCTGGTCACCGAGCCTCACGGGCGCGCCGGCGGCACCGAAGTCCTGCGGTGTCTGGGAATGGAGGCCGCCGAGGGCGCCGGCCCGGCCGGGCGTCCCCCGCTGGTCGGGCGCGAGACCCACCTGGCCCGGCTCCAGTCGGCCTACCGCGCGGCGCGGGAAGGCGCGGCCGTCACGGTCCTGCTGCACGGGGTGTCCGGCGCCGGGAAGAGCTCACTGCTCGACGAGTTTCTGGGCCGGGTCCGCGCCGAGGGCGCCGTCGTCTTCGCGGGCCGCTGCTACGTGCGCGAGACCGTGCCCTTCAAGGGTCTGGACGGCGTGCTCGACAGTCTGAGCCGCTGGCTGCTCGCGCTCCCGCCCGAGCGCCAGGCCGAGCTGGCCACGCCGGGGCTGGCCGCGGCCGCGCGGCTCTTTCCCGCGCTGGGCCGCATCGGCTGGATCCCTGCCGACGAGTCCCTGGAAAGCCGCGATCCCGAGCAGGTCCGGCGCGAAGCCGTCGCCGCCCTGCGCCGCCTCCTGCGTCAGGTCGCCGCCCGATCCCCCGTCGTCCTGGCGATCGACGACTTCCAGTGGGGCGACCGCGACGGCGCCCGCCTCCTCGAAGCCTTGCTCGCGCCGCCCGACCCGCCGGCCCTGCTTCTCCTGGTCGCCTACCGGAGCGACGAGGTCGAAGACAACCCGCACCTCGAGACCTTCGTCTCCCGCTCCCGTCAGTCGCAGGCCCGCGAGCTGCCCATCGCCGCGCTCTCGCCCGACGAGGCCCGCGCCCTGGCCGAGACGTGGCTCGGGGCGGGCGCCGGGCTGGCGGAGACGATCGCCCGCGAAGCGGGCGGCTCCCCGTTCCTGATCGAGCAGCTCGCGCGTTACTCGGCGGCGGGCGGCGGCGATCGTCACCTGCGCGTCAGCACCGAGGATCTGCTGGCCACCCGCATCGCCGAGCTGCCCGCGGATGCCCGCAACCTCCTCGAGGCCCTGGCGGTCGCGGCCCGGCCCCTCGACGTGCTGGTGGCCCGGGCCGCGGCCGGCGTGCGGGACGAGCGCCCCTTCACGGGCGCGCTCCTGGCCGGTCACCTCCTCCGGCCCTCGGGCTCGGCCGACCACCTCGAGCTGTACCACGACCGCATCCGAGAAGCGGTGGTGGCCGGCATCTCCCCGGAGCGCCTGGCCGACACCCACCGGCGGCTGGCCCAGGCGATGGAATCCCACGGCGGCACGGACCCGGTCACGCTCTATGAGCACTATCTGGGCGTCGGCGACCGGGCCCGGGCCCGTCGCTACGCCACGCTCGCCGCGGACAACGCGGCCCGGACTCTGGCGTTCGACCGCGCCGCCGATCTGTACGCCCGGGCCCTCGAGCTGGCGCGCGGGGCCGGCGAGGAGACGCACCCGCTGGAGGTGAAGCTCGGGGACGCGCTGGCCAACGCCGGACGCGGCCTCGACGCCGCGGACGTCCTGCTCGGCGCGGCGCCCCAGGCGGGGCCGGTCGCCGCCCTCGAGCTGCGGCGGCGGGCGGCCGATCAGTACCTCCGGTGCGGTCACGTCGAGCGCGGCTTCGCGGTGGTGGACGAGGTGCTGCACGCCGTCGGGGTCCGGCCCGCCGGCTCGCGGGCCGTGGCGCTGCTGCGCCTCCTGGGCCGCCGCGCGATGGTGCGCCTCCGCGGACTCAGGTTCCACGAGCGCCCCGCCGACGCCCTTCCCCCCGCGACCATCCGCCAGCTCGACGTGTGCTGGACCGTGGCCCTGGGACTGGTGCGCCTCGACAACCTGCGTGCCGCCGATTTTCAGACCCAGCACCTCCTCCTGGCCCTCCGCGCGGGCGAGCCGTACCGCATCGCCCGGGCGCTCGCCTGCGAAGCCGCGTTCGTGTCGGTCGTGGGAGGGCCGTCCCGCGACCGGGCCGCGCGTCTGGTCGTCGCGACCCGGGAGCTGGCGGAGCGCACGGGGCATCCCCACGCCATCGGGATCTCCCACCTGGCCGAGGGGATCGTCCGCCACTTTCTCGGTGAATTCGTGCCCTCGCTCGAGGCCTGCGACCGGGCGGAGCGGATCCTCCGGGCCCAGTGCCGCGGCGTCTGGTGGGAAGTGGACTCGGCTCAGGAATACTCACTGGCCTCGCTGATGCTGACCGGGGCATGGGACGAGCTGTCGCGCCGGGTCCCGGCGGCGTTGCGGGAGGCGGAGTCGCACGGCGACCGGTACTCCGCCGCGCAGGCGGGCGCCGGGCGGGGCAACATCATGTGGGTGGTGCGGGACGAGCCCGAGGAGGCGCGGCGTCTGTCGGATCTCTACATGGCGCCCTGGTCCGGCGAGGCGTTCCACATCCCGCACTGGTGGAGCATGGTCGCGATGTGCCAGGCCGACCTCTATGAGGGACTCGGCCAGGCGGCCTGGTCACGGTTCGGCGCGCGCTGGCCGCAGGTCCGCCGCTCCATTCTCCTGAGGGTCCAGGCGGTCCGCATCGAAACCCGGCACCTCCGGGCCCGCTGCGCGCTCGGCGCGAGTGGCGCCGCGTCCGCGTCCGAGCGGGAACGGCTGCTCCAGACCGCGGCCCGCGATACCGCGCGGCTCGAGCGGGAGCGGATGCCGTGGGCCTCCGCGTTGGCGGCCCTGCTGCGCGCGGGTGTGGATCACCGCCAGGGGCACGTCGATCGCGCGGTGGCGGGGCTGCGCCGCGGCGTCGCGGCCGCCTGGGAAACCGACCTGCGCGGCTACGCCGCGGCGGGGCGGCGCGCCCTCGGGGTCCTGATCGGCGGCGATGAAGGCAGGGCGATGGTCCGCGAGGCCGACGGCTGGTTCCGCGGCGCCGGCGGCAAGCGCCCCGAGCGTCTGGCAGACATGCTGGTTCCCGGCTTCACCAACTAGGCCCTTCACCCCAGAGTATCCATGACCACGCCGCCGATTCCGCTCCCCGATATCGACCAGCCGTCGGTGCCCATGCTCACCGACTGGTCCCACACCATCCAGATCCGGCCCCGTCTGTATTACCGGCCCCGGTCCGTGGACGAGCTCAAGCGCTGCCTCACGGACCTCCTGGCCGGACGGCCCTGGAAGCCGGACTCCATCCGGATCCCGGGGAGCCTGCACTCGACCTGCGATATCGTGGTCTCGGACGCGCTCATCGACATCTACGATCTGCCGCACACGCTCGAGTTCGACCCCGATTTCAGCGCGGTCACCGCGTCCGCCAACTGGCGTCTGCACGATTTCCTGATCGAGCTGTCCCGCTGCACGCCGCGGGGCAAGTCGCTGGTCGCCACCGGGGGCACCGACGAGCAGACGCTCGCCGGGTTGATCTCGACCAACACGGCGCCTCCCACCGACCGGGTGACGCTCTTCCACACGCTCGAGTGGGTCGAATTCGTCACGGTGGGCCCGGACGGGACGTCGGTGGTGGAGCGGCGGGTGACGCGCGCGGAGCCGGACTTCCGGGCGGTGGTCTGCTCGCTGGGCGCGATCGGGATCATCACGAAGGTGCGGTTCGGCCTCATCGACGAGCCGTATTACCGGGTGGTGCAGAAGATCGTCGGCATCGAGACCGTGCTGAGCGACCTGGCCCGGACCGCGAAGACCTACGACTTCTGGCGCATCAACTGGATTCCCGACAGCAACAAGGGGCTCCTGTGGACGGCCGTGCTCCTGCCGGGCAAAGGGAATCCGCTGGGGAACTATCCCGGCGACAAATCCGAGAAGGCGATCCGGTTCGTGATGAGCCTGGTCCAGAAGCTCGCCCACCCGGGGCCGGTGCTCGACTGGATCGAAGACATTCTCCTGAAGATCCTCGCGCTCACCTTCGGCACCCAGGTCAATGAGGGCCCGCTGCGGAACATGATCCCGGTGGACCGGTTCTCGCCGCTCACCGTCGCGCTGTCGGAGTGGGGCTTCGATCCGGCGGACACGCAGCGGGTGCTAGAGACGTGCCGGGAGTATTACGCGAAGGCCGGGTGGCCCAACCTGCCCATCGAAATCCAGCTCACCAAGACCGACGACCATTACATGTCGCCGTGGAACTGGCCGGGGCTGGACCGGATCATCAAGTTCGATTTTCAGTACCTGACGGAGGATCTCGACGCGGCGGGGATCGCGGGGATTTCGACCCATCTCGAGGGTCTCTGGCGGGAGCTCCAGCGGCGCAACATCCCGTTCAAGGCGCACTGGGGGAAGATCAATTTCCTGGACTACGCGCAGACCAGAAAGATCCACCAGCTGGACCAGTTCGCGCCGTCCATCCGGCCGGTGTTCTTGAACGACTATCTCCGGACGCGGCTACTGCCGCCGCGGTGATGGGAGGGGAGTGGCCAGGGGCGGAATCGAACCGCCGACACGCGGATTTTCAGTCCGCTGCTCTACCATCTGAGCTACCTGGCCCGGGAAAACAGGATCAACAACTTAGTGGGCAGGCGGAAACGATGGGAGCCCCGCGCCTGGAAACGACGGAACCTGGGCCGTTCTCCTCCGCCGCTCCATCACTTGCGACCTTCCGCGCGGCCGCCATAGGTTTCCGCCCCCCGTACTCACCGACGAGTCGCCTATGAGCCCAATGTCCACCGCCGGCCGCTTCTGCTGGCACGAGTTGATGACCACCGACCCGGACGGCGCCATCGCGTTCTATGGCAAGCTGGCCGGCTGGACCACCGAAGCCCACGCGCAGGACCCGTCCTACCGGATGTGGAAGACCCCCAAGGTCACGGTCGGCGGCGTGATGAAGCTGCCTGAAGACGCACAGAAGATGGGTAGCCCCTCCCACTGGGTCCCCTACGTGGAAGTGACCGACGTCGACGGAACCGTGCACAAGGCCCAAAGCATGGGCGGCAAGGTGTACGTCCCCGGCACCGACATCCCCACGATGGGACGGTTCGCCGTGCTGGCCGACCACCAGGGCGCGACCTTCGCGATCTACCGCGGCAGCGCCGGACTCTCGCCTGACACCGAGCCCGGGCCCGGTGAATTCTCCTGGCATGAGATGATCGCCGCCGACCTCGACGCCGCCTGGCGCTTCTACAGCTCCCTGTTCGGCTGGGAGAAGCGGGAGGCGCTGGACATGGGGCCGGCCGGGACCTATCAGGTCTTCCGGAACGCCGGCGGCTCCCGCGACCTCGGCGGGATGTACAAGAAGCCCGCCGACATGCCGGCACCCCCGCACTGGCTCTGTTACGTCAACGTCCCCAGTGCCGCCAAGGCAGCCGAGTTCACCAAGAAGAGCGGCGGGCAGGTGATGATGGGACCCATGGAGGTCCCGGGCGGCGGCCACATCATCGCCGGCGTCGATCCCCAGGGCGCCGCCTTCGCGACCTTCGAGCCGCCGAAGTCGATGAAGTCCGCGAAAGCGAAGCCAAAGAAGAAGGCCGCCAAGAAAAAGAAGGCACCGGCGAAAAAGAAGACCAAGTCCGGGAAGGCGAAACCCAAGAAGAGGCCGGCGAAGAAGACCAGGAAGCGCCGGTAAAGAAAAGGGGGCCCGAACGGGGCCCCCTTTGATGTTCGGTGACCCGCGGTTACGGATGAAACTCGATGGCCGTCATCGAGAAGTTGGCGCTGCCGTCGTCCTTATTGAACGTCTCGGAGAGCGGCAGACCGACGTTCGGTGAAACGCACATGTCCATCACGACGGCCGCGTCCTTGCTCATCTGCCCCCGCACCCCCTGCACACCGGCGACGGAGCAGGTCGAGATCACCTTGAAGGACACCGTCTCGCCGTTGTGCGTGGTGCTCCACTGGGACCCCACGGCCCACTGCTGCCCCGCGAACATGAACCCGAGGGCGGGATTGAAGAGCAGGGCCCCCGCCGGTCCGAGGCTCATCAGCTGCATCGGGGAGATCATCGCCTGTCCGGGCGCGAACACCAGCGTCCCGGAGCCGTGGTCCGCGCCCAGGGTCCACACGACGTTCACCATGACATTCCCGCCGTTCTTCGACGCGTCGAGCGTGTAGATCCCGGGTGTGGGAATGCGGTTCTCCACCATGCTGACCGTGTACTTGAAGTGCTCGGTGCCCTGGAAGTTGTACGCCGCCCACATGAACGGCCCCGACACCGGCGTGGTGTAGGCCGCCGGCAGCGGGCCCGACGGGACGGACGGCGTGGCGGGCGCCGGCGCCGAGGGCATCGACGGCATCGCGGGCATGGCGGGCGCCGGCTTGGACGAGGCGAGCTGGCCGGCCTGCGAAATGATCGACGCGCTCAGGTTGTCCACCGCCTTCTGCGTCGCCTGCCCGATGATGGTCTTCTGGTAGTCGCCGCCCGACATGTTGACCTCGCCGTTCGCGGCGAGCCCGGCCACGTTGACGTTGCCGAGCAGCGACGTGCCCGAGCCCTTGGCGTCCCCCTGGCCCGCCGCCATCGCCACCGGCGTCGGCGCGGCCGCCTGGACGAACTGCACCGACAGGCTGACGTAGGCGATGGTCGTCTTCTTGCCCAGCCCGATCCCGCCGATCGAGATGCCGGCGGTCTGCCCCGTCTGCTTGCCGTAGCTCACCACCGACCCCATCACGACCGCGTCGGCGCCGGTCTGCTGCGCCAGGGTCTGCGCGGCGCCCGCGTTCTGGCGGTTCGCGGCGGGTGTCGGCTGCCGCGGGACCAGATCGTAACTGCCGTCCTTCTGCAGCGCGGCGTAGACCAGGTCCGCGATGGCCTTGCCGACGTCCACGTCCGATCCGAACACGTCGGTCACCGACGAGCGGACCTGGGAGTAGTCGAAGTCCATCACGGCGAGCTTCTTCTTCTGCGCGGCCAGCGGGGACCCGGCGAGTCCCAGGAGGACGGCGAACACCAGGGTACGGTTCACGGCGCTTTCTCCACTAGTAAAGGAAACGTCGGCATCGCAGGGGAAGAAAGTAGCCGCGCCGTGGCCGCTTGCAACCGAGGCCCGCCGCCGTAGGTTGAGCCCCATGCCTCCCGCCTTCACGAACCTGACGGTCCTCGGGCACCCCCTCATCCAGCACAAGCTCACGCTGCTGCGGGACCGGCGGACCTCGACCCGCGACTTCAAGCTCCTCGCGTCGGAAATCGCCATGCTGATGGCCTACGAGGCCACCAAGGACCTCCCGCTCGAGCCGATCGAGATCGAAACGCCGCTCGAACGGACCACCGGCGTTCAGGTCGCGGGCAAGAAGCTCACCCTCGTGCCCATCCTTCGGGCGGGCCTCGGCATGGTGGAAGGCATCGCCCAGTTGATCCCGTCGGCGCGCGTGGGCCACATCGGCCTCTACCGGGACCACGACACCCTCCAGCCGGTCGACTACTACTTCAAGATCCCCGCCGGCGAGCAGAGCCGGGACTTCTTCGTGCTCGACCCGATGCTCGCCACCGGCGGGTCCGCCGTCGCCGCCGTCGCCGCCCTCAAGAAGGCGGGCGCCACGAAAATTCGCTTCCTGTGTCTCGTTGCCGCCCCCGCCGGCGTGAAGGCCATGCTCGACGCCCACCCCGACGTGCCGGTCTACACCGCGTCCCTCGACCGCCAGCTCAACGACAAGGGCTACATCCTGCCCGGGCTCGGGGATGCGGGGGATAGGCTGTTCGGAACGAGGTAAGTCAAAGTCGGAATGCGGATTGCGGAACGCGGAACTGGCGGCCCGGCCGGTTCCGCGTTCCCCATTCCGACTTCCGCGTTCGCCGCGTAACCCTTTCCCCCCCACCCGTGTCAGAGCCTAGTGAAGGGCAGGACCCGTCACCCGGAGCCCCGTGGACGACCGTGAGCTGATCGCCAGAGTCCGCGCCGGAGATCCGGCGGCGGAGCGGGCGCTGTACGACGCCCACGTGGACCGCGTCTACCGGTTGTCGTACCGCATGGCCGGTGACGACGATCTGGCGCGCGACTTCACGCAGGAAACGTTCATCCGGGCGTTCGAGAAGCTCGACACGTTCCGCGGCGAGGCGGCCTTCTCCACCTGGTTGCACAGCATCGCGACCTCGGTGGCGCTGAACGGCCTCCGGAAGGTGAAGCGGTTCCGGAAGCGCGAGGCGGACCTGGAAGAGGCGGACGGCGTGCCGGGCGGCGCGCCCCGGGCCGAGCCGGATCTGAAGCGGCGGCTGGCGCAGGCGATCGACGGACTGCCGGAGGGATATCGCACCGTGTTCCTGCTGCACGACGTGGAAGGCTACACACACGAGGAGATCGGGGCCGCGCTCGACATCGAGACCGGCACCTCCAAGGCCCAGTTGTCGCGCGCCCGGGCGAAGCTCCGGGACGCGCTGGCCGATTTCGCGGGAGAATGGATCCGATGAACGACCGTCGGGACGAAGAGCTGCAGCGCCTGGCGCGCGACTACCATCGCCCGCCCGAGACGCCCCGGGACGAGATGTGGACGCGGATCCAGGCCGAGCGGGCCCGGCGCCGCGACGCGGTGAAGGTGGTGCGCCTCGCTCCGTGGCTGCGGTGGAGCGCCGCCGTCGCCGCCGTCCTGGTGATCGGAGTCGCCATCGGCCGTCTGACCGCCGGCCATCCCGGGACCACGCCGGGAACGACCCCCGCGCGCGACGCGGACGTCGCCTATCGCGTGGCCGCGGCGCCGTACCTCACCCGCACCGAAGCCCTGCTGACGAGCTTCCGCGCGCAATCGCGGACGGGGCGGGTGGACGCGGACTACGCCGTTCAGGCGCAGGACCTGCTCGTCACGACGCGCCTGATGCTGAACTCCCCCGCCGCCCGGGACCCGCGCCTCGCGAGCCTGCTGCAGGATCTCGAAGTGATGCTGGTGCAGATCGCCCAGCTGCGCGCGGAAGGCGACACCCGGGGCGATGTGGAATTGATCAATCACGGACTTGAACAACGGAGCGTGATGCTCCGGCTGCGGGCGGCGAGCCCGGCGCCGGGGATCAACGCGAGAGGAGCACTCTAATGATTTCCCTGTATGCCCTGTTGACGGCCGCCTTCATCCAGGTGCCCGCCGTCCCCTCGATCCCGGCGCTGCCGGCCATTCCGCCGGTGCCGTCGGTGAGCGCCGAGGCGGCCTACGAGCTGGCCCGGGCCGGCGTCGAGCTCCGGAGCCTGCCCCGCATCGCGGATCGCTCGCGGCTCTCGAGTCGGGGCAGTCTCGGCCCGCGGGTCCGCGCCTTCGCGACGCACGCACCCGAAGGCTGGGCGGCCGACGACCCGGCGGACTCGATCTACCGGGCGGCCCGCGACCTCCTGAACCGCGGCCACTATCGGGAAGCGGCGACGGCGTTCGCAGATCTGATCAAGCGTTACCCGGGCTCGACGTACACGCCGGATGCGTACTACTGGCAGGCGTTCTCGCTCTACAAGACGGCCGAGTCGTCGGCGCTCAAGCAGGCGCGTACCGTGCTCGACTATCAACGGGACCACTACGCGCAGGCCGCGACCCGCGGTGACGCCGAAGCGCTGTACGCCCAGGTCCAGGGCGCGCTGGCGCGCCAGGGGGATGCCGCGGCGGCGGATTACGTCCGGTCGCACGCGGCGCAGGTGGACAGCTCCCGCGGCGCGGCCGGGGGGCCCTGCACGGGCGGGGACGACGACGATGATCCGCGCATCGCCGCGCTCAATGCCCTGCTCCAGATGGATGCCGACCGGGCCGTGCCGATCCTCAAGCGCGTGCTCGAGCGCCGGGACGCCTGCTCGGTCGCGCTCCGCCGGAAGGCGGTCTTCATCATCTCCCAGCAGCGGACGCCGGAGACCGAAGACATCCTGCTCGGAACGGCGCGGAACGACCCGGATGAGGACGTGCGGGAGCAGGCCGTGTTCTGGCTCTCCCAGGTGGGGAGCGCCAAGGCGACGGTCGCGCTGGACTCGATCCTGCTCAACTCGACCAACGCGGACCTGCAGGACAAGGCCGTCTTCGCGCTCTCGCAGATCGATTCGCCCGAGGCGGGCCGGATGCTGCGCGACTACGCCGAGCGGGCCAACGCGCCGGAAGAGGTGCGGGAGAAGGCCATCTTCTGGCTCTCGCAGCAGGGGGACGGCGCGAACGCCGGCTACCTGCGGACCCTGTACGGCCGGCTCACCAATGAAGATCTGAAGGAGAAGGTGCTCTTCTCCGTCTCGCAGATCGGGGGGGCCGACAATCTGAACTGGCTCATGGATCTCGCCGCCAACGAGCAGGAGGGAGTCGAGCTGAGAAAGAAGGCGCTCTTCTGGGCCGGCCAGTCCGACGACGTGTCGCTCGAGCGGCTCGCCGGGCTCTACGACCGGCTCAAGAACCGCGACCTGAAGGAGCAGATGATCTTCGTCTACTCCCAGCGGAACGAGGGCGCCGCGCTCGACAAGCTGATCGACATCGCGAAGCACGAGCCCGACGCCGAGCTCCGGAAGAAGGCGATCTTCTGGATCGGCCAGTCGCACGACCCCAAGGCCGCGCAGTACCTCCAGGAGGTCGTGAGCCAATGAACCGGCACGTCGTCGCCCTGGGCGCGGCGCTCCTCCTCGGGAGCGCCGCCTCCGGCCAGGGCATCGCCCGCCGGGTGAGCTCGGCCCCGGACGGGACGGTGCGGATGACCTTCGCCTCCCGGCCCGGCGTCTGTGGAGACGGGTCGCACAGCATCTCGTTCGATTGCGGGGACGGCGACTGCCGGCATCACGGCAGCTGGAACGACGACGACCGGGACGCGGACGTCACGTCGTGCCCCTGCGAAGAAGGCCCGGTCCGCCTGGTGCTGCACGTGGCGGGCGGCAAGGTCACCCGCCTGCGCGCGTACGTGGGCGGCGACTGGAGACCCGCGGCGAACGTGACCGATCTGGGCACCGTCGGCGCCGCCGACGCCGCGCACTATCTGCTGGCACTGGCCCGCGAATCGGGCGGCCACGCCGGCGAAGACGCGATCTTCCCCGCCACGCTCGCCGACTCGGTCACCGTCTGGCCCGATCTGTTCACCATCGCGCGGGACGGCGCCGTACCCACCGCGACCCGGAAGTCCGCCGTGTTCTGGATCGGCCAGGCGGCGGGGGACGCGGCGACCAGGGGCCTCGATTCGCTGGCCGAAGGAAGCGACGTGGACCGGGACGTCCGCGAGTCGGCCGTGTTCGCGCTCTCGCAGCAGCGGAACGACGTGGGCGTGCCCGCGCTGATCACGATCGCGAAGACCAACCGGGATCCGGAGATTCGGAAGAAAGCGATCTTCTGGCTCGGCCAGTCGGACGACCCGCGCGCGCTCGCGTTGTTCGAAGAGCTGCTGACCAAGTAGACACCGTTCGTCCCGCGAAACGCGCGGCTCGACCCCGCGCGTCGCGCCGCTCACCGATTCCTGACGGCGAGCCGCCGCGAGCCTGCAACTCGACGGGGCGGGTGTACGTCCAGGTGGCGTATGCTCGCCCTTCTTCTCGCCCTCCAGGGCGCCGCGTCCGTCCCGCACCCGCCCGCCGACACCGCGGGCCTCCGGCACTCCAACGGCCTCATTCCCCCGATGGCGATGGCGGTGCGCGTGACCGCGCCGCCCGCGATGGACGGCCGCCTCGACGACCCCGCGTGGGCCTCCGCGACGCCGATCACGGACTTCCGGCAGACCGACCCGCACGAAGGCCAGCCCTCGTCCGAGCGGACCGAAGTCCGCGTGCTCTACACTGACGACGCCCTCTACGTGGGAGTCCGGGCCTGGGATGATTCGGCGACGAAGATCGCGCACCACCTGGGACGGCGGGACACGTTCACGCAGAGCGACGACTTCCGGGTCCTGATCGACAGCTATCACGACCACCGCACCGCGTTCCGCTTCGACATCACGCCGGACGGCGTGAAGGGCGACATCCAGTTCGGCGACGACGGCAACTTCACCGATCAGTCGTGGGACCCGGTCTGGCAGGCCGTGACGTCGATCGACTCGCTGGGTTGGACCGCGGAAGAGCGGATTCCCTTTTCGCAGCTTCGGTTTTCCCGCGCCCCCGATCAAGTCTGGGGTATCCGGTTCGTCCGCACCATTCTCCGGAAGAACGAATTCGATCTCTGGCCGTTCGTGGGGAAAACGGAGAACGGGTTCGTCTCCCGCTTCGCCCACCTGGGCGGGCTTCACAACATCCCGGCGCCGCGGCGCCTCGAGCTGGTGCCCTATACGTCGGGCTCCGGCACCTTCCAGCCCGCCGGTCCGATCGGGAATCCGTTCCAGAAGACGAGCGCGTACTCGGGCAACGGCGGCCTCGACCTGAAGTACGGGCTCAACTCGTACGTCACGCTCGACGCCACGATCAATCCGGACTTCGGTCAGGTCGAGCTCGACCCCGCGTTCGTGAACCTCACGGCGTTCGAGGTGTTCCTGCCCGAGCACCGGCCCTTCTTCGTGGAAGGCGACGACATCTTCAACTTCGGCGGCGGGTCGGGCGGACTCGCGGGGTTCGGCAGCACGCCTCAGTTCTTCTATTCGCGGCGGATCGGTCACCCGCCCGACGGCTCGGTGTATTCGCCGGGCCAGTACGTCGACTACCCGGCCAACACGTCGATCCTGGGCGCGGCCAAGGTCACCGGGAAGACGCCCGGGGGCTGGTCGGTGGGACTCCTCGACGCCGTCACGTCGCGGGAGCAGGCCTCGGTGCTCGACACCACCAGCGCCGTCACGTCCCACGACGTCGTCGAGCCCGCCACCAACTACCTGGTGGGGCGGGCCCGGCGGACCGTCAACGCCGGCGGCTCGAGCTACGGCGCGATCTTTTCGGCCGTGAACCGCGACATCACCGTCCCCGCGCTGAACGGCCTCACCTCGGGCGCGTACACCTTCGGCGTCGACACCAAGCAGCTCTGGAGCCACAACACCTACGCCCTCGCGGCCGACGCGGGCGGCTCGTATCTCGCCGGCGACACCGCCGCCATCCAGTCGGTGCAGACCTCCTCGGCGCGCTACTACCAGCGCCCCGACGCGCACGGCTTCCACTACGACCCCGCTCGGACGTCTCTGACGGGCTTCAACGGGGATGTGTACCTCGACAAGCTCGCGGGCACCTGGCTCTGGGGCACCGCGTTCTCCACGTCGTCACCGGGCTTCGAGGTGAACGATCTGGGATTCCAGCAGCGCGTGGACCGGATCTCCGCCTACGCCTACATCGGGCGGCACACGACCACCCCGGGGAAGATCTTCCGGGAAACCTGGCAGGTCCTCACCGTGGGACCCTCCTGGAACTACGACGGCGACCCGATCCAGAAGGCCGTGAACGGCGCGGTCTTCGGCAACTTCTCCAATTTCTGGTTCTTCCAGCTGATCGGGTCCTACAGCGCTCAGGTGGTGGACGACCGGCTCACCCGCGGCGGGCCGCTCGCGCTGGCCCCCGCCGGCTGGTCGGTGAACGCCCTGGTCCAGACCGACCAGCGGAAGGCCTTCACGGGCATGTGGATGGCATCGTACACCCAGGACCGCGCGGGCGGGTGGCAGCTCACCGGCACGCCGCAGGTCAGCTGGCGGCCCTCCAGCGCCCTGTCGTTCTCGGTCACGCCGAACTTCGCCGTGGGTCCCACCGCGGCGCAGTATGTCCAGAGTGTACCGGATTCCCTCGCCCAGACCACGTTCGGCGCTCGGTACGTCTTCGCGCAGCTCTTCCAGCACGAGTTCGACGTGACCCTGCGGATGACCGCCACCGTGTCTCCCACCCTGTCGCTCGAGGTCTTCGCCCAGCCTTTCACGTTCACGGGCGCCTACGGCGGCTTCAAGGAGCTGGCCTACCCCCGCACATTTTCCTTCACCCGCTACGGCACGGCGGGAACCGGAATCGCGTACGACTCGACGGCGGGCTCCTACACCGTGCACCCCGACGCCGCCCAGCCCGGCGATTCGTTCGGCATCGCCAACCCCGACTTCCGGACCCGCTCGGTCCGCGTCAACGCGGTGCTGCGCTGGGAGTATCGCCCGGGCTCCACGCTCTACGTGGTCTGGACCCAGAGCCGGAGCGGGACCTTCGCCGATCCGACCTTCGACATCACCCGGGACTTCGACCACCAGCTCTTCCGAGATCCTCCCACCAACGTGCTGCTGGTCAAGCTCAATTATTGGCTGAGCCTGTAAGACCAACGCGGAAGGCGGAGCTCGGAACGCGGAGCCGGCGAGGGTAAGTCGCTTCCGCGTTCCACTTTCCGCGTTCCGCGTTTCTTATATTCTCTCCATGCACGTCCGTCGCGCCGTCCGCGTCACCGTTGCCGTCGTCACCCTCGTGGTCCTCGCCTGGGCCGTCATCGTCGGCGACGTGGTCGCCACGGCCCGGCATGAAGGCGCCGCTCCCGCCGATGCCATCGCCGTCCTCGGCGCCGCGCAGTACAACGGGCGGCCGTCGCCGGTGTTCCGCGCCCGGCTCGACAAGGCCGCCGCGCTCTATCACGCGGGCACCGCGCCCGTGGTGCTGGTCACCGGCGGCATCGGCAACCGGGACACGGTGAGCGAGGCGGAAGTGGGCCGCCGGTATCTCACCCAGCACGGACTTCCGGCCACCGCGGTGACGGCCCTGCCCCCCGCCGCGACCACCGTCGCTTCGATCACCCAGCTCGGCGCCTGGTTCCGGGACCGCCCCGGCAAGCGCGTCGTGCTGGTGAGCGACGGGTTTCACCTGCTCCGGCTCCGCATCCTCGCGGGGCGGCAGGGTCTCGTGCCCTTCACGTCCCCCGCGCGCGACTCCCCCATCAGCGCGAACCCCCGGACCAACGCGGCCTATCTCGCCGCGGAAGGCTTGAAGGTCCCGGTGGCCTGGCTCTTCTACCGCTAGACGAGGTCCGTATGCAGGTCGCCACCCGGCGCGTACACACCGGTAGAGTGATCGATCTGGACGTGGACACGGTCCGCTACCCGGACGGCTCCACCGGCGAGCTGGAAATGATCCGGCACCCCGGTGCCGCCGCGGTGGTCCCCGTCCTGTCGGACCCGGCGGGCCCCGATCCCACCATTCTCCTGATCCGGCAGTACCGGTACGCGACGGGCGGGATGCTGTGGGAGATTCCGGCGGGACGCCTGGCGGAAGGAGAGGCGCCCCCGGACTGCGCCCGCCGGGAGCTCCTGGAGGAGACCGGAATGCACGCGGCCCGGATCGAGCCTCTCACGGCCATCTGGACCACGCCGGGCTTCACGGACGAGCGGATTCACCTGTTCTGGGCGACCGGCCTGACTCCCGGGACGGCGGCCCGGGAACCCGACGAGTTCATCGAGCTGGCCCCGCGGCCTCTGTCGCAAGTGCTGGCGGGCATTCGAGATGGAGAGATCTGCGACGCCAAGACGGTGGCGGCCATCTTACTCGTGGCGGGCTTCACGTTCGGGCTGTAGTCTTGGCTGTCCCCGGGGGAGGACGTGCGGCTGAAACCCTGTTGTAACGTCTTCCTTATTCAAAGGTTAATGGAATAACACGGGCGGTACACTTCGTGCTTCAAGCTTGAAAGGAGGAGTCAGGCCTAGCGGTTCCTACTTTTCCGTCTGAAACCTGGGAGTCAAAGATGCGGGCAATTCTCAAGCGGAAAACGACACCGGTCACGACCGACCGCGCGCTCGAGCGTGAGAAGCTTCACGATCTCGACGACGGCCAGGTCGTGTCCCGTCACCTCGCCGGTGACCCGCAGGCGTTCGGCACGCTGGTCGACCGGTACCAGGTCCGGCTCCTGAATTTCGTCAACCGGACGATCGGGGACCGGGAGCGCGCCGAGGACCTGGTGCAGGAAGTGTTCATCCGGGTGTTCCGGCACATCCATCGCTTCGACCAGACGAAGAAGTTTTCGACCTGGATCTACACCATCGCGTCCAACCTGGCGAAGAACGAGCTGCGCAACCGCAGCCGCAATCCGCTGGTGCTGTTCCAGACCATCAAGAAGAACTGGGACGCCGATCACCGGCCGTTGCAGTTCGAAGATACGACCGCGCGTCCCGACGATCTGTACCGGAAGCGGTATCTGAAGGACGCGGTGGACTCGTGCGTGAAGGAGCTGCCCGAGCATCACCGGGCGGTGTTCGTGCTGCGGGAGCTGGAAGGGCGGAGCTATCAGGAGATCGCGGAGATCACGGGGTGCAACCTCGGCACGGTGAAGAGCCGGCTCAACCGGGCCCGCAACACCTTCGCGCACCTGATCGGCCCGCAGCTCGATTGAGCGCGGCGCCGGGGAACCCCCGTCCGGCGCCGGAGGTATAGAGTGGCGTCGATGGAATGCGCCGAGTTTCTCGATCGCTATACGGACTACCGCGACGGCGTGGTGACCGCCCCGCGCGACCGGCGGCGCTTCGAGCGGCACCTCGCGACCTGCGAGACCTGCCGCTCGTACGACACCGCCGTGCGCCGCGGGGTGCTCGCCCTTCAGGGAGCCGGGACGGTGACCCCGTCGGAGCAGTTCCGCACCCGCCTGGACGCTCGCCTCCGGAGGGAGGCGCTGACCCTCGCGGGGCCTCTCGTTTCCCCCCGGGTCGGGGCCGCGGCCGGCCTCCTCGTCGCCGTGGCCATCACGCTGCTCGCGCTCCAGGCCGCCCGGCGCCCCGCGCCGCTCGAGGCGCACGCGCTGCCGCCCGTGCCCTTCCCCAAGCCGGTCGCCCAGGCCGGTGCTCCCTTCGTCACGTTCCAGGATCCCCGCGCCCTCACCGCGGCCGGCAATCCCATTCCGTACGGCTCGGCGCTGATCGAGCCGGTCGGCACCCACCACTAGACTTTCATCCGTCCCACGCGGGCGGTAACTTCCGCCCGATGGCGACGTTGAGCTTCAACGCGCTCCTCGGCGGCGGAAAGTCGGGGACGCCCGATCTGGTCTACTATCTCCACGGCGAGGAAGAGATCCTGAAGGAGGAGGCGGTGCGCGTGCTGCTGGACCGCGCCGTCGCTCCCGCCCTCAGGGACTTCAACGTCGACGTGCGCTCCGCGCCCGACCTCGATCCGGCCGAGCTCCGCGCCCTGGTGGACACCCCGCCGATGATGGCCGAGCGCCGGGTGGTGGTCCTCCGCGGGATCGAGGGCCTCCGCGCCAAGTCCCGCGCCAAGGAGGAGCTGGTCTCCTATCTCGCCCGGCCCAACCCGACCACCACCTTGATTCTCATCCAGGCCGGGGACGAGGCGCCCGACGCCGCCCTCGCGGCGCGCGCCACCACCGTCGCCGTCGACCGCCTGCCCCCCGAACGGGTGCGCCGGTGGATCGCCCACCGCGCCGACCGCATGGGGCTGAAGATCGCGGCCGCCGCGGCGGAGCTCCTGGGCCAGGCCACGCAGCACGACCTCGCGGCGATCGCGCAGGAGCTGGACAAGCTGGCGGCATTGGCCGGGGCGCGTGAAGTCACCGTCGCGGACGTGACCGGCGCGGTCGGGGTCCGCCACGGCGAAACCCTGGACGATCTCGTGTCCGCGGCGCTCGAGCGCCGCGTCGCCGATGCCGCCCGCCTCCTCGCGCCGGTGCTGGCCCAGTCGGGCATGAGCGGCGTCCGGATCGCCAGCGCGCTGGGCACGGGCCTCGTCGGTTTGGCCTGCGCGCGGGCCGAGCTCGAGCGGGGCACCGCGCCGGGCCGGCTCGAGCACGCCATCCTCCAGCAGCTCATCGCATCCCGTCCCGCCGGCCTGGGGGGCGGGTACAAAGACATCGCGGCCCGCTGGGCGAGGTGGGTGAAGGTCTGGTCGGCCGCCGAGCTGTCCCGCGCCATCCGGACCGCCCTCGCGGCGGACCGGGCCCTCAAGGGCACCACGGTGTCCGACGAGCAGGGGATCGTGCTCGACCTGATCCTCGGACTGGCGCGCCAAGCCCAGGAGGCAGCGTGAAGGCCGGACGCACGGGTCTATTCATCATTCTTCTCGCTTCGATACTGGGCGTCTCGGCGCCTGGGCGACTAGGCGCCCAGTCGGATCCCCGCCTCAAGGCCGCGGTCGACCTCGCGCAGTCGGGCCAGGTGGATTCCGCGCGCGCCGTGGTCCGGCGCCTCTTGACCACGCTGTCGCCGCGGGACTCGGCGTACCCGGAGGCGCTGTACACGCAGGGGATGCTCGCCGCCGACGCGCCGACCGTCACCGCCAACCTGCAGCGGGTGGTGGTCGAGTACGGCTGGTCCCCGTGGGCCGCCAACGCGCTGATGCGCCTCGCTCAGCTCGCCTACACACAGGGAGATCCGGCATCCGCCGTGCAGTCGGTGCAGCGCCTGCGGCGCGACTACCCGGATTCGCCGGTGAAGGCGCGCGCGGACTTCTGGGGCGCCAAAGCCGATTTCGATCTGCGCAACGAGACGGAGGGGTGCGCCCTGATTCAGGAGGCGCTGGCCGGCGCGGGCGACGACGTGGAGTTCAAGAACCAGGTGTCGTTCTACGCGGCCCGCTGCACCGCCGCGCCGACGGCCGCGACCGCGAGCCCGCCGACCGCCGCCGCCCCGGCGACCGCGACCGCCACGCCGCCCAATCCCGCCACCGCGGCGCCCGCGTCACCGCCGCCCGACACCCTCCACCCGGCGCCGGTGAAGACGACCTACGCCGTGCAGGTGCTCGCGGTGAAGAGCGCGGCCGACGTCGACGCGCTCCTCACCCGCCTCAAGGTGATGGGCTACGAAGGGCGCGCGGTGCGCGATTCGTCGGGGCTCATCAAGGTGCGCGTGGGCCACTACGCCACCCGCCCCGAGGCGATCCGCGCGCAGACCCAGCTCAAGGCCCGCCTGGGTGGCCAGCCCTTCGTAGTGAGCGAGCCGTGAGCTCCCGGGTGGCGCCCGGCGGCGGCGACCGACTCACCGCCGACACGCCGCTCATGCAGCAGTACCGCGAGATCAAGGCGCGGCACCCGGACACCATCCTCTTCTTCCGGATGGGCGACTTCTACGAGATGTTCGAGGACGACGCCAAGCTCGGCGCGCGGGTTCTGGGACTGACCCTGACCTCGCGGAACAACGGCGGCGCGTCCGAGGTCCCCCTCGCCGGTGTCCCCGTCAAAGCCGCCGCCGAATACCTCCGCCGTCTGGTGTCCGCCGGACACCGCGTCGCGGTGTGCGAGCAGGTGGAAGACCCGAAGCTCGCCAAGGGGTTGGTCCGCCGCGAAGTGATCGAGACCATCACCCCCGGCTCGGTCCTGGCCGAAGACTGGATCGCCACCGGACGGAACAACTTCCTCGCCGCCCTTCTGCCCGCGGACGACACCGTCGGCCTCGCGGCCCTCGACCTCACCACCGGCGAGTTCGTCTGGGAGACCCTGCCCGGATCCGAGCTGGCGCCGGGCCTGGCCCGATACGAGCCGTCCGAGGTGGTGGTGCCCGCGGGGACGCGGGCGCCCGCCGACGTCGCGAGCCGGACCGAGCGGGAAGCCTGGGAGTTCGACCCCGATCTGGCGCGCGAGGAGCTGCAGCGCGCGTTCGGCCTCGCGTCCCTGGACGGGCTGGGCGTCGAAGCCGGCGACCGCGCCGCCCTGGGAGCGGCCGGAGCCCTGCTCCGCTACGCCAAGGAGCTCAAGCCGGGCGGCCTTCCCCATCTGGCCCGACCGCGCCTGGTCCGCCGGGGCCAGGCGGTGCCGCTCGACGAGATGACCCGCCGCAACCTCGAGCTGGTGGAGCCGCTGCGCGCCGGCGCGACGGGCACCACACTCCTCGAGGTGCTGGACCGCACCCTGACCCCCATGGGGGCCCGCCTGCTCCGGCGGTGGCTCCTCGCGCCGCTCGCCGCCCCGGACGCCATCAACCGGCGCCTCGACGCCGTCGGAGTGCTCGTGGGCGATCCGCGGGGACGGGACCGGTTGCGGGAGGCGTTGGACGGCGTGCGCGACCTGGAGCGGCTCGCCGGCCGCGCCGCCGTGGGCCGCGCCACCCCCCGGGAGCTCGGGGCGCTCCGCGACTCCATTCGGCGGCTCCCCGACGTCCGGGCCGCGCTCGACGGCCTCGAAGCCCGCGACCGCGCCCGCCTGCTGGAAGAGATCGCCGAGGCCTTCGATCTCCTGACCGACCTGGGAGACGAGCTCGCGCGGGCCCTGGTGGACCGGCCGCCGGCCCAGCTCGCCGACGGCGACTCGTTCCGCGCCGGGTTCGACGCCGAGCTGGACACGCTCAAGGACGCGCGCGATGGCGGCAAGACCTACATCGCGGGCCTCCAGGCGCGCGAGCGCGAGCGGACCGGCATCGGGTCGCTCAAGGTCGGATTCAACAAGGTCTTCGGGTACTACCTCGAAATCACGCACGCCCACAAGGACCGCATCCCCGCCGACTACGAGCGGCGCCAGACCCTCACGGGCGCGGAGCGCTACGTCACTCCGGAGCTCAAGGAGCGTGAAGCCCAGGTCCTCGGCGCCGAGGAGCGGATCGCGGCCCGCGAGGGAGTGCTGATCGACGCGCTGCGCCGCCGCGTGGCGGACGCCATCGCCCGGGTACAGGCCACTTCGGGGCATCTCGCCCTCCTGGACGTCTGGGGCGCTCTCGCCGACGCGGCCCAGCGGGAGCGGTACGCGCGCCCGGTGGTGACGGGGGACTACGTCCTGCGGCTCGAGGCGAGCCGCCATCCCGTGGTGGAGCGGATGATGCCCCGGGAGGCGTTCATCCCTAACGACGTCACGCTGGACGACGCCGGGCGCGTCATTCTCCTCACCGGCCCCAACATGGCCGGCAAATCCACGCTCCTCCGGCAGGTGGGCCTGGCGGTGCTGATGGCGCAGGTGGGGTCGTTCGTCCCCGCGAAGAGCGCCGAAATCGGCGTGGTGGACCGCATCTTCACCCGCGTGGGGGCCTCGGACAACCTGGCGCGCGGGCAGTCCACGTTCATGGTGGAAATGAGCGAGACCAGCGCCATCCTCCACGGCGCCACGGCCCGGAGCCTGGTCCTGCTCGACGAGATCGGCCGCGGGACGTCGACCTACGACGGCGTGGCCATCGCCTGGGCCGTGACCGAATGCCTCCACAATCGGATCGGCTGCAAGACCATCTTCGCGACGCACTACCACGAGCTGACCCAGCTCACCGAGGAGCTGGCGCACGCGCGCAACTTCAACGTCGCGGTGAAGGAGTCGGGGGACGACGTCGTGTTCCTGCATCGGCTGGAGCCGGGCGGCGCCGACCGGTCCTACGGGATCCACGTCGGGCGGCTGGCGGGCCTCCCAGCGGCGGTGGTCGCCCGGGCCTGGGAGGTCCTGAAGCTCCTCGAGGCGGGCCACCACGTGGCGCACCTGCCGGCGCCCCCGGCGCCCGACGCCGAGCAGCTCGGACTCTTCGGCGCCCACCGGCCCGACCCGCTCCTGGCGGAGCTGGACCGCCTGGACGTCGATTCCCTCTCCCCTCTCGAAGCCCTGAACCGGCTGGCGGAGTGGCAGCGCCGGCGGAAGGAGCGCACATGACCCGACGCGTGGGAGCCCCGGTGCTGGCCCTCCTGGCGGCGGCCGCCTGCGGACGGGGCGGCAGCGCCGGGGATGCCCCGGCCGCGCCGCCCCCGGCCGAGGAAGCGCCGGTCGCGACCAACCCGCAGGTCCCGATCGCCTATCCTCCCGCGCTCTTCGACCGTGGCGTCGACGGCGAGGTGAGGCTCCGGCTGTACGCGGACTCGACCGGGAAGCTCGTGCCCGAGTCCACCAAGATCCTCGAGTCCTCGGGCTATCCAGCGATGGACTCGGCGGCGCTGGCGGGGGCTCCCCGCCTCAAGTTCGCGCCCGCGCGCCGGCACGGACTGCCCGTGGCGACGGCGTTCCAGCAGGCCGTCGAGTTCCGCCATCCGTCGAGCGCGCCCATCGCGCCGGCGGCGGACGAGGGAGAGGGGAAGCCGCTCCCGCCCCCGGTCACGGCATCCAGCGCCACTCCGGCGCCGGCCCGGCCGAAACCCAAGCCCGCGACCCCCAGGCGGTTCCGGCCTCGGCCCGCTCCGGCCACGGACACCACGGCGGCTCCGGTGACGCCGGCCGCCCCCGTCCCGGCCGACACGACCCACCCCGACTCCACGGCGCGCGATACCACCAAGGCGCGGCCCGACTCGACACCGGTGAAACCCGACAGCAATGACCGCGCACACTAAGCCCTACGACGACATTCTCGGCACCATCGGCTGGACCCCGGTCGTCCGGCTGCACCGGCTGACCCAGGGGATCCGGACGCCGGTGCTGGCCAAGGCGGAGTTCTTCAATCCGGGCGGGTCCGTGAAGGACCGGATCGGCCTCGCGATGATCGAAGCGGCGGAACGCGAGGGGCGCCTCAAACCCGGCGGGCTCGTGGTCGAGGCGACCTCGGGCAATACGGGGGTGGGCCTGGCCCTCGCCGCGGCGGTGAAGGGCTATCGCTGCATCTTCACCATGCCCGACAAGATGTCCCAGGAGAAGGCGCGTCTCCTGCGGGCGCTCGGCGCCGAAGTCATCATCACGCCCACCGCGGTCGCCCCCGATCACCCCGACAACTACATCATGAAGGGCCGGGCCATCGCCGCGGCGCATCCCAACGCGATCTTCGCCGATCAGCACTTCAACGCCGTGAACCCCGAGGCGCACTACCGCACCACCGGGCCCGAGATCTGGACCCAGACCGAGGGCAAGATCACGCACTTCGTCTGCTCCCCCGGGACCGGCGGGACCGTGAGCGGCGTGTCGCGCTACCTCAAGGAAAAGAACCCCAAGGTGAAGGTCGTCGCCGGGGATCCCGTCGGCTCGATCTACCGGCAGTACGGCGAGACCCACACCAAGGGCGAAGGCGCGCCGTACAAGGTGGAGGGCATCGGGGGGGACAAGATCCCCACCGCGCTCGACTTCTCCATGATCGACGAATGGATCACGGTGACCGACAAGGACGCGGTGCTCCTGGCCCGCCGACTGGCCCGCGAAGAGGGTCTCTTCTGCGGCGGATCCACCGGCGTGAACATCGCCGCGGCGCTCGAGGTGGCCCGCCGGGTGGACGATCCCAACGCCTGCGTGCTGACCATCCTGAGCGACACCGGAGAGCGGTACCTCTCGAAGGTCTACAACGACGAATGGCTCCGGGAGAACGAGATGCTCGAGTCCGAGCGCGCCACCGTCGCCGGATTGATATCGCGGAAGGACGGCGACGGGCCCCCGGTGGTGCAGGTGGCGCCGACCGCCACCGTGCGCCAGGCGCTCAACCTGATGAGCACCTACAACGTGTCCCAGCTTCCGGTGCTGGACGGCGCCGACGGCGTGGGCGCGGTCTCCGAGCAGTCCCTGATGGCCCGGGCGCTGGCCGACGCCGGCGCGCTCGACCGGCCCGTCCGGGACGTCATGGATCCGCCCTTCCCCGTCGTCGACGGCGACTGGCCGGTGGCCCGGCTCACGTCCCTGCTCTCGCGCGAGACTCCCGCGGCGCTGATCCGCCGGAACGGCCGGATCGCGGGGATCGTCACCCGGTACGACCTGCTGCACCAGCTCTCCGGAATCCGTTGATGCGCGTCACCGTGCTCACCGGCGGAGCGACCGCGGAGCGGACCGTCGCGTTCGCGGGCGCCGCCCAGGTGGTGAGCGCGCTCCGAGGCCGGGGGCACACCGTGTACGTGGTCGACATCGCGGCGGGCCTCCTGGCGGAGGACGACGAGGCCCGCCTGCTCCGCGCCGAAGTCGGGACCATGCCGCCCGGAGACCTGGCCGAGCTGGTCGCCGCCGAGCGGCACATGCTGGCCGAGGAACTGGCGGGCCTGCCGGTGGTCCAGGGCGCCGACGTGCTCTTCCTGGTCGTTCACGGGGGAGCGGGTGAAGGCGGGTTGCTCCAGGCGGTGCTCGAGGTGATCGGGGTTCCCTACACGGGATCAGGCCCCCTGGGGAGCGCCCTCGCCGTGGACAAGGACCTCTCCAAGCGCCTGTTCCGGGCCGCCCGGGTCTCCGTGCCCGAATGGCTCATGGCACCGGCTACTCCCGAGGAGATCAAGAAGGCCGTTGGCTGGCCCGCGATCGTGAAGCCCTCCAACGGCGGCTCCACCATCGGCTTGACGCTCGTCCGCGGCCCGAAAGAGCTGGACGCCGCCGTCCGCCTCGCGCGGCAATACGACGACGAAGTGATGATCGAGCAGTTCATCCCCGGCCGGGAAGTGACCGTAGGCGTGCTGGGCGACACGGCGCTGCCGGTGGGCGAGATCGTGCCCCGGCACGAGCTCTTCGACTACGAGTGCAAGTACACGCCGGGAATGTCCGAGGAAACCTTCCCCGCCCGGCTCCCGCCCCGCGTGGCCGCCGGCCTCCAGGAAGCCGCGCTGGCCGCGCATCGCGCGCTCAAGCTCGGCGGGTACTCCCGCGTCGACTTCCGCCTGGCCGCGGAGGGCGACATCTTTTGCCTCGAGGCCAACAATCTGCCGGGGTTGACGGGGACCAGCCTGTTTCCTCAGGCCGCGCGGGCCGCCGGAATCGGCTACGCCGAGATGTGCGAGCGGATCTGCGCTCTGGCGCGGAACAACCGGAGTCCCGGGAAGGGGTAGTAGAGTCCATGAGTCCGCAGCGGATGTTCGGGATGACGCCGTGGGTGCGGCGACTTCTCGTCGCCAATCTCCTGGTGTTCCTGGTTCAGGAGACGGTGTACCTGAACGCCGCCGCGACGTTCGCGTTCGACCCGATGAACGCGCTCAGCCGTCCGTGGACCGCGGTCACCTATCTGTTCCTGCACGCGGGAATCCTCCACCTCGCGTTCAATCTTCTCGCGCTCTTCATTTTCGGTCCGCCCGTGGAAGAACGGATGGGGGGCCGGGCGTTCATCGGCTTCTACCTGGCCAGCGGCATCGGCGGCGCGCTCCTGTCCTATGCGCTGATCCTGGTCCGTCCCGCCTCGATCGTCGGCGCCTCGGCGGCCGTGTACGGCGTGATGCTGGCATTCGCCTGGTACTGGCCCGACGAACCGATCTACGTCTTCCCCCTGCCCGAGCCCCTCTCCGCCAAATGGCTCGTGGCGCTGGCGGTCCTCTTGTCCCTCGGCCTCGCGCTCTTCCCCGGCTTGCAGCCCGGCGTCGCCCATATCGCGCACCTGGGCGGGTTCGCCACCGCCTTCCTGTGGCTCAAGATCGACGGCTGGCGGCTGTCGCGGGCGGAGCGGCGTCTGCGCGGCTCCCCGGAGCGGGGCGTGCTCGTGCATCCCGCCGCCCTCACGGCGCGCCGGGGGAGCGGCGAGACCAAGGCCCACCCCCGGAGTCCCGAGCGCTCCACCGCGGAGATCGACCGGGTGCTCGACAAGATCTCCGCGACGGGGATCGGCTCGCTCACGCCCGCGGAGCGGCGCTTCCTGCACGAGATGAGCCGGAAGATGCGGGACCGTGACTGAGCGCTGGGTGGTGCGCCCCGCCGGCCCTCGAACGTCTCTCCTTCCGTGACCCTCGCTCTCCTTCTCCTCACGCTCCAGGATCCGCTCGCCGTCCGGGCGGAATCACTGCTCGCGCGCCACGAGCTGGCCGCGGCGCGGTCGCTCGCCGAGGACCTGGCCCGCCGTCACCCCGAGGACCCCGCGCTGCACATCCTCCTGGGCCGGGTCTGGCTCGAGTGGCCGACCTTCGGGCGATACAACGCCCTCGGAGAGTTCCGGAGGGCCGCGCGCCTCGCGCCCCGGGATCCCGAGCCGCTCTACTGGGTGGCCCGCGCCGGGCTCCGTCTGGGAGACGACGAGGGAGAGGTCATCGTGCGGGAGGCGGCGCTCCGGATGCTGGCCCTGGACCCCGGATACCGCGACGCCTGGGAGCTCTTCACCTCGGTTTATCACGATGCCGATATCTGGGAGCGCGCCGACGCCGCGCTGGCGGCCCATCCGGACGCCCCGGACGTCCCTCTCCGGCGGGCCGGCATCGCGCTGGCGCTGGATCAGCCGGAGCGCGCGGATTCCTTCGCCCGGCTCGCGCTGGCGGGCCGGGGCCCCTACATCCCCGGGCTCCTGCTCGAGGCCGAGGCGGCCTTCGACGCGGGCCGGGACAGCGCGGGGTACGCGTGGTACGACTCCGTCCTGGTCCACGCCGATCTCGATACCACCGGGGCCATCTGGGACCAGGTCTGGATGATCGCCAGCCCGGAGGAGACGGCCCGGCACGACACCACGGCACCCGCCGATCAGCCCCGTTTCTACCAGTGGTTCTGGGACAAGCGGGACCCCGACCTGGTCACACCCGTCAACGAGCGGATCGCGGAGCACTTCCGGCGCCTGGCGTTCGTACGCCGCACGTTCCACATCCTCCATCCCTACAGCTTCTATCATCGCTCGCCCACCTGGCGCGCGATCGTGGACTCCCACGGCCAGGAGTGGCTCTCCCGCGCGCTCGCTGCCGACCCCCTGCAGCTCAACCGCGCGCTCGAGACCAACCCCCTGATCGTTCCGGCGGCATCCGCGGACCGGGCCCTGCTCGCCGGGCTGGGCCCGCCGCGCCAGACCGTGGGCGACACGGTCGGATCCGAGACCATCTACCTCAAGTCCCGCCTCGACGCCCGCGGGATCCTCTGGATCCGGCACGGGCGCCCCGACGTCTGGGCCGGCGGCATCATCGATCCCTCGCGGCCGGTGCAGGTGGCGTCGCCGCTCGACGCCGCCGGCTGGGAGTACGACACGCCGGACGGCATTCTCTCGGTCGGCCTCTTCAACCTGCCGGGGGGCGGGATGGTCCTTTTCCCCGTCTCATCCCGCCAGTTCCAGAACGCCCGCGTGCTCCTGGCCACGGACAACACCTCGATTCCGGCCCCGCTCGAGGCCCGGGGGTGGACCGCCTTCTTCAAGGATCACGATCCGGGACTCACGGACGTCTACTACCGGGCGGCCCCCGACACCGCCGCCGTCGCGCTGCTCGACTCGTCGGATGAGCGGGTGGCCCGGGCGCGGGGACCGGGCTTGATCGAGCTGATCGTGCCGCCGGGGCGCTATCAACAGGGATTCGACGTGGATTCGAGCGGCGTGCTGGGCCGGAGCCGGGGCGAGGTGACCGTGCCCGCGTACTCCCGCGTGCAGCTCGGCCTCTCGAGCCTGTTGCTCACCGCGCAGGACTCGGTCACCGAGCGCCGGCCCATGCTCGCCGCGATGCCGGCGGACCTCGTGTATCCCCCGGGGCGGACCCTCGCGGCCTACGCCGAGATCTACGGTCTGGCGCGGGACCGCGACGGGATCGCCCGCTACACGGCGCAGTACACCTTCGCGCCGGAGCGCGGACCCATCGCCCGGATCCTGGGCCGGAGCCAGCCGGTGATCTTCGAGTTCAACCGCTCGCAGCCCGCCGACGCCGTCACGCCGGAGCGGCTGGTGATCGAGCCGGGGCGCCTGCCGCCCGGACGCTACCGCGTGACACTCGCGGTGACGGACATCTTGCGGAATGTCAAGTCGGAGACGGTCGCGATCTCGGTGACGGTCGAATAGCTCGATCTTGTTTCCGGGGAAGCGGGTTCCCAAATTGGGGCGGCTCTTCAACGCCCTAAATGCTCGTAAACCTGGTCCCCGAATTCCTCGCCGCCGCCGCCGCGCCCGATCCCCGGGGCGCCTACCACGAGTACCTCGAACGCCATCGTCCCATTCTCCGGAGCTATTGGACCAACTACGTCCTCGATCCGGATTCCAAGCCCGCCGACGACGTGATCCTGGGGGTCCTGCGCGCCGACCGCGCCGACCTGCTGCGCCTCCTGCAGGACGTGGACGTGGTCCAGATCGCGGAGGACGCCCTGTCGCGCTCGCTCGAGGCGCTCGACGCCGACTGCCCGGTGGACCTGTATCTCACCGTGGGGGTCGGCGCGGCGAACGCCGGTGAGCTGGTGGTGGGAGGCCGCGGGATCGCGTTCGTCTGTCTCGAGCACTTCACCGGCCGCGCCAACCCTCAGACCTCGGGCCTGGGCCTCGCGCCGCACCTCCTGCCGCTCTGGATCGCCCACGAAGTCGCCCACGCCGTCCGCTACACGTCGCCGTCGAGCCGGGCGGGGATCCGCCGGCTGGTGGCCGAGGCGGGGGGGCACTACGACTACTGGGACACCGGAAGCCGGGCGTCACTCCACGAGCTCCTGGTCAACGAAGGGTGCGCCGTGGCCGCGTCCCAGGCCGTGACGCCGGGATTCGAGCCCTGGCAGTACTTCGGCTACACCCGGCGCCAGTACCGGCGCCTCCGCGAGCTGGACGCCTTTCTGCGGCGGGCCTCGGCACCCGAGCTCGAGGCCTCGGGGCTGGGACTCCGGCTGCGGTATCTTTCCGGAGGCATGAGCCCGACGTCCCGCCTCGTGGCCGGGAAGGTCCTGCCCGAGCGCGCCGGCTATTACCTGGGAGCCCGCATGGTGGAGGGGTACGTGGCCGAGCAGGGGATCGCCGCGGCGGTGCGCGCGAGCGCCGCCGACTTCCGGGCCGCGGAGGAGCGGGCCCTGGGAGCGCAGACCGCGTGACCCCCAAGCGGGCCACGCAGGAGCGCCGCTCCAACCGCCCGCTCCGGGAGGTCCTGGACGAGCTGATCGAGCACACCCGCAACATCGTGCGCCGGGCCGGCGAGATGACGCCCGAGGAGCTGAACTACGCCCAGCAGCGCCTGGAGTGGCTCGCGGACGAGGTCTGGCGCGTGGCCACGGGACAGGAGGCGCCACCCGAGGCATAATTAGGGCATGACCTACCGCATCCACGTCGCGAAGGAAGATCTCAACTTCGCCGCCGCCCACTTCATCACGTTCGCCGGACATCGCTGCGAAACGCTTCACGGCCACAACTACCGGGCCGCCGTCGTCCTCGACGGCACGCTCGACCCCGAGAGCTGGTACGTCGTGGACTTCTCGGCGGTGAAAAAGATCATGCGGAAGCTGACCGCGGAGCTCGACCACAAAGTGCTGCTCCCGCTCGAGAACCCCCGGCTTCAGGTCACCCCGCGGGACGGCTCGGTGCACGTGGCGTACGAGCAGAAGCCCCGGTACGTCTTTCCGGAGAAGGACTGCGTGCTGCTCCCGATTCCCAACACCACGGTCGAGATGCTGGCGACGCTCTTGGCGGGCCGGCTGGCGCGGGAGCTGAAGGACGCGGGGGCCAAGACGCTCACCTCGCTCGAGCTCGAAGTGGAGGAGAACTTCGGCCAATCGGCGACTTACCGCATGACGGTGGCCTAGGGAGGATCGATGGCGAAGGAAACGGCGCTCACCGACGCGCAGATCGCGGAGAAGCTCAAGGCCCTGCCCGGCTGGCGGCACGAGGGGGGCGCCATCCGGCGGCAGTACCGGACCGACGGCTGGCCCACCACCCTGATGCTGGTGAACGCCATCGGCTTCTACGCCGAGTCGGCCGATCACCATCCGGATCTGGGCGTGCATTGGGGCAGCGTGGACGTCGCCCTGAACACCCACTCGGCCGGCGGCATCACGGAAAAGGATTTCGAGCTGGCCGCGCTGTTCGAGCGGGCGGCGCTCTGGCGCCCGCCCGCGGGAAGCGCCTTCCGGGGAACGCCGAAGAAGTTCGTATCGGGGAGCTAGGCTACTTCCCCACGCAGAAGCTCGAGAACACCCGGTCCAGCACGTCGTCCGGAGTGACGGCACCGATCAGCGCGTCGAGCGCCAGAGTGGCGGCCCGGAGATGCGTCGCCGCCGCCACCGCCTCCACTCCCCCGTCCCTCGCCTCTTTGAAGAGATCGAGCTCCCGGAGCGCCGTCTCGAGCGCCTGCCGGTGCCGCGCCCGCGTCACCACCGGCTCGACGTCGCCCAGCGCGATCAGCTTGCCGAACGCGACCCGGGCGAGCTCCTGCTTCAGGTCGGCGAGGCCGGCACCGGTGACGGCGGAGACGGTTAGGCGGTTAGTTGTCAGTCGGTTAGTGAGATCCGACTTGGTTTGCACCACGACGACCGGCGCGCTGAGTCCGCTTTGCAGTGCCTGTGACGGCTCCCCCCTCCCCCCTCCCTCGTCACAATACAGAACCAGATCCGCCGCGCCGAGATACTTCCGGCTCACCTCGATCCCGAGCTTCTCGATGCGGTCCTCGGTGTCCCGCAGGCCCGCGGTATCCACCAGGCGGAACGGGAATCCCGCGATGACCGCCGGCGCCTCGATGGCGTCGCGGGTGGTCCCGGGAACCTCGGTGACGATGGCACGCTCGGAGCCGAGCAGCGCGTTGAACAGCGTGGATTTCCCGGCGTTGGGCGGCCCCGCGATGACGAGCAAGGCCCCTTCCCGGAGCCGCTCCCCCTCCCCGGCCGTCCCCAGGAGCTCCGCCACGCCCTCGCGGACTCCCCCCCAGGCCGCGACGACGCGCTCCGGAGGCACCGGCCCGTCATCCTCCTCGGGGAAGTCGATCTCGTAGGCGGTGAGCCCTTCGAGCTCGAGGATCTGGCCGCGCAGGGACTCGAGGCGCCGGGAGAGGCCCCGGTCGAGCTGGGAGAGCGCGCGGCGCCGCTGAGCCGGCGCCCCCGCGTCGATCAGGTCGGCGGTCGCCTCCGCCTGGAGCAGGTCCATCTTGCCGTTGAGGACCGCCCGCCGGGTGAACTCGCCCGCCTCCGCGGGCCGCGCCCCGGCCGCCGTCAGCGCGGCCATCGCCTCGGCCGGCGTGACGAGGCCGCCGTGCGTCGAGATCTCGACGACGTCCTCGCCCGTGTAGGAATGGGGACCCGGGAACGCGACCGCGAGGACGTCGTCGATCGGGGCGCCGTCGGGAGCGGACAGCCGGGCTCGGAAGACGGTGCGTGGCGGATCGGGACGCCAGGGAGAGAGGGTGCGCCGGGCGATCGCGAAGACGCCCCGGCCGGAGAGCCGGAGCAGGGCCACCGCCGATCGTCCGGGCGGAGTGGCCAGCGCGACGATCGGATCGGACAGCATCAGGCGATCGTCAGGTGCCGCCGGCGCGTTTCCCCTGGTCCCGCAGGCGCTTCTGCGAGAGCATCCACTGCTGCGGGATGCTGACCAGGTTCGACACCAAGTAATAGAGATTCAGCCCCGACGAGAGCTTCAGGAAGATGAAGGTCATCATCGCGGGCATCATATAGAGCATCGTCGCCGTCTGCGGATTGGGCGGCAGGCCGCGCTGCCCCACTTTGGACAGCACGAACATCGACACGCCCATCACCACCGGCAGGATGTAGAAGGGGTCGAACCGCGAGAGGTCGGGCAGCCAGAGGAACGGCGAGCCCCGGAGCTCGATGGTGTACTGGAACACGAAGTACAGCGCCAGGAGCACGGGCCAGGGGAGCAGCATCGGCAGGCACCCGCCGAGCGGATTGACGTTGTGCTCCCGATACACCTTCAACGTCTCCTTCTGCGATCGCTCGGGGTCGTTCTTGTACTTGGTCTGAATCTCCTTCAGGATGGGCGCCACGGCCTGCATCCGCATCTGCGACGCCATCGCCCGCGAGTTCAGCGGCCACAGGACCAGGCGGATCAGAATCCCGAAGAAGATCAGGACCCAGCCGTACGCCACGCCGAGATGGGCGTGCGTCCAGAGCAGCACGTTCACCACCACGATCGACACCGGCCGGATGATGGGCCGGAAGACCGCCCATCCGTAGGGATTGGCGTCGTCCAGGTCGTGGCCCATCGCGGCCAGGCGCCGGTGCTCCAGGGGGCCGAGGTACAAGTCGTAGTGGAACTCGCCGGAGGGGGGCGTCGGGAGCGTCAACGCCACCGACGTCCGCGTCGCGATCCCGTACTTGCCGCCGAACAAGGAGCGTCCCGAGTCCGGGCGGGGGCCCCCCACCGCCACCACGCCGCCGAACTGCGGCTGATTGGCCTCGAGCGCCAGGGCCGCGAACAGGAAGTACTTCGACTTCACGCCGGCCCATTCGAACGGGCCGTCCAGCACCGTCCGCTCCCCCGGCTTCGTGGACGCAAACAGCTGCTTCTCGGTCTTCGTCGCCTTGGTCACCACCGCGTAGTCGCGGAACGAGGCGATGGAATCGGCCTCGGTGTTCTTGAGCCCGTCCCCGAGCCCCACGAGCAGCTGCGCGCCGCCGGCGGGAAGCGAAGTGATCCGGCCCCGGACGCCGATGCCGTAGCCGTCGGACCGGAACAGGTACGTGAGGGACAGGGTCGAGGGCCCGCGGGTCGTCGTGAAGGTCAGTCCCGCCGAGTCGCCGGCCACGCTCACCACCTTGGCGGACGGCGTGAACGTCAGATCCGACAGGGCCAGCGTGTCCGCCCCGACCACGATCCGCTGCGCCAGGAACTCCCGCCCCGCCGGCACCAGCTGCGCCCGGGTGCCGGAATCCCCGGCCGCGTACGACCGATAGTGGGAGAGCTCGGCCGACACGATCGTGGCGCCCCGCGTGCTCAGTCCCAGCCGGTAAAGCGGCGTGGTCACCCACACCGTCTCCGCGGGCACGGTCTTCTGTCGGTTGACCGGTTGAGGGGCTGGTGCACGCGGAGGGGCCACGACCGTCTGCGTGTCCATATGCGTGGAGTCGAGGCCGGCGGTGGCACGGGATAGACTGTCCGGCTGACCGCCTAGCCGGCTGACCGGCTTCCCCGGCCAGATGATGCTGGGCAGCACCATCACCAGGACCATGAGGCCGAGCGCAAGAACGAATCGTCGATCCACGAGAGCCCTTCAGCCTGAGGGTGCCCTACGGCACCGGATCGTAGCCACCGGGGTGAAACGGATGGCACCTGAGGATTCGGCGCACTCCGAGCCAGGAGCCCCGAATCGCGCCGTACCGCTCCACAGCCTCATAAGTGTAACGGGAGCAGGTCGGAGTGAAGCGACACTGCGTGAACACCAGATGCGACAGCGTCAGTTGGTAGATGCGGATCAGCTCCATCACCAGGAGCCGAGGCAGGCGAAGTATGCTCATTTGATCTTCGCCGCGCCGTCCGCAAGCTCTGCTTTCAGCACGGCGAACGAAGCGTCGTACGCCTCCCGCCGGGCCCGCACCACGAGATCTACGGACGGCACGAGCCGCAGGGTTTCGCGGCGGAGGATCTCCCGGATGCGGCGACGCAACCGATTGCGCTGCACCGCGCTGCGCTGGTAGAGGGGAACGATGATGCCGCTGCGGGAGACGCCGGGATGGGGGAGCCACGCGAGATCGAGGTGTGGCAGCCGGACGCGCCTGCCCCGGGTCAAGCAGGCCTGGAGGTCCGGGCCGCGCCCCAACCGGGCGCGGCGCGGATGCCGCTCGTTCGTTTACCGGCTCCGGTGCTTCGACGCGATGCGGATGGTGAGCCGCTTGCGTCCCTTTTTCCGGCGGCGGGACAGCACCGCGCGGCCCCATTTGTCTTTCATCCGGGTGCGGAACCCGTGCTTATTGACGCGGCGACGATTTCGCGGCCGGTATGTCGGACCCATGGTGACCTCACGTAAGGGCGCAAAAATTACACGGGGCGCGCGAGCCCGGTCAATGGTTGACTTTTCCACATAGCGCCCGTACTTTCGGGCCGCCCTTGCAGACCTCCCACCAATTTTATCAATCGTGATGGAGCAGTCAGCCAAAGAAGCGTGGAAGCGCCTCCTCGATGAGGCGCGACGGGAACTGCCCGACTCGATCGTCCGCACCTGGCTCGAACCCGCGGAGCCGATTGCGTTCGACGAGGGACGCCTGATCGTCGGCGCCCCCGATCAGTTCGCCGTGGAGTGGAACGAATCCAAGCACGCCGGGCTGTTGGCCCGGGCCGCCGAGCGCGTCCTGGGACATCCCACCACGGTGGTCTTCAAGGTCCAGGACGAGCGGCAGCAGCGTCCCCAGATGGACTTCTTCGTCGCGGGGCGCGAGAGCCCGGCCGCGGTCGCCGAGCGGCCGTCCAACAACCAGCCCCTCAACGAGCGCTACACCTTCGAGAGCTTCGTCGTCGGCAAGTCGAACGAGCTCGCGTCCGCGGCCGCGCACGCCGTGGTGGAAGCGCCCGGACTCACCTACAACCCGTTTTTCATCTACGGCGCCACCGGTCTGGGCAAGACCCACCTGATGCAGGCGATCGCCCACGCCGTGGTGTCCCGGAATCCGTCGACGCGCCTGTTGTACGTCGGCGCCGAGCAGTTCATCAACGACGTGATCGAGAGCATCCAGGCGCGGACCATGCCGGAGTTCCGGCGCCGGTACCGCAGCGAGATCGATCTCCTCCTGGTGGACGACGTGCATTTCCTCGAAGGCAAGGAAATGACCCAGGACGAGTTCTTCCACACCTTCAACGCGCTCTTCGAAGGCCGGAAGCAGATCGTCCTGACCTCCGACCGGCCGCCCAAGGAAATCCCCGGCCTCGAAGACCGGCTGGTCTCGCGCTTCGAGTGGGGCATGGTGGCCGACATCGGCACGCCCGACTTGGAGCACCGGATCGCCATCCTCCGGAAGAAGGCGCACCAGGACCACCTCGAGCTCACCATTCCGGACGACGTGCTGCGGTTCATCGCCGAGCACGTCCGGTCGTCGGTCCGGGAGCTCGAAGGGTGCATCATCAAGCTCCTGCTCTTCGCCTCCCTCAAGAACCGGGAGGTCTCCATCGACCTCGCCCGGGAGGCCCTGTCGGACAAGATCCGCCAGGGGGACGACACCAGCTCGTTCAGCAACCAGGCCGCTCCGAGCATCGACCGGGTGCAGGAAGTCGTGGCCCGGCGGTGGGGCGTGACCCCGGAAGGGCTCCGCTCCAAGGCCCGCACCAAGACCCTGACCATCCCCCGTCAGGTGGCCATGTACCTGGCCCGGGACATGCTGGGGATGCAGCTGGTGGAGATCGGCCAGGCGTTCGGCGGGCGCGACCACTCGACCGTGATCCACTCGGTCGACAAGGTCGAGCGCCAGATGATGCGGGACCGGATCTTCAAAGAGCGGATCGAGAGCGCGCGGACCGAATTATCCGCATTGTAGAAAAGACGGGATGTGGGGATGTGGGGCGTGGGGATGTTTCCGGGTGTGTTGAACAATCCGCCAACAGTCCCAACACCGGACCCACAGCCCGAAACCCGGGAACCGTGACGCGGACCGAGACTTAGGGACTCCGTCCACATATCCCCGGTCTCTACTACTACTACTAGTAGTTTTATATAGTGAAGTAGAAGCTTCTTTCCCCAAGCGGAGTGAGATTCAGGACGGATGAAGTTCACCATCACGCGGGATCAGCTCCAGGAAGGCCTGATGGCGGTGGCGGCGGCGATTCCCGCCAAGACCACCCTGCCGGTGCTGTCCAACGTCCTGGTCGAGGCCACGAAACAGGGAGTCAGGCTGTCCGGCACCGACCTCGACATCGCGGTGAGCACCGTCGTGTCAGCCGAAGTCGACACCGAAGGGGCGGCCACCCTGCCGGCCAAGAAGCTGATCGACATCGCGCGCGAGCTCCCGCCCGCCGCCATCCGGTTCACCGCGGCGTCCGAGCAACGGGTGTCCATCGAGTGCGGGAAGTCCCGGTTCAAGCTGCTGGGCCTGCCCCGGGAGGAGTTTCCGTCCTTCCCCGCGGTCAAGTTCGACGGCGCCTGGAAGGCCGCCGCGGGCGTGGTGCACAAGCTGGTGAGCCACGTCGCCTTCGCGGCGTCCACCGAAGAGAGCCGGCCGATCCTGAACGGCGTGCTCTGGGAGCTCCGCCCCGACCGCATGCGGATGGTCGCGACCAACGGCCACCGGCTCGCCAAGATGGACGTGCCCTCGAGCGGCGCCTCCACTGCGGACTTGATCGTTCCCCCCAAGGCGCTCGAGCAGATCCGCCGGCTCTTCCCCGCCGACGCCGAGATCGAGATCGCGAAGAGCGACAACCACATCGGTTTCCGGTCCGCCGGGCGTCTCGTATTCTCCCGCCTGATCGAGGGCCCCTACCCGCCCTACGAGAACGTGATTCCGCGGGAGAACGACAAGGCCGCCACGGTGGACCGCAACGCGATGGCGGCGGCCCTGCGCCGCATGAGTGTGGTGGCGAGCGACCAGACGCACCGGATCCGGCTCGCGTTGTCCGGCGGCACGTGCCGGTTTTCGGTGCAGACGCCCGACCTGGGTGAAGCCCAGGACGAGCTCGCGGTGACCTACGAAGGGGAGCCGCTCGAGATCGGCTTCAACGCGACCTACCTGCTCGAAATCCTGAAGTTCATGCCCACCGACGAAGTCCGGTTCACGTTCAAGGCGCCCGAGCGTGCCGCGACGGTCGAGCCGGTCCGCTGGAACGACGCCGCCAGCTACATGGCGCTCGTGATGCCGCTACGGCTGGTGGATTGAACCCAGGGAGTCGATCGAGCTGTCCGCCGGAATTTCCACGCGAATCGAGTCGAGCAGCGCCGGACTCACCGGAATGACGAGCGAGTCCGCCACGCCCGTATCGGGTGGCACCGCCACGTTGTAGCCCCGGTACCGGCTGAGGATCAGGTCCCGCCGCGCGAGCGTCAGCGCGGGGTGAAAGACGGGATTCGACGTGCGCGGGTGCGGCAGGGTCGCCGCGAGCTCCGCCGCCTGCTCCTCGGTCAGCGCCGCCGGCGGCACCCCGAAGTAGTCACGACTCGCCTCGTCGGCTCCCCACACGCCGGGCCCCCACTCCACCACGTTCACGTACAGCTCCATGATGCGGTCCTTCGGGAGGGCCAGCTCGAGGCGGACGGCGGTGACCGCTTCCTTGAGCTTCCGCAGGGGATTCCGGGAAGACGAGAGATACAGGTTCTTGGCGAGCTGCTGGGTCAGCGTGCTGGCACCGCGGAGCCGGTCCCGCTTCCGCCAGGCCGCCCGGGCGGTGGCCCAGAAGCCCTGGTGCTGGCCCACGCCGAGCGCGTCCCCGATCTCCACGAAGTCGATTCCGTGGTGGGTGTGGAACCGGGAGTCCTCCCCGATGATGATCATCCGCTGCAGGAGGGGGGACACGGCGCTCAGACGGACGGGGTGAACCGTGGGCGCCGGGCCGCTCAACGGGCTGTGCGGGGCCGCCCGCATCATCGCCGACTCCCGGGGCCAGTGCGACCTCCACCAGACCGGAGGAGGCCAGACGCCGAAGAGCCATGCCGCCAGTGCCGCGGCGAGGCCGGCGGCCCAGAGGCCCGGGCGGCGCCGGGTCACGGGCTAGCGCCGGGCGGGGGCGGTCCGGGTCGCGACGCCGACCACCGTGAGATCGTTCACGGAGGAAATGTCTCCGGGGGCCGTGGCGATGACCCCCAGCTGATTCGTGCCGCCGATGGAGATGCCGAGGGCGAATTGCTGCCGGCGGAACTTCTGATCGGTGTCCAGCCGCGCGACCAGCGCCACCGGAAAGCTCCAGTCGAAGCCGGCGTGGGCGGCGAGGCCGTACGCCTGCATCCCCCGCGGATCGGCCGCGGCCAGCGCCGCGACGCCGAATCCGGGCGCCACCTGCAGCGTGCCGCTCGCGGTGTACCGGATCCGCTGCTCGACGCCGCGCACCGAAGGCTGGCCGATGTTGCCGACCACCAGGGCGAGGACGAGGGGGTGGGCGGCCTTGAACGAGGCGCCGAGGTCCCAGCCGGTGCCCTTCGTGTCTCCCCGGTAGAGGGCCGCCGCGGCGCCCACCGCCAGCCGTCCCTCGCCCACTCCGAAACCCATCTTGTACGTGCTCCCGCGGGTCCCGCCGGAGAACTGATCGCGCTGGTACGCGAACGAGAGCCCGCGGGCGTTGAACCCCAGGTTGAGCTGGCGCAGCTGCGCCCGAGATCCGGGATCGGAGGCCGTGAGGTCGAAATAGATGGAGGCCTGTGACTGCACGCCGAGGCCCGCCGGATTCACCCAGATGGCCCGGGCATCCTGCACGTCGGAGGGCATGAGGTACGTGGTCGAGCGGTTCACGGCGACCTGCGCGCCGAGACCGGCCGGCACCACGAGCAGCGCCGCGAGTGCGATGGCGCGGCGGCTCACGGGAGCACGCTGATGACGGTGTGGGAAACCTGGCGCCGCGGGACGGCGATTCCCTGCGGATCGAACGTGATGACGATGCCCGCGCTGTCCATCGTGGTGCCGCCCAGGAAGCGCCCGCCGGCGGAGAAGCTCAGCTGCCCCGAGCGCAGCCCGGTGCCGGTGAGCGCGAACGTGGAACCGCCCGCCTCACCCGACCCCGACACCGTGAACTCTTCGGTCACCCGAATCCCCAGCTGCCTGGCGCCGTCCGCGGTGTTCCAGGAGCCGGCCGCGTAGTGCGTCACCGCGCGGTCCGCGACTACCGCGGACCCCGTCGTGTCGGTGTTCGCGGTCGAGTCGCTCCAGGCCGCGCCCGGGGTCACCCCGGCCGCCGGAAGCCGCGGATAGAAGGTGCGGAAGCCGCCGAGCAGCTGCGCCAGATTCTTCGCGACCGCCGGGTCCGAGGGCCGGGGGTCGAACAGCCGGCCCGTGACGGTGAGGTGCGCGTCGTAGCGGAGACCGCGGGCGGCGGTGAGGTCGACGCCCGGCGGCAGCAGCGTGGCGGAGTCGGCCAGGATGGAATCGATGGTGATGGATATGGCGTAGCCGCGCGCGTCGGCCGGACCCGTGATCACCGCGGTGACGAAGGTGCGGAGCCCGATCTCCTGGACCTGGTCGCCGGTCGGCAGCGTCTGGTCCACGTGATGGCGCTGAGTGATGAGATAGCGGGTGACCCCGGGAGCGTAGTGGAGCGGTCCCGAGTCTTGCGGCCGCGCCGGGGGCGTCGCGGGGGCCGGAGCGGCCCCCGGCCGGGCGGCGGGCACACCCCCTCCGCACCCGGAGAGGGCGACGAACGCGAGCAGGATGACGGCGGGAGCGTTGGGTCTTTTCACGAAGCCCCGGCGCGGTCGGTCTTCGTGCGGCCGAAGACCGCGACCATCTCGGGGCCGTCGCTCGATACACGCAGAAGCTTCCAGCCCCGGCGGCGCATGTCGGCGCGCCAGCCGATGAGCTTCTGCCATTCTTCGTTGGTAGTCCGGAATACCCGCAAGTCGGCGACCGACTCCCATTGCGGGGGATAAGGTTTGAGGGGAACGGGGGTAGGTGGGGCCATAAGCCGAGTTCTGTTTGGCCGCCTTCCGGCGGTCAGATGGTCATCTCTCTTGGGTGTCTGTCGCCAGCCACCTCGTGCGGCCTACCCGCAGCTCGAACGACTCGGGGCCCAAGTCTCGCTGCTTATTCGGCCTTGCTCCGACTGGGGGTTGCCGTGCCACGACCGTTGCCGGCCGCGCGGTGGGCTCTTACCCCACCTTTTCACCCTTGCCCTTGGATAAAGGGCGGTCTGTTTTCTGTGGCCCTTTCCGTCGCCTTTCGGCGCCCAGGCGTTACCTGGCAGTCTGCCCGCGTGGAGCTCGGACTTTCCTCGGAGTCGCCCATTTCCGGCAACGACCCGCGACCATCACGCCCCACCCGCACCCGTCCTTCCGCTGCAAAACTACCGGCCGAGACCCCCCTCCGGCAAGCGAGCGTCGGCCAACCCCCTCATTTCTCACGAGATAGACGCCGGACGAGCCGCCACGTGCTGTCCCCGTCGGGCGCCGCGGACGCCACATCCATCCAGAACCCCGCGTTTTCCCTGAATACCAGGTTCTTCAAGGCCCCCCACCCACCCACCGCAACCCCCGCTTGTCCCGGCACCAGCTCCACCGCCGACAGCACGCCGATCCCCCGGGCCCGGTACCGGGCATCGGTCTGACGGGATGAGGGGTCCCGCGTGAAAAGGATCGCCGGCGCGCCCCGGCCTGACCACCCCTTCAACAGACCGCGTCCGAACCAGTCCTGAGGAGGCCCCTCGGCGCGCACCGCGAGCAGGAGCCCCGGGCGGATCCGCAGCATCGTGGTCCGCAAGAGGGCGGCCCGGGTGGCCGTCACCTTCTCGAGCGCCGCGAACAGGTCGTCGACCAGTCCCAGGTCGAGGAGCGCGTCGTACCGGCCCCCGGGCGGCACCTTCCGCAACCCGGCGGCCTCGCTCGGCGTGACCACCGTGTCTTTCACCATCGCATCCAGGCCGGCCTGGAAATCGGCGTCGCACATGGTGGCCGCGGGCTGAGTCGCCGCCGGGAGCCGCCCCAGGTCGAGCGCCACGGCGGGAATGAGATCGGGGTGCTGGGCGGCGAGACGCGCGAGGGCCACCATGCCGGGCGCGAGCGCCGCGTTCCAGTAACCGGGATCGAGCAGGCAGTGTCCCGGGGCGGCGCCGGCCCCCGTATCGGGCGGCAGCCGGAACGAATCGGGCTCGAGCGCGGGGATCCAGCGCGCGCTCGTCTCCTCCAGCCGGTCGCCCATCAGCTTCCAGATGTTCTGCGCCACCGTCCGCTCCCACGGCGCGTACCGCGTGGACTCCGCCATCGCCTCGGCGTTGGCGGGTCCGGCGATCGTGTTGAACCCGCCGACGTCGAGGAGCGACGTGAGCGAGTCGAGCGTGCGCCCCCGCCCCGCCGGCGCGGAGCGGTAGCCGGGCGCGTCGGCCCAGAGCACGCGGAATCCCGCGCGGGCCACCCATTCCGGGAGCGCGACCGAGTCGGCCGGAGCGACGTCGCGGCGCAGCGGCAGCAGGAAGGCGGGAGCACCGCCCGGGGGCCGGGCCCGCGGGAGACGGGTCGGAACCGAATCGGGGCCGCCTTCGAGGGCGAGGGGCGCCGCCCGGCCACCCGGCGGCACGTTGGCCCACTCCGCGGGGCGCCGGGTCCAGCGGGCCAGGGTCTCGAAGAATCCCCGCGCCGCCCCGGTGTCCGGCGTCTCGAGCGCCGCGCGGCTCGCCACCACCACCAGCCCGTGCCCGACCCGCGTGGCGGCGATGATCGCCCCCTGCCGGGCGCGCGCGAGCACCTGTGTGGATGCGCGGAGACGAAGGGCGTCACTCTCACCGAGCGAGAGCGGAACGATGTCGACGCTCGAGAGGGCGTGACGCACGGGGACCGCGGCCGTGGCAGGGGCCCCGGTGACCGGATCACCGATGGTCACGCCGGCACCGATCGACCTGAGCCACCGGTTCATGGTCCAGCGGTCGAGCGCGCTGCCGGGATAGCCCAGTACCACCACCCCGCCCTGCCGGACCCATTCGGACAGGAGGACCGCGTCACCGGTCGACAGCGCGTCCGAGGGCGCGTCGGGCCGCTGGCCGCCGAGCACCATCACGGCGCCGTAGCGCCGGAGGTCGTCGCGCGTGACGTGCGGAAAGAAGCGCCGGTACTCGACGGTGTACCCGCCGTCGTGCCACGGCGTCGCGGTCGACTCGAGGTCGATGGGGTCCGCGAGCGCGAGATCGAGGAGCAGCATCCGGTTCGCCGTCGGTTGACAGGCGGCGAGGACGAGCAGTGTCAGGAGGGAGGCCCGCTTGACCACGGCTAGGAAGATAAGGGTAGGACCTTGATCGACCATTGACAGTGGCGGGTTAGGATGGCGCCGTGGTCACGGTCTGTACGGTGCTGCCCGTTCCGGAACGGTCCCGGGTCGACGCGGTGGGGGACGGGTGCTTCCAGACCGTTCACGCCGAGTCGTTCCGCGAGGTGCTCGTGGCGGCCCGCCGGCGGAAGGTGGACGCGCTGCTCATTTCGGTGCACCGATGCGCCGGCGAGGAGCTCCCGGCCGTGGCGCGGTTCGTCCGGGAGTTCCCCGCCATCCCCGCGGTCGCCCTCGTGTCCCGGCACGACGGCGCGTCCACGGAGACCCTGCTCCGCCTGGGAGCGACGGGGATCCGGGCCGCCGTCGATTGCACCGAGCCGGGGGCGTGGCGGCGGCTCCGCGAGGTCTTCGGACAGCCGATGACCCCCGCCGCCGCCCGGATTCTGGCCCGGCTCCTGCCGGCGCTCGGCGACGCCCCGGAGGAGTCCCGGATCTTCTTCGAAGCGGTGGTACGGCTCGCACCGGTGATCGTGACCGTGCGGGGACTGGCCCGCCATCTGCGGGTCACCCCCAGCACGTTCGTGTCCCGCTTCCACCGGGCCGGACTCCCCTCCCCCAAGCGCTTTCTCTCCGCGATGCGGCTTCTGCACGCGGCGTACCTGTTCCAGAATCCGGGTTTGTCGGTGTCGGATGTGGCGTACCGGCTGGACTTCTCGTCGCCCCAGAGCTTCGGCCGCCACCTGAAGGCCGTGCTGGGAGTCACGGCCGGCGAGTTCCGCAGCCGCTTTCCCTTCGACGTGGCCCTGGCCCGGTACGTCGACCTGTTGATCACCCCGTACCGGGAGGCCCTGCGCGCGTTCTACCCCCTGAACGCGGGGTTTTGGGACCAAGGATCCGACGCGCCTCGCGTCTCCCGGGCGGGGTGATCGGGCGTCAGTCGGCGGCGGCGCGGATGACGCGGTGTTCGGCGGTGCGCTGCTCGGGCTTGAGCACGGCGAAGCGGGCGATGCTGGCCCGGAGACGCTCGGCCAGCTGCGCCAGCTGCTGGGACGTCGCGGCGAGATCGCTCATCGAGGTGATCTGCGCCTGCGTGGCCGACGCGGCCCCGGTCGCATGCTCCACCGAGACACTCGACACCTTCGAAACCTCGGCCAGCGACTGGGCGAGGAGCGCGAGCCGCTCGGCCTGACTGCGGGAAACGTCGGCGGTGGCGTTCACGAGGCCGCCGATGAGCTGGACCCCCTCGTGCAGCTCCCGGAGCGCCTCGTCGGCTTCCGCGGCGACGGCTCCGATGTCCTTCACCTGCGCCTCGCCGGTTTCCATCGCCCGCGAGGCGGCCGTGATGCCCGAGCGGATCTCGCTGACCAGCTCGGCCACGTCCCGGGCCGACCGCCCGGCCTCCCCCGCCAGGCCCCGGACCTCCTGGGCCACGACGGCGAAGCCCTCGCCGTGCTCGCCCGCCCGCGCGGCCTCGATGGCGGCGTTGAGGGCCAGGAGGTGGGTCTGGCGCGCGATGCGCGCGATGGTCTGCGCGAACCCGCCGATCCGGTCGGACAGGGCGGACAGACCCGTGACCGTAGTGGCGGTGGCCCGCACTTCCTCGCGGACCGCGCGCAGGGTCTGGCTGGCCCGCTCCACCCGTTCCCTGCCCCGCTCCGCCGTGGCCGTCAGCTGCCCCGCGTCGGCCTGCATCTTCTCGGCGCGGTCGCGGAGCGCCTCGGCCTGATTCGCCGCTTTGGCACTCTCCGCCTGCGCGCCCTCCGCGACGCTCTGTTGGCCGATCAGGTCGGTCGCGAGCCCTTGCGCGGTGTGGGTGACGGCCTCCGAGGTCGCCTGGATCTGCTGCGCCGCGGCGGCCAGCTGCTCGGCGAAGGCGGCGACCTCGTCGGCCTCGTGCTGGACCGTCGAAATGGTGGCGCCGATCTCGTCGAGCATCCGGTTCAGGCTCTTCTCGAGAAATCCCAGCTCGTCCGATTCCGCGGCCGCGGCGCGCACGCCCAGCTGACCCTGCTCGGCCGCGCCCATCACGCCGCGGGTGGACCGGATCCGATCGATCAGGGTCGCGGGGATGCGCTTGAGCGCCATGGCCACGGCGACGAACACGACGGTCTCGAGGTAGGCCTCGGGGGGAATGGAGGCGCTGCCGTTGTAGATCAGGCCGTGCAGGAGCGTGGCGGCGAGGTAGGCGAGGGACGCCATCAGGACGAGGAAGTCGCCGACGGTGCGGCCCTGGTCGAACGTGTAGGGGAGGACCGCGATGAAGAACGCCGCGATGAGGCCCCCGTTGCCGAACCAGACCACCGGGACGGCCACGATGAAGATGTCGAGGAGCGTGAGGACATAGATCAGCCACCAGCGATACCAGCCGCGCTCGTTGACCAGTCCCACGAGGGCGTTGAGGATGGCGCCGGCGCCGGCCGCGAGGACGATGGTGCCGGGCTCGGTTCGGATGGTGCCGCTCATCCACCCGAGCAGGGCGACGACGAACATCGCGGAAACCATGATCCATCGGCGGGACAGCGAGCGGGAGAAAGTCTCGAGGTCCTTGAGGCGCTGCTCGAGCCCCATCGCGTCGTCCGAGCGGCCGCGCATGCGCGCCGCCAGGGACTTGTGGTCGGGGTGCAGCGAGGGCAGGGTCATCGGGCCGGGGCGGGCGTAAGGCCGAGCTGAGTGGCGGTGAGCAGGGTCTCCACGGCGTGGCCGTCCTTCTCCAGCACCTCCCGGCCACCCTCTTCGCGGTCCACGACGGCCAGGACTCCCAGGATCCGGGCTCCTTCGGCGGCCAGGGCCGCGATGGCTTCCTGGGCGGAGCCGCCGGTGGTGATGACGTCCTCGACGACCACGACCGGCTGGCCCGGCTCGAAGCACCCCTCGATCCGGCGGCCGGTGCCGTGGGCCTTGGCCTGCTTCCGGACCGTGAAGGCGTCCAGGGACGGGGCAGGGGGGGGCCGGCGGGCCCGGGCCGCGGCTGCGATGGCATAGGCCACGGGGTCGGCGCCGAGCGTGAGGCCACCCACGGCACGGGGGGCCCAGCCCCGGGCGTCCAGGCGGGCGAGGCCCAGGGAGCCGATGAGCGCGAGGCCGGCGCCGGACATGGTAGTCCGGCGGGCGTCGATGTAGTACGAGGAGCGGCGGCCGGAGGAGAGCGTGAAATCGCCCCGGGTGACCGATCGCGTCAGCAGGAGATCCTTGAGGTGCTCGAGTTCGGTCATTTCGTCCAGCTAGTAGTTGTACCTACTACTACTATGATGTCACTTCCGTCCCACGATGCTCTTGAGCGCGCCCAGAAAGCCCTTCGACGGCGGGGGAGGCGGCGCCGACGCCAGCCCCTGTTCGAGCTCGGCGGCCAGGGCCTCGACCGTCGGCTGCCGCGCGGCGGGATCGCGCGCGAGGCCGCGCATGATGGCGGCTTCGATCCCCGGCGCGAACTTGAGACCCGGAACCGCCGCGTTGAGCGGCTCCGGGGGCTGGGTCAGGAGCTGCTGGAAGAGCTCGCGGGGGCTCTTGCCGTTGTACGGATGTCGTCCGGTCAGGACGTAGTAAGCGATCGTGGCGAGGCTGTAGATGTCCGCCCGGCCGTCCACCAGCTCGCCGGAAAGTGCCTCGGGCGCCACGTATTGCAGGGTTCCCACGAAGAACCCGGTGCGGGTGAGGCGCTCCTCGGGAGGCAGCTCCGCATCCCGGGCGATGCCGAAATCGAGGAGCCGCGCGCGCCGCGAGGCCGGGTCGAACATGATGTTTTCGGGCTTCAGGTCCCGGTGGATGATGCCGGCGTGGTGGGCCGCGCCCAGGGCGTCCGCGAGCTGCCGCACCAGGGCGACGGCCTCGGAGGGGCCGAGCGGTCCGTTGCGGTGTAGGAACGCCGCGAGGGACTCTCCGGGAGCCCACTCCAGGGCCAGGTAGTACAGGCCGTCGGCTTCACCGTAATCGAAGGTTCGCACGACGCCGGGATGCGACACACGCGCGCCGTACCCGGCTTCCCGGAGAAAACGCTTGACCGCCGTGGGGTCGCCGCGCAGCCGCGGCCGCAATACCTTGAACGCGGCGGGTCCCCGCTCGGGGTGTTCCGCGCGGTACACTTCGGCCGTGCCGCCTTCGCCGATGCGTTCGAGGAGACGGTAGCCGGCGATGGTTCGGCCGGCGAGATTCTCGGTGGGCATGAGGACGCGCCAAACTAACGCCCGGATTTGAGGTGGAGCAAGTGACGAGACGGGTAGTCGCGACGGTGGTCCTCGGGATGACGGCGACGGCGTGTGGGCAGTGGTCGCGCGTCGGTACGCCCGACGCCCCCAAGGCCGACGTCGCGATCAGCCGCCTGTTCGACCCGGCTTCCCAGTACCGCAGCATGGGGTTCCTGGCCGGCGGCGATCCGCTCCCCTGGGTGGGCTCGATCCGCTGGCTCGCGGGGCCCACCCCCGATTCCACGCTCGCCCAGGTCTCGCTCTCGTTCGCCAACCACTCCCTCCGGTTCCGGCGGGAGGGCAACGACTTCATCGGGGCGTACCGGGTGGAAATCTCGGTGCACGCGGCGACGGGAGCCCCGCGGACCTTCACACGGGATGAGACCGTCCGGGTCCGCTCATTCCAGGAAACGCTCCGGGCCGATGAAAGCGTGATCTTCCAGCAGTACGTGAACGTTCCCCCCGGGCCCTGCGCGTTGAGCGTGGTCGTGCGTGACCGGGACGGCGTCGGCGCCTCCCGCCAGGAGGTGACGGACACCGTTCCGCGCTTCGGGGATGTCGGCCTCTCCAGCCCCATCCCCATCTATGAAGGAATTGGCCGCGCCCGCCGGGACACCGTGCCCACCCTCATCTCCAACCCCCGCGCGACGCTGCCGTATGGGAACGACACCCTCACCTTCTACGTCGAGGCGTACGGATTCCCCGCGGGGACGCGGATCGCCGGCGTGGTGGAAGGCTGGAACGGGGACACGCTCTGGGCCGACACCCTGCCGCTCGATACCGCCGCCGCGTTCGCGCGGGTGCGGTTCCGGGTGCTCCCCGGCAAGCTGCCGGTGGGGCAGGAGCGGTTCCGGGTGGGGCCCGTGGGCGGCGGCGCCGCCGTGGTGGCGCCCTTCCTGATCAGCTTCTCCTCACAGTGGGTCGTGACCAACTACGACCAGATGGTGAGTCTGCTCCGGTATTTCCCCCGGCAGGACCTGGTGGCGAAGCTCCGCTCGGCGCCCGATTCGCTGCGCGCCAAGGCATGGCACGACTTCTGGGAGGCGTCGGATCCGGTGAGCATGACGCCGGAGAACGAGGCGCTCAACGACTACCTGACCCGCGTGCAGATCGCGAGTCAGCGGTTCAATGAGGCCGCGGACCCGGGATGGCTCACCGACCGGGGCGAGGTCTTCATCACGCTCGGGGATCCGGACGAGGTCTACGACATGGAGAGCGACTACTCCCGGACCGGGATCCACGGCATCCGCTGGATCTACACGAACCTGCGGCTGGACCTGCTCTTCGTGGATCAGTCCGGCTTCGGCCGTTTCCGGATGACCCCGGGCTCCCGCGCCGACTTCGACCGGGTCGCACAGCGCCTCCGCCACATCAACTGATGCGCGGCGCCGCCGGGGCGCTTCTGGTCTGCTGGCCGCTGGCCCTCACGGGCCAGGCGTCGGGCCCCCCTCCCCCCGCTCCCCAAGTCGCGCGCGCCGAATCCCTCGAAACCGCGGGCCGGCCCTGGCACGCCGCCGAGTCCTTCCTGGCCGCGCCCGAAACCCCCGGAACCTCCGCCCAGGTCCTGATCGCGAACGCGCGGGCCGAGCTGACCGCGCGCCGTTATGCGCGGGTCGTCGCCCTCCTCGCGAACCGCCCCTGGCTGGCCGACTCCGGCGGGGGAGTGGGGTACGCCGTGCTGGCGGAGGCACTGGAGCATGAGGGGAGAGCGGACTCCGCCGCGCGGGACTACCTCCGGGCCAGGGCCGAAGCCTCGGGGAGCCGGGCGGCGCTCCTCACGGTTCGCGCCGCGACCGCTTTCGATCGTGCCGGCGTGCGGGACAGCGCCCGGTGGTACTACGCGGCGGCCCGGCGCGCGGGACTGCCGGCCATCGACGGGTGGCTGCGTCTGCGCGAGGCCGCGGTCACCACCGACTCGAACGCGGCGGACTCCCTCCTCGCCGGACTCTCCGGCGCGGCGGCGCGCCGGGTTCCCCTGTACCGCGCGCGCGCCCGGCTCGCTTCCGGGGACTCGAGTGGGGCGGTGTCCCTCCTGGCCGCCGCGGGTGCCGGTCTCGAAGCGGCGCGCCTGGCGCTCGCCCGGGGCGACTCCGCCGGAGCCCGCGATCTCCTCTATCATCTCTTCGCCGCGGCTCCGCAAACGGATGACGCCGCGGCGGGCGTGGCCCTGGCGCAGGGGCCCCTCCCGCCCGCCGCGCCCGACGAGCGCGTCGCACTGGCGCAGGTGCTCCGCACGCACGGGGACGTGCCCGCCGCGGTGGTACAGGTTCGCAAGGCGATCACCCAGGGAGATTCGAGCGGCGGCACACTGCTCCTGTGGGCGGACCTCCTCGCCGGAAGCCGCCGGGGACGGGAGGCGCTCAGGGCCGACGAGGCCGCGGAGCGCGATTCCACCGTCCAGCCACTCGCCACGTACCGGCGCGCCCGGCTCCTCCTCCGCCTCGGCGATCCCTCCGGACCCGGCGCCCTGCTCGCCTTCGCCCGCGCCCACCCGGCGGACAGCGCGGCGGGCACCGCGCTGTACCTGGCCGGCGACCGGATGGCGGAGCGGGGAGACTCGGCCGGCGCGGCCCTCGCCTTCAAAGAGCTGTCCACGACCCATCCTCTCGATCCGTCCGCGACGCAGGCCCGGCTCCGGGTCGGCTCGTGGGAGTACCGGCGCCGGCACTGGGACCGAGCCGCGGCGTGGTTCCAGGCCGACGTGGACACGGGCGCCCGTCCCCATGGCGCGGCGCGGTTCTGGCTCGGCAAGGTGTCGGCGGCGCGGGGGGACAGCGCGGGCGCGCGGACCATCTGGGTCGCGCTCGCCCACGACGACTCCACCGGGTACTACGGGCTGCGCGCCCGAACCCTCGTGGGCCTCCCGGGGCTTGCGGTCGGTGACGCTCCGGACATCCCGGTACCGGCCGCCACCGCCGGACTGGGCGTGCTCGACACGCTGCTCCTCGCCGGTCTCGACTCGGAAGCGGACCTCGAAGTCCGCTCGCTCCTCGCCGCCCCGCCGGATTCGGTGGACGCGCTCCTGGCCTGGAGCGCGGGGCTGGCCGCGCGCGGCTGGGGATCGGTATCGGTACGGCTCGCCTGGCTGGCCGCGCCGCGCGCGCCCGGGGATCCGCGGGTGCTGCGGGCCATCTTTCCCTGGCCCGACCGGAGCGCCGTGGCGGCGGAGGCGGAGGAGTTCCACGTGGATCCGCTCCTGCTCGCGGCGCTGATCCGGCAGGAGAGCGTGTTCGACCGGGAAGCGCTGTCGCACGCCGGCGCGCGCGGGCTGACGCAGCTCCTGCCCAGTACGGCGGCGCGGACCGCGCGGGTGCTCGACCTGCCGTTCGCGCCCGAGTGGCTCACGGTCCCCGACCTGAACCTGCATCTCGGAGCGGCGCACCTGGCCGCGCTGCTCGAGCGGTATCACGGCCGGGTCGCCGCCGCCGTCGCCGCCTACGACGCCGGCAGCGGTCCCGTGGACCGCTGGATGGCCGGGGGTCGGCCGCAGGACCCGGACCTGTTCGTCGAGGACGTGGGCTACGTCGAAACCCGGGGGTACGTGCGGTCCGTGCTCCGCAACCGAGAGCTCTACCGCGCGCTCTACGGCCCCTAGTCGGCTATAATTTGTCAGCCATGTCCCGCCCGCCGGACGCCCTGTTCCTCGTGGACGGCTATGCCCTGATCTATCGCGCGTTCTTCGCGATGATCGCGCGTCCCCTCACCACCCGTCACGGCGAGAACACCTCCGCCGCGTGGGGCGTCACCAACTTCCTGCTGCGCCTCCGCGAGCGGCACCATCCCGGCTACCTGGGCTGGGTCAACGACCGGGGCGTGTCGTTCCGCGAGCGCCTGTACCCGGAGTACAAAGCCACCCGCGAAAAGCTCGACGCCGAGCTGCAGCAGGACTTCGACCGGTCGCTGGAGCGCATCGCCCAGCTGCTCGACGCGTTCCGGGTCCCGCTCATCACGGTGGAGGGTTTCGAGGCCGACGACGTGATCGGGACGCTCGCGGCGCGGGCCGCGGAGCGGGACGTCGCGACGGTGATCGTGTCGGGGGACAAGGATTTCTACCAGTTGATCGGTCCCCGGATCTCGCTGCTCAATCCCGGCCGCTCGGGTCCCGCCGGCGTCGAAGAGCAATGGGTGGACGAGTCCAACGCCTCCGAACGGCTGGGGGTCCCGCCCCGGCAGGTGGTGGACTACCTGGCGCTGGTGGGGGACTCGTCCGACAACGTCCCCGGGGTGAAGGGAATCGGCGAGAAGACCGCCGTCGAGCTCCTGGGCAGGTATCCGGATCTGGACGCCGTGCTGGCCCACGCGGCCGAGATTCCGGGCAAGCGCGCGCGGGAGGCGCTCCTGGCGCAGGGGGACGCGGCCCGGCTGTCGCGGGAGCTGGTCACCATCCGGCGCGACGTCCCGGTGGTGCTCGACCTCGACGCCCTGCGACTCAAGCCGGTGGACGGCCCCCGTCTCGCCGAGCTCTTCACCGAGCTCGAGTTCCGGTCTCTGATCCCGAAGGTCACCGGACTGGAGGAGGCGCCGGCCTCGACGCCCGCTCCGGCCGCGCCTCTGCCGGCGGCGCCGGCGGCGCCGGCCCCGCCCCCGGTCCCCGCGCGCGTGCTCGACGACGTGGCGGGGCTCGCCACGATGATCGCCGAGTGCCGGCAGGCGCCGCTCCTGGCGCTCGACACCGAGGCGTCGTCGATCGATCCGCTCCGCGCGTCCCTGGTGGGCCTGTCCCTGGCGGTGGCGCCGGGGCAGTCCTGGTACCTGCCGTTCGCCCACCGGCCGCCGGACGGCGAGCTGGCCGGCGGCGAGCCGCCGCGGAATCTCCCGCCGCTCTCGGATGCGGCGCTCGCCCCGCTCCGCGCCCTGCTGACCGATCCGGGCGTGGCCAAGGCGGGTCACAACATCAAGTACGACTGGCTGGTACTGCGGCGGGCCGGGGTCGAGCTCGCCGGCGTGACGTACGACTCGATGCTCGCCAGCTTCGTGCTCGACCCCGGCCGGCGGTCGCACGCGCTCGACGCGCTGGCGCTCGAGCGGCTCTCCCTCCCGATGCGGACCTACGGGGACGTGGCGGGGCGCGGGCGCGCCGAGCGGCCGTTCGCGGAGGTGCCGGTGCCGGCCGCGGCCCGGTACTGCTGCGACGACTCGGAGATGGTGCTCCGGCTGGCCGGCTCGTTCGCGGGTGAGCTGGACGACCACCATCTCCGCCCGCTCCTCGACACCATCGAGATGCCGCTGGTCCGTGTGCTCGCCGACATGGAGTGGGCCGGCATCCAGGTGGACCGGGAGCTCCTGGGCGAGCTGTCGCGGCAGTTCGCGGTGGATCTCGCGCGGATCGAGCGGGAAATCCACGCCGCTGCGGGGTCGGACTTCAACATCGCGTCCACGCCGCAGCTCAGGACCGTGCTGTTCGACAAGCTGCAGCTGCCGGTGCTGAAGAAGACCAAGACCGGCGCCTCCACCGACTACGAGGTGCTGGAGCAGCTCGCGGCGATGGGGCACGAAGTGCCGCGGCTCCTCATCGAGTACCGCGAGCTGTCCAAGCTCAAGTCCACGTACGTCGACTCCCTGCCGGCCAGCATCAACCCCGAGACCGGCCGGATCCACACCAGCTTCAATCAGACCGGCGCCGCCACGGGACGGCTCTCGTCGTCGGACCCGAATCTGCAGAACATTCCGGTCCGCACGCCGCGGGGAGAGGCGATCCGGCGCGCGTTCGTCGCCGCGCCCGGGACGGTGCTCGTCACCGCGGACTACTCGCAGATCGAGCTCCGGCTGCTGGCGCATCTGTCCGGCGACCCGGCGTTCGTGGAGGCGTTCGAGCGGGGCGGGGACATCCACCGGCAGACGGCGGCGGTGATCTTCGGCGTTCCCGACGATCAGGTCACGTCCGAGATGCGGGCCCGCGCCAAGACCATCAACTTCGGGACCATCTACGGGCAGGGGCCGTTCGCGCTGGCGCGGATGCTCTCGATTTCCCAGGACGAAGCCAAGCGATTCATCGCGGAGTACTTCCAGCGGTTCGCGGGCGTGCGGGCCTGGCTGGACCGCACGGTCGCCGAGGCCCGCCAACGCGGATATACGGAGACGATTTTCGGCCGGCGCCGCTACATCCCCGAGCTCAAGGACAAGAACTTCAACGTCCGCGCGTTCGGGGAGCGGACCGCGACCAACTCTCCGCTGCAGGGATCGGCCGCGGATCTCATCAAGGTCGCGATGATCCGGATCGCCGCCGGCCTCGCGGCGGGTGGCCTTTCCAGCCGGATGCTGCTCCAGGTGCACGACGAGCTGGTGCTGGAAGTCCCGTACGGGGAGCGTGAGAGTGCGGTGAGTCTCGTAAAACGCGAGATGGAAGGGGCGGCCAAGCTGCGGGTGCCGCTGGTCGTAAGTGTCGGCGCCGGACCGAATTGGGTCGATGCCAAGGATGCCGCATGAATCTTGCAACGTAGGGACCTTCGCCTCACATTGAGGCGCGCGGTCACCCCCCTCAGGAGGGCGACGATGCGATCGACCCGCGGCTTCACCTTGATCGAGCTGCTCATCGTGATCGTGATCGTCGGCATCCTCGCGGCGATCGCGGTGGTGAATTTCACGAACACCAAGGAGAAGGCGTACATCGCGAGCCAGAAATCCGACCTGCGCAACCTCGCGGAGGCCGAAGAAGCCTATTTCTACGACAGCGCCGCCTACACGAGCAACCTCGTCCTGATGAACAACTTCACGCCCTCGCCGGGCAACACGCTGGTGGTGAACGAAGCCACCGGGCAGGGCTGGTCCGCCACGACCTCCAACGTGAACACCGTGAAAAAGTGCTACCTCTTCACCGGCAACGCCGCGCCCGTGGGCTCAGCCACCAAGGAGGGACTGATCAGCTGCTCCTGAGCGGGCTGATCCGGACCTTCCCCCGCCGCCGCGACGGCATGATCTACGCGCTCGATGGCGGCGTCTGGCTTCACCATCACGTCTTCCGCGACGAGCCGATGGTCCACGTGGTGAGCAGCCGGCGCGAGCCGCTGCTCCTGGTGGGCGATCGCCTGGGACTCGACCCCGTCTGGCTCCAGTACAAGCCGCTCAAGGACCCCCGCACCGGCATCCGCGTGGACGCCTGGCACTGGGACCTCTGGGGGGAGCGGATGCGGCGGCTGGAAGAGCTGGTGCGACAGGCGGGTTAGGCGCCCGCGGGGGGATCCTTCGGGGCGCGGACGCCGGGCCACCAGTTCCACCGCCCCGCGATGTGCATGATGGCCGGGACCAGGACCATCCGGATCAGCGTGGCGTCGAGGAGCACGGCCACCGCCAGACCGAAGCCCATGAACTGGACCGCGAGGACGCGGGAGAACGCGAACACACCGAAGACCAGGACCATGATGGCGGCCGCGAACGTGATGGTCGACGCCGTGCTGGACAGCCCCTCCATCGTCGCGTGGTCGTTCCGCCCGGTCTTGTCGAAGACTTCCTTGACCCGGGTGAGCAGGAACACTTCGTAGTCCATCGACAGGCCGAACACCACGGCGAACACCAGCACCGGGACCACCACGAAGATCGCCTCGGTGGGCCCGTCGAGCCCGAAGAGGCTTCCCCCCACGCCGCGCTGAAAGACCAGGACCGTCACGCCGAACGCCCCGCCCACCGAGAGGCAGTTCAAGAGCACCGCCTTGAGCGGCACCAGGAGCGACTTGAACGCGACGAACAGCATCACGGCCGTGATGCCGAGGATGAGGGCGACGATGCCCGGGAAGCGGGACAGCAGGTCGTTCTGGAGATCCACGCTCGTCGCGGCGAAGCCCCCGACCAGGACCGTCGCCCCGTCCAGACCCCGGACGCCCTTGCGTGCCACCTCGCGCGCGCGCACCGCCATTCCCATCATGCCGGTGAGAGACACGCTGTCGTCGGGGATGATGTCCACCAGCGTGGTCCGGGTGTCCGGGCTCAGATAGGCGTCGAAGAACTCAGGGTAGCGGCGCCGGATCGAATCGGGATTGGAGTAGAACATGGTCAGCGCGAGGGCCGACAGATGCGGGCGGAGACTGGCCACGCCGCGGACCTGCTTGACGCGCGGATCCTTCAGGAGGACGTCGCCCAGCGCCTTGAGCCCGAGCAGCCGCCGGGCCGAGAGCGCCGACTCTCCCGCGGGCATCGTGATCACGACGCGGGTGGGCTGAACGATGCCCGACACCCCCATGCGCACGAGCTCCTGCAGCCCTTCGCCCGACTCCGACTGCGCCGGAAACCAGTTTCGCGCCGGCAATCCGATCCGCATCTGGGACAGGGGAATCATCAGGAGCCCCACCACCCCGCCGCCCAGCGCGATGGCGCGCCAGGGACGATGGCCCAGCCAGCGCGCCCAACGCTCCCAGCCCGTCGGGGTGTGGAAACGCGCGAGGGGCCGCGCCAGCCAGCGAGGCCGGTCGATGCCGCGTCCCAGGATGGAGAGGACCGCCGGCAGGAACGTGGTCGCCAGGCCGATCGCGACCGCCACCACCAGGAGCCCGCCGATTCCCACCGACCGGGTTTCGATGAGCGGCGTCACCAGGAGCGCGCCGAATCCCACCACCACGGTGAGTCCGGAGGTGATGACCGCCGACCCGGCGGTCTGCATGGTGCGCGCCGCGGCGTCGGGGGGCGCCAGGCCCCGGTTCAGCTCTTCTCGGAACCGGGTGACTACGAGCAGCGAATAGTCGATACCCACCCCCAGCCCCACCATGCTGGTGATGGTCAGCGCGAACACCGACATCGTCTGGAACTGGGCCGCGATGGTCAGCAGGCCGAGCGCGATGGTGATCGCCAGAACGCCCACGATGATGGGGAGGGTGGCGGCGACCAGCGCCCCGAACGCGACCACCAGGACGACGAGCGAAAACGGAATCACCTTCCGCTCGCCCTGCTCGGTGTCCTCGGCCGAGATGGTACGGATGTCGTAGTCGAGGGCGGGATCGCCGGTGAGCTTGACGTCGAACGACGATCCGCCGGGGATGCGGGCGACCGTCGCGGCCAGGGTGGCCCGGATGTCCGGGACGAAGTTGTTCTTGATGTTGTCGGTCTGCTCCGTCTCCATCGCGGCGATCAGGAACGTGGTGTGCCGGTCCCGGCTCACGAACGTGGATTCCCCGATCGCGCTCGCCGACAGCACCTGCTTCACGTAGTCCTTGCGGGAGAGCACGGCGTCGAGGGAATCGAGGATGGCCACGAAGCGAGGATGCGACACGGGCACCGGCCCGTGGACCACGACCGCGACGTACTCGGCGATGGGGTTGGGGAGCGCGGCCTTCAGGGCTTCACCGGCGCGGAACGACTCGGTGGATTCGTCCGACCCGCCGCGGACCGCGAGGGCGTCCTGGACGTGGGCGGCCCCGGGCGCGAGGAGGGCCGCGATCAGGGCCCAGGCGCCGATCACCCACCAGCGGCGGCGGATCAGCGTCTTGGCGGGGAGGGTGATCATGAAACGGGGCGCATGAGACCGTGACAATCATAGAGAGACTCGAATGCCGAAGCTAGCGTCCGCCGTGCGCGCGCGGACATATTGCGCCAATGGCCGACCGGCGTTCGTCACCCGCCCTCACCCTGTTCGCGTTCGCGGTGGTCTCGGTCGTGCTCTGGCGGGTCGCGGCGACCGGGCGCCACGGCGCCGCGCGGGTCGTGCCGCCCCGTCATCCGCAGTCGGCCGGCAACGCCGCGCCCCCGGCCCCGGCCTACGCCACGGACGCCGCCCGCCCCCCGATCACGCCGGCTCCCGCGCCCCCCGACTCGGCGGCGCCGGGCCCCGACGCGGCCCCGGAGTCGGTGCCGGGCATGAACGTGCCGGAGGGCTACTTCGATCAGCTGGAGCGCGCCCAGACCCGGCGCCAGCTCCGCGCGAGCGCCGCCACCACCTATCTGAACGAAGTGGTCGCCGAGAGCAGCGACTCGGCGCTGCACCGGTGGAACAACCGCACCCGCGATCCGGTCCGCGTCTACCTCACGAGCGACACCGTCGCGAACTACCAACCCGCGTTCCTGGACGCCGTGCGCGCCGCGTTCGCGCGCTGGGCTGCGATCGGTCTCCCGGTCCGCTTCGTGTTCGTCGACGACTCGACGCGGGCCGAAGCGTTCTTCCGCTGGCGCCGGCAGTTCGACATCGACCGCACCGGGCAGACCGACCTCACCTGGGACCGGGACGGCCACGTGCAGAGCGGCGTGGTCACCATCGCCACCTACGACCCCAAAGGCCACGCGATGGGCACCGAGGACGTCCGCATCGTGGCCCTCCACGAAATCGGGCACCTGCTCGGCCTCAACCACTCGAGCGACTCCACGGACATCATGTTCGGCCACACCGTCGCCCATGATCTGTCGCTCCGGGACGAGCGGACGGCGCAGCTCCTCTATCAGCTGCCCCCGGGGAGCGTGAAATGAGACGCGCCCCGCTGCCTCTTCTCACCGGCGCCGCTCCGGAGCCCCCGTCGCCGCTCGCGACCCAGCTCGACGCCCGGGCTCGCCCCGCCCGGCTCGTCGTGCCGGCGGCGGACGGCGCGGTGCGGTGCGTCGCCTGCGGGCACCGCTGCCTGGTCCGTCCCGGCCGGCGGGGGATCTGCAAGGTGCGGTTCAACGAGGGCGGGACCCTGTTCGCCCCCGCGGGCTACGTCGCGGCGCTGCAATGCGACCCGACCGAGAAGAAGCCGTTCTTTCACTGTCTCCCGGGGAGCGACACGCTGACCTTCGGGATGCTGGGGTGCGATTTCCACTGCGGGTACTGCCAGAATTGGCTCACGTCCCAGGCGCTCCGCGACGGCGCCGCCGGCGTGGCCCCCACCGACGTGGGCGCCGACGCGCTGGTCGAGCTGGCCATCCGGGAGGGCGCGCGCGTGGTGGGCTCGTCGTACAACGAGCCGCTCATCACCGCGGAGTGGGCCGTCGACGTGTTCCGGCTGGCGCGGCCGCGGGGACTCAAGACCGCTTTCATCTCCAACGGCAACGCGACGCCCGAGGCGCTGGACTTCCTGAGACCCTGGACCGACTGCTACAAGATCGACCTGAAAGCCATGAACCCCGCGCGCTATCGCGAGCTGGGCGGCGTGCTCGAGCACGTGACGACCACGATCGCGGAGGCCCACCACCGCGGCTTCTGGGTCGAAGTGGTGACCCTCATCGTCCCCGGGTTCAACGACGAGGACGGGGAGCTCGCCCGCGCCGCGGAGCTGATCGCCGGCGTCTCCCCGGACATTCCCTGGCACGTCACCGCGTTCCACCCCGACTACCGGATGACCGATCCCGGCGCGACCCCCACCGAGACGCTGATCAGGGCCTGCGAGATCGGCACCGCGGCCGGACTCCGATTCGTGTACGCCGGCAATCGCCCGGGCGGCGTGGGGCGCTGGGAGAACACCTACTGTCCGGATTGCGGGGATCTGCTGGTCCGGCGGCGCGGCTACACGATCCTCGCGCAGCGGGTGGGAGCGGACGGCCGCTGCCCGTCCTGCGCCCGGGCCATCCCGGGCGTCTGGGCGTGATGCTCGCGCTGCTCCTCGCTCTGGGGAGTGTGGCACCGGCGCAGGCGCAATACGACTCCATCGTGCTCTCCGGCATCCGTCGCGGCGCCTATCCGGGCGCCGTTCTCGTCATCGGCCGGAAGGACCGGATTCTCTACTCGCGGGGCTACGGTCACCTGACCTGGTCGGCCCGGTCGCCGGCGGATCGTCCCGACTCGACCCTGTTCGATCTCGCGTCCCTGACCAAGGCGGTGGCGACCACCACCGCGGCCATGATCCTGGTGGACCGGGGCAAGCTGGCGCTCGATACGCCCGTCGTGCGCTATCTGCCGGAATTCCACGGCCCGGGGACCTCCGGCATCACGGTGCGGATGCTCCTGACCCACACGTCGGGTCTCCGCGGGGACCTTCCGACGCCGGAGCTGAAGGCGCTCCCCGACGAAGCGGCGCTCCTGAGGGCGGTGCTCGCGGAAACGCCGCGCGCACCCCCCGGGTCCCGCGTGGTCTACAGTGATCTGAACTTCGTGCTCCTGGGCGAGGTCATCCGTCGCGTGAGCGGCGAGCCGCTCGAGCAGTTCGTGGGGCGCGAGGTGCTGGCCCCGCTCGGACTCTCCGAGACCCGTTACCGGCCGCCCCCCCGTCTCGCCTCCCGGACCGCGCCGACCGGTCTCTGGCACGGACATCCGGTGGCGGGCGTGGTGAACGACCCGACCGCGGCGAAGGCGGGTGGAGTGTCCGGCAATGCCGGCCTCTTTTCCACCGGCGACGACCTCGCGCGCTTCGCCCAATTCCTCCTCCGCGGCGGAACGCGCCCGGACGGCGACGCGCTCGTCGCGCCGGGCACCCTTCGCCTCTTCACCACGCGGTCGCCGCAGGCGGACGTCGGACCCGATCACCGGGCGCTCGGCTGGCAGGCGGTGCCCACGGACGAGAAGGTCTCGAGCGCGGGCACGCTCTTCGGTCCGCGGAGCTTCGGGCACACCGGCTGGACCGGGACGTCGCTCTGGGTGGATCCGGACCGCGACCTGTTCGTGATTCTCCTGACCAACCGCGCGTTTGCGCCCCGGAGCCGCACGCCGTTCACGGTGCTGAAGGAGGTCCGGGGTCATCTGGCCGACGCCGCCGCGCGGGCCAGCGATCGGGCGCGGTAGGAACTTCTTGCCCCGATCGCCGGTTCCGGGGTAGGTTCGCGGGCAGGAGGAAGGGCATGAACGACGTGCAAGTCACCGAGGATCAGCTCCGGACGGCCCTCCGTTCGGTGAAGGATCCTGAGCTGAATCTGAACATCGTCGATCTGGGATTGGTCTACGGCGTGGACCCCGGTGACGGGGACGTCCGGATCACCATGACCCTCACCTCGCCGGGGTGCCCGGCGGGGCCGCAGATCATTCACGACATCTACGAGCAGCTGAAGCCCATCCCCGGCGTGAAGGACGTCGACGTCGATTTGGTGTGGGAGCCCTACTGGTCGCCGGAGAAGATCGAGCCGAAGATCCGCGCGATGATGGGGTTCTAAGCGAGCGCGGCGAGCAGCGCGTCCCCGACCGCCGTCACCTGCCAGCGCCGGAGCTCCCCGATCGTGGCGAGCCCGGCGCGATCTTTTGGATTGGCCCGGGCCACCGCTTCCAGCGCGGCCCTCCCGCACAGCACTCCGGGATCGATCCCCAGCTCCGCCGCGCGGGCGTTGCGGGCGGCCTTGAGCTTTTCATGGCGCAGGTCGTACGCGGGATCGTGCGGCGGCCGGGGAGGCCGCTCCACCCAGGGCAGGTCCTTCTCGGGAATCGCCGCCGCGCGGGTCACCGCTTCGAGCAGCGCGGTCCCGTGACGGCGGGCGAGCGAGGCGGGCAGGTCGGGGACTCGCGTCAGGTCGTCCGGAGTCCGGGGGAGCGCGCGGCTGACGCCGAGCAGGGATTCGTTTCCGATGATCCGGAACTGCGCGCGGTCCTCTCGGCGGGCCACGCCCTCGCGCCAGGCGTAGAGCTCCCGGAGCGTGGCCAGCTGGCGGGGCCTCAGAGCCTTCGCGCCCTTCACCCGCAAGTACGCCGCTCCGTCGTCCGCCGGTCCCGTCCACCGGAGTGACTCGAGACGCACGAACTCCTCCTGAGCCCATTCCCAGCGGGAGAGCTCGCGGAGCCGGGCTTCCAGGGTGTCGCGGAGCGCCGGGAGGTGGGCGGTGTCGGCCGCGGCGTAGGCCAGCATGCCGGGGGTCAGCGGGCGCTGGGACCAGTCGGCTTTCTGGTGGGTCTTGGCGAGCTTCACCCCCGCGTACTTCTCGAGGAGGGCGGCGAGCCCGATCGCCGGCTCTCCCGCGAGCTGGGCGGCCACCCGGGTGTCGAAGAGCCGGACGGCGCGAAAGCCGTAGTCGCGGTCGAGGGTCCGGAGGTCGTAGTCGGCGTCGTGGAAGATCTTTTCCACGCCCGGGTCGGCGAGCAGGGCCCCCACGGGAGCGAGGTCGGTGACCGCGAGGGGGTCGACGATGGCGGTGGCCCGGCGCGTGGACAGCTGGACCAGGTAGACCCGGTCCACGAACCGGTGGAAACTGGCCGCCTCGGTATCCACCGCCACCGGAGATTCCCGCCGGAAGGCGGCGATCACATCGGCCAGCGCTTCCGGCGTGGAGACGTACCGCGCGTCGCTAATGCTGATCCGCCTTGCCCAGCTGCTCCATCCCCGCCGCGATCTCCTCCAGCGCCTTGGCCAGGGTCCGGTAGAATTCGGGGTCGGGGGGTTCGGGCGCGCCCCCGAGGGGGTCACCCGCGCACTTCCGGGCGGCGCGCGCCGCATGACGGATGTAATCGGTCGCTACCCGCATCGATGCACTCGCGGTGAAAGGCTCGTCCAATGGATCCCGCGGATCTCGGCCGTAAGATACGCGCGGCGTTGGAGCCCCGCAGTCTGGGACGCTGGCCCACGCCCGTGGAGCCGGCTCCCGCGCTCGCGCGCCACGCCGGCGCCCGCGAGGTATGGGTCAAGCATGAAGACCGCTCCTCCGCGGTCTACGGCGGAAACAAGGTGCGGAGTCTCGAGTTTCTGTTGTCGGGATTGTCCGCCGGGGACGCCGTGCTCACGGTGGGGGGCTGGGGCTCCACCCACTGTCTCGCCACCGCCCGCCACGCCCGGGCCCTCGGCGCCCACGCCGTGATCGCCCAGTTCCCGCAAGGGTCGAGTGAGTGCGCCGTCGCCACGGCTGCCGCGACGCTCCGGGCGGCGAGCGCCTGCTTCCGGGCCCGGAGTTGGGCGGCGTTCCCCATCGCGTGGATCGACGCCTGGACGGCGGCCGGTCGCCTGGGACCGCGGCGGTCCCTTCCCGGCGGCGGCGCGACCCCGGCCGGAGTCGTGGGCCACGTACTCGCGGCCCTCGAGCTGGCGGTTCAGCTTCCCACGGCCCCCGACCGGATCGTCACGCCTCTGGGATCCGGAGGGACGGCCGCCGGCGTCCTCCTGGGATGCGGGGTACTGGGGTGGCGGACCCAGGTGCTGGCCGTCCGGGTAGCCCCTCGGCTCGTCGCGCGCGGGACGCGGGTGAATCGCCTCGCGCGGGCGGCGCGGGTGTTGATCGAGAGCCGGGGAATCGCACTGCCGGAGCCGGCGCGGTCCGCGACATTGGCGGTGGTGGACGGAGCGGGTCGTGGATACGGGTGGCCGACGCCGGAAGGGGAACGGGCCCGGGGGTGGGCCCGCGAGGCCGGGTTCGAGACCGATTCGACGTACGGTGGAAAGGCGCTGGCGATGCTTGCCCAGGCGTCGGGACCGAGGGAGGGGCGGACCGTGTTCTGGCACACCTATGCGGCACCGGAGGCCGGGTGATACGCGGAATGCGACGCGTGCGGGCCGGCGGGACCGACATCGCGGTCCACGTCCAGGGGGAGGGCCCGGCCCTCCTGTTCGTGCACGGATTTCCCTTCGACCACGCGCTCTGGCGCCATCAGTTGAAGACCTTCCCGGGTTGGCGGCGGATCGCGCCGGATTTGCGGGGGGTCGGGTCGTCGGGCGTGCCGACCGAGGGCTACTCGATGCCGCGCTACGCGGACGATCTCATGGAGGTCCTCGACGCGCTCGATGTCGCGGCCGCGGTGGTGTGCGGGCTTTCGATGGGGGGGTACGTGCTGTTCGAGCTGCTGCGCCGGCACCTCCCGCGCGTTCGGGCGGCGATTCTGTGCGACACGCGCGCGGAGGCGGACACGGAGGAAGGGCGGCGTGGTCGCGACGAGATGATCGCGCTGGCGAGGAGCGGCGGGGCCGGGGCGGTGGCGGACCGGATGCTGCCCACGCTCCTCGCCGCCGACACCCGCGCCGAGCGGCCCGAGGTGGAGGGGCAGGTGCGTGAGATGATCGAGCGGACGCCGGTCGTGGGCCTGGTCGGCGCGCTGCAGGCGATGCGGGATCGCGTGGACTCCACGCCGTTGCTTGCGGATCTGCGGTTGCCGGTGCTGGTGCTGGCGGGCGCGTCGGATGTGATCACGACGCCGGAGGCGGGGCGCGCGCTGGCGGAGAAGATCAAGGGGGCGAGGTTCGCCACCGTCGCCGGTGCCGGACACTTGCCCCCGTTGGAACAGCCTTTCGTCACTACCCGCCTGATCGCGGACTTCCTGAAGAGCGTCTTCTAGCTCAGGCGCCCTTTCGCTGCGGTTTGCCGGGCGGGTTGGCGCTCTGGAAGACGTCACGGTTCAGGGCGATGAACTCCTTCCACTGCGTCGGGACGTCCTCTTCGGGGAAGATGGCGGTCACCGGGCACTCGGGCTCACACGCGCCGCAGTCGATGCACTCGTCCGGATTGATGAACAGCTGCTTTTCGCCTTCGTAGATACAGTCCACGGGACAGACGTCCACGCAGGACCGGTCTTTCAGGTCGATGCAGGGTTGGGTGATGATGTACGGCATCTCGGCGGATCTCCTGAGGCGCGAGAGGTGGCGCGAACCCCAAACGTAGATTGGGGTGTATCGCAGTCAAGGCCTTATGGTTGCGGGGTTTTCGGGCCTC
>DATJQI010000027.1:0-45353 GCA_035505915.1 Gemmatimonadales bacterium | reverse complement strand
GCAGGACAACCGGGCCCTGGTGCGGTGGACGGCGGCGATGCTCCGGCACCTGGAGGGGAAGGAGCCGCATCTGGACCTGCCGACCGACGTCCGGGCGACGGCCTTTCAGCAGAGAGTCTGGGGCCTGCTCAAGAAGATTCCCTACGGGGAGACCCGCTCGTACTCCGACATCGCCCGGCTGGCGGGGAACCCGCGGGCGACCCGCGCCGTGGCCCGCGCGTGCGCCACGAATCCGGTGGCGATCGTGGTGCCGTGCCACCGCGTGGTGAGCAAGGACGGGACCGAGGGCGGTTATCGCTGGGGCGTGGAACGAAAGCACCGGCTCCTCGAGCGGGAGCGCGACGCCTAGTTGCACCACCGCTCCGGCGCCGTCACATTGGCGTCGTGCCAATACCCCCGGCTCTCACCCCCATCATTCGTGCGGTCGCGGAGACGGTGACGCCGGAAACCACCGGGTTGAATCAGGCCGGGTGGCGGACCTTGCAGCACACCATCGACGGCGCGGTCGCCACCCGCCCGCCCAGGATGCAGCGACAGCTCGCCCTGTTCCTGCGCGCCATCCAGTGGCTCCCCCTGCTCCGCTACGGCCGGCCCTTCACGAGCCTCAGTCCCGAGACCCGGCGGCGGTTTCTGTCGTCCCTCGAGGACTCGCCCCTCCTGCTCGTCCGCCGCGGCTTCTGGGGGCTCCGCACCCTCGTCCTCATGGGCTACTACACCCAGGCCGACGTGATCGGTGCCATCGGGTACCGCGCCGACCCGCGCGGGTGGAGCCGACGCCGGTGATCGACAAGTCGTACGATGTCGTAATCGTCGGATCCGGCGCGGGGGGTGGCACGGCCGCGCAGGCCCTCGCCCCGCTGGCGGAGGCGGGCCACCCGGTGTTGGTGCTCGAGCAGGGCCCCCGCCTGGGAGACGCCGAGTTCACGGGGCGCGAGCTCGAGATGGCCAACCGGCTCTACCGCGACGGCGGCGGCTTTCTCACGGCGGACGGCACCATGACCCTCGCGTTCGCCGAGACCTACGGCGGGTCCACCGTGGTGTACACGGGGACGTCGCTCATCGCGCCCGAGCGGGTGATCCGTCATTGGGGCGTCCCGGGTCTCGCCCACGCCGACATCGCCGCGCGGTCCCGCCGCTACGCGGCCGCGAACAACGTCCACCTCCTCCCCGCGGAGGAGATCAACGACAACAACCGGCTCTTTGTGGAAGGCGGGAAACGGGCGGGGTACGCCGTCGAGCAGTTCCCCGTGAACGTGAAGGGCTGCCGGGGCTCATCGCTCTGCAATCTGGGATGCCCCAACCAGGCCAAGCAGGGCACCAACCGCGTCCAGCTGCCGGACGCGGAGCGCCGGGGCGTCCAGGTCGTCACCCGGGCCCAGGTCCGGCGCGTCCTTCCTGATCGCACACTCGAAGTGCACATCGCGGACAAAGCTCCCGGCTCGGCGGGCGCGCGCTCCGAGTGGGAACCCGGAGACTATCGCGTGCGGGCCCGCGCGGTCGTCAGCGCGGGAGGTGCGATCGGCTCCCCCACGCTGTTGCTCCGGTCCCCCGTTGCACCGGGACTGCCCCGGCTCGGGCAGGGGTTCACCTGCCACCCCGCCCTGATCCTCGCCGCCGAGCACGATTACCCCATTACCAACGACGTCGGACACCCCAAGAGCTATTTCGTGGACCGCGCCGAGTCCCAGCACTTCGTCCTCGAGACGTGCATGTACTTCCCGTTCGTCACGGCCAAGGCCCTGACCGGCTTCGGACCCGGCCACAGCGCGGCGATGCGCGCCTTCCAGTGCCTGCAAATGATCCTGGTCCTGGCGTGTGACCTGGCGGATGACGGCAATAGGGTCGGGGTGGATCGTGACGGAGCGCCGGTGGTCCACTACCGATTCGCTCCACGCACCGTCTCCGCCCTGGTCGAAGGCGCCCGCGCCTCGGCCCGCATCTTTTTCGGCGCCGGGGCGGCGCGCGTCTTCACACCCTTCGCCGAGCCGCCGGTGCTCGAGCGCGCGGATGCCGGGAACGAAGAGGGCAGAATTACGGCAGCCCACTGGAAACCGGGAAAGGTGTCAGTATCGGCCGCCCACTTGATGGGGGGGTGCGCCATGGGGAGCTCGGCCGGCGATTCGGTGACCGACGGGTGGGGCCGGGTGCACGGCCTGCCGTGGCTCCGCATCGCCGACGCCAGCCTCTTCCCCGATTCCCTGGAGATCAACCCGTACCTGACGATCATGGCCCTCGCCGACCGGACGGCGGAGGCCCTCAGGACCGAATTCGCGTCGCTCTGAGGATCGCGTCCTCAGGGCGTATCGAAGGAAAGGATGGCCGAGGGGTGCTGGTGGATCTGATATCCGTACTTGGCGGCTACGACAAATACTCGGTGGAGTGAAGGCGCGGGAATCACCCAACCTGTTCCATTGAAGACCAGGTCATCCACAGCGGCCGCGCTGGCACCCCTCGCCTGGACAACCCCCGTGACAGACCAACTGCCTCGATCAATTACGATCAGCGTCGGGACGAGTTCTGAATCCTGCTCATACGCCGCCACGACGTACACCCAGCGCATTGACGGGTCCGTGCCAATGGCATAGACGCGCTGAGACGCGGGCCCGAGCCCCAATGAATCGAGCGGCTGATCCCGCACCACTGACCCGTCGCTGGTGCGAAGCGCCGTAACGTGCAGGGGGGTATAGGCGATCGGAGCAGACGCCGCAGCCTGACTGACCGCGAATAGCGTGTCGCCCTTCGAAGAGAACTGACCGGCGAGCAGGGACCCGACGCCGGGGAACAGTACCGCGGTGTCCATGACGTTCACACTGAAAGCTGACGGTGGTCCCGCGTTCGATCCGGGAAAGCTGCTCGGCATCCACGCGAACAGGTTGTCGGTCGGGGCCAACAACACGTCGTAGTCCCCGCCCACATCGTAGGGCTCTCCAGACGAGCAAGGGATCGCGGAGCAATTCCACAAATAGACGTGGTTGTTGTTTTCGGCGAACCAGCGAGAGGGCCCTACCTCCGCCATCACATCCCAAGCGAAGCCACGCAGTGGCGACGTATCCATCACCGCGAGGGACGGGTACGCGTGCCACGTAATCGGCGGCTGACAGATACCGGCGATCGCCCCACCAAACACGAAATAGGTCGGACCGCGATAGCTCGGGCCCGGACTCGAGGCGCAGTCCGGCGACGAAATCGAATCGGGAATGGTCTCGACGACGGTATTCGCCGCGACGTCAAGGACGAGGGCCCCGGAATCCCCTGACGCCAGCACGAGCGGGTTGGGGTCGCCGGGGTTCAAGAGGAACACCTTCCCAGACATGTATGGGCCGGTCGCCTCCCCTCGGAACCCGTCGAGCACGACCGTCCCCAGCGTGGCCGAGGCCACTCCCTGGGTCACCTCCAGGGAGTACGTGCCGCCCCTGGAAGGCATACGGGCCGCAACCGTCGAATCGTCGATCCGCCAGACCGGGAGGCTTTCCGCCCCGGCCACCACGATGGGCGACGGCTCGCCGGCGGTGAAGGACCTCGAGGTGACCCCGATTTCTCCCCCGGCCCATTGTGGGGTAGCGACGATTCGCGGATTGAGCGGGGCGGCACGGGTCGCTGTGGGTTGGTCCCCGGCACACGCGGCGAGGCCGCCGATAAGAACCGAGACGGCGATGCAACGAGAAAGGCGCATGCGGACCCCCGGGAAACCCCCACGCTCATGATGGGTTTGGCGACGGTGCGCCGCAAGGTCGACTAGGGGCGCGTCGCTCTGAGGATCGCGTCGGCCGAGCGCGCGATGTCGTCCGAAGTCGTGCTCCACCCGGACACCGAGATCCGCATCGCCGCCTTGCCCTGCCACGTCGTGCCCCCGAGCCAGCATGTGCCGTCCTGCTGGACCCGCTCGATCACGGCCCGGGTGTGCGCGTCGATGTCTCCGCCGCCGGCGGGCTTGAACCGCACCAGTACCTGGTTGTAGCCGACGTCGTTCAGCACCTCGACGCCGGGAGCCTTTCCGAGCCGATCCGCCATCTCGCGCGCCAGTGCCGAGCTCCGCTCGATCAGGTCCACCACCCCGCGCCGCCCCAGCGAGCGGAGCGCCGCGTACACTGTGAACCCACGGGCCCGGCGCGAGAACTCGGGGGTCCAGTCATCGGGATCACGGCGGCCGTCGGAGGACTTCACGAGGTAGGCCGCGGTCGCCGCCATCGCGGCGCGGTGGGCGCTCGCATCCGCCACGATCGCGATGCCGTTGTCGTAGGGCACGTTGAGCGACTTGTGCGCGTCGGTGGCCCAGGAGTCGGCGCGCTCCAGCCCCTTCGTGAGCGCGCGGAGCTTGGGACTGGCGGCCGCCCAGAGGCCGAAGGCCCCGTCCACGTGCAGCCAGGCACCGCGCTCGCGCGTGATCGCGGCGATCTCATCGATCGGGTCGAACGCTCCGGTGTTCACGTTGCCGGCCTGCGCGCAGACGATCGCCGGCCCGTGGGTCTCCGCGAGCATCCGCCGCAGCGGTTCGGCGCGCATGCGCCCCTGCCCGTCCACGGGCACGGACCGCACGCGGGACGCCCCGAGGCCCAGGAGCCGGAGGGCGACGGGGATGGTGACGTGCGCTTCCCCGCCGAGCACGACGTCGATCTCCGGCGCCCCGAAGAGCCCCCGCTCCTCCACGTCCCACCCGGCCTTCCGCAGCACGGCGTGGCGCGCCGCGGCGAGGCAGGTGGCGTTCGCCATCTGACAGCCCGTCACGAACCCGATGCTGGACGTGCTCGGCAGACCGAACAACTCGAGCAGCCACCGGATCACCGTCTCCTCCACCACGGACGCGGCCGGGGAGAGGACGTAGATGCCGGCGTTCTGGTCCCAGACCGACGTCAGCCAATCGGCGCCAAGAGCCGCCGGGAGGGTCCCCCCGACCACGAAGCCGAAGTACCGCGGCCCCGCCGTCGCGACGATCCCGGGGTCGGCCTGCTCCGCGAGCTCGGCCACCACGCGGGCCGGATCGGTCCCGTCCGCGGGAAGGGGACCCCCCAAGGCGGCGCGCATCTCCTCGATGGTCGCCCGCGCTGCCACCGGGCGGGTCGGCAGGGTCGCGAGATAGGCGCGCGCCGCGCGAACCGCGGCATCCAGGACGTCGGTATCCGTCACGAGAGCTCCTGCGTCAGCGGGTGGTCACGAACGACACGGCGCGGCTTACGATCGCGGGATCGCGGAGTACGCCGCGATGACCCAGTCCTTCGGTGAGGACCAGCTCGGCCCCGGGCCAGGCCGCCGCGATGGCCTGTCCTTCCGCTACGGAGACGGTGTCGTCGGTCCGGTCGTGCACGACGAGCGCGGGCATCGTGGCGCGGGCCACCACCGGAATCACCGGCAGCCTGTTCCAGTCGAACCGGATGCGCCGCTCGCTCCGGGTCCGAAGAGCCGCCATGGTGCGCGGCGTGAGCTTGAGCTGTCGCGCGAATCGGTCCGCGAACGCCGCCGGATCGCTCACGGGACAGAGCAGCACGACCCGCCGGGGAGCGAGCCCGTCCTGGAGTGCCAGTCCCGTGACGGCACCGCCCAGCGAATGCGCCACGAGTCCGTGGGGCACACCGACCCGGGCGACGACCGCGGCGAGGGCCCGTGCCAGCTCGGGTGCGGACGACCGACCCTTCCCGGTCAGCCCGTGCCCGGGCCCGTCGTAGGTCACGGCGCTGAAGCCCGCGGCCAGAATCGGCTCCACGAAGGCGGAGAACCGTCCGCCCGCCCCGCCCCAGCCGTGCACCAGCAGGACCACGGGCCCCGAACCCCATTGCCAGGCCCGGACCCGGTGCCCATCGGCGTCGACCTGAAACGCCCGCGCGCGCGCGAGCAACGCGTGCTCCGCCTCCGTCAACGGCCGATGAGGCGGCGTGAAGAAGATCCGCTCGGCCCACCAGCCGGCGAGGTCGGGCGACACCGCCTGCGCGGTGCGCAGCCCGAGTCCCACCGCCGACACGACGAGGTTCGCCATGGATGTTCCGGAATGTAGCTTACTCGATATGGATACCGAGGTCCTCGTGGTCGGCGCCGGCCCGGCGGGCCTCGCCACTTCGCAGCAGCTGTCCCGCCACGGCATCGCGCACCAGGTACTCGAGCGCGGCGACACCGTCGGGCACACCTGGGCCAATCTCTACGATTCGCTGGTCCTCCATACCGGAAAGCGGATGTCGAGCCTCCCGGGACTGCCCTTCCCGCGCCGGTACCCCACGTTCGTGAGCCGGGCCGACTTCCTCGCGTATCTCCGGGAATACCGGGAGACCTTTGCGGTGCCCGTCGAGACCGGGAGCGAGGTCCGACGCCTGGAGCGAACGGCGGACGGATGGGCGGCCCACGTCGACGGGAGACAGGTCCGGGCCCGGGCCGTCGTCATGGCGACGGGGATCGTCGCGAACCCCGTCGTCCCCGAGCTGCCGGGGCGCGGGCGGTTCCGCGGCCCGGTCATCCACAGTGTCGAGTACCGGCGCCCCGATCCGTTCCGCGGCCAACGCATTCTGATCGTGGGTGTCGGGAACTCCGGCGGAGAGATCGGGGCGGAGCTGGCCCAGACGGGAAACCCCGTCACCATCGCGGTCCGGTCCGGCGCCAACGTGGTGCCCCGCGAGATCCTGGGAATCCCGATCCAGTACATCGCCCACTATGTCCGCAAGCTCCCCCGGCCCGGGCAACGGGTGGTGGTGTCGATGGTCCGCCGGATCACCGTCCTCCGCCGCGGTCCCCCGGTGCTGCCCCCGTCACCGGTCTTCCCCCTCGACGCGGTTCCTGTCATCGGGTTCCACCTGGTGGACGCCATCAAGGCGGGCGCCGTGCAGGTCCGCCCGGGCGTCGCCGAGCTCACGGCGTCGGGCGCGCGCTTCACGGACGGGCGCGAGGAGCCGTTCGACACCGTCATCCTGGCCACCGGCTTTCACGCCGCGCTCGGCCCGCTCGGGAATCTGGTGACGACGACCCCGAAGGGGTTCGCCCGACGGACCGACCGGGTGACCAGCGCCGATCAGCCCGGACTCTTTTTCGTCGGGCACAACTACGATTCCGGCGGCGGGCTCGCCAACATCGGCATCGACGCGAAGCTCGTGGCGGGAATCCTGAGCGCCGGATAAGCGCCGCGTGAAGGAGCCTTGCGGTTTGAGAGCCCCGGTCCCCGCCTTCGTATACTTGGGACCGTGACCACGCTCGACGCGGTCCTCAAGCCCCGCAGCATCGCGGTCATCGGCGCCTCCCGGACGCCGAATACCATCGGCCATCAGATCATGGCCAACCTCCTGCGGTACGGGTTCACCGGAGCGGTCTACCCGGTGAATCCGAACGCCGCCGCGGTGCACTCCGTGCGCGCGGCACCGTCGATCGGCGCCCTGGGCGAGCCTGTCGACCTCGGTGTGATCGTGGTGCCCAAGGAGCGGGTCCTCGACGTCGCGGCGGAGTGCGCCGAGGCGAAGGTCCGCGGACTGGTCGTGATCTCGGCCGGGTTCCGCGAGATCGGCGGCGCCGGCGCCGAGCGGGAGCGCCGTCTCGTGGAGATCGTCCGGGGCGCCGGGATCCGGATGGTGGGGCCCAACTGCATGGGCGTGCTGAACGCCGATCCGGCCTTCTCGATGAACTGCACCTTCGCGCCGACCATGCCGCCGTTCGGCCACGCGGCCTTCGTCTCCCAGTCCGGCGCCCTCGGCGTCAGCGTGCTGGACTACGCGAAGGAATACGGCATCGGCATCGCGCAGTTCGTCTCCATGGGAAACAAGCCGGACGTTTCGGGCAACGATCTCCTCCTCCACTGGGAGCACGATCCCGCGGTCCGCGCGATTCTGATGTACGTGGAGAACTTCGGCAACCCGCGCCGCTTCCTCGAGATCGCGTCCCGCATCACGCGCCAGAAGCCCATCATCGTGGTCAAGTCGGGCCGCTCCCGCGTCGGCGCGCGGGCCGCCGCGTCGCACACCGGCGCCCTGGCGGCGAGCGACTCCGCCGTCGAGGCGCTGCTGGCGCAGGCCGGCGTGCTGCGCGCCGACTCCATCGAAGAGCTGTTCGACATGGCGATGGCGTTCACGCAGCCGCTGCCCCGTTCCCGCCACACCGCGGTGCTCACCAACTCGGGCGGTCCCGGGATCCTCGCCGCGGACGCGCTGGAGCGGCACGGGCTCGACGTCGCCGAGCTCAAGCCCGCCACCGTCACGCGGCTGGCGCCCCTGTTCCCCGAAGAGGCCTCGATCCGGAATCCCCTCGACATGATCGCGTCGGCGACTCCGGAGGGGTACCGCGCGGCCCTCGACGCGCTGCTGGACGACACCGGCATCGACGCGGCGGTCGCCATCTTCGTGCCGCCGCTGGGGCTGTCCCAGGAGACCGTCGCCGAAGCGATCGCCGACGTGGCCCGCCGCCACCCCGCGAAGCCGGTGCTGGCGGTGCTGATGGGCCGCGAGGGTCTGCCCCAGGGAAAGGCCGAGCTCCACCGCGCGGGGATCCCCGCGTACATCTTCCCCGAGTCGGCGGCGCGCGGCCTGGCCGCGCTGCGGCGCCAGCGGGAGTGGCTGGCCCGCCCGGAGACGCCGCCGCGGGCGCTGGCGGTCGACCAGGACCGGGCCGCGCGCATCGTGGCCGCCGCCCGGGCCGGGGGCCGGAGCCGACTCCCGGAGCTCGAGGCGCTGGAGCTTCTCGAGGCCTACGGCATCCCCACCGTGGCGTCGCGCTTCGCCGTCGACGGCGACGCCGCCGCCCGCGCCGCGGCGGAGCTCGGATACCCGGTGGTCGTCAAGGTCGTCTCCCCGGAGATCGTGCATAAGAGCGACGTGGGGGGTGTCCGCACCGGCCTCGCCACGGCCGTGGAGCTCCGGAGCGCCTGCGCCGAAATGGTCGAGGGCATTCGGCGGCAGATGCCGGAGGCCCGGGTGAGCGGGTTCCTGGTTCAGCGGATGATCGCGGGCGCCCGGGAGACGATCGCCGGCCTCACTCGTGACCCGGCGTTCGGCCCGCTCGTGATGTTCGGGCTGGGGGGCGTCTACGTGGAAGCGCTCGGCGACGTCACCTTCCGGGTCGCGCCCCTCGGACCCCTCGACGCACACGACCTGATTACCGGCATCCGCGGAAGCGCCATCTTGCGGGGGATCCGGGGAGCGCCCCCGGTCGATATCGGCGCGCTCGCTGAGGTCCTGCTTCGGCTCGGCCGCCTTGGGTGCGACTTCCCCGCGATCCAGGAGCTGGACGTGAACCCCTTGCTGGCCTTTCCCACCGGCGCGCTGGCCGTCGATGCGCGCGTGCTCCTCAGTCCTCCCGAGTTGTAGCGCAGTTGCCACACCGCGCTCCACCGGGCCGCGACGCACCGGGCCTGGCGAATGGCCCGGAACTTGATTCAGGAGAGTGCAATGCCTGCGACACTCGAGGTGACCCGGGCGGCATCGCCCGACGCCGGGCGCGTCCTCACACCCGAGGCACTCGCCTTCGTGGCCGAGCTGGCGTCGCGGTTCGAGCCCGTCCGTCAGGCCCTGCTGGAACGCCGCCGCGCCCGCCAAAGCGATTTCGACGCCGGGCGGATGCCGGATTTTCTCCCCGACACCGCGGCCATCCGCCGTGATTCCTGGCAAGTGGCGGCCGCGCCCACCGACCTCGAGGACCGCCGCGTCGAGATCACGGGACCCGTCGAGCGGAAGATGATGATCAACGCGCTCAACTCGGGCGCACGGGTCTTCATGGCCGATTTCGAAGATGCCCTCTCCCCCACCTGGGAGAACGTGGTTCAAGGCCAGGCGAATCTTCAGGACGCCATCCGCCGGACCCTGACGTTCACGAGTCCCGAGGGAAAGGCGTACCGTCTCAACCCCCGGATCGCGACGCTCGTGGTACGCCCCCGGGGTTGGCACCTCGACGAGCGACACGCCACGATCGGCGGCCGGCCCGTCTCGGCGTCCCTGTTCGACTTCGGCCTCTATTTCTTCCACAACACGCGCGCGCTCCTGGAGCGGGGCTCGGGACCGTACTTCTATCTCCCGAAAATGGAGTCCCACCTCGAGGCACGGCTCTGGCACGACGTGTTCACGTTCGCGGAACGGACCCTCGGCATCGCTCCCGGCGCCATCCGGTGCACCGTCCTGATCGAGACCATCCTCGGCGCGTTCGAGATGGAGGAGATCCTCTACGAGCTGCGGGAGCACGGCGCCGCGCTGAACGCCGGCCGCTGGGATTACATGTTCAGCATCATCAAGAAGTTCCGGAACCGGCCCGAGATGGTCCTGCCCGATCGCGTGCAGGTGACGATGACGGTGCCCTTCATGCGCGCCTATACCGATCTGCTGGTGGCGACCTGCCACCGGCGCGGAGCCCACGCCATCGGCGGGATGGCCGCCTTCATCCCCAGCCGGCGTGACGCCGAGGTGAACGGGCGGGCCATCGCGAAGGTGACCGAGGACAAAGAGCGGGAAGCGGGAGACGGATTCGACGGCACCTGGGTGGCGCACCCCGACCTGGTCCCCGTCGCCCAGGCGGCGTTCGACCGCGTGCTCGGCGCCCGCCCGAACCAGAGAGACCGGATGCGGGAGGATGTGCACGTGAAGGGATCTCAGCTCGTGACCCTCACCGTCCCGGGCGGGACCGTCACCGACGCCGGGGTCCGCACCAACGTGAGCGTCGCGCTGCAGTACCTCGCGAGCTGGCTCGCCGGCGTGGGCGCCGCGGGGATCAACAACCTGATGGAGGACGCCGCCACCGCCGAGATCTCGCGGGCCCAGCTCTGGCAATGGATCCGTCACGGGGCCCGCCTGGCCGATGGCCGGGTGATGACCCGCGATCTCTACGCGGCCGTGCGGGACGAAGAGATCAAGAAGCTGGCCGGCGTTCGGCATCTCGACGCGGCGGTGCGGCTGCTCGACGGTCTGGTCCTGGCATCCGACTTCACCGAGTTCCTCACCATCCCCGCCTACGCGGAGCTGGACCGAGCCCAAGGAGGTTGAGATGAGCACCGAGAACCTGCGGGACATCGCCGCCCTGGAGCGCCGCTGGTCCACGGATTCGCGCTGGATGGGGATCCGCCGCGACTATACGGCCGCCGACGTGATCGCGCTCCGGCCGACGCTCCACGTGGAGCATTCGCTGGCGCGCGCCGGGGCGGAGCGGCTCTGGCGCCTGCTCGAGACCAAGCCGTTCGTCCCGACCTTCGGGGCCCTCACCGGGAATCAGGCGGTCCAGATGGTGAAGGCCGGCCTCGAGGCCATTTACCTGAGCGGCTGGCAGGTGGCGGCGGACGCCAATCTCTCGAGCCAGACCTACCCCGATCAGAGCCTGTATCCCAGCAACAGCGTGCCGGCCCTGGTCCGGCGGCTCAACAACGCCCTGATGCGGGCCGACCAGATCGAGCGGGCCGAGTCGGGCCGGGCGAGCCTCGACTGGTACGCGCCCATCCTCGCCGACGCGGAAGCGGGGTTCGGTGGTCCGCTCCACGCGTTCGAATTGATGAAGCTGATGATCGAGGCCGGCGCGGCGGGGGTGCACTATGAGGACCAGCTGGCGTCCGAGAAGAAGTGCGGACACCTGGGCGGCAAGGTGCTGGTTCCGACGCAGCAGTTCATCCGCACCCTGGTGGCGGCCCGGCTGGCGGCCGACGTCCTGGACGTGCCGACGCTCATCGTGGCGCGCACCGACGCCCTGTCCGCCACGCTCCTCACCTCGGACATCGATCCGCGGGACCGGCCCTTCCTGACCGGCGAGCGCACCGGCGAAGGATACTTCCGCGTGCGCGACGGGCTCGAGCCGGTGATCGTACGGGCGCTCGCGTACGCCCCCTACGCCGACCTCCTCTGGTTCGAGACCGCGACGCCCGATCTCACGCTGGCGCGGCGGTTCGCGGACGCGGTGCACGCCAAGTTCCCCGGCAAGTGCCTGGCCTACAACTGCTCGCCGTCGTTCAACTGGCGCCGGCATTTGGGGGACACCGAGATCGTGACGTTCCAGGGCGCGCTGGCCGAGATGGGCTACAAGTTCCAGTTCATCACGCTGGCGGGGTGGCACCTGCTCGGGCTCCACACCTTCGATCTGGCACGTGCGTACCGGAAGGAAGGGATGCCGGCCTACGTGCGGCTGCAGCAGGAGGAGTTCGCGCGGGAAGCGGACGGCTACACCGCCACCCGGCATCAGCGCGAGGTGGGCGCCGGATACTTCGACCGGGTGCTGGCGGCGGTGTCGGGAGGAGAGGCGTCCACCTCGGCCCTCGCCGGGTCGACCGAGGCCGCCCAGTTCAAGGGGGCGGCCGCCGGTCACTGACCTCGGAGACTACTTCAGCACCACGCTCTCGATGGCGTCGAGCAGATATCCCATCTGCACGGCGCTCCCGGTGGTGAGGCGATAGGTGCGGCCCGACGTCTTCTCGAGTCCCGGCCAGTGCAGCGAGTCCACCGCCGTCACGATGCTGTCCGGGTAGCTCGCCCGCAGGGTGAACTCGACCTGGTAGGGCCGGGGAAGCGTGTAGGGCGTGAAGGCGTGGGCCCGGGCCAGGCGGACCGCCTTGGCCGCGGAGTCCGCCAGCATCCGCCGCTCCTTCACCGGGCTGTAGGTGATCGCCGCGCCGGGCGACAGCGCCCACTTGGTGATCACGCCCACGAACTTGTCGCCGAGGATCTCGCGGCACTGGGCGATCTCCCCGTCGTCGCCCGAGATCATCGACACGCCCACGCCGTATTCGCCCGCGATCAGCGCGTTGATCCCCACCTCGTTCAGCTCGTGGCCGTCCACCGAGAAGTGGTCGAACGAATAATTGTGCGCCAGCACGCCGGGGTGGCCCGGCCCCGCGTGGGCCCCCGTGAAGATCACCGTGCCCACACTCGAGTCGATTCCCGTGATCATGATCAACGGCTTCGGAAACCCGCGGATGAGCAGCGCCGCGGTGTCGAGGTCTTCGGGAATGATGTTCGCGAACAGGTTGCCGCCGTGACCTTCGTTGACGACGAACGAGCGGGCGCCGGAGAGCCGGGCCCCGCGGATGACCGCGTTGACCTCCTGCGTCATCAGCGATCGGGAATGATTCCAGTAGTCGGGGCCGGTGAGGGTCGTGTAGTTCTTCCCCTCGATTCCGGCGATGACCTCGTGGATATTCACCACGCTCCCCATCCCTTCCATGTCCGGGATGATGTAGACGCGGTACCCCTCGGCGGGGGGAAGCTTGGGCTGGGGATAGGTGGCGCGCGGCGCCTGGGCCGCCAGGACCGCGGGGAGCAGGGCCAGCAGGAATGTGGGTTTCATGGCGTGAAAAAGAGCGCCGGTCTTGAAGACGGGCAAGGACGGTTAGATTAGGCCCATGCGAGGACCGCCCCTGCTCGCGAAGGTCCGGCTCTGGTTCGACACCGCCGGTGCACCCGTCTCCACGGTGCAGCGCGTGGACTGGGTGCGGGTCATCCCCTTCGTCCTGATGCACACCGCCTGTTTCGCCGTCATCTGGGTCGGCTGGAGCTGGACCGCGGTCTCGGTGGCGGCCGGCCTCTATCTGGTCCGGATGTTCGCGGTCACCGGCTTCTATCACCGCTACTTCTCGCATCGCACATTCCGCACGTCCCGTCCCGCGCAGTTCGTGTTCGCGGTCCTCGGGAACACGGCGGTGCAGCGTGGCCCGCTCTGGTGGGCCGCGCACCATCGCCGCCACCACCGCCACGCCGACACCGTGGACGACGTGCATTCGCCCCGCCAGCACGGCTTCTGGTGGAGTCACATGGGGTGGATCACGTCGGACGGGAACTTCCGCACCGACCTCTCCCAGGTCACGGACCTGGCCGCGTATCCCGAGCTGCGGTTCCTCGACCGCTTCGACGCCCTGGTCCCCCTGCTCCTCGCCGGCACCCTCTTCCTGCTCGGCGGCTGGCGGCTCCTGATCTGGGGCTTTTTCATCAGTACGGTCGTGCTCTTTCACTGCACGTGCCTCATCAACTCCCTGGCGCACACGGTGGGCCGCCGGCGATACGACACGCCGGACGACAGCCGCAACTCGCTCCTGCTCGCCCTGATCACGCTGGGCGAAGGATGGCACAACAACCACCACCGGTATCCCGGAGCGGTGCGGCAGGGGTTTCGCTGGTGGGAAGTGGACGTCACCTACTACGGACTGCGGGTCCTGGCCCTGGTCCGGCTCATCCGCGACCTGCATCCGGTTCCCCGGCGCCTGCTGCAATCGACTTGAGCATGCGTCTGGCCATCGTCGGCGGCGGGATCTCCGGACTCGTCGCGGCGCATCTCTTGCACCCCATCCACGAGATCACCCTCTTCGACGCCGGGGACCGCGTCGGCGGACACACCCACACGGTGCCGGTGACGCTCGGGGAGCGGACCCGGTCCGTGGACACCGGATTCATCGTCTACAACGAGAAGACCTACCCCAACTTCACGCGCCTGATCGCGGCGCTCGGGGTCCCGACGCAGCCGTCGACGATGAGCTTCAGCGTGCGGTGCGACGCGGAGCGCCTCGAGTACAACGGCACGACCCTCAATACCCTCTTCGCCCAGCGGTCGAATCTCCTCTCGCCGTCGTTCTACGGGATGGTGCGGGACATCCTCCGGTTCAACGCCCGCGCCCCGCGGGCCGTGGTGAACGGCGCGGCGCACTCCACGCTGGGCGAGTATCTCGCCACCGAGCGCTACGGCCGCGCCTTCCTCGAGCACTACCTGCTGCCGATGGGGGCGGCGGTCTGGTCCCTCCCCCGGGCCCGCCTGCTGGACGTGCCCACGGAGCTCTTCGTCCGGTTCTTCGCGAACCACGGGTTTCTCTCGGTGGACGACCGGCCCCAGTGGCGGACCGTCACGGGCGGGGCCGAACGGTACGTCGAAGCGCTGACCCGGCCCTTCCGCGACCGGATCCGCTGCGGCCACGCCGTCCGCGACATCCGCCGTCATCCGGACCGGGTCAGCGTGGACGGCGAGGCGTTCGACCAGGTGATTCTCGCCTGCCACGCGGACCAGGCCCTCCGCTGCCTGGCCGATCCGACGCCCGACGAACGGGACATCCTCGGCGCCTTTCCCTATCAACGGAACGAAGGGCTCCTGCACACCGACGCCTCGGTGCTCCCGCGCCGACGCCTCGCCCGGGCCGCCTGGAACTACCGCGTGCGCGGCGGCCCCGAAGATCCGGTGCCGGTCACGTACGACATGAACATGCTCCAGTCGCTCGACCTTCCGGAGACGCTCTGCGTGACCTTGAACGGCGCGGAGACCGTGGACCCGGCGCGTGTGCTCCAGCGACTCAGCTACGAGCACCCGGTCTTCACGTCCGCCGGGGTCGCCGCCCAGGCCCGCCGCAGCCGGATCTGCGGCGTCAACCGCACCCACTACTGCGGCGCGTACTGGGGCTCCGGGTTCCACGAGGACGGCGTCGTGAGCGCGCTCCCCGTGGCCCGGCGGCTGGGGGCCACGTGGTGACCAGCGCGATCTACGAGGGCACGATCAGGCACCGGCGCTTTTCCCCGCACCCGCACGCGTTCCGGTACTGCCTCTTCATGATGTACCTGGACCTCGCGGAGCTCCCGGACCTGTTCGACGGTCACCCGTTCTGGTCGGCCCGGGGGCCGGCGCCGGCGTGGTTCCGGCGGAGCGACTACCTCGGTGATCCCGGGGTCGCCCTGGACGACGCCGTGCGGCAGCGCGTGCGGGACGCGACGGGGCGCGCCCCGGACGGTCCCATCCGCCTGCTCACGCACCTCCGGTACTTCGGGCACTGCTTCAATCCTGTCAGCTTCTATTACTGCTGGGACGCGGCGGACGCGCGCGTCGAGACCGTCGTGGCGGAGATCACGAATACGCCGTGGCGGGAGCGGCATGCCTACGTGTTGGGCCGGGAAACGGGAAGCGGGAAGCGGGAAGCGTCGGCGCCGATGCGGTTCCGGTTTCCCAAAGCGTTTCACGTATCACCATTCTTCGGCCTGAACCTCCAATACGACTGGCGGTTCTCGGAGCCCGGCGACAAGCTGGCGGTGCATATGGAAAACTACGACGCGGAGACGAAGGTCTTCGACGCGACGCTGTCCCTGAAGCGGCGGGCGATCACGACCGGGGGGCTGACCCGCGTGCTCCTGCAATACCCGGTGATGACCGCGCGCGTGGTGACCGCCATTCACTGGCAGGCGGTCCGCCTCTGGCTCAAGCGCACCCCGTTCCACGTTCACCCGGCGAAGCGCCCGGCATGAATCTCCTCGACCGCACCGCCCGCGACGCGCTCCGCCGGCGGCTGGACCGCATCGACTACGGCCGGATCACGATCACCGGGATGGATGCGCCGCTCGTATTCGGGAACGGCACCGGGCCGGCGGTCACGCTGCACGTCCGCGACTCCCGGTTCTTCCGGGTGACCGCGCTCGGCGGGCACCTGGGCGCGGCCGAGGCCTTCCTCCAGGGCTGGTGGGAGACGGACGACCTGGTCGGGCTGGTCCGGGTCCTGGTCCGGAACCGCCGAGCGCTCGAGGGCCTCGAGCGCGGCCTGGCCTGGATGGCCCGCCCCGCCCGCGCGCTCGTGAACGCGTTCCGGCGGAACACCCGCGCCGGCAGCCGCCGCAACATCGCCGCCCACTACGACCTGGGGAACGAGTTCTTCGAGCTCTTCCTGGACGACACCCTGGCCTACTCGTGCGGCATTTTCGAGCGGCCGGACGCCACGCTCCGCGAGGCCTCGATCGCCAAGTTCGACGCGATCTGCCGGAAGCTCGAGCTCACACGCCAGGATCACGTCCTCGAGATCGGGACCGGCTGGGGGGGCTTCGCCATCCACGCCGCGAGGGAGTACGGGTGCCGGGTGACGACCACGACGATCTCGCGGCAGCAGGAGCTGCTCGCCGGCCGGCGGGTCGCCCAGGCGGGAGTGGGGGAGCGGGTCACCGTCCTGAACCGCGACTACCGCGATCTCGACGGCACGTACGACAAGCTGGTCTCGATCGAGATGATCGAAGCCGTGGGTCACGAGTATCTCGACCGGTTCTTCCGCGTGTGCGCCGAGCGGCTCGCCCGCGACGGGCTCTTCGCGCTCCAGGCGATCACGATTCAGGATCAGCTCTACGACGCGGCGCGCCGCGAGGTGGACTTCATCAAGCGCTACGTCTTCCCCGGCTCCTGCATCCCCTCGCGGGCCGTCCTGACCCGGAACGCGGGCGCCACCGGCCTCACGCTGGTGGACTTGCAGGACCTCACCCCACATTATGCCGAGACGCTCCGGCGGTGGCGGGAAGCCCTGCTGGCGCGCCGCCGCGACGTGCTGGCCCTGGGGTTCGACGATCGGTTCGTCCGGCTGTGGGAGTTCTACTTTTCCTACTGTGAGGGCGGTTTCCGGGAGCGCGTGCTGGGGGACGCCCAGCTGCTCTTCGCGAAGCCCGAGAACCGCCGGGGAGGGTGGCGCTGATGCTCCCGTACGTGTTGTGGGGTTGGGCGTTCCTCGCGGTGGGGATGACCGTCCTGTGGGCGGTGCAGCTCCGCACCCGGAACGCCACCAGCGTCGACCTCGCCTGGTCCGCCGGCCTGGACCTGCTGGTGGTCGGCTATGCCGCGGCGTATCCCAGCTTCCCGGCGCGCCGATCCCTCGTCTGCCTCCTCGGCGGCTTGTGGGCCATGCGCCTCGCATTTCATCTCTACAACGACCGCGTGCGGGGGAAGCCCGAGGACGGCCGTTACCGGGCGATGCGCGAGGCCTGGGGCGCCCGGGCCCCGGTCAACTTCTTCTTCTTCTACCAGGGCCAGGCACTGGTGGCCGCGCTGTTCTCGGTGCCGATGCTCGCCGCGATGCGGGGCTCGGGCCTCGATCGGTGGTGCTGGGCCGGCGTCGCCGTCTGGGCGCTGGCCGTGGCGGGGGAGTCGATCGCGGACCGGCAGCTGGCGTCGTGGCGCGCCGATCCGGCGAATCGCGGCAAGACCTGCCGGTCGGGCTTGTGGCGGTACTCGCGGCACCCCAACTACTTCTTCGAGTGGATCCACTGGTTCACCTACGTGCTGATCGGGCACGGGGCGCTCCTCACCTGGATCGGCCCCGTGCTGATGCTGCTCTTCCTGTTCCGGCTCACCGGCATCCCGCACACCGAAGCCCAGGCGCTGAAGAGCCGCGGCGACGACTACCGCGCGTATCAGCGGGAGACCAGCGTGTTCGTCCCCTGGTTCCCGCGCCGCTCCGCGCCCGCGTGACCGTCGCGGCCGGCCTGGCGCTGGCCGAGCGTGGCCTCCTGCCCGACCGGGTGACCCGCGCCGGGATCCGCCGCCTCCTCACCGCGCGGCTGGCCGAAGCGGAGCGTGGCCCCTCCCCCGATGCGGTCGCGGCCAGCCTGGGCGGGGAACCGGTGGCTCCGGGTCCCGACGCCGCGAACCGGCAGCACTACGAGGTCCCCGCGGAGTTCTTCGCGCAGGTCCTGGGCCCGCACCTGAAATACTCGGGCGCCTACTGGCCGCCCGAGGCCCGGACCCTCGAGGCCGCCGAAGACGCCATGCTGGCGCTGACGGCGGAGCGCGCCGGGCTCGCGGACGGACAGCGGGTCCTGGAGCTCGGCTGCGGGTGGGGGTCGCTCGCGCTGTGGATGGCGCGCCGGTTCCCCCGATCCCGCATCGTCGCCGTGTCCAACTCGGCGCCCCAGCGCCGCTTCATCGAGGCCCGCGCGCCCGGCAATCTCGAAGTGGTCACCGCGGACATGAACACGTTCCGGGCCCCGGGCGTGTTCGACCGCGTCGTCTCGGTGGAGATGTTCGAGCACATGCGGAACTGGCCCGAGCTGCTCCGGCGTGTCGCCTCGTGGCTCACGCCCGACGGAAAGCTCTTCGTGCACGTCTTCTGCCACCGTCGCTACACGTATCGGTTCGGAACGACGGGGCCGGACAACTGGATGGGCCGCTACTTCTTCACCGGCGGAATGATGCCCGGCGCCGATCTTCTGTCACGATTCGGCGACGATCTGGCGGTGGAGGCGCAATGGATGGTGCCGGGCGGGCACTATGCGCGGACGGCCGAGGCGTGGCTGGCGAATCTCGACGCCCGCCGCGACGCGGTCTGGCCCGTGCTGGCGTCCACCTACGGACCGGAGGCACGCCGGTGGTTCCACCGGTGGCGGCTGTTCTTCCTCGCCTGCGCCGAGTGCTTCGCCTTCGCCGGTGGGTCCGAATGGCAGGTGGCGCACTATCGCCTGGCCCGTCGACCCTCGTGAAGATCGGGCCTCTTTCGCCGGCCGGTCCGACCCGCCATCTTGGGACAGGCATTCCGGAGTGAAACCGATGCTGGCCACCCAGGTGAAGTTCGCGAGCCGTCAGTCGACGGCGTTCATGGACGAATTGAAGGAGCGGGTCGACGCCTATTTCGCGTCCCGCCACCTCTCGCCCAAGGCGAACGCGTCGATGGTGGTGAAGTCGGTCATCCTCGTGAGCGCCTACTTCGGCGGCTACGCCCTGCTCCTGACCAATTGGCTCACCCCCTGGGAAATGCTGGGCGTGGCCGTGGCGATGGGCGTGGCGATGGCGGGGATCGGGTTCGCGGTGTCGCACGACGCGCTGCACGGCGCCTATTCGGCGGACCCGCGCGTCAACCGGGTCATCGGCTACACCTTCGATCTGCTGGGCGCCAACGGATACATGTGGAAGATCACCCACAACGTCATCCACCACACCTACACCAACATTCAGGGCGTCGACGAGGATCTCGAGGTATCGCCCCTGATCCGGTTGTCTCCGCGCTCCGAGTGGCACCCCATTCACCGTATCCAGCACTATCTGGCCTTCGCCCTCTACAGCTTCTCGACCCTCTTCTGGGTGTTCGCCAAGGACTACAAGTACTTCCTGAAGAAGGATCTCGGGCCCTACGCCAACAAGACGCACCCGAAGAGTGAGATCGTCTCGCTGGTCATCACCAAGGCCGTCTATTACGCGTACACCATCGTCATCCCGCTCCTGGTGCTCCACGTCACGTGGTGGCAGTTCGCCATCGGGTTCCTGGCCATGCACCTGACGGCGGGCCTCATCCTGGGCGTGGTGTTCCAGCTGGCGCACGTGGTGGAAGGTCCGGAGCATCCGGTCTGCGATTGCAACGGGGCGATGGGGAACTGCTGGCCGGTCCACCAGATGATGACGACGGCGGATTTCGCGACGCACAACCGCCTGCTGTCCTGGTACGTCGGCGGCCTGAACTTCCAGGTGGAGCACCACCTGTTCCCGAAGATCTGCAGCGTGCACTACCCCGCGCTCAACCCCATCGTGCGCGAGGTCGCGGCGAAATACGGCGTGGTCTACAACAACAATCCCACGCTCTGGGCCGCCATCCGTTCCCACTACGAAACGCTGAAGGAATTCGGCCGGGCGCCCCAGACCGTTCCCGCCGCCGCCTGACCGGTCAGCCCGAGCTCAGGGCCACCGTCCCCTTCCGTTCCTGCTTGCCCCAGCCGCGCGCCGTGCCCTGAATCGCGGCGAGGAAGGACTTCACCACCACCCAGTACATGACCTGCCGGTAGGCGAAGCGCTGGATCAGAATCAGCCACGACAGGGACCGGTCCTCGTCCGGCTCCATCAGCAGGGCCACGACCGCCGCGAGCCAGTCCACCGCCAGGAAGATCGAATAGAAGAACACCACCTGCTCGAGCGTCTGCCACGCATACTCGGGACCGTGCTGTACTTCGTTCTGGTAGACCTTCCCCAGCGAGTACAGGAACATCAGGTCCGCCACCGGTGAGATGAACGGGAACAGGAGCTGGAAGATGAAGATGTTCGGGAGCCCCACGAAGCCGAACATCCCGTACCGCGCCCGGAAGAGCGCGTACTTGTGCTTCCACGCGCACTGGAGCGTCCCGAAGCTCCACCGGAAGCGCTGCTTGGCGAGCCCGCCCAGCGTGTCGGGCGCCTCGGTGTACGCCGTCGCCTTGTCCGCGTACGCGATCCGCCAGCCGTGCTCCAGGATGGTCATCGTCAGGTCCTGATCCTCCGCCAGCGTCTGGCTCGAGAACCCCCCCGCCTCGACGATCAGCGACTTCCGCCAGGCGCCGATGGCGCCCGGGACCACGGTGATGCAGTTCAGCAGCGAGAACGCGCGGCGGTCGATGTTCTGGCTGGTGACGTACTCCACGGCCTGCCACCGCGTCACCAGGTTGATCCGGTTTCCCACCTTGGCGTTCCCCGCCACCGCCCCGACCTTGGCGTCCGCGAGCGGCTTCACCAGCGCCGCGATCGCCCCCGGCGGGAACAGCGTGTCGGCATCGAGGGCCACGACGATCTCTCCGGCCGCCCGCTCGACGCCGAAGTTCAGCGCGCTGGCCTTGCCGCCGTTGGGCTTCCGGAACAGGCGGACCCGCGGCTCTTCCCCGAACTGCTCCCGGACCACGTCCGAGGTCCGGTCCGGAGACCCGTCGTCCACCACGATCACCTCGAGCTCCGGGTACCCCTGGTCCAGCACGGTCCGCACGGTGCGGCAGACGACGCGGTCCTCGTTGTAGGCGGGAATGATCACCGTCACCGGCGGGTGGAACTCCCCCAGGTCGGCCGGCGGCGCCTGGTGCCGGCGCGCGTACCGTTGCCGGGCCGCCAGGGCCAGGATGACCGCCAGCCGCCCGACGCCCAGGAACATCGCGACCAGGAACACGCCGTGCATGGCGAGCTCGATCCAGCCGAGCATCGTATAGGACGTCAGCTCGACGAAATGCCGCAGCGTGGATCCCGTGGGCAGCGGCGCCATCGCGACGGTGGGGGACACACCGGCGAGCGCCGTGACGGTGGTGAAGGCGTAGCCGCGGGCGCGGATCGAATCGATCAGCGGGCCGAGCGCGGCCACGGTCTGGCTCCGGTCGCCGCCCCCGTCGTGCAGGAGAATGATGTTGCCCCGGTCGAGCTGTTCCAGCGTGCGGTCGATGATCTCCTGCGTCCCGGGCGACTGCCAATCGCCCGGATCGATGTGGAGCCCGACCGTGATGTACCCCAGGCTCTGGCCGATGGAAACGGGGATCAGCTCGTCGTTGGTGGTCGGCTCGGCGTCTCCGAAGTACGGCGGGCGCCAGAGCGCGGTGCGGCGGTTGGTGAACGCCTCGATGAGCCGTTCGGTGGCCGAGAGCTCCAGCCGGGTCAGCCGCCGCCCCACCAGGGCCAGGTTCGGGTGGCTGTAGGTGTGGTTGCCGATCTCGTTCCCCTCGGCCAGCTCCCGCCGCAGGAGCTCGGGGTGCACCTCGGCGTTCTCTCCGATGATGAAGAACGTCCCGGTCACGCCGCGCGATGCGAGCGTGTCCAGGATCAGGGGCGTCCATTTCCCGTCGGGCCCGTCGTCGAAGGTCAGCGCCACCGCGTGCTTGCGGCGGCCGTACCGGCGGATCACCCAGGTCGAGGGCGTCCGGATCACCTGCTCCCCCACCACCGCCCCGCTCGCGCTGTCGATCACCATCGTGCGCTCGCCGAGGGTCGGCTCGGCCACCATCCGGAGGATCTCCCCGGTGCCGATGAAGTTCACGTCGTAGCCGATCCGCATCGAATCCATCGCCGACGGATTCGACGCGACACCGTCCCGGTCCAGGACGCTCCACAACGAGGGATCCTCGGCACCCAGCCGCCAGACGCCGACCCCCGCCACGCCGCGGCGCAGGGCGTACCGGATCTCGTTCCACGCGGTGGGAGCGTCCAGGTACCAGACGATGTTGCTGATCGAGTCGGGATCGTCCCAGCTGAACGTGGGATTCAAGGCGTCCCGGTCCATCAGCGGCTGGATGCCGTGGTCGCGGGCGAGCTGCATGGCGTCCTGGAAGGTCAGCTCGACCGCGCTCTCGCTCGTATCGGTCCACTGGTAGCCGTACTGGCCGATGCCGACGAGGATCTGGTGCGCCGGGATCCGGCGGAGCGTGCGCTCGAGGTTCTGCTCGAACCACCGCTGGCTCGCCACGGGGCCCGGATTGTCGGAGGGATCGTGCTCATCGTAGTCCATCAGAAAGATCTTGTCGTCCACCTTGGCATAGGCCTCGAGCGGCCAGGACGGATCGTCGCCCGGCACGGCCTGCGTCAGGTAGTGTCCCTTCCCCAGTGCCCGCCGCAGATCATGGAGGAACGACAGCAGCACCGGATGGAGCGCCGAGGGCAGCTCCTCGAAATCGATGGTGACGCCCGCCAATCCGCGCACGTTGACGGTGTCCACGATCATCTTGATCGCCCGACGCCGGAACGACGGGCGGCCGATCAGACGCGCCACGGCGGCGGCGTCGAACCCGTCTCCGGTGGCGTTCGTCAGCATCAGGAGGATGGCCGGGGCCGGCTCTCTCGCGATCTTGGCGTAGGAAAACACCGAATCCTTGACCTGGATGACGAGCGGCAGCGAATCCCGGCTCCGCGTCCGGACCAGCCCCCACTCCGCGACGATCCAGTCCAGGTTGTTCCGGTTCATCCGCAGCGAGGCGAGCGAGTTGTCGTCCCAGTTCACATAGAAGCCCGCCACGATCGGATCCGACGGCGGCCGCTGGCGGGAGGTGCCCTGGGACGACCGCCGGAGCCCCATCTGCTCCAAGCGCTCGGACGGGGGCGCCGGATGCAGCCGGAGCTGCTCGAACAGCTTCTCCCGCGCCGCGATCCGCTCGCGCTCGGCCCGCACCGAGATGTGCTGCCGGGGCGGCAGCCGAATCCCCGCCCGAGGCACCCGGCCGAGGGAGTCCGACGCGGTCTGGCGCAGGGGCAGGTCCGGCAGGAGCGGGGGGATGATCAGGCCGGAGGCCACGAACAACGCCGCGGCCACCGTGAGCGCGCCGAGCACGCCGGCGCCCACGCGCAGCCGCCGCCGCCGGCGCCCGGTGGGGTCGAGAAACATCTGTGTGGAGGAATGCGGAGTCACGGCTCAATAGTAGAGAGGTGCCGCCGCCCTCACAACGCCGGCCGGAAGGCCCCGCTTCAGAACTTGAAGCGGTACCCCGTGATCATCTTCAGAATGAACCGATCCGTGCCCGGCGTAAGCCCCAACCCGGCGCCCAGGTTGAGCTCCCAGTCGGGTGACAGATTCAGATCGACGGCCGGGAAGATCTGCTGCTCCTGCGCGTTCACGGGATCGAATCCCGACAAGGGGCCGAGGGCGCCGTAGTACTCGAGGCCGAGCGTGACCTTCCCGGTGACGTCGAACGTCACCGACACGTTGGGGGAGAATTCGAAGCCCCGGGCCGCGTTCTCGCCGCGCACCGACTTCTCGAGCGTCGGATCGACGGCCCAGTAGAGCCGCCCCACCCGCTGGTCCACGATCGGACGGATCTCCCAGGTCCACGTATCGGGTGAGAAGGGCCGGCGCTGGTACCCGATCTCCTGCGACAGGCTCACGCCCACGGGCCAGTGCCAGCTCTCGGGCACGCGGAAGCGCGGCCGGATGTGGTCTCCCACCCAATCCCACCCCTGCCCCGCCCGCGCGCTGGTGAAGACGTAGAAGCCGACCTCGAACCACGGGGAGAAGCCGTGAGTGATCTCGACCGTTTCGTGGAGCGCGTGGTGCGTGGGGTAGAGCCCGTCCTGGACCGTCGCGCGCCCGTCGAACGTGAAGTTGGAGTGCAGCTCGAGCATGGTGCGCCCGGGATCCACGAGATCGGCCCCGTAGACCTGGATCTCGTAGTTGTCCTGAGCGACGACGGCGGCCGGGATGGCCAGCGCGGTCAGGATCAGGGCGACGGATCTCACGTTCTCAATCATACGCCGGGTGAACAGCGGCCGTTGGCGGCCGCCCCGGACCCTCAACATCTTTCGGGACCGTGACGACCCCCGGCGCTCCCGTCCGCGACCGCACCGCCGCCGTTCTGGCCGGCTTCCTCGGCTGGACCCTGGACGCCTTCGATTTCTTCCTCGTCGTGATGACCCTCACGGCCATCGCGCAGGAGTTTCACCGCACCGACCGTGAGATCGCCTATTCCCTGGGCCTCACGCTGGCCTTCCGCCCGGTGGGGGCGCTGATCTTCGGCCTGCTCTCCGACCGGTTCGGCCGCCGGACCCCCCTGATGCTCAACCTCGTCTTCTACGCCGTGATCGAGGTCCTGACCGGATTCTCCACCACCTACGGCGCGTTCCTGCTCCTGCGCGCGCTGTTCGGCATCGGGATGGGCGGCGAGTGGGGTGTGGGAGCGTCCCTGGTGATGGAGAAGGTCCCGCCCCGGTGGCGCGGCGTGTTCTCGGGACTCCTGCAGCAGGGGTATGCGTTCGGCTACCTGCTCGCCGCCGTCGCCTACTGGTACGTGTTCCCGCGCTGGGGGTGGCGACCCCTGTTCTTCATCGGAGGGCTCCCGGCCCTGCTCGCCGTGTTCGTGCGCGCGCAGGTGACCGAGTCCGAAGTCTGGCTCAGGACCCGGGAGCGTACGTGGCACGCGCTCGGCGGCACGCTCCTGAAGCAGATCCCCCTGTTTCTCTACCTGACCGTGCTGATGGCGTTGATGAACATGTCATCGCACGGCACGCAGGATCTCTTCCCGACGGTACTCCAGCGGAGCTGGCATCTCGGGCCCGGCCCGCGGTCGGGCATCACCGTCATCTCGATGGTCGGGGCGCTCCTGGGTGGCGTGCTGTTCGGGCACTGGTCGCAGACGCTGGGCCGGCGCCGGACCATCGTCGCGGCACTGCTGGGGGCCGTGCTGGTGATCCCCCTGTGGGCCTACGCGCCGTCCTTCGGGCTGCTGGTTCTCGGCGCCTTTCTGATGCAGTTCCTGGTGCAGGGGGCCTGGGGTGTGATTCCGGCGCACATCACCGAGCTCGTGCCGGACCAGGTCCGTGGCGCCATGCCGGGGTTCGCCTACCAGTGCGGCGCGCTGATCGCCGGCATCATGCCGCCCCTGCAAACAAAGGTGGCGGGGACCCTGGGGTACCCCGCCACCATGGCGCTCACCGCGGCGAGCGCCTTCATCCTCTGCGTCGTGGTCACGGCGCTCGGACGCGAGCGGCGCGGCGTGGTCTACGGCTCCTAGCGCCCCGCCGCCGGCGGGTTCAGCGCGTTCCGCATCGCCAGGCGAACGAACACCCGGGTTTCCTTTTTGAGGGCGTCGCGCAGCTTCGCCTTCCCGGCGTCGCCGCCCACCTGCCCCACCACCTGCACCGCGCTGACCGCGAAGAGCGGGTCGTAGTCCCCGATCAGCCTGAGGGCCACGCTCGTCGCGCGGGCCGAGTCGCCCGTCGCGGCGAGGGACTGCAACGCCACCTGACGGATGTTCCGGTCTTCCCCGGTGGCGGTCGTGCGCTCCAGCGCATCCTCCGACCGCGGATCGCGGATGTGGGCCAGGAAGTTCATCGCCGTGAACCGCATCCCCGCGGTCTGGTCCGGCGCCACCGCCGCGAGGAGGGTCGGGAGCGCGTCCTTCCCCTTGGCGGACGCGATGACCGCGAGCGCCGTGCTTCGGACGTCGTCGTTGGGGTCGGTGGAGTAGAGCGCCGTCGCGGCCGTCAACCCCCGGGCCGAATCGAGACTGGTGAGGGTCTGGAGCGCCTGCATCCGGACCTGCGGCTCGGGGTCACGGAGCGCCGCGATGACCACGCCCTTCGAATCCGGATTCGAGTCCCCCGTCATCCGCGCCAACGCGGCCTCCCGCATCCACTCCGAGTGGTCGCTCAGCGCCATGAAGCGGCGGGCTTCCACCGCCGCCGGGGCGGTGCTGCCCACGAGTTCGCCCAGCGCCCACCGCCGGCCCCGGATGTCGAGGTCGTGCTTCGCCTCGTCGGCCAGCTCCGCGACCGACAGATCGCCCTTCACCGTACCCAGGAGCCACCCGCCTTCGTCGAACCGAAAGGACAACGGCTCGGACGGCAGGGCGATCGCGAAGGTGTCGGTCTGGTGGTGCACGAAGATCTGCTGGCGAATCACCGAATCACGCGTGATCACCCGGATGGTCGCGGGGAACTGGAACACCGGGTGTACCGAGTCGATCGGCTGGGTCTGTGAGACCACGACGTGGAGGGTCTTGAGGTTCGCGGCCCAGTGACGATGGAACTCCACCTTGGGGTACCCGATGCCGTACGCCCATTGGTCGAAGAACCAGTCGAGGTCGCACCGGCAGGTCTTCTCCATCGCCACCGCATAGTCCGCGGTGGTGACCGGCTGGTACGCGTTGTCGGTGAGGAAGCGATGCATCCCCGCCCAGAACAGCGAGTCGCCGAGGAGCCGGCGGAGCTGGTGAGCGAGCTGCGCGCCCTTGGGATACACGTGCCCCGAGAAGAAGAGGGCGATGGGGTCGGCGCCCTGATACTGGCCCCACACCAGGGCCCGCACCTCGTTCTGATCGGCCGCCATCGCCTGCTGCTGCTCCCCCCACCAGTTCCGTTCGGCGGCGTCCCAGCCACGCGTCTTTTCCTCCTGCACCGACTCCATGTAGGTCGTGATGCCTTCGTTGACCCAGATGTCGGCCCAGTCCGCGGTGGTGGTCAGATCACCGAACCACTGGTGCGCCAGCTCGTGGGCCACGAGACCGCGGCTCGAGTTCTCCGGCTCCTCGGACAGCGGATGCAGCGCCAGATCGGTCTGGGTGGTGGCCGACACGTTCTCCATCCCGCCGTAGGTGAAGTCCGGAATGATCCCCTGATCGTACTTGTCCCACGCGAAGTTGACGCCCAGGATCTGGGAATAGAGCTCGATCATGGACGGCGTCTCGCCGAACGAGCGCCAGGCGGCGTTCACGGTGTCGGCGTAGGTCCAGTACTCGACCGGAATCCCCCGCCACTGATCCTTCAGCACGGTGAAGGGCCCCACCACCACCGAGTAGAGGTACGTCGAGGCCGGCTTCTCCTGCGACCAGTGCCAGACGTTCTGTTTGCCGCCGTTGGTGGGCGTGACCGCGACGAGCCGTCCGTTGGAGAGGACCTTGAGGCCGGAGTCGGCGGTGACCAGGAACTCCCAGGTGGTCTTGTCGTTCGACGCGTCGTAGGTCGGCACCCAGGCGCGCGTCTCCGTCGCCTCGCCCTGGCTCCAGACGATGTTGCGCCGGGGGACGATGTAGAGGCCGCGCTCGGGCACGGTGTGGTACGTCAGACTGAACTCCACCGTGTCGCCCACGGCCACCCGATGCGCGAGCCGCACCGTCACGTGCGCGGTGTCCTGCGTGAAGCGCAGCGCGCGTCCGAGGGCGTCCACCGCCCGGTCGATCGTGATGTTCTCGGCGTTGAGCAGGATCGTGTCGGTCGGCGCCAGCGTGACGGCCAGCCGGGTCGTCACCGTCGCGAACAGCTCGCGGTGCGGAACGTCGAAGCGCATCTCGATCTTCTGGTGGAGCAGATCGAACCGCCGGGGCTCCTGCTTCCACACGCGGGGCGGAACATATTGCCCGATGATGCCGGTGGGCCGCTGGGCGGCGGCGAGCGTCGGGAGTACGAGGACGACGGCCAGCGAGGACAAGACACGGTTGCGCACGGCGAACCTCAGGGGTCGGGGGTCAGGGATCCGGGGGTCAGGGGACCACTCTTGCGACGGCCTCATTCCGGGTGTTTCATCCCAGCCAATGTTGGACATTCAAATCGAAGCCTGCGTTGACACGGTCGAATCCGCTACCCAGGCCCAATCCGGAGGCGCGGCCCGGGTGGAGCTGTGTGCCGCCCTCGGCGAGGGGGGCACCACGCCCTCCCTCGGCACCATCGCCGTGGCCCGGGAACGCCTGCAGATCGGGCTGTTCGTCCTGATCCGGCCCCGGGGCGGCGACTTCCGGTACACGCCCGAGGAGTACGAGACCATGGCCCGGGATGTTACGGCCGCCAAGGCGGCCGGGGCCGACGGGCTGGTGCTCGGCGCCCTGACCGAGGACGGACAGGTCGACCGCGCCGGGATGAGCCGGCTGCTCGACGCCGCTCGTCCCCTGCCCGTCACGTTTCATCGCGCATTCGACGCCGCCCGGAACCTCGACGAAGCTTTGGAGGTCCTTCTGGGACTTGGAGTTCAGCGGGTCCTCACCTCGGGCGGGGAGGCCACTGCGGTGGCCGGGATCCCGACCTTGACCCGGCTGGTGCGGCGGGCGGGGGCGGGGCTCACGATCCTGGCGGGGGGCGGCATCGACGAGTCCAATGCCCTCCGGATCGTCCGGGAAACGGGTGTCCGGGAAATCCACCTGCGGGGCACCCGCCCGAAAGCCTCGACGATGACTTACCGAAACCCCCGGCCGGTCCTCGGCAAGCCCGTCATCGGCTCGGACGATACCCGGCTCGTCACCGACGCCCTCCGGGTGCGGGCGGTGGTCAATCTCCTGGCCGAGGCGTAGCTTCGCGGCTCATCACTCACCCTTCCTCCGGGGACGCCGTGATCAAGTTCAAGCTGTCGGCGATGATGTTCCTGCAGTACTTCGTGTGGGGCGCGTGGTTCGTGACCATGGGGACCTACCTCGGCCGGACCCTGCACTTCAGCGGCCGGGAGGTAGGGCTGGCGTACGGCGCCACCGCCATCGCCGCCCTGGTCTCGCCCTTCTTCGTCGGCGTCATCGCCGACCGGTACTTCGCGACCGAGAAGCTCCTCGGCTGGCTGCATCTCGTGGGCGGCGCGGTGCTCTGGTACGCGTCCACGCAGACCGACTTCGGCACCTTCTACCCGATCCTCATCGTCTACGCGCTGTGCTACATGCCGACCCTCTCGCTCACCAACTCGATCTCCTTCCACAATATCCCGAACCCGTCGCGGGATTTCCCGCTGATCCGGGTGTTCGGCACCGCCGGGTGGATCGTCGCGGGCCTCCTCATCGGCCTTGTCCTCAAGGCGGACGCCCAGGTGTTACCCTTCCACATCGCCGCGGCGGGATCGATCGTGCTGGGCCTGTTCTCCCTTACGCTGCCCCACACGCCGCCCAAGGCCGCGGGAACCGCCTTCCGGGTTCGGGACGCGTTGGGCCTCGACGCGCTGGCACTCCTCGGCCGCCGTGAGTTCCTCGTATTCGTGCTGGGGTCGTTCCTGCTGTGCATACCGCTGCAGTTTTACTACGCCTTCGCGAACAATTTCCTGAACGAGATCGGTGCCCCACGCCCCGCCGCCCTCCAGACCCTGGGCCAGTTCTCCGAGCTCGGCTTCATGATCCTGCTGCCCGTCGTCCTTCGGAAGTACGGCATCAAGGTGATCATGCTGGGCGGGATGCTGGCCTGGGGCCTGCGCTACTTCGCGTTCAGCGTGGGCAACACGTCCAATCTGTTCGGCTTGATCCTGCTCGGTATCGCTCTGCACGGCCTCTGCTACGACTTCTTCTTCGTGGCGGGGCAGATCTACACGGACGAGCAGGCCGGCCCGCAGATTCGGGCCGCCGCCCAGGGCTTCCTCAACTTCGTCACGAACGGTGTCGGGTACTTCATCGGCGCGTTCGCCTCGGGGACCGTCGTCGATCATTTCGCCTGCACCACGGCCGCGGCCGCGGCGGGCTCCTGCACGGCGGGCACTCACGACTGGCAGGCGATCTGGCTTCACCCCGCCGTCGCCGCTCTGGTCATTTTCCTGATCTTCGCCATCGCGTTCCGGCCCCGCCCGCAGGCGTCGCCGGCCACTTGAGGAGCCGTCATCATGTCCAAGCGTAAGGGAATTTCGCGGCGCCGCTTCGTCGGGGACGTCACCGCCGCCGGCCTGATCTTCACCATCGTCCCGCGCCACGTCCTCGGCCGCGGGTATGTCGCACCCTCCGACAAGCTGAACATCGCGGCGGTGGGCGGCGGCGGGCGCGCCCAGGACGACATCGGAGCGGTCGCCGGCACCGAGAACATCTTCGCGATCGCGGACGTGGATTGGGACAACGCCGCGGCGTCGTTCAACAAGTACCCGCAGGCCAAGCGCTACAAGGATTACCGCGAGATGCTCGACAAGGAGAAGGGCATCGACGCGGTCATCGTGGCCTGCCCCGACCACAGCCACACCGCCGCGGCCCTCCTCGCGCTCCGGGCCGGCAAGCACGTGTACTGCGAGAAGCCGCTCTGCCGCACGCTCGGCGAGGTGCGTGCCCTCATGAAAGCCGCGGCCGAGCGGCCCCGCCTGGCGACGCAGATGGGGAACCAGGGACATTCCGGCGACGGGATCCGCTTGATCCGCGAATGGGTCGAGGCCGGACTGATCGGCACCGTCCGCGAGGTGCACTACTGGACCGACCGGCCCATCTGGCCCCAGGCCATCGACCGGCCCCTCCAGGAGTACTATGTCCCCGCGAACCTGGACTGGAACCTCTGGCTCGGCCCCGCGCCGGAGCGCCCCTACAATCCGGCCTACCAGCCTTTCAACTGGCGCGGATGGTGGGACTTCGGGACCGGGGCCCTGGGGGACATGGCCTGCCACATCATGGATGCCTCGTATTGGACTCTCGATCTCGGCTCCCCCACCCGGGTCACCGCCGAGACCACGGCGGCTTTCAAGGAAACGGCGCCCAAGAGCTCCCGGGTGACCTACCAATTCCCCGCCAAGGGGAGCCGTCCCGCCGTCACCTGCGTGTGGCGTGATGGATCGCTCTATCCGCCCCGCCCGCCCGAGATCGCGGCAGGCCTGCCCTGGCCTCCGTCCGAGGACGGCGGCCAGCTCTGGATCGGGGACAAGGGGAAGCTCATCGCCGGCACCTACGGCGGAGACCCGCAGCTCCTCGATCCGGCGGTGGCGGCCCAGGTGAAGGCCCAGCCGGTGCCGCAGAAGTACCCGCGCGTGGCGTCGCATCATCTGGAGTGGACCGCGGCGGCCAAGGGAAACGGCAGGACCGGCTCGTCCTTCGACGGCTACGCGGGACCGCTCACGGAGATGGTGCTGCTGGGGGACCTGGCGGTGCGGACGAGCGGCGCCGTCGACGTCAACCCGGCGACCGGCGATGTCACGAGCGCGGGGATTCCGGCGGAGTGGGTGACGCCCAGCTACCGGAGCGGATGGTCGATGTAACCAGCCCCGGCGTCAGCCCGGGGTGTCGGAGGTGCCGGGGACTCCGTTTCGCGCCAACCCCCGGCTGACGCCGGGGGCTAGTGAGCACGGTCTAACCAACTTCCGGAGGCGAATCGAAGTCCAGGACCACGACGGGCCACTCACCCGACGGTCCTTGATCGGGCAGGGTCACCCGATTGCCGGTCACGCTCAGAGATGCCCGGGTCTGATCCGCCATGAGATAAGCCCGCGCAATGGGGGTCTTGAGCCCGGGCAGCTCCGCGACCGGCACCCATTCCTTCAGAAACAGGTTGAGCCGCCGGGGCTGCGACGTGACCCGGAACGGCGTGTTCGGGAACGGTGACGCCGTGGATCCGTAAATCGCCGTGCCGTTCGTCCGCATCCACCGCCCGATCGCGGCGAGCCGCTCCACGCTCTCGTCCGGGAACGTTCCGTCCGGCTTGGGCCCCACATTGAGCAGCAGGTTTCCGCCCTTCGAGGCCGTCTCCACCAGCAGGCCGATCAGCTCCGCCGCGCTCTTGAAGTGATGGTCCTGCGCGTTGTAGCCCCAGTTGTCGTTCATGGTGATGCACGACTCCCAGTCCACGCCGGGCCACCCCGTGGCCGGCACCTCCTGCTCGGGAGTCCGGAAATCGCCGAGCGGGTCGGTGATCTTGTCCCCGGACCAGCCTTCGACGCGGTTGTTCACGATCACCGACGGCTGCAGCGCCCGGCACCGGTCGTAGAGCGCCTTCCCCAGCTCGTGCGTCCAGGTGCCCTCCCACTGCCCGTCGAACCACATCACGCCGATGTCGCCGTACTTCGTCAGCAGCTCGGTCACCTGCCCGTGCAGGTACTCCACATAGCGGGAGAAGCGGGCCCCGTCCACGGGACGGCTCTCCGCCTCCCAGTCCCGACGCGGCAGATAGTCGGGATGGTGCCAGTCCATGATGGAGTGGTACCAGCACTGATGCATCCCGGCGCGGCGGCTGGCGGCCGCCATCTCGGCCATGATGTCCCGCCGGAAGGGCGTAGAGCGGACGCAGAAGTCGGTCAGCTTCGAGTCGAAGAGGCAGAATCCGTCGTGGTGCTTGGTGGTGATGGTCACGTACTTCGCCCCGGCGTCCTTCGCCATCCCGATCCAGGAGTCGGCGTCGAACCGGGTCGGGTTGAAGCGACCGACCAGCTTGTCGTACTCCTCGAGCGGGATGTGGGCCAGGTTCCGGATCCATTCCGCGTAGTCGTCCCGCCCGCCCCACTTGCCCTCGAGAATCGAGTAGAGGCCCCAATGGATGAACATGCCGAAGCGCGCGTCGCGCCACCACGAAAGACGGGAGTCGGGAGCCGGGAGGCGTCGCAGTCCGGGAAAGGGAAGCCCGGCGGCGGCGCCCAGGGCACTCGTCGTCTGAAGAAACGTCCGGCGGTCGATCACGTGATCCCCCGGGTGAGGCGTGCGAGTCGTGGGTCGCGCCGGAGCGGCGCGAAGTCCGGATCAATCCGGAGCCATTCGGGCGATACGTAGAACGGGGCGTTGAGCAACGGCGCGAGATGGACGAGCGCCGAATCGTTCTGGCCGGCGAGGACGTAGATGCGGATGAGCGCGAAACGCCCATAGGCACCGCCGCCGAACGGCCGTGCTCCTGGAGCGGCCAGCGACTGCTCCTCTTCCCGGACGGCCTCGCGGCCCCGGCCCAGCAGCCCCAGGGCGATGGCGTGAAGCTGGAGGATCCCGGGGTCGCCTATGGCCTGCCCCGGCGCCTCTTCCAGGAGCCGGCGGGCCACATCCGCGTACCGCCGTGTCCGCCCCGAGTCCCCGCGCAACCGGGACACTTCGGCCCGCCCCAGGGCCCACGAAACCGAGTCGAGACCGAAGGAGTCGGCCGGCTGAGACAGGAGCAGGCGCTGGTCCGCGGTGTCCAGAACCCAGTACAGGTCCCCGACGGTCAGCAGCAGGGCGATCAGCGGCCGCCGATCCGTCAGTGCCGGCGCGGCGAGGACCGCCCGCGCGCCGGGGAGGTCACCCTGCCCCAGCGACGCCTCGGCCCGGAGCTCGAGGAGCACGGTATTGGTGGGCGCCAGCCTCAGCGCGCTGTCCGCGGTCCGCATGGCGTCGGGATACCGTCGGAGCCACAGCAGACCCCGCGTGAGGCGGAGCGACGTCGCGGCGGAACGAGGATCGAGGTCGTGGGCCACGGCCAGGTCGCGGACCGATTCATCCCATTGCCCCATGAATTGCTCCGTCAACCCCCGGCCGTCGGACACTTCGGCCGTGGAGCCCGGCTGGAGGGCGCCCGCGCGCTCCCACTCAGCCAGAGCCGCGGGATAGTCGCGCGCCGACAGGGTGTGGAACATGGCCAGCGCCTCGTGCGCCTGCGCCGACTTCGGGGCCAGGACCACCGCTCGGTTCACCGCGAACCGGGCCTCGCTCACCTCCGCCGTGTCGGCGTCGTCGTACTGGTGGTGGATGGCCTGGGCCACGCCGAGGCGGGCCCAGGCCAGCGCGAACGACGAGTCGAGGCGCACCGCGCGTCGGTAGTACTCCACCGCCTGGCGCATCACGGCCGGATCCACCGTCCCCAATCGATCCGAGATCTCCTCGCCCTGCAGATACGCGTCGTATGCCGCAAGGTTCTTCGTGGCCGGAGAGGCGAGCCGTTCCTGATCCCCCGATCCCAGTGCGACGTCGAGGGCGTGCGCCACGCGGACGGCGATCCCGGTCTGGACCTGGAAGACATCGGTGAGCGGCGCGTCGAACCCCTCTTCCCACCGGGCCGACTCGTCCGACACCCGGATGAGCTCCGGGCTGACGTGCACCTCGCTCGAGCCATCGGCGTGCCTCTCCCACCGGACCGTGCCGGTGAGCAGGTATGCCGCGCCCAGTTCCCGACCGATCTCCGCGGGCGGCTTCGACGAATGGCGGTACTGCTCCGAGCTGGCGCGGGCGATGACGGTGAGCCCCGGCACCTGCGTCAGCTTGCCGCGGACCTCGTCACCGATGCCGTCGGCGAAATACTGCTGGTCGGGCGGGCCGAGGTTGTCGAATGGCAGGACCGCCAGCCGGGTGGGCTCCGCGGTCCCCCGCCACCGGCCGATGGCCCGCCACGCCGCCGACCCCCCGATGATCGCTCCCCCGAGGGCCGCCACCGTGATCCCGGCGATCAGCAGACGGCGCCAGCGTGGGTTTCCACCGACCGCGAGGGTCGCGGTGGTCCGGGTCGCCGTCGCCTGCTCCAGCCCCGCCGAGAACGTGGCCGCCGTGACCCAGCGGTCGGCGGGGGCCCGCGCCAATGCCTTCATCACGGACGCCTCGAGCGCCGGGGTCACCGCCTCCCGGACCACCCGAAGACTCCGCGGGGACTCCGTGAGTCGCCGGGCCGCGATGGCCTGCGCAGTCGGGCCCGTGAACGGGGGCTCGCCCGCGAGCATCTCGTAGAGCACGCAGCCCAAGGCGTAGACGTCGCTCCGGCCATCGAGACGCCGGTCGGCCGCCGCCTGCTCCGGACTCATGTAGGCCGGGGTCCCGACCGCGATGCCCGTCGAGGTCAGGCGCTTCGCGTCCGCCTCCACCAGGGCCCCGATGGCCAGCGCGATGCCGAAGTCCGTGAGCAGCGCGTGTCCGGCGTCGAGAAGGATGTTCTCGGGCTTGATGTCGCGGTGCACGACCCCGCGGCTGTTGGCGAACGTAAGCGCGTCCGCGACTTCGCGCGCGATCTGCACGGCGTCGTCGACGGGGAGCTGCACCTCCCGGTCGATCCTGGCCCGCAGCGACTCCCCCGTCACGAGCGGCATCGTGTAATACAAAAGCCCCGCCGCTTCGCCGGAGTCGAACAGCGGCAGGATGTGGGGGTGCTGCAGGGACGCCGCGATGGCGATTTCGCGCCGGAAGCGGTCTACGCCCACGGCCGACGCGACCTCGGGCGACAGCACCTTCAGCGCCACGGCCCGCCCCTGCGCCAGGTCCTGAGCGACGAACACCGTGGCCATCCCGCCGCGGCCGAGCTCCCGGTCGAGCACGTACCGGGGAGCGAGCGCGGCTCGGAGTGCCTCGATCAACTAGAGCCCCACCCCCTCCATCCACATGCCGGCGATGGCGCCGTGCCCGGCCGCCGTCGGATGCACTCCGTCCGCCGACCAGAAGGACGGCGGCGCCTCTCGGCACAGCCGGTCGAACAGGTCCTGCGTGGGCAGATAGACCGCGCCCGCCGCGTCCGCGACCCGGTGCGCGATCTGCCGCCGCTCGTCGAACGGCGCCAGCCACTGATCGGTGACCACGCCGGTCCGGAGCGCGAACGGCTCCAGGACGACGAGGCGCACACCCGGGAGCGCGGTCCGGGTCCGGGCCAGGAGCGCCGTGAACTGCTGTTCGTAGTCGGCGGCGGTCCCGCGGTAGGTCCCGTTCAGCGTGTGCCAGTAGTCGTTCACGCCGATCAGGATGCTGACGACGTCCGGGGCGAGCGCGATGGTGTCGGTCTGCCAACGCGCGTCGCAGTCGGGCACGGTGTTGCCGCTCACGCCCCGGTTGAAGAACCGGTACCCCGCGTCCGGCCGGCGGGCGAGCAGAAGGGAGGCGACCAGCAGCGGGTATCCATTTCCGAGGGCCTGGGCGAGGTTCGGCGCGCCCGCCGCACGGTCGCGGCCGCAGTCGGTGATGGAGTCGCCTTGAAACAGGATGACCGTGCCGGAATCGCCGGGAGCCGTAAGCCGTCTGCTCCCTGCCAAGGGAAGGACGGCGCCCATACCTGCCGCTCCGGTTGCCTGCAAGAAGGTTCGCCGTTTCACTTGACCACCTCCACTTCGACGCGTGAGGCCTCGGTCGCGGCGCGGTAGACGCGCTCCGTGGCCGCCCGGAAATCCGAGGCCTTCGCAAGGAAGATGTTCGGCACGAAGGTCTGCGGGTTGCGGTCGTACAGGGGGAACCAGGTGCTCTGCACCTGCACCATGATCCGGTGGCCCTTGAGGAACCGGTAGTTCTGCTGGTGGAGATCGATGGTGTACGGAAGCACCGCGTTCGGCGTGACGGCCCGCGGGTGCTCGTAGCTCGTCCGGTAGCGCCCGCGGAAGATGTCGTCGGCCACCATCAGCTCGTAGTGCCCCATCGCGGGCTTCCCGGCCACGGTGTCCGGGTACACGTCGATCAGCTTGACCACCCAGTCCACGTCGGATCCGGTCGTGGCCGCGAAGAGCTTCGCGGTCACGTTTCCCGCGATGGTGACGTCGTCGGTGAGCGGGTCCGTCTCCCAGGTGAGGACATCGGGCCGGCCATCCACGAACCGCTGGTCCGCCACGAGCCACGTGTACCACTCCGAGCCCTTGGGGGAGTAGACCGGGGAGATGGGCCGGCGGCGGTACGGCACCGGATGACGCGGATCCGAGACGTAGCTGTCGAACGCGGTGGGCGCGCGGTCGGCCGGCGGATCGAACGACAGCTTGCCGCCCGCGCGAAAGTACAAGGCCTTCGCCTCCCCGTCCTTCGGGGGCCAGGAGTCCCAGTAGCGCCACCGGTTGTCCCCGCTCTCAAAGGTCACCGCCTCGGTGAGCGGCAGCGAGTCGGTTCCCTTCAAATAGTGGTTGAAGAACGGAACCAGGATGTGGGTGCGGAACCAGACCGACGTCGGTTGGCCGAAGTCGATCGCGCCGAGGGAGGCGCCGGTGCCGTGCCAGCCCCCGTGATTCCACGGACCGAGGGCGATGAAGTTGAGGTGGGCGGAGTCGGACCGCTCCAGAGTCTTGTAGATCTCGAGGGGACCGAAGAAGTCCTCCTGGTCCCACCACCCCCCGACCGCCAGCGTCGGCACGGTCGTGTGCGTCAACACCCGCTCGGCGGCACGCCGCTGCCAGTACTGATCGTACGCCGGATGCGCCACGAATGCGTTCCAGGTCGGGAACTTGCCGTGCAGAACCGAGTCGGTGATCACCGACATGGGCCAGTGCCGGTAATACCAGTCGTACATGTCGTCCGACCCGACGTCGAACGTGGTGTTCTCATTCCCCGACTCGAGCAGGGTGGCGTACTCGAGCCCGTAGGTCATGCGGAAGGCGCCGTTGTGAAAGAAGTCGTCCCCCAGCCAGGTGTCCGTCATGGGCGCCATCGGGGCCGCCGCTTTCAGGGCCGGGTGCGGGTGCACTTCCGCCATTTCGGTGAGCCAGCCCGGGTACGACGTCCCCGTCACCCCCACGCGCCCGTTGTTGTGCGGAACGTGGTGAATGAGCCAGTCGATGGTGTCCCAGGTGTCGGTGCTCTCGTCGATGCCCGTGGTGTCGCCGGGCAGGCGCGCGGGCCGGTTCATCAGGAACGTGCCCTGCGACTTGTACCGCCCGCGGATGTCCTCGGACACGAAGATGTACCGCTCGCGGGCGAGCTCGGTCAGGAGGTTGTTGTGGTAACCGCCGGTGGCGCTGTAGGGCGTTCGGGTCAGGATGACGGGAAAGGGCCCGCCGGCCGTGTCCCGCGGGCTGGCGATCTGGACGAAGAGCTTCACGCCGTCCCGCATCGGGATCATCGTGTCGGTGACGGCGTAGAGCGAGTCGGGCACGCCCTGGGCGGCGAGGGACGCCGTGGCGCAGAGCGGCAGGAGGACGGCGAGACCGAGCTTCATCCGGGCGATTCCTGGTTGGGTGCCGGCCCAAGCTTGGCGCTTCCGTCACTCCTGCGGAAGGTCGGGTACCGGAAGCGCCAGCCCCCAGTAGACTGAGGCCAGCCGCAGCGCCGCGATCGTCGCCATGGCGGCGAAGGTGGGGACAGGGGCGGGCGTGCCGACCCGCTCGAGCACCAGATAGAGCACCGCCCCGGCGAGGGCCGCCGTCGCGTAGAGGGAGCCCTTCCGGAAGATCAGCGGGATGTCGTTGCAGAGGACGTCCCGGACGACGCCCCCGGCCACGCCCGTGATCACGCCCATCACCACGACGACGATCCCCGCCTGCCCCGTCCGCTCGGCGATCTGCGCGCCCGACACCGTGAAGAGCGCGAGCCCCATGGCGTCGGCGACCGTCAGGGCATGGCGCGGCACCGGCAGCACCCGTACCCACAGGGTGGTCGCGAGTCCCGCGCAGACGGTCACGACCACGTACGCCGGGTCGCGGATCCAGAAGACGGGATGCTGATCGAGGAGCACGTCGCGGATCGTGCCGCCGCCGATGGCCGTGACGACCGCGATGACGGCGACGCCGAGGAGGTCCATCCGTTTGCGGCCCGCCGAGAGCGCGCCGGAGGCGGCGAACACCGCCACGCCGATGAGGTCGAGGACGTAATGCATGGAGGAAGTATAGATTAGCGCATGCACCGTGCCTCCCTCTTCCTGCTGACGGCGGCCCTGGCCGCCCCCATCTCCGCCCAGCACACCTTCGCCGTGGGCGACTCGGCGTTTCTCCTGGACGGCCGGCCCTTCCAGATCCTGGCCGGGGAAATGCACTACCCGCGCATTCCCCGGGAAGACTGGCGCCAGCGCTTCCGGATGGCGAAGGCGATGGGCCTGAACACCGTGTCCGCCTACGTGTTCTGGAACGTGCACGAGCCCCGGCCCGGCGTCTTCGACTTCGCCGGCAACGCCGACGTCGCCGAGTTCGTCCGCGAGGCGGGCCAGGAGGGGCTCTGGGTGGTCCTGCGGCCCGGCCCGTACGTGTGCGCGGAGTGGGAGTTCGGCGGGTACCCGTCGTGGCTCCTGAAGGCGCCGGCGGTGCGGGTGCGCGAGGACAATCCCGCGTTCATCGCGGCGGTCGACCGCTACCTCGACGCCCTCGGGAAGCAGCTGGCGCCCCTCCAGGTCACGCACGGAGGCCCGATCCTGATGGTACAGGTCGAGAACGAGTACGGGTCCTATGGGTCGGACAAGGTCTACCTGGGCAAGCTCCGGGACGCCGTCCGCCACGCGGGGTTCGACGTGCCGCTCTACACGGCGGATGGGATCGACGAAGTGCCGGCCGGATCCCTCGAAGGGACGTTGCCGGCGCTCACCGGGGGTGACGCGGGGAGCGCGCTCGATCTGATCCGGAAGTATCACCCGAAGGGGCCGTTCTTCCTGGCCGAGTTCTATCCCGGATGGCTCGATCACTGGGGGGAGCCGCATCAACGGGTGGCCACGGCGCCCACCGCGGCGGCCTACGACTCGCTCCTGTCGCACGGGGTGTCGGTGAGCCTGTACATGTTCCACGGGGGCACCGACTGGGGATTCACCGCCGGCGCGAACTACGACGATCACTACCAGCCGCAGCCGACGAGCTACGACTACGACGCTCCTCTCGACGAATCGGGGCGGCCCACGCCGAAGTATTACGCACTGCGGGACGTGATCCGGCGGCACCTGCCCGCGGGCGCTTCCCTGCCCGCCGTCCCGAACGTCGCCCCGCCGATTTCCGTTGCCCGCTTCCCGCTTCCCGAACGCGCCGGCCTGTCGAGCCTGCTGCGCGCGCCGGTCCGCTCGCCCACTCCGCTGGCGATGGAAGATCTGGGTCAGGCGTACGGCTACGTGCTGTACCGCACCCGCGTCCCCCGGGCGGGCACCGGGGTGCTGCGGATCCGGGAACTGCGGGACTACGGGATCGTCTTCGTGGACGGGAAGCGCGTGGCCGAGCTGGACCGCCGCGACCATCAGGACAGCGCGGTGATCGCCATCCCGCGGGATTCGAGCCGCCTCGAGATCCTGGTCGAGAACACGGGGCGGATCAACTACGGCTCACGCATTCCCGCCAACCGCCAGGGGATCACCGATTCCGTCACCTTCGCCGGCGCCCCGCTTTCCGGCTGGGACATGTTCGCCCTGCCCTTCGATCACCCCGAGCGGGCCGCGTTCAGCCGGAAGCCGGGGACGGGACCGGCGCTGTACCGGGGGACGTTCACCCTCGCCCGCACGGGGGACACCTTCCTCGACCTCCGGGGCTGGGGAAAGGGGAACGTCTGGGTGAACGGCCACAACCTGGGCCGCTACTGGTACATCGGGCCGCAGCAGACGCTCTACGTGCCGGGACCCTGGCTCAAGGTCGGAGCCAACCAGGTCATCGTGCTCGACCTGGAGGATGGGGAGAAGCGGACCCTCGCGGGACTCGCCACGCCGATCCTGGATCAACTGAGACCGGAGCACCCTGCCCTGCACCCCGGGCTTGCGCCCGGGGTCAGGTGAGGCCTTCAGCGAAGAATTATCGCCCGCCTGCCGGAAGGTTCCGGAGCAGATACCGCGTGAGCGTCGTGTAGACGTAAAGCGTGGTCCCCCGCCCTTCGCAGATGCAATGGGTGCGGTTCGGGAAGACCATGAAGTCCACGGGCTTGTCGAGCGCGATGAGCCGGTTGAGGAACCGCTCCGTGCCCTGATAATGCACGTTGTCGTCGCCCGAGCCGTGCATCACCAGCAGATGTCCCTTCAGCCCTTCCGCGAAGTTGGCCGGCGTGCCGATCCGGTACCAATCCGGGTGTTCCTGAGGGGTCCCGAGGTAGCGCTCCTGATAGATTGTGTCGTAGAGGCTCGGATCCGCGACCGGCGCGACCGCCATGCCCACCGAAAACAGGTCGCCGTGGCGCACCATGTCGTTGAGCGTGCTCGAGCCGCCGCCGCTCCAGCCCCAGACGCCCACACGCGAGAGATCGACGTACTTGTGGACCTGGGCGAGCGCCCGCACCGCGTCGGCCTGCTCCTGCGACGAGAGGACGCCGAAGTGCCCGTACACCGCCTTGCGCCAGGCGCGGCCCTTCGGCGCCGGCGTGCCGCGGTTGTCCACGCTCGCGATGATGTAGCCCTGGTCGGCCAGGGCGCCGTACCAGAGACCCTGGTTTCCGGTCCAGCGGTCGAGCACGGTCTGCCCGGCGGGTTCGCCGTAGACGTAGAGCAGCACCGGATAGCTCTTGGTCGAATCGAAGTTCGCCGGCTTGATCATCCAGCCGTCGAGCGTCGCGCCGTCGGGCAACGGGACCTGGAAGAACTCGGTGGGATGAACGTACGGCCGCACCGCCGCCGCGAGCCGCTGATTGTCCACCAGGGTCCGTACCACCTGCTGGGACGGGAGCTTCACCAGCTCGGTGACGGGGACCGTCGTGGCGTTGGAATAGAAATGGAGTGCCCAGCGGGCGTCGGGCGAGAGATCGTAGAAGTGAAAGCCCGCCTGCGCCGCCGGTGACACGCGCTCGGCCTTCCCCGACCCGTCCAGGCGGCTGCGGTAGAGGTATCGCTGGGTGGCGTTGTCCGGCGAGGCCCCGTAGTAGATCCACCCGCCCTTTTCGTCCACGCCGTCGATGCCGGTGATGTCGAACGCGCCCGCCGTCACGAGCTTGGTGGTCTTGCCGTCCCGCGAGATGCGGTAGACGTGCCGCCAGCCGTCGCGCTCGGACGGCCACAGAAACTCCTTGCCGCCGTTGATCCAGGTGATGTCGTCGACGAGGTCGACCCACGCGCTGTCCTGCTCGGTGAAGATCGGCGTCACCGCTCCGGTGGCGGCGTTCGCCATCATCACCCGGTCGGCGTTCTGGGCCCGGTTCATCCGCTGGAGCATGATCTCGCCGGGGCCCACCCATTCCATCCGGGGCAGGTAGTCCTGCCGGGGATCGCCGGGGAGCTGGAGCCAGGTGATGGGGCCGCCCGCGGCGGAGACCACACCGGCGGTCACCGCCGAGTTGGTGGTGCCGGCTTTGGGATACTGGATGGGGGTGACGTAGGGATAGAGCGAGTCCGTGTCGTTGATGAGATAGAACGTGCGGACGCCGGTCATGTCGAAGTGCCAGAACGCGATCTTCGCGCCGTCGGGCGACCAGCGGAAGCCGTCCCGCAGGCCGAACTCTTCTTCGTAGACCCAGTCCGTCATCCCGCTCACGTGGAGGGAGTCGGCGCCGGTGGTGAGGCGGGTGATCTTCCCGTCGGCCAGGCTCTCGACGTAGACGTCGCCGTGCCGCACGTAGGCGACCCGGTCCCCCTGGGGCGAGAACTTCGCATACATCAGGGTCGAGGGGTCACCGCCGCCGCCCAGCTGGTGCAGGGTGCCGGTGGTGCGGTCGAGCACCCAGTAGTCCCCGCGGGTGTTCGCCCGCCAGACTTTCCGCGTGTTCGTGAAGAGGAGGAGCTTGGTCGCGTCGGGGGACCAGGTGTAGTCGTCGAAGTCGAGCGCCGTGCTGTCCCCCGCCGGCGTCATCTGCCGGGCGGAGACCAGGACGGACCGCGCGCCGGTGGCGGTCTCGTACCGGACGATGTCGTCGCCCTTCTGGTCGGCCGACGGCTCGACCGTCGTGTACGCATTCCCGTTCTCGATCCACCGCGCCGGCCCGAAGCGCGCCCCGAAGAACTCCCCCGAGGCGAAGAGCCGGTGCAGCATCGAATCGAGGCCCGCCGGGACCTGGGCGGCGGCCGAGCCGGCCGCGAGCACTGCGAATCCCACCATCACCGCCAAGCGACGCATGGATCCTCCAAAGACGATCGGGAGTGGTGTAGCGACGGCCGCGTGGAGAAAGGAGCACCAGCGAGACGGTCGATCACGGACGCGACTTCCCGACCCGGATCAGCTGGCTTCCCACCAGGGTCCCGTCGGGCTCGCGCGCCTCCAGCGTCACCGCCCCCGTGTCGGCGGCCTGCACCCCGAAATCGTAGGTCTCGCCGACGCTCACGATCTGGCGCGCGTCCGTGACGCCCGACTGCCACCTGGGCAGCGCGTACCCATCCTTGGCCAGCGGCTTCCAGCGCAGGGGCGCGCCGTTCCGGACCAGGGCGTAGGTGAGCTGGGCATCGAACAGGGTGATGTTGATCAGACGGAAACGATAGGTGACGCCGGCACGCAAGGAAGGCGCCGGACCCGCCGGAATCCGATACAGCTTGGAATCGTAGCCCGCGTCCGCACCCACGATGAATACCTGATCGCTGTCGGGATTCCAGCGCGCCCCCGTGTCGAGCACGATCAGCGGTCCGTACAGGCCGTGACTCAGCTGGCGCAGGTCGTTGAAGTGGGTGTGGTAGATGAACGTCCCGGCCCGCGGCGGAGTCACGAGCACCGCGAGGGATTCGCCGGGCGTGATGGGGTGGGCGCGCTCGGGCCCGACACCGCTGGTCCCCCCCACGCCGTCGTACGGGCTTTCGATTTCGAGACCGTGCCAGTGTACCTGCGTCATTTCCGGCGTGTGATTCACCACCCAGATGCGCGTGGGCTCTCCGCGGCGGAGGACGAGGGCCGGGCCCGGTGACCCCGGCGCGTCCGGCGCGGTCGTCCGGTCCCCCTCCTGGAGCTCGTACGCGAACCGTCGGAGGCTGTCCCCGGGTCCCGAGTCCGACTGCACCAGGAGCCGCAGCGTGCGCCGCGGGCCGGCGTCTGGACGCCAGCCCGCGGGGGGCCGGACGTAAAGCCCGAGCACCAAGCCCCCCATCCCCCGATGCTCGGCATTCATCCCGGGCATCTCCGGGTATCCGTTCAGCAGGTGATCGACGCGCGCCTTGCCGGGCTCCGTGTCCGGCGGGAGCCCGGTATTCGGCCACACGTGGGGACTGAAGTGACAGTGGAAGATCCACCCGCCGGGGCGGTCCGGCCTCCAGGCCAGGTCCAGGGTCGTGCCGGGCATCATCGTCTCCGTCACGACCATGCGCCGCTCGGCCGGCCAGTAGACCGTGTCCCGGGCGAAGTCCCCGCGGCCATCCACCCGGTAGTAGAACCCGTGCATGTGGAACGGATGGACGTCCCCGGACACGTTGATGAACCGCCACCGCACCGAGTCGCCGACGTCGAAGGCCAGGCGCTCGGTGAGCGGCCAGGGTCTCCCGTTCAGGGTCATCAGCTCATGGGGGAAGTCCGGATTCCCGTTGGGCTGGGTGTCCGGCACCCAGCGCTCGACCACGAACACCCGGTCGGGCGCTCGAGCGGCCGCGCCGGGTGGATCGACGATCAGCGCACCGTTGAGATGGGCGTCCCGCAGAATCCGGTCGTTGACCGCGAAGCCGTCGACGCTCGCCCAGTAGTAGAACGTCCCCGCGTCCTCGGGCGTGAACCGGGCCTCGCGGGACTCGCCGGGCGGAATGTCGAGCGTGTCCATCACGGCCACGCGCCGGGCCGCGAATCCGTGCACCACGAGGCGGACGCCGGTGAGGTTCTTCACGGTCACGTGGATCGAGGTCCCGAGGGGCACGCGAATCAGCGGCCCGGGATCTTGGAGACCCTTCCCGGCTTCCCCGAAGGTCAACACCGACGCGCCGGGGCTGTCGGCCCCGAAGGGGCGCCACTCCCCCGCCTGCGCGACGAGAGAGAGCGTGAGAACCCCCCGCGCGAGCGTGCCCGCCGGCTCCCGGTTGTCGTTCCACGCGACCCGCGGACCGCCGGGAGAGGAGCGGACGGCCCCGCTCGTCAGCAGGGCGGCACCTCCCATCAACAACATCGCCTTCAGCCGCATCGGATATCCTCGAGAGGGGCGTGCGTCACCTGGTCGCCATTCCACCCGCGCCGAGCTCGCGCTGGATGCGGTACCGGCCGGCGAGGGCGCGGGCCAGGTCGTCGATGGGCGTCACGTCAGGGCCGGATCACGCGGTAGAGCCACGCGTCGGCGTGGTAGTCGCGGGTCGCCACGGCGGCGTGGCGGAGGTCGGCGGACACGCTGAACCCGTAGAGCTCGCGGGGGACCGCGCCGAGCGATTCGACGCGTCCGGGACCGCGCAGGCGATACAGATGGTATTCTCCGAGCATCTCCTGGGACTTCACC
>DATJQI010000026.1:0-12183 GCA_035505915.1 Gemmatimonadales bacterium | reverse complement strand
CAGCTCCAGCAGGCGCCTCCGGCCCTCAAGAGCCTGCGCCCCGAGGTTCCCGACAAGCTCGCGCAGATCGTCACGCGCTGTCTCGCCCGGAATCCGGCGGACCGCTTCCAGATGAGCGACGACCTCGCCCGGGTGGTGGGGGAGGCGCGGGGACGGGACTTTCGCGCTCCTCCGGTGGTCCGGAGCTTCCTCCGGAACGCCCAGGTCTCCACAATGGTCGTGCTGGCGTCGATCCTGGCGGGGCAGAACGGGGTGACCACGGGCCACGGCGGCACGAGCGTGTCCATCTCGGGCCCCGGGCTGATCGGCACGATTCTGATCATCCAGCTGGTCATCGTGGCCCGGCGGCTCTTGCGCAGCGGATACGCGTTCGACGACATCCGGGCTGCGCTCCTGGCGGAAGCGCAGGTGCAGCGCGAGGAGGCGGAGGCGGTTCACCAACGCCGCATCTTCCAGCGAATCGACTCCCTCTGGCACAAGCTCTGGGCGGGACGCTTCGGGCGGTGGTTCTTCCGGGTCGCCGGGATGGGGATCGCGGCCCGGCCCCGCGGCCTCCCGTCCGGCGATGCCACGGAGCTGGTCCTGGGCCGCTCGGCGCTCGCCGCGTACGAAGGGCTCACCGCCGATCAGCGGGACGGGGTCCGCGACGTTCCGGTGGTCATCGACAGTCTGGAGCGCCGGGCCGCCCGCCTCCGTGCGGACGGCGCGACCGGCGAGGATCTCACCCAGGCCGTCGCGGCTCTCGAGAACCTTCGTCTCGAGCTGCTGCGGCTGGAGGCGGGGACGGGCTCCCTGGCCGACTTGACCGTCTGTGTCCGGCGCGCCCGCGCCATCGGGGAGGCCGTCGACCGGCGTCTCGCCGGAGGGTAGGCCCCCCCTGTCGCCGGACGGATCGTCGCACCCTGCGCCGCGACGCCGTCCGGGGGAACGGCATCGGTCTAGTGGGAACAGCGATCTGTTCCCGTGACCGATTTCCGTTTCGAAGGGAGATTCCCGATATGCAACCGTTCCATTCCGGCGCGACGGCGGCGGCCCTGCTGCTCTTGGCCACCAGCGCCTTCGCCCAGACCCCGGCCAAGTCCGCGCTCTCCAGCGCTCCGGCCGCGAACCTGACGGCGTCGCACTCCGCGACCAAAGCCACGGCGAAGAAGAAGGCCGCCGAATTCGTCGCCGTGCTCGAAGGCGGGTACGAAGTACCGATGGTCCCGAGCTTCGCCTCGGGAACCGCCGAGTTCACCATCCGCGGCGGCAATCTCGACTACGTCGTGCACGTGAAGGGACTCCAGGACGTCACGGCGGCGCATCTGCACCTCGGGGCCGCGACCGTGACCGGGAGTCCGGTGGCGACGCTCTATGCCGGACCGGCGCGCGGCCCGGGCGAGATTGCGCACGGTGTCCTGCGCCCGAAGGACCTCCACGGGACCACGATGGCCGGGCTCCTCGCGGCGATGCGGAAGGGTGATGTGTACGTGAACGTCCATACCAAGGCGCATCCGGACGGCGCGATCCGCGGTCAGGTTCAGCTGCAGACCTGACCGGCCCGGGCCACGTGGGGACGCACCCGGGGCGGATTGGCCGCCGGCCCCCCGGGTGCCGTGGCGCGGCGCGGGCTCCTCCCGCATCTTGGTGGCCGATGACCGACGCCGACCGCCTCGCCGCCGCCCTCGCCGACCGCTACCGCATCGAACGGCCCATCGGGTCCGGTGGGATGGCGACGGTCTACCTCGCCCACGACCTGAAGCACGATCGTGAGGTCGCCCTCAAAGTCCTGAAACCCGAGCTCGGCGCGCTCCTCGGCGCCCAGCGCTTCCTGGGCGAGATCCGCATCACCGCCCGGCTCGACCATCCGCACATTCTGACGCTGATCGACTCCGGGGAGGCCGGCGGCTTCCTCTATTACGTGCTGCCGCTCGTACGCGGCGAGTCGCTCCGCGCCCGGCTCGCCCGCGAGCACCAGCTGGGCCTCGACGAGGCGATCGGCATCGCCCGCCAGGTGGCCGGGGCGCTCGACTACGCGCACCGCCAGGGAGTCGTCCACCGGGACATCAAGCCCGAGAACATCCTGCTCCACGAGGGGGAGGCGATGATCGCCGACTTCGGCATCGCCCTCGCGCTCCAGGAAGCGGGCGGACCGCGGCTCACCGAGACCGGCATTTCCCTCGGCACGCCGCAGTACATGAGTCCTGAGCAGGCGACCGGAGACCAGCCCGTCGACGGCCGCGCGGACATCTACTCGCTCGGCGCCGTGCTGTACGAGATGCTCGCCGGGGAGCCGCCCGTCACCGGGCCGACGGTCCAGGCGATGATCGCGAAGCTCCTGTCCGAGCCGCCGCCGCGGCTGGGGGCCGTGCGGACCGTGCCGCCCCGCGTGGAAGCCACGGTGACGCGGGCGCTGGCGAAGGTCCCGGGCGACCGCTACGCCACCGCGGCACAGCTGGCGCAGGCGCTGCAGGCCGCCGGCAGCGGGCCCGCCCGCCGCCCGGGCCTGCGGCTCGCGCTCGGCGCGCTCACCGCGGCTCTCGCCATCATCGCGGTCATCTACGCCGTCGGAGCCCGCCGCGGCGCCGGGGGCGCCGGGGCCGCGGATCCGCGGTCCATCGCCGTCTTGCCATTCACCAGTCTCTCGGCCGACCCCAACGACGAGTACTTCTCGGACGGGATGTCCGAAGAGCTGATCAACGCCCTGACCCGCGTGGCGGGCCTGCGGGTCGTGCCGCGCACCTCGGCGTTTTCCTTCAAGGGCCGGAACGTCAAGTCTCCCGAGATCGGCGCGGAGCTGCAGGTCGAGAACCTGCTGGAAGGCTCGGTCCGCCGGCTGGGGTCGCGGGTCCGGGTGACGAGCCAGCTCGTCCGCGCGCGGTCCGATTCGGTGCTCTGGTCCGACGAGTACGAGCGGGACGTGAAGGACGTGTGGGCCGTCCAGGACGAGATCGCGCGTGCGATCGTCACGGCGCTCGAGGTGCAGCTCTCGGGGGGCGGCCGCGCCGCGCTGGTCACGCGCTCGACCGTGAGCCCCGAGGCCTACGAGCTGTACCTCCGCGGGCGTTACGCGTTCGGCAAGCGGACCGGCGAGGGCCTGCGGGCGGGGGCCGACTACTTCCGCCAGGCCATTCATCTCGATTCGACCTACGCGGCCGCGTACTCGGGCCTGGCCGACGCCCTCACGGTGCTCTCGCTGTTCGGCTACGTGACGCCCGCGGACGGACTCCTGCGCGGGAAGGAAGTCGCGCAGCAGGCCCTCGCGCTCGACTCGAGCCTGGCCGAGGCGCGCGCGTCGCTGGGCATCGCGACGCTCTGGTACGACCGGGACTTGCCGGGCGCGGAGCGCGAGCTGAAGCAGGCGCTCGCGATCGATCCGCGCTATTCGACCGCGCATCTCTTCCTGGCTTGGGATTACGCCGCGGCGGGGCGGGGGGATGACGCGGTCCGGGAGAGCGAGCAGGCCCGGCAGTTCGATCCGCTTTCGGTGATCGCGAACACCCGCGTGGTGACGATGCTGTACTTGAACCGCCGCTACGATCCGGCGATCGCCCAGGCGGAGCGCGCGCTGTCCCTCGATTCCGGCAACGCCATCGCCCACGCCGAGCTGGCCCGCAGCTTCGTCCAGCTGCACCGGTGTCCCGAGGCCCTCGCCCAGCTGCGTTACATCCCCGAGGACCTGCCGAACTTCGAGGGCGCCGTGCTGGGCTACACGCTCGCGACGTGCGGGCGCCGGGCCGACGCGGAGCGGGTGTTGCAGCGACTGCTGGACCGCGGGCAGCGGCAGTTCGTCTTCGGCTCCAAGATCGCCGTGGTGTACGCCGCGCTGGGCCGGCGGGACGAGGCGTTCCTCTGGATGCAGCGCGCGGCGGCGGCCCACGAATGGCCGATGCTGGTGCTCAACGTGGAGCCGATGTTCGACGCGCTGCGCGGGGACCCCCGGTTCGCCGCGCTCCAGGCCGGTCTGCGCTGAGCCCCTCGGCGCCCCCGCAGCGCTTCTACTGCAGCGCCACGCCCCACGAGACCCCGACGTATACCAGCCGCCCCGATGCTTCGGGCCAATTGGCGGGCCTCGCGTCGAGGAGGTTGTCCGCGCCGACCTCGAGCTGCGCGCCCCGGGGCAGGGACTGGGAGAGCAGCAGATTCACTCGCGTGAACGAACCCTGCGTCACATACCCCGGGCCGGTCTGGCTGGGCGCGATGGGGGCCGACCCGGTGTAGAGCCCGGTCACGGAGGCGTGCAGCCCGAAGGCCAGGGTGTACGTCGCGCCCAGCCGCGCGGTCTCGGCGGGAATGCCGAGCAGCGGTGTGCCGCTGCCGGTCTGGGTCGCGCGTCCCAGACTGTACCCGCCTTCGAGGCGCAGGGCGCCCGCCGTGGCCCCGGCGTCCAGCTCCACGCCGCGGACGTGCCCGTTGTCCACGTTGCTGTACGTGAACTGCATCAGCCCCCCGCTCATCCCGAGGTACAGGAAGTCGATGAAGTTGTCGAACCGGTTGTCGAAGCCCGAGGCGCGGGCGTAGATCCGCTCTCCGGCCCACTCGACGCTGCCCGACACGTTGCGGGAGGTCTCCGGGCGGAGGGCGGGGTTGCCCTGCACCGCATACCCCGCCCCCGGGGCCGTATTCACGAAGTCGATGTAGAGCTCCTTGAAATCCGGCGCGCGGAAGCCCTGCCCGATGGACCCCCGGAACGAGAGCTCGGGTACGGGCCGGTAGAGCACCGCCAGACGCGGGGTCCAGTGGGTGCCCCACTGCTGATTCCAGGTGAGGCGCGCCCCCGGGACGATCTTGAAGGCCCCGGCCGTGAGCGTGACCTGCGCGAACGGGTCCGCCGAGTTCTGCGCCCGCGAGCCGCCGGTGACGCGGGCCGAGGTGATGTCTTCCCGTTGCAGGTCGAGTCCGGCGTCCACGGTGTGGGCACCGAAGCCGCCGGTGTAGAGGAGCTGGCCCTTCGCCAGCCGCTGCACCTCGTGCACGTCGGACCCCGTTTCCGTGCCCGTGTCGGGCGACTGCGTCGGGAGGTGGTCGAACTCGGAGACGGAGAGCGTCGGGGCGAGCCGCTGCGTGCCCCACTGCCAGGTGGCGCCGGCCCGTGCGGCGAGCTGGGTGTTGTCCGCGAAGAACGACGTGGGCCCGCTCTGCCACCCCTGCCGCTCGGCGACCACGAGCGCGCTGGTCTCGAGCCGGAACGAGGAATCCCGCCCCCACCCGACGGTGCCCATGCCGTCCCAGCGCCGGGCATACGCGCCGCTCGTGCCGGGCTGGCCGGGCACCAGCGAGATCTCCCGCCGCCCCAGGTCGCCCGACACGGTGAAGGGGCCGGCGTCACCGCGCCCCTGGACCGACGCGTCCAGGCGTCCCTGGGATCCGCCCACGAGATCCGCGGAAATGGCGCCGGGTTGGGACGCGGCGGGGCGGGTCACGATGTTCACCACGCCGCCCATCGCGTCGGAGCCGTAGAGGACCGATTGCGGCCCCTCGACCACTTCGACGCTCTGAATGATCGACGTCGGAATCCGGGAGAAGTCGAAGGTCCCCGAAAGGCGGCCGACCAGCGGCTGCCCGTCGAGCAGCACGAGCACCCGTTGTTCCCCCATCCCCTCGAGCAGGATTCCACTCCCCGTGGGAATCCCGCTCTGGGGCACGGTGCCGACCTGCTGGTCGAGCACCGAGGCCAGGTCCGCGGCCCCGGTGCGCTGCACCTCCTCCTGCGTGATGAGCTGCGTGGCCACCGGGGTGTCTTTCAATGGCTGTGGCCGGCGTGAAGCCGCGACGACGAGTGCGTCGAGCTGGACCGGTGCGGGGGTGAGCGCCAGGTCGACGGCCGTCGTATCCCCGTTCTCCCGGCGCTCGACGCGGCGGCTCCGGGGGGCGTAGCCCGGCAGTCGCGCCTGAACCTCGTAGGATCCCGCGGCGACCGAATCGAAGGCCCAGCGCCCCTCGACGTCGGTGCGGGTCATCCGGGGGGCGGCGCCCCCGGCGGGCGCCAGGAGCACGACGGCTCCGGATATCGGACTATGGGTCGCGGCATCGACCACCCTGCCGGTGAGGGGGTTCTGGGCGCGGGCGCGTCCCGTCGGAGCGAGAAGGGCGAGGAGCATCGCCGCGGACAGCATCGGTCGAGCGAGCGTGGTCATGAGGGGTCCCGAGCGGGAATGGAGAGGGCGGGGCGCGTCGCGAAGCGATAGCCCAGGAAGATCAGCACGATGCCGATGAACTCGGTGACGTACAGGACTTCGGTGTGACCGAACCGCGTGAAGGATCCGCCGATGCCCGGCAGCACCGCGCCCGCCGCGATCAGCGCGTTGCCGATGAAGCGCCCGCGGGTTTCCTGCTTCGTCCGGTAGCGCCACGCGGACCAGGCGGCGGTGCCGGCCAGGAAGATGAACGCATACGTGTTGATGAACGGACTGAACGCCCGGACCCACTGCCAGGCCAGGACCCGGCCGGTCAGATGGTGGGGCTCGACCAGCGCGTAGTTGATGGGCGAAAGCCAGACACACGTCGCCGCCACCGCGACCGTCGCGATCAGGGCGGCCGTCAGGCGATGTGCGACCGGCGCGCGGAGGTGGAGGTACACGCTGCCCTGGGCCAGCGGCGCGCCGCCCAGCAGCGCTCCCGTGATGTACCAGAGCCGGAACACGGGTTCGTGCCAGCCAAGGAGCGTCGTGAGCGACTCGGTGACCGTACCGGACGCGTAGGTGACCGCGCCGATGCCCCACCACAGGAGGTGGAGACCGCCTTTGGCGCGGAACCGGCGGAAGAGGGAGAGGGCGAACGCCGCCGCCACGAGGGTGGTCGCGAGCGGGATGTAGTCGACGAAGTCGGACGGCATGCGACACGCTAGTCCGCGGCCGCGTCTCCGGATATTCGCAGGACTACGGAGTGATTCCTACGGAGCGCCTTCGAACAGGCCGTGTTCCATCGCGAACCGCGTGAGCCCGGCCACGGTGTGGATCCGGAGCTTCCGCATCAGGCTGTCGCGATGCGCCTCGACCGTGCGGACACTGATCCCCAGCTCGGCGGCCATTTCGCGATTGGTGCGCCCGCGTGCCACCCGGAGGAGGACATCGCGCTCCCGGGCGGTCAGGAGCTCCGGGCCGCCGTCCCGGGCATCCTCCTGGACCGCTTCGGCGAGGTGACGGGCGGCAGGGGGGCTGAAGAACGAGTCGCCCGCGTGCACCGCCCGGATCGCCTGGCGGATTTCTCCCGGCGTCGAGTCCTTGCGCAGGAAGCCGTGGGCACCCGCGCGGACGCTTTCCACCACGTATTCCCGGTCATCGTGCACGCTGAGGATCAGGACGCGGGTGGCCGGAACCCGCGTGCGCAAGCCGCGCACCACCTCGAGCCCGGAGGCCCCGGGCATGGTGAGGTCGAGCAGCACTACGTCGGGACGCTCCCGCGCCGCGGCGGCGATGGTGTCCGGTCCGTTGTCCGCCTCGCCCACCACGACGAGCCCCGGCTCTCCTTCGAGGACATACCGGATGCCCTGGCGGACGACGATATGGTCGTCGGCGATGAGCACCCGGATGGCGCCGCTCACGCAACGCCTCCCGGCGCCGCCGGAACGCCGACCCGCACGGTCACCCCCGCGCCGGGCGGCCCGGTGACGGCGAAATCGCCGCCCAGCGCCTCGATTCGTTCCCGCATGCCGACGAGACCCAGGTGCCCCTCCCGCTCCGCCCGCGTCAGATCAAATCCGGCGGGAAGGCCGCGGCCGTCGTCGTGGACTTCGAGGGTCACACGGTCTCCCGGCGCGGCCACGCGCACCGCGACGCGGCGGGCGTCGGCGTGCCTGGCGACGTTCGCCAGGGCCTCCTGGGTGGCTCGGAAGAGCGCCAGCTCCGCCGCCTTGCTGAGCGGAGGCGGGGCCGCCACCAGCTCCAGGTCCACCGTCACGCCCGTCCGGTCCGCGAAAGCGTCGGTCAGCGAGCGGAGGGCGGACAGGAGGCCGAGGTCGTCCAGGACGGGCGGCCGGAGCTGGTTCGTCACCCGGCGGATACTCTGCATCCCGGTGTCGATGAGGTCCACCGTCTTCGCCAGGCGTTCCGCCAGCGGTGTGGAGAGCTGCTCTCCCAGCACGCCCAGCTGGAGCTTCACGGCGGTGAAGACCTGGGCCGTCTCGTCGTGCAATTCCAGGGACAGGCGGCGGCGCTCGGCCTCGTGCTCCGCCACGACGTGGGAGGAGAGCAGCGCCAGCTCGGCGGTGCGCGCCTCGAGGCGCCGGTAGAGGTCGGCCGAGTGCAGTGCCGCGCCGATCTGGCCGCCCAGTGCGCGGAGGAAGCTCTCGTCCAGCGCCGTGAAGGGGTCTCGAGCGTTGCCGACCACCACCAAGGCGGCGGTCGGTGCGTCGCCGCTCAGCACCGGCAGGATCGCCGCGTAGGGGAATGCCCCGGCGCGGACGTCGGGCCAGTCGCGGAGGAACCCCGGTTTGCCAGTGCGGATGACGGCGGCCGTCGCTTCGGCCTCGCGCCGGGGGAGCTCGACGGCGGGCCATCCCTCGCAGGCCCCCGCGCCCGCGATGCAGCGGGCCTCTCCGTCGCGCAGGGCGATCATGGCGCTTCCGAGTACCGCGGGCAGCGCCAGCGGACGTTGCAGGAGCGTCGCGAGGCCGTCGCCGTTCCGGGCTTGCAGGTCCCCGGAGAGGGCGGAGAGGGCGGCCAGCCCCCCGCGCAGCTCATCTTGAACCAGCACCAGGATCCCCGCGCCGGTGGCGAGGAGGAACAGGATATCGAGGTAGTCGCCCCAGGGGCTCCACACACCGCGCGCCCGGAGCAGCGGGTAGTCCAGGTGGTGCAGCCCCCAGAGGAGGAGCGCGACGGCCAGGATCGCGGCCCCGGTGGCGCGCACCCGGCGGTAGTGGCGGAGAAACGTTCCGCCGGTCCAGAGCGTCACCAGGCTGAGGAACAGCACCGCGGGGCCCGAGGCGAGCAGGAAGCTCTGGAACCGGTAGATGGCGAGGTACGACCAGACCGGAGGGAACGCGAGGAGCAGGGCGTACGGCCAGCGCCACGCGGGCTGCCGCGCGAAGACCAGGGCGGCCCACAGAAGCGCGAGCGTCGTCCAGCCGGTGAGCACCTGGTGCCAGTACAGCCAGATGGGCCGGTCGGTGACGAGAAACGTCGTGATCGCCGCGACCCGGAGGAGATAGAGACCCCAGGCGACGGCCAGCCACCGGAGGTACGGCTTGCCGTACCTCCGGTAGAGGAACGCCGACAGGATCGAGAGGCCGAGTATGATGGTGGCCAGGAGCACGGCCGCCGGCAGCTCGGTGGCGAGCGGGATCGAGATGGCGAGATTCATGCTCCGGGCATTGTAGTCGACCGGGCCGCCATCGCGATGCCGAAGTCCGCGACCAGGGCCTCCCCTTCCTGCAGGACCTTGACTGCGACCTGGCGGCTGTGGCGGAGGTCGTCGGCGAGGAAGACCGTGGCCAGGCCGCCGTTTCCCAGCTCCGAGTGGACCGCGTAGCGGTCCCCGAGGGCGGTCTGGAGGCGTGCGTGTAGGTCGCTCATGGCACCCTCGCCAACATAACGCCCGATTCCCGGCGCCTTTCGATGGTGCAATACGAAACGGACGTCCCAACTTGCCACCCGTCCAAGAGTGGAGCAAGGTAGCCCCTCGATCGCCGTCCATCGACGCAGACGCCCCGAAGGGAGGCTGCCATGTGGAGCCGTCCGCTTGCCCTCGCGTTGTTGCTCGCCAGCCCCGCCGCCGCTCTCGCCCAGCAACGGATCATCACCGGGCACGTCACGAACGTCGTCACGAAGGACTCGGTGTCGGGAGCCAGCGTGGCCGTTCTCGGGTCGACCGTCGCGGCGGTCACCAATGACAAGGGTGTGTTCTCCCTGGTCGCGCCCGACGGCGCGGTGACGCTGCTGGTCCGGATGATCGGCTACAAGCGCCAGCAGGTGACGGTCGCCGGGGACCAGTCGGTCGCGGATATCCAGCTGGAGCCCGACGTGTTTCACCTGGACGCCATCGTCGTGACGGGACTGGTGACCGGCGTCGAGCAGAAGAACCTTGCCAACGCCGTGTCCACGGTGCAGGCCGACGAGCTTTCGCGCGCGCCGTCCTCGACCATCGAGAGCGCACTGCAGGGCAAGGTGCCGGGGGCGCTGATCCAGATGAACTCGGGCGCGCCGGGGGGAGGCGGACAGATCAACCTCCGGGGTGTCACCACCATCAACGGGGGGGTGGATCCCCTCATCATCGTGGACGGGATGGTGGTCTCGAACGACGCCCTTGCGAGCAACATGAACGCGGTCACGGCGGCGGGAGCCGGTGGTAACGCGTCGAGTCAGGACAACCCCGTGAATCGCATCGCGGACTTGAATCCCGCGGACATCGATCACATCGAGATTCTGAAGGGCGCGTCGGCGGCCGCCATTTACGGCTCCCAGGCGGCCAACGGCGTGATCATCATCACCACGAAGCGCGGCCAGGCGGGGAAGCCCCGCTACGCCATGACCCAGCGCTTCGGCCAGTTCCGCGTGTCGAACAGCCTGGGATCGCGCGCCTTCAAGGATTCGGCCGAAGCGGTCGCGGCGTTCGGACACGACTCGCTGGTCGGCGTGCTGTGCCGCAACGGCTGCCCCGCGTTCGATAACGAGGGCGCCCTGTATGGCCAGCACCCGCTCTCCACGGAAACCGACGCCAGCGTGAGCGGCGGTACCGGCTCGACCAACTACTTCCTCTCCGGGCTCGTGAAGCACGACGGAGGGATCGCCGAGAATACGGGGTACGACAAACAGTCGTTGCGCGCCAACCTCGACCAGTTCCTGGGCAGCTCGTTCCGCGTGAGCCTCAATACCCAGGTGATTCACAGCGAGGCCGATCGCGGCATTTCGAACAACGACAACACCGGCACCAGCACGTTTCTGGTGCTCCCGTTCACGCCGAGCTTTTTCAATCTTCAGCCCGTGAACGGGGTCTACCCGGTCAATCCCTTCGCGCCGTCGAACCCTCTGCAGACCTTCGCCCTGCTCCAGAACAACGAAACAGTCTGGCGGGTGCTCGGCTCGGGGAGCGTCAACTACGACGTGTTCACGACCCCCACCCAGCACCTGCAGGCCACGCTGCAGGGGGGCGTGGACTACTTCAACCAGCAGAACAACATCCTGTCGCCGCCGGATCTACAGTACGAGCCGGCCGACGGCGAGCCGGGCACGATGGTCCTCGGCAAAGCCGCGGAGCACCTCCTCACTCTGTCCGGCGGCCTCAATCATCGCTACGCCCCGGCCTCCGGGGCGTACACGGCCACCACCTCCGCGGGCTTGCAATACGAGGATCAAGAGCTGGACCAGACCAGCCTGGTGGGCCGCGACTTTCTGTCGGGCGCGATCAACATCCAGCAGGCCACGAATATCCAGCTGACCCAGTTCGTCCAGCCCACCAGGAACTTCAGCTGGTATGCACAGGAAGAGGTGCTGGCGATGCAGGAGCGCCTCCTCATGACGGTGGGACTTCGGGGCGAGCGGTCCAGCGTGAACGGCGACCCCGACAAGTACTATCTCTTCCCCAAGGCCGCGGCCTCGTACCGCTTTCTCACACCCGTCCACGGCGTGGATGAGCTCAAGGTCCGCGCGGCCTGGGGCCAGACGGGGAACCTTCCCCTCTTCGGCGTCCGGTTCACGCCGGATACCACCGGCACCATCGCCGGACTGTTCGGAACGGCCGTGACACCCCAGGCGGGAGACCCCGGGATCCGGCCGGAGACCAACACCGAGATCGAAGCCGGCGTGGATGCCACGTTGGGGAACCAGTTCGCCACCGTCGGCGTCACCGTCTATCAGAAGACGATCACCAACCTGATCCTGACCCAGACCCTCGGTCCCTCCGCCGGGCAGGCCACCCGGGTGTTCAACGGCGGGGAGCTGCGCAACCACGGGCTCGAGCTGTCGGTCGCGGTGTCGCCGGTGCGCACCGCGGCCGCCAGCTGGATCCTGCGGACCACGTTCTTCACCAACAACAGCATCGTCGAACAGCTCCCCGTGCCGGCGTTCCAGGTGGGAGGCTTCGGAACGGCGTTGGGCGCCTTCCAGATCGAGCAGGGGAAGTCCGCGACCCAGATCGTGGGACTCGACTCGACCGGGAAGGTGGCGGTGGTCGGGGACGCCAATCCGAAGTTCCAGATGTCGTTCTCGAGTGACTTGACCTGGCACCGCTGGTCCCTGGGGTTCCTGTGGGACTGGAAGCGGGGCG
>DATJQI010000025.1:0-3440 GCA_035505915.1 Gemmatimonadales bacterium | reverse complement strand
CGAAGGTCACGGAGGTCCACGGCTACGTGAACAACCACTTCGCAGGCCACTCGCCCGCGTCGGCCCGCCAGATCCAGCGCCTTCTAGGCCAGCGTCCGGTCGAGCCCGAGCAGATCGGCGAGCAGATGACGCTGTTCTAGCGCCGCGCCCCGCCCTCTTCACCGGCGGGCTGCGCCCCGACTAACTCTGCCGCCGGCTGGTGAGCGCCCCGCCAAGCCGGCCGGAGCGCCGAGTCTTCACGGTCCGCTCGAGACGAAGAACTCGTACGGGGCGGTGCCGACCCCCTCGCCGAACGGGCCGTAGCCCATGAACCGCAGCACCACGGTCCCCGAGGCGGGGACGGTGAACGATCCCGGCCCGAAGAACGACGGCGACGAGCCGCTGACCGCCGCGCCGCTCCCCGCCAACACTGCCCCCGTGGCCGGATCGACGACCACCATCGTCATCAGGCTACCCGCCGGGACCGCGTCAGCGCGCAGGCGGTACCACGCGCTGAGCACCGCGCCGGGAGTGGCCGTCAGCGTGAACTCGTCGATGTCCCCCACGGGGAAGACCGCCTCCGAGCTCACGGTGTCGCCGAGCACGTACGTCGCCGAGGCCGTTTCCGGAGCGCGGTTGACCGCGACCACCTGCAGCCAGTACGCGCCCGTGTACCCGAACGTGCCACCGCACGTGGCGTCGTAGCACTCTCTCAGCGTCCGGCGCGTCTGCTCGAGCACCGCGACCGCCACCACGCCGCCCGACGGAACCGAGAACGGACCGGCCAGACGCTGGCCCTGGCCGACGTTGCTCGCCAGTGTGTCGCCCGTCACGGGGTCGAAGACGAAGACGTAGGGGTAGAGGTTGCAGCACGGCGCGTTGGTCCCGAACAGAACGGTCAGCGTCTGTCCCGGGGTCGCCGTCACGGTGTACTGGTCCCAGTCACCGGGGAAGTCGATCGCTTCCGCCGTGACGGAGTCTCCGATGGCGAGCGTCGGGCTCACGGACTCGGGCGTCGTGCTCACTGGGACGATCGCGAGACGGTAGGGCCCGGTCTCGGGAGATCCCGCCGAGACGGTCACGGTGTACCAGCCCGTCGCCGGAGGATCCATGCGGACGGTCTGATGGTCCGCCAGCGATGTCGCCCCCGGCCGCGAGCCAACGGTCATGACCGGGTACGGGTAGGAACCGTAGATCACCGCCTGAATGCCCTGGCTCCCGGACGTCGCCATGTCCTGGAGCATCACGTTGATAGGATGCCAGGCTCGGGCGAAGAAATGGTACACGTCGATGTCGCCCGGCACGTCGATGGACTCGCCTTGCACGGTGTCACCGACGACGATGGTGTCGGGTGCGGTCTCCGGCCCGAGCTTGAACCTGTACAGCCACAGCTGGTAGGGCCCCCGCGCACCGTCGATGCGTACGATGTACGTGCCTGGAGCGAGGATGACGCTGCCCGTCTGACCTGTCCCGCCGCCGGAAGCACCGGTGTTCCCGAGCGGGAGGGCGCTGGCCGAATCCACGAGCTGCGCGGTGATGTACCCCTGCGCGCTGTCCGGCAGCTGTATCCTGAGGTCCACGCCGACCGTGTCGAGAACGTGCACGCGGTACTCGTCCACGTCGCTCGGCGCGTCGATGGCTTCGTTGAAGACGCTGTCCCCGGGAGCCAGGGTGTCGGCGTGGTTCTCCGGCTGCCGATTCACCTTGTACAGGAAGACGCGATAGGGCCCGCGGTTCCGGGCCCCCGTAGCCGGGACTCCGGACACCCGCAGCCGGTGCGTGCCCGTCGTGTGCATGGCCACTCGCGGCGTGACCTGGCCCAGAAGGCTCGTGTCGGTCCCGGTGCTCTGCACCGATCCGAGCACCGTGCCGTCGGCATCCACCACGTCGAGCTGCAGCAACGTTGTCGCGTCGCCGCTTCGCGCCTGAAGGAAGGCGGTGAACTCCTGGCCCGCCGACGCCACGAACCGGAACTCGTCGATGTCGCCCGGCAAATCGATCGCTTCGCCCGCGATGGTGTCGCCGGGGCCGATGCTGTCGGGCACCGACTCCGGTTTCGGGTTGACGAGGTACAGGTACAGCCGGTACGCCCCCGTATCCGCCACGAGCTCGCCGTCCGCGACGACGCGGGCGACGTAGCTGCCGGCCTGCGCCAGGGTCGTGGGACCCGTGGACCGCGCATACAGGTTCGTGTCGCTGCCGGCAGCCGCCGTCGCGAGCACCGTCCCCGACGGCGCCGCGATCTCCAGGTGCGCCGGCACCGCAGCCTGGACGAAGCCGTCGACCTGGGTACCTACCGCGGCCGTGAACGTGAACTCGTCCACGTCCAGCGCGCGGTCGAACCGCTCGTCCGCAACGACGGAGTTGAATGGAACTGCGGCCGCGCGGTGCTCCGGTGCGCGGCTGATCGCGTAGGTCCAGAAGCGGTAAGGCCCGTCGAATGCCGGCCACCCGGTCCCCGACGCTGCCGCGAACTCGAACCGGTAAGTGCGGGTCGTCGCGGCGTGCACCCGGCCCGTGGTCGCGCTCGCGGGCCCGCCCGGCATGATGAACGCGTATGCCTCGGGGCTGAAGTCGGTCGAGTCGAGCACGAGGACTTCGAGCGTCCCGACGCCCGTGACCGCGGGCGCTTCGGCGACGGTGACGAAATCCGTTCCCCCCTGAACCACCGACGTGAACACGTCCACGTCGTTGCTGGGATCGATGGTCTCGCCCGAGATGGTGTCCCCGATGGCGAACGCGGCCGGGCGGCTCTCGGGGGCGTCGTTCTCCTCGTAGAGGAGGAGTTGATACTGCGCGGCGGCGCCAGCCGGCAGTCCGCTCACCACGAGCAGCCGCGCGGCGCTCGCGTTCGAGAAGAACTGCAGCGCGGGATTTTCGACGATCGGAAGACCCGACGGCCCCGCGGCTCCCGTACCGTAGGAATTCTGCCGGGCCGAATCCTGCACTTCGAGCTGGATCGCCCCCGCGGTGACGGCGGCGTAGACGATGTACTTGGCGCCGGCAGTGACGGAGAACGCGTAGAGGCGCGCGGAATCTCCCGCCGCGACCGATCCCGACACGATGGTTCCGAGGGCGATCCGCTGCACTCCCGAGCGAGGAGCAGTCGCCGACTCGCACGCCGCGATGGCGGCGGCGGCGACCGCCACACCTGCGACCGCGAAGCGCCTCGAGATACCCGACACGAGAGCCTCCATTCCATCCACGTCCCGCAACGAACCCTGCAGCCTAGCTTGGAGGCGTTAGGCGGGCGTCACACGGGCGTCGCCGCCGCGAATCCCCTGGCGATCAAGTGCTTGCGATTGTCCGCCGGGACCGGAGGCGGGCCGGTCCGGAAGGGCCGGCCCGCCGCGCCTTCGGGGCCATCTCGCCGGACGCGGGAGCGTAGTCTATAATCTTCGCTACCGTGGAGGACCGGACATGCTCGCGACTCAGGTACGCCAGAAGGACAGCGTCTTCTA
>DATJQI010000024.1:0-114461 GCA_035505915.1 Gemmatimonadales bacterium | reverse complement strand
GGTCGGTATCGCCGGTGACGAGCACCGCCGTATCGCAGGCATCGAGAGAGAACAACTCAACCAGCTTAACGGCGATTGCGACGTCCGTCTCCTTTTCTTCGTGCTTCTTGAACTGGTAGCCACACGATGGGCAGGTTACGTCCTTCTCCTTGAACCTCCCGAGATGAACGGATACTCCCGTCGCCCGAAGGGCCTCGATGAGGAGGGTGTGGCGTGCCGCCCTTGCCGGACGCCAATCAGCTGTGGCCGAGAAGTAGAACACCTGTTCGAGCGTAGCATCGGGGCCGATGGCTGATAGGTAAGACCTACAGAATGATCCGAAATCGAGCCATTTCATTGATACTGCTGGATTTAGCTTCATGGCCTCGGTAATCGAGTGGTAGACGTTGAAACCGTCCACCAGAAAGCAGACGCGGTTTGGCATGATGACCGCGAACCCCCCAGAAGTAAAAACCCCCAGGCCGTAACCTGGGGGGACCCTAACAGGCTTGCGCCCGCTTCGGGGATGACAGCCTCTTACTGGGGGCAAATCTCTGCCCTTGGCTCACGCTGTCAAGGGCTCCACCTCGTAACAAATTGCGGAGAGAAAGCGTTCACTCCTCTGTGGCTACACCGAGCCTACGTATTTGAGCCACAGTTAGTTACAGAGCTTCAGAACGGTGAGGGATAGCACATCTCTATCAATGGCCGGTCAACTCTCTCTATTGTGCGAATTGCGCACTTGCGCTAGGTACATACTCCCGAGAACATACGGTAACCCTATGCAAGACATAGGCCTTGTCAACCTGCCGTTTTGGCGCTTTTCTAGGGCATATCCCTTGCTCTTAAGCGACGGCGGAAAGCAGGCAGGCATCATACCCTACGGTAAGGAGCACGCGGTTTATGGCGGAGAAAATCATCGGCATCGACCTGGGCACCACGAACTCGGTGGTGGCCGTGATGGAAGGCGGCGACCCGGTCGTCATCCCCAACGCCGAGGGGGGCCGGACCACGCCGTCGGTGGTGGCCTTCACGAAGGATGGCGAGCGGCTGGTGGGTCAGGTGGCGAAGCGGCAGGCGGTGACCAACCCGCAGAACACCATCTTCTCCATCAAGCGCTTCATGGGCCGCCGATCCGCCGAAGTGACCGAAGAGAGCAAGCGCGTCCCGTACAAGGTCGTGGCGGGCCAGAATGACCTCGCCTCGGTCGAGATCCAGGGCAAGCGCTACACGCCCCCCGAGATCTCGGCGATGATCCTTCAGAAGATGAAGCAGACCGCCGAGGATTACCTCGGCCACAAGGTCGAGAAGGCCGTCGTCACCGTGCCCGCGTACTTCAACGACGCGCAGCGCCAGGCCACGAAGGACGCCGGCAAGATCGCCGGGCTGGACGTGGTGCGGATCATCAACGAGCCCACCGCCTCGGCCCTGGCCTACGGCCTGGACAAGAAGAAGGAAGAGAAGATCGCGGTCTACGACCTGGGCGGCGGCACCTACGACATCTCCGTGCTGGAGCTGGCCGAGGGCGTGTTCGAAGTGAAATCCACCAACGGCGACACCCACCTGGGTGGCGACGATTTCGACCAGAAGATCATCGAATGGTTGGTGGGGGAGTTCAAGCGCGACCAGGGCATCGACCTGTCGAAGGACCCGATGGCCCTCCAGCGCCTGAAGGAAGCGGCCGAAAAGGCCAAGATGGAGCTGTCGTCCGCGATGCAGACGGAGATCAACCTCCCGTTCATCACGGCGGACCAGTCCGGCCCCAAGCACCTGAACCTGACCCTGACCCGGGCCAAGCTCGAGCAGCTGGTGGACGACCTGGTCCAGCGGACCATTCCCCCGATGGAGCAGGCCCTGAAGGACGCGGGGCTCAAGCCCGGGGAGATCGACGAGGTCATCCTGGTCGGCGGCCAGACCCGGATGCCCAAAGTGCAGGAGATCGTTCAGAAGTTCTTCGGGAAGGAGCCCCACAAGGGCGTCAACCCGGACGAAGTGGTGGCGATCGGCGCCGCGATTCAGGGCGGCGTGCTGGCGGGCGAGGTCAAGGACGTCCTGCTCCTGGACGTCACGCCCCTCTCGCTGGGCATCGAGACCCTGGGCGGCGTGACCACGGTGCTCATCACGCGGAACACCACCATCCCGACCAAGAAGTCGGAGGTGTTCTCGACGGCCGAGGACACGCAGACCACGGTCGAGATCCACGTGCTGCAGGGTGAGCGCCAGATGGCGCGGGACAACCGCACCATCGGTAAGTTCCAGCTCACGGGGATTCCGCCCGCTCCGCGCGGCGTGCCCCAGGTCGAGGTGACGTTCGACATCGACGCCAACGGCATCCTGCACGTGTCGGCCAAGGACAAAGCCACCGGCAAGGAGCAGAAGATCCGGATCGAGGCGTCGTCCGGACTCGGCGACAAGGACATCGAAAAGATGGTGAAGGAGGCGGAGGCCCACGCCGCCGAGGACAAGGAGCGGAAGGAAGAGATCGAGCGCCGCAACCGTCTCGATGCCATGGTGTACGAAGTCGAGAAGAACGCGAAGGAATGGGCCGACAAGCTGGACGCCGGCCTGAAGACGCGGCTGGATCAGGCGGTGGACGGCGCCAAGCAGGCGCTCCGCGCCGGGGACGCCGCGGGGATCGGCAAGGCGCTCGAGGAGCTGCAGCAGGCGTATTCCGCCGCGGGCGCGTCCCTGTACACGCAGGCGCGGGCCGCCGAGCCGGGCGCGGGCGCCGCGGCCGGCGGGGAGACCCCCGGCACCGAGGCCAAGCAGGAAAACGTGGTCGACGCCGACTACGAGATCGTGGACGACGACAAGAACAAGAAGGCGTGACCACCTAACACAAGCGAGACGGCGATGTCGGTACGTACCCGGGATTGGCTGAAGTTCGTGTCTCTGGTGGGCGTGGCGTTCGTGTTCGGGCTGCTGTTCGCCTCGGCCCTGAACCTGACGCCCAAGAGCCGGGCGGCCGAGCTGCCGCAGGTGTCGACGGCGGCGGCTCCGCAGACCCCCATTCCGGCGGCCCGGGGCGTGGCGCAGCTCTCCGACGCCTTCGTCGCCGTCTCCAACCGGGTCCGCCCGGCCGTGGTCTTCGTGTCGTCGGCCCGCACCGAGCGGTCCGACGACGCGCAGGTGCCGGCCCCGTTCCGGGATTTCTTCAACACCCCCAACCGCCGGCCCCAGGTCGAAGAGGGCTCGGGCTCGGGCTTCATCGTCTCCCCGGACGGCTACATCCTCACCAACAACCACGTGGTGGCCGGCGCCGACCGCGTGAACGTCAAGCTCTACGACAAGCGCGAGTTCAAGAACGTCCGCGTCGTGGGCACCGACCCGCAGACCGATCTGGCGGTCATCAAGATCGACGCCACCGGCCTGCCCACCATCCCCCTGGGCAACTCGGACTCCACCAACATCGGCGAATGGGTGCTGGCGGTGGGCAACCCGCTCGGTGAGGAGTTCGACTTCACCGTCACCGCGGGCATCGTGAGCGCCAAGGGCCGGCTGCTCTCGGCACTCTACCGCGGCGACTACCAGATCCAGGACTACATCCAGACCGACGCGGCCGTGAACCCCGGGAACTCCGGCGGGCCCCTCGTCAACACCCGCGGCCAGGCCATCGGCATCAACTCGGCCATCGCCTCCGGAACCGGCTACTACACGGGCTACAGCTTCGCCATCCCCAGCAACCTGGCCCGCACCGTCTTCGACCAGCTGGTCGCCACCGGCCACGTGTCCCGCTCCGTCATCGGCGTCAGCGTCACCGACGCCACCGAGGCGGACGCGCGCGCGGTGGGCCTGGCGCAGATCCACGGCGTCCTGGTGGACGACTACACCGACGGCGACTCCCCGGCCAAGGCGGCCGGGATCGAGCAGGGCGACGTCATCACCGCCCTGGACGGCCAGCCGGTGAACTACACGGCGCAGCTGCAGCAGATCGTGGGCTTCAAGAAGCCCGGGGACCGGGTCGCGGTCACGCTGTGGCGCCAGGGCGTCGGCGAGAAAACCGTCAGCGTGCGGGTGGTCGCCGCGCAGCCGTCGCCGGACAAGACCATCGCCCAGAAGAGCGAGGGGCCGGCCGAGCCGGCGTCCACGCCCCGCTCGGGCGCGCGGATCCTCGGGGTCGGGGTCCAGCCGCTTTCCCCCGATGACATGTCCCAGGATTCCCGGCTGGCCCGCGTGGCGGACTTCGGCGGCGGCGTGGTGGTCACCAACGTGGCGCCCGACGGCCCGGCCTACGGGCATCTGGTGACCCAGGACGACGGCTACTACGACATCGTGATGAGCGTCAACGGGAAGCCGACCCGGAACTGGGAGGAGTACCGCGCCGCCATCAAGGACCTGAAGCACGGCGACGTCGTCACCCTCCGCGTCTTCCGCCTGCCCCGGCAGGGAGACCGGGGACTCGAGCGGATCGTCCGACTCGAGATCTAGCCCCCCGCCTCCTGTGTTCCCTTCCACCGCCACGGAGACCCCGTCCCGTGGCGGTGGTGCTTATAGGGGATATATTGCGCGAAACGCCCTCGGGGAGCGGCGATGAACAGCCGGTTCAATCAGGTGCTGCGTGAAGGGTTCGTGGGGGGATGCATCGGGGCCGCCGCCGTGGCGGTCTGGTTCCTCCTCGTCGACACCATCGACGGTCGCCCGTTCTTCACGCCGGCGATGCTGGGCAGCGCCGTCTTCTGGGGCGTGCACGATCCCGCGCAGGTGGTCGTCGAGTTCTCGCGCGTGGTGGGCTACACCATGATCCACGTGAGCGCGTTCGTGGTGATCGGCGTGATCGCGGCGTGGCTGGTGATGAAGGCGGAGGAAGTGCCGCACGCCATTTTCCTCGTGTTCGTGCTGGCGTGCTTCTTCGAGTTCGGCTTCTACATCTTCCTGGCCATCCTGGCGCCGCCGCTCCTGGGCGCCCTGGCGTGGTGGAGCGTCGCGGCGGGGAACGGCATCGCCGCGCTGGGCATGGGCGGCTATTTCTGGCGGATGCACCCCGCCCTGGCCGAGAACCTCAGGCGGCATCCCCTGGGGGAGACGTCGGACGGGGAGTGATCCGCCGCACCGCCTGATAGGCTTCCTGGGGGACGGCCCGTTCGGCGTCCCCCGTCTCGTCCCGGGCCGCCCACCGGAACCACACCACCGTCATCGCCCCCCAGAACCACAGCGTCCCCGGCACCCACATCAGGAGCCCCCCGTACTGCTGATCCGCCAGGGCGGAGAGGCCCCAGACCCGAATCGGGGCCTGGACGTAGAACGGATAGACCGGCGCATCGGCCAGCGTGACCAGCGCCCCCACCAGGGACATCGGCAGCCCCAGCAGGAACAGATAGACCATCTGCGTGGGGTACGAGGCCCGCGGCAGCTCGGGGACCGGCGACAGCACCGGCCACCACATCACCACGCTGGTCGCGATGAAGACCAGGTGCTGGACGATGTGGAGATTGTGGTGCCGCATCGCCAGCTCGTAGAACTGCGGCAGGTGCCAGAAGACGATGGGGATGCTGAAGATCACGCCCGCCGCGAGAGGCCGGGTGATCACCCGCGCGAGCGCCATCACCCACCGCGGCCGGAGCAGCGGCCGCACCACCCAGGCCGGCGTTCCGTACAGGAGGAGGGGCGGGAAGACCAGCGTGAGGATCAGGTGCTGCAGCATGTGCGCGCTGAAGAGATACGTGTCCGAGAGGTCGTGCAGCGGTCCGTCGAGCGAGAAGAAAAGCACCAGCACGGCGGCCCAGAAGGACACCTGGCGGCTCACCGACGCGCGCGTCCCCCCCAGAAACAGATAGAGCCCGCCGAAGCAGGCGAGCCCGATCGCGACCGAAGGATGGATGTCCCAGTGATCCCAGGGAGGGGTCACGACGTCATCTGAGGATGAAGACCTTGAAGAGGAACATCAGCGCCATCGCCATCCCGAAGGCGAGGATGAGCGGCCCTCCGAAGATCATCGAGAAGAACCGGTTGTCCATCTTCAGGTGCATGTAGAACATCACCACCAGGCAGAACTTGATCGCCGACAGGATCAGGAGCGCCGGCACCAGGATCGGGTGGAAGGTCGGGACGTAGAACACGCCGACCTCCATCACCGTCAGAATGAACAGCACCGCCGCCACCCGGATGTAGACCCCGGCGGTCGGGTGCGAGTGCTCGGCGGCGTGAGTCTCGGCCATGGGCATTCCGCTCACTGGATGAGGTACACGACGGTGAAGATGATGATCCAGATCACGTCGACGAAGTGCCAGTAGAGACCCGTGATCTCGACCGTCATCGCGTTCTTCGACGTCAGCTTGCCCTGCATGGCCCGCACCCAGAGGGTGAGGAGCCAGAGCACGCCCACCGCCACGTGCGCGCCGTGCGTGCCGGTGAGCACGAAGAACGTGGTGCCGAACATGTTCTTCTGCAGCGTCAGGCCGTGCTCCACGAAGTGGCTGAACTCCCAGACCTGCCCGCCCAGGAAGATGAGCCCGCCGATGGCCGTGCCCATCAGCCAGACCTTGGCCCACTTCATGTCGTTGCGCTGCACCGCGGCCAGCGCCAGCACCATCCACAGGGACGACATCAGGAGGTCGAAGGTCGAGAACGACGTGAACGGGATGTTCAGGATCTCGTGCGGGAACGGGCCCTCGAGGCTCTTTCCCTTGTAGATCAGGTAAGTCGAGATCAGCGTCGCGAAGAGCAGGCACTCCGAGCCGATGAAGGCCCAGAACGCCATCTTGCGGCTGTCCAGCCCCATGGACGTCTGGTGGCCGGCCTCGGCGTGTGCGGCGTGACTCATCTCAAACCTCGAAGGGCTCGAAGCCCCACTTGAAGATCCCGAAGATCAGAATCGCGGCGCCCACGAAGGCCAGCCAGAGCGCGTGGGCGATCAGCGCGCCCGCCATCAGGGGCAGTCCCACCGCCGCCAGCATGGGCCACCAGGACCCGTCGGGGACGTGGATGGGACCGGTCGGGGCCTTCTGCACCACCGACTCGGGCTCGTTCCAGAGCGGCAGCCGCGAGTGCACGGTGGGGATCTGGGCGAAGTTGTACACCGGCGGCGGCGACGACATCGCCCACTCGAGCGTGGCGCCGTGCCAGGGGTTGTCCCCCGCCACCTTCCCGGCCGTCCGGGTGCGGATCACGTTCCAGATGAACACCAGCATCGCGACCGCGATGAGGAAGGCGCCCACCGTGGACACCAGGTTCATGGTCGAGACGCCCAGGTCGGGCGAGTAGGTGTAGACCCGGCGCGGCATCCCGAGGAGACCGATGAAGTGCATCGGGAAGAACGCCACGTTCATCCCGATCAGCATCAGCCAGAAGTGGATCTTGCCCAGAGTCTCGTTCAAGAGCCGCCCGGTCATCTTGGGCCACCAGTAGTACATGCCCGCGAACAATCCGAGCACCGTCCCGCCGAACAGCACGTAGTGGATGTGCGCCACCACGTAGTAGGTGTCGGTCTGCTGGAGATCGGCCGGCGGCGAGGCGTGCGACACCCCCGACAACCCCCCGATGATGAACATCGCGATGAAGCCCACCGCGAACAGGAGCGGGGTGTCGAAGCGGATCTGGCCGCCCCACAGGGTGGCGATCCAGTTGAAGATCTTCACGCCGGTGGGAATGGCGATGAGCATGGTGGTGGAGGAGAACACCGCGTCCGCGATGGGCCCCAGACCCACCGAGAACATGTGGTGACTCCACACGCCCCAGCCCATGAAGGCGATGAGGATGCCGGAGTACACCACCACGGTGTACCCGAAGAGCGGCTTGCCCGAGAACGTGGGCAGCACCTCGGAGATCACGCCCATCGCCGGCAGGATGAGGATGTAGACCTCGGGGTGCCCGAACAGCCAGAACAGATGCTGCCAGAGCACCGGGTCGCCGCCCGCCGATACCTGATAGAAGTGGGTGCCGAAGTTCCGGTCGAACATCAGGAACACCAACGCCACGGTGATCACCGGGAACGCGGTGATCAAGAGGAAGGACGTGACGAGGGTCATCCAGCTGAACACCGGGAGCCGCATCATCTTCATCCCGGGGGCGCGGAGATTCAGGATGGTGATGATGAAGTTGAATCCGCCCGCGAGGGACGAGACGCCCAGGATCTGGAGACCCAGGAGCCAGAAGTCGATGTTCGGACCGATCGAGTACTGTCGCTCGGTCAGATTCGCGTAGCCGAACCAGCCGCCGTTCGGCGCCACCGAGAGCCGGCCCGCGTGGAAGAGCGGCCCCACGAACCAGGACAGGTTCATGAAGATCCCGCCCAGCAGGAACACCCAGTAGCTGAAGGCGTTCAGTCGCGGGAAGGCCACGTCCCGGGCGCCGATCTGCAGGGGCACGATGAAGTTGAAGAAGGCCACCGACAGGGGCATCAGGGCCAGGAAGATCATCGTGGTGCCGTGCATCGTGAACAGCTCGTTGTACGTCTGCGCCGTCACGACGTGCCCGTCAGGCTGCGCCAGCTGCGACCGGATGAGCAGCGCCTCGATGCCGCCCACCAGGAAGAAACAGAACGCGGTCCAGAAGTAGAGCTTGCCGATCCGCTTGTGATCGACGGTGGTGAGCCAGCTCTTGAGTCCGGTGGGTTCGGTCATTTGAGGCTCATCAGGTAGGCGACGATCGCCTGCAGATCGACCGGCTTCAGGTTCATGTCCATCATCACCGCACCGGGCTTCCGCTGGGGCGCGTGGTTCACCCAGAGCGCCAGGTCCAGCGAATCCTCCGGGAAGGTGGCGCCGGCGATGGTGGTCCGGCTGGCCAGGTGGGTCAGGTTGGGTCCGATCACGCCGGCCGAGACGCCCTGGATGGTGTGGCAGGCGATGCAGGCGCCGTGCTGGAAGTCCGCCTTGCCGGTCGCGGCGAGCGAGTTGGGCGCCGGCTCCACCGGACCCGCTTTCTGGTTCGCGACCCAGGCGTTGAACGCCGAATCACTCTCCACGAACACCCGGAGCCGCATGTTGGCGTGGGAGTCGCCGCAGAACTCGGCGCACTGGCCCAGGTACATCCCGATCGTGTCGGGCCGGAAGACGATGTGATTGACGTGTCCCGGCACCACGTCGCGCTTGGCGGCGATGGCGGGAACCCAGAAGCTGTGGATCACGTCGTTGGACGTCAGGTCCAGCCCGACCGTCTTCCCCACGGGCAGGTGCAGCTCGTTGGCCGTCACCACGCCGAGATCCGGATAGCGGTACTCCCACCACCACTGGTGCCCGATCACCTGGACCTTGAGGGCGCCGGCCGGAGCCGGGGCCTGGGTCTGGAAGATCGTCCGGATGGTGGGCACGGCGACCATCACGAGGATGAGCACCGGCGCCAGGGTCCACGTGATCTCGAGCGCCGTATGCCCGTGGGTGGGCTTCGGCGCGGGAGCCCCGGGGCGGGCCCGGAAGCGGATCAAGGCATAGAGGAGCAGCCCTTCCACCACCACGAACACCCCCACCGCCCACCCGAAGATGCCGGTGAACAGGTGGTCGATGGCGAACCCCAGGTCCGACTTCGGCTGCAGCGTGGTCTGGGGGAAGGGACCGGCACAGGCCGCGAGGGCCACGAGCAGGAGGCCGGGGAGCAGGCGCTGGATCAGTCGTCGGTGTTTATGCACGGATGCGATGGTCCTGGTCTCGGTCTGAGAAAAGGCGGCAAAAAGGTAGCACCCTCCGGGGGCACAATCAACGAACCCGGGCTGGCGGGGACAGGCCTGAAGCGTGATGTTCACCGCCGCCAAATCGGGCCGTCACCACCCGACTTTCGGAGATCGTATGTACCGGCTCCTCGCCTCCGCGCTCCTCCTCGCGGCCGTTCCCGCGTCGCCCCGTACGCCGACCACCCCCGCAGCCCAGACACCCGGGCTCGGCTATTACCGGTTCCCCGCCTTGCACGGCGACACGGTCGTCTTCACGGCCGAGGGCGACCTGTGGATGGTGAGCGCCTCGGGCGGCGTGGCGCGACGGCTTACCTCCGGCCAGGGGGAGGAGACCAACGCCGCGATCTCGCCGGACGGCAGGACGATCGCGTTCGAGGCGTCGTACGAGGGCCCGAACGAGATCTACACGATGCCGGCGGCCGGGGGGGTGCCGGTCCGGCGAACCTGGGGTGGGGGTCTCCCCGTCGGCTGGACGCCCGACGGCAAGCTGCTGTTCGCCTCCGGCGTCTGGTCCGGCCTCCCGAACGCGCGGCTCTACACCCTCGACCTGGCCACCGGGACCCGGGCGCCGATTCCGCTCGCGCAGGCGAGCGACGGATCGTACGACCGGGCCGGGGGCACCCTCTATTTCACCCGCTTCTCGTTCCAGGGGAGCCACACCAAGCGCTACAAGGGCGGAACGGCGCAGAACCTCTGGCGGCTGGCGGCCGGTGGGAACGAAGCCACGCCGCTCACCGCCGACTACGCGGGAACCAGCAAGACGCCGATGTGGTGGCAGGGGCGGGTCTACTTCGCGTCGGACCGCGACGGGTCGATGAACCTGTGGTCCATGGATCCGGACGGTCACGATCTGAAGCAGCTCACCCACCACCAGGGATGGGACGTCCAGTCCCCCGCCCTGGACGGCGGGCGGATCGTCTACCAGCTCGGCGCCGATCTCTGGATCTACGACATCGCGAAGGCCGAGGGGCACGTCATCCCGGTCACCCTGACCTCGGACTTCGATCAGCTGCGGGTGAAGTGGCTGACCAAGCCGATGGACTACGTCACCGCCACGCACGTGTCACCGAACGGCGACCGCGTGGTGCTGACCGCCCGCGGCCAGGTCTTCGTGGCCTCCGTGGGCCCGGGCCGCCTGGTCGAGGCCTCGCGTCATCAGGGCGTGCGGTACCGCGCGGCCCGCTTCGCGCCGGACGGCAAGTCCGTCACCGTGCTCTCGGACGAGTCCGGCGAGACCGACTGGTGGAGCCTGCCCGCCAACGGCGTCGGCGCGCCCCAGCAGCTCACGAGCGACGCGAAGGTCCTGCGGTGGGACGGCGTGCCCTCGCCCGACGGCAAGTACCTCGCCTACACCGACAAGAACCAGACGCTGTGGCTGCTCGACCTCGCCGCGAAGAAGACCATCCAGATCGAGCAGTCCCCCGACGGGGACTACGGCGATCTGGCGTGGTCCCCCGACTCGAAGTGGCTGGCCTACACGCGGCCCGGCCCGTCGTTCTCGACGGTGGTGCTGTATTCGGTCGCCCTTGGCAAGGCGACCGCGATCACCACCCGCCGCGCCGACAGCTACTCCCCCGGGTGGAGCGCGGACGGCAAATGGCTGTACTTCCTTTCGGACCGGACCTTCCGCTCCCTGGTGTCCTCGCCGTGGGGGCCCCGCGCGCCGGAGCCGTTCTTCGACCACCAGACCAAGATCTACCTGGTCTCGCTCGTCAAAGGGCTCCGGTCTCCCTTCCAGCCGAAGGATGAGATGCCCGCGCCGCCGGCGGACACCGGGAAGAAGGACGTCACGGTCGCCGTCGACTTCGACGGAATCACCGATCGCCTGTTCGAGGCCCCGGTGCCCCCCGGCAACTACGGCAACCTGTCGGTCGGCTCGGACCGGATCTTCTACACGTCCACCGAGACGTCCTACGAGCCGAAGACCACGCTCTTGTCGCTCGAGATCTCCAATCAAGCCCCGGCGGCGAAGACGGTGTCCGAGGATATCCGGCAGTACGAGCTGAGCCAGGACCGCAAGAAGCTGATGATTCAGAAGGGCGAGGACATCCACGTCGTGGACGCGTCCAGCGCGCCGGCCACGCTCGAAGCCAAGAACCAGGCGCAGCTTTCGGGCTGGACCTTCCCCATCGACCCGCGCGAGGAGTTCGCCGAGATGTTCCGGGAGGCGTGGCGCCTGGAGCGGGACTACTTCTACGACCGCCACATGAACGGCGTGGACTGGCCGGCGATGCGCGCCAAGTACCTCCCGCTGGCGGCGCGCGTGACGAGCCGGGGTGAGCTGTCGGACGTGCTGGCCCAGATGGTCAGCGAGCTGTCGGCGCTGCACATCTTCGTCTACGGCGGCGACTTCCGGACCGGCTCGGAGCAGGTCGCGCCGGGCTCCCTCGGCGCCACCTACGAGCGGGACTCGGCGGACGGGGGCTGGCGGATCGCGCACATCTACCGCGCGGATCCCGACTTTCCGACACTGCGCTCGCCCCTGGCGGTGCCGGCCCTCGGCGTGACCGAGGGAGACGTGATCGAGCTGGTGAACGGGGTGCCGTCCCTGTCGGTGCCCGAATTCGACGCCCTCCTCGAGAATCAGAGCGGGAAGGAAGTCCTGCTCCGGGTGAGGACCCCGGGCCGGACGGGCACCCGCGACGTGGTGGTGACGCCGTTCTCGCGCGGCGCGCTCGCCAACCTGCGCTACAACGAGTGGGAGTACACCCGGCGTCTGGCGGTGGACGCCCAGAGCCACGACTCCATCGGGTACGTCCACCTGCGGGCGATGGGCGGCGGGGACATGGCGCAGTTCGAGCGCGATTTCTATCCGGCCTTCGACCGGCAGGGGATGATCATCGACGTCCGCCACAACAACGGCGGCAACATCGACAGCTGGGTGATCGAGAAGCTCCTCCGGAAGGCGTGGATGTACTGGCAACCCCGCATCGGTAATCCGAGCTGGAACATGCAGTGGGCCTTCCGGGGTCATATCGTGGTGCTCTGCGACGAGAACACGGCCTCCGACGGCGAAGCCTTCACCGAAGGGTTCCGGCGCCTCGGCCTGGGCCGGGTCATCGGCACCCGCACCTGGGGCGGCGAGATCTGGCTGTCGTCGTCCAACGTCCTCGAGGACCACGGCATCGCCACCGCGGCGGAGACCGGCGTCTACGGCCCCGAAGGCGCGTGGCTGATCGAGGGACACGGCGTGGATCCCGACTCGGTGGTCGACGATCTTCCGGGGGCCACGTACCGGGGACAGGACGCGCAGCTGGACGCCGCCGTCGCCTGGCTGCGCGCGGAAATCCGGGCCCATCCCGTCCCGGTGCCCCCGGCGCCGTCGTATCCGGACAAGAGTCACTAGAGAGAGGGTCATGGCACGGAAGCAGCTCACGATCGCGATCCTGACCGGGGGCGGAGACGTCCCCGGTCTCAACCCCGCCATCCGGGCGATCACCATCCGCGCGCTGCGCGACGGACACCGGGTCATCGGGATCCGGCACGGCTGGGCCGGGCTCGTGGACTACGTGCCGGACGACGCCGTCGACAACTCGGACAACGTCCAGTCCCTGTCGGAGGCCATCGTGAACCGGGCCGGCCGCACCGGGGGCACGTTCCTGCACACGTCGCGGGCCCGTCCCAGCCACCTGCCCAGGGAACGGGTTCCCGCCCACCTGACCGGGTACGACCAGCCGATCAACGACGTCACGAAGGACATCCTGCGGCACCTCGAGCACATCGGCGTCGACGTCCTGATCCCCATCGGCGGCGACGACACCCTGAGCTACGGGAAACGCCTCCACGACGAGGGCGTCAACGTCGTGGCCATCCCGAAGACGATGGATAACGACGTCCACGGCACCGACTACTGCATCGGCTTCAGCACCTGCGTCACCCGCACCATCGAGCTGACCCACCGGCTCCGGACCTCGGCGGGTTCGCACGAGCGGTTCCTGGTGATCGAAGTCTTCGGGCGGTACGCCGGCTTCACGGCGCTCCTGCCGACCATGGCGGGCGCGGCCGACCGGTGCGTCATCCCCGAGCACCCGGTGGACATCGAGCACCTGGCCGAGCTGCTCACGTACGACCGCAACCGGAACCCGAGCCGGTATTCGGTGGTGCTGGTGTCGGAGGGCGCGCGCCTGACGACGCACGAGGGGATGAGCTTCGAGAGTGACGAGGCGGACATGTACGGGCACCGGAAACTCGGGGGGATCGGCGACCGGGTGGGAGCGGCGCTCAAGGAGGCGAGCGCCCGCTTCAACAACGGCCGCCGGATCGACGTGGTGAATCAGCGCCTGGGGTACCTGGTCCGCTCCGGCGACCCGGACGCGCTCGACTCCATCGTTCCGATGGCGTTCGGCAACCTCGCCCTCGACCTGGTGCTCCAGAAGCAGTACGGGCGCCTGGTGAGCATCCACAAGGGCTTCTACGACAGCGTCCCCATCACCAACGTGACCTCCGAGAAGAAGGTGGTGGAGGTGTCCAAGTACTACAACACCGCGCGCCTGCGCCCCATCTACGAGTTCGACGGCAAGCCGCTGTTCATCATGACGAGCGACTGAGCCGTCGCCCGTCTATCTTTCTCCAGAGTCCATGGCAGACATCCTCCCCCAGCTCGAGGCCGCGCTCGCCGGCAAGTACCGTGTCGAGCGGGAGCTGGGGGGCGGCGGGATGAGCCGGGTCTACGTCGCGGAAGAGGTGGGCCTGGCCCGCCGCGTCGTGATCAAGGTCCTGGCCCCCGAGCTGTCGGCCGGCGTCAACGCCGACCGGTTCCGGCGCGAAACTCAGCTCGCCGCCTCGCTCCAGCATCCCCACATCGTCCCGCTCCTCACCGCCGGCACCGCCGGCGACCTGCTGTACTTCACGATGCCGTTCGTGGACGGCGAGTCCCTGCGGGCACGCGTCAAGCGGGAAGGCCCCCTCCCCATCCGCGACGCCACCCGGATCCTCCACGACGTGGCCGACGCCCTCGCCTACGCCCACGCGCGGGGCGTGGTGCATCGCGACATCAAGCCCGACAACGTCCTGCTCTCGGGGAACCACGCCCTCGTGGCCGACTTCGGCATCGCGAAGGCCATCTCGGCGTCGGCGAGCTCGAGCGGTCTGACGTCGGTCGGGGTCGCCATCGGGACCCCCGCCTACATGGCTCCCGAGCAGGCGGCCGGCGATCCCACGGTGGACCACCGCGCCGACATCTATTCGTTCGGCGCGATGGCGTACGAGGCCCTGACCGGTCACCAGCTGTTCGAGGGCATGAGTCCCCAGCAGACGCTGGCCGCGCACCTCACCGAGCCCCCGGAGGACGTCGCGAGGCGGCGGCCCCAGATCCCGCGGGAGCTCGCCGATCTGGTGATGGCCTGCCTCGAGAAGAACGCGGCCGACCGGCCGCAGACCGCGGACGAGGTCCTGCGCGTGCTGGAAGGCACCGCGACGCTGACGAGCGGCGGCACTCGGCATACCCGGACCGGAACCGGGGTGCGGCGCGCGGTCTCGCCGCGCGCCCGGTGGGCCGTGACGGGGACCGCGGTGGCGCTCGCCCTGCTCGTGCTCTGGGCCCTGTTCGGCCGCGGCCAGCGGAGCTCCCTGGACGACGACCTGGTCGCGGTGGCCCCGTTCGACGTGCTCGACCCGTCGCTCCAGCTCTGGCGGGAAGGCCTGGTGGACCTCCTGGCGCGGTCCCTGGACGGGGCGGGCCCGCTCCGGACCGTCTCTCCCACGGTCATCGTGAAGCGGTGGAGCGGCCGCGCCGACCCCACGGCGGCGGAGGCCCTGGGCCGGAACACCGGCGCCCGGATCGTCGTCTACGGATCGCTGGTCAACTCCGGCCCGGACTCGGTGCGGCTGACCGCCAACGTCCTCGATGTCTCGAACGGCACCGCGCTCGGCGCCGTGGATCTCCGCGACCATAAGGACCGGCTCGACCGGCTGGCCGACTCGGTCGCGGTCCACGTCCTCCAGTCCATCGGCGCGACCCGCATCCGGGGCCTCGGCCTGGCCCGGGCCACGGCCATCGGCTCGGCCTCCCTGCCGGCGGTGAAGGCGTTCCTCACCGGCGAGCAGTTCCTCCGTCGCTCCGAATGGGATTCCGCGCTCACGGCGTACCAGCAGGCGTTCGGGATCGACTCGAGCTTCACGCTCGCGTACGCGCACGCGGGCCTGGCCGCGGGATGGGGACGCTCGGGGGCGGATTCGCTCACCACGCGCTATCAGCTCCGGGCCGGCTCGCTGAACCACGGACTCGCGCCGCGCGACTCGTTCCTGGTGCAGTCCGAGTCCCTGATGACGATGGTGTTCGAAGGACCGCAGGCGCTGGGCGGGAAATGGTGGACCTACGGGAAACGCGCCATCTCGACGCTCGAGGAGGCGGTGCGGCGATATCCGGACGACCCCGAGCTGTGGTACAGCCTGGGGGACGCCCGCTTCCACGCCGGCATGCTGGCCGGGGAGTCGTCGCGGCAGAGCCTCGACGCGTTCGACCGCGCCATCGCGCTCGACTCGACCTTCTCCCCGGCGTACGTGCACCCGATGCAGCTGGGCGCCCTGCTGGACGGTGCGGCCGGAGCGCGGCGGTACTCCCAGGGCTACCTGCAGGCGGGAGGCGGGGGGCGGTACGCCGGAGAGGCGCGGGCGATCAACGCGCTGCTCGACCCCGGCTCGAGCCCGGAGCGCCGGGCCCGCCTGATCGATTCCGTGGGAGCGGTCGCGAGCGGAGCGGCCACGGGGCGGCCGGTGTTCATCGGCTCGGAGTTCACCCAGGCCACCCTGGCCCTGCACGACTCCGCGGAGTCGGAGGTCCGGTTCGGCCACGCGCTGTCCACGGGGCTCCTGAAGCTGGCGAAGTCCGCGGCCGACTCCCACAACGCCCGGGCGCTCGACGCCCTCGGACAGGCGAACCGCGGCCACCTCCGCGCGGCGTACGACATCGACGCCGGCTCGAACCCCACCCTGTCGATCGAATTCCTGATGCTCGGCGCCGTGCCGCCCGATTCCGCGGACCGCGCGATCGCCAGCTACGCGCACCGGCTGTCCAACGGCAATTGGGCCTCCCTCGCCTGGTGGGCCGCGCGCGGCGATACCGCGTCGATCAAGAAATTCACCCAGTTCGCCGATTCCATCCGCCGGCACCCGCCGAAGGACTTCCCGCAGGTGGCGGTCGACCTGGTGGGGTATCTGGTCAAGTCGGGCCCGGCCTACCTGGCGCTCGCCCGCCGGGACACGACGACGGCGCTCAATCTGTTCCTGGCCCTGCCGGACACGGCGTGCTTCGGCTTCTGCCCGCTCGATCCCCTGGTGCGGGCCGAGCTGCTGTCGGCCCGCGGACGGGATCAGGAGGCCGCGCAGCGCCTGGACGAGGAGCCCGCGTTCAACCACCGCAACCCGCTGCCGTCCGACGTGCTGTGGTCCCTGGAGAAGGGCCGCGTGAACGAGCGGCTCAAGAACTACGACGCGGCGAAGACCGCGTACGCCGACGTCGTCGCCCACTGGGCCCACGGCGACCCCTCGCTCCAGCCCTACGTCGACGAAGCGCGGGCGGCCCTCCGGCGGCTGTCGACCGAGAAGAGCAACTGATGGCCGTCAAGAAGAAGGTCACGCGCCGGAAGAAGGCCGCCAAGGAATCACGCGGGCTCACCGCGAAGGAGCTCGTCGAGGAGAGTCCGCCGGCCGCGGTGAAGAAGCTGGCCGACGGGATCGTCGCGGACGGCGGCGTGCTCGTGGGCGTCTACCGGGAGCCGCTGGGGGGCAACTGGCAGATCCTCGCCGGCCTCCCGCTGTCGAAGGTCGAGCCCACGCCCTACCAGCGGGATCTCTCGCCCACGCACGTCGCGCGGCTCGCCAAGGCCATCGACAAGCTCGACCGCTTTCTCGACCCCGTCATCGCGGTCCGGACCGAGGACGGCGGGTACTGGACCCCGAACGGCTACCACCGGCTCGGCGCGCTGAAGCAGCTGGGCGCGCGGAGCATCCTGGCCCTGGTGGTGCCGGACGAGAAGGTGGCGCACCGGATCCTGGTGCTGAACACCGAGAAGGCCCACAACGTCCGGGAGCGCTCGCTCGAGGTCATGCGTCTGGAGCACGGGCTGGCCGAGCTGGACGACCGGGAGGAGACCGAGTTCGAGCTGGAGTTCGAGGAGCCCTCCCTGCTCACGCTGGGGCTCTGCTACCAGCAGAACGGCCGCTTTTCGGGCGGGGCGTACCAGTCGATCCTCAAGCGGATCGACGAGTTCCTGCCCCTGAAGCTGTCGAAGGCGGTGCAGGTCCGGCGGAAGCGCGCGGCCCGGGTGCTGAAGCTCGACGAGGCAGTCGGGAAAGCCGTCGCCGCGCTCAAGGCGAAGGGGTTCCAGAGCCCCTACCTCAAGGCGTTCGTCGTGTCCCGGATCAACTACCTCCGCTTCAAGAAGGGGCCCGCCGAGTTCGACGAGACGATGGAGAAGCTGATCGACGCGGCGGAGCGGTTCGACACCGGCAAGGTCCGGGCCGATCAGATCTCCAGCGCCGGGGGAAGCCCGGACGAGTGATCAGAACTCCAGGTTCTTGAGATACTCGTAGCTGATCTGGATGTCGCTCAGCGGGTGCGGCGGATCGTCGTGCTCGACGTAATAGTGCTTGATCCCCGCCTGCGCCGAATGCGCGAAGATCTTCTTCCAGTCGATGATCCCCTTCCCCACGTCGACCATCGTGTGATCGGGACCCGGCCCGGGGGCCATGTCCTTCGCGTGCACCTGCGTGAAGCGCCCGGGGTACTGCGCGAAGTACGCCAGTGGATCGCGCCCCCCGTCCGTGATCCAGTACAGGTCCATCTCGGCCTCGACCAGCTTCGGATCGGACGAGGCGAGCAGCACGTCGTAGGGCAGCTGGCCCTGGAGCGGCTTGAACTCGTAGCTGTGGTTGTGGTAAGCCAGCTGGAGCCCGGCGGCGCGGCACTTCTCCCCCGTCCTGGTGAGGTTCTCCCCCACCCGCTTCCAGCCGTCCACGTCCTTCCGCAGCTCTTCGGGGATCCAGGCGAACGTGACGTACTGCATGCCCATGGTGTGGGCGTCGGCGATCATCTGATCCAGGCCGGCGGGCAGCTTGGCGTAGTCGAAGTGCATCGACACCGCGGAGAGCCCCAGGCGGTCGAGCAGCTTCCGGACCTCGGCGGGCGGATGGCCGAAGAAGTCGGTCATCTCCACTTCCTGATACCCGATCCGCGCCACCTTCGTGAGCGTGCCCTCGAAATCGGTTTTCAGGAGACCGCGGACGGTGTAGAGCTGCAGGCCGACTTTTGGAATACGGGAAACGGGAAGCGGGAAGCGGGAAGCGTGTCGCAGTACGGGACTCAGCGACGCCAGCCCCGCGCCGGCGATGCCCAGAAACTCCCGGCGTCGCACGCTTCCCTCTTCCCGCTTCCCCGCTGCCGTGTCTTTCACAGTTCGTTCCTTTTCATCGCGTCCACCGCGTAATTCGCGGCACGCGCGGTCAGGGCCATGTAGGTGATGGACGGGTTCTGGCACGCCGAGGAAGTCATGCAGGCGCCGTCGGTGCAGAAGAGGTTCGGAATGTCCCAGGACTGATTGTGCGCGTTCAGCACCGAGGTCTTGGGATCCCGGCCCATCCGCGCCGTGCCCATCTCGTGGATCGCCTTCCCCGGCGGGGAGAACTCCGTCCCCGGCTCGATGTCCCGGGCCCCCGCCGCCGCCAGCATCTCGGCGGCCGCCATCGATGAATCCTCCATCAGCTCGCGCTCGTTGTCGCCGTAGGCCACGTGGAGCTTGATGACCGGAATCCCCCAGGCGTCATTCATGGTCCGGTCGATCTCGAGGTAGTTCTCGTGCCGCGGCAGGCATTCGCCGAAGCCCGAGAACGACATGTGCCAGTCTCCCGGCTCTTCGAGCTGCCGCTTCCAGGCCGCGCCGAAGCCGGGGAGGTCGGTGCCGCGCCACCACCCGTCCCGCGAGGCGCCGCCCTGGAACCCGTAGCCCCGGAGGAACGCGGACTTCGGACCGCCCGGGAGGTTCCGGAACCGCGGGACGTAGATCCCGTTGGGGCGCCGGCCCACGGTGTTCCGGTCCGCCGGGGCGTCGATCTTCCCCGACGCCCCCCCGCCCATGATGTGGTCCATCACGTTGTGCCCCAGCTCGCCGCTCGAGTTCGCGAGCCCCGTCGCGAACTCCGGAGTCGCCGAGTTGAGGAGGATGCGCGCGGACTCGAGGGCGGAGGCGCAGAGGAACACCACGCGCCCCCGGAATTCGAGGGCGTGCTTCGTGACGCCGTCGACGACCCGGACGCCGGCGATCCGGTTCTTTTTCTTGTCGTAGATCAGGCTGTGCACCACGCTGTCGGTCCGCAGCGTCATCTTGCCGGTCTTCTGAGCCGCCGGCAGCGTGGAATTGATGGAATTGAAGTAGGACAGCGTGATGCACCCGCGCTCGCAGTAGCCGCAGTAGTGGCAGGCGGCCCGCCCGTTGTGGTTCTCGGTGAGTACCGCGCAGCGGCCGATGGTCAGCACGCGCTCGCCGCCCCAGTGCTTCGCGATGACGTCCCGCATCATCGTTTCGCCGCAGTTCAGCTCCATCGGCTTGAGGAATTGCCCGTCGGGCAGCTGGGGGAGGCCCAGCTTCTCGCCCGAGATGCCGATGAACGCCTCGACGTGATCGTACCAGGGGGCGAGGTCCGCGTACCGGATGGGCCAGTCGACGGCGATGCCGTCGCGGAGATTCCCCTCGAAGTCGATGTCGCTCCAGCGGTACACCTGGCGCCCCCACATGATGGAGCGCCCCGCCACGTGGCGGCCCCGGAGCCAGAGGAACGGCTTGCCTTCCTCGGTGGTGTAGGGGTTGTCGATGTCGTCCACGAAGAACTTGGACGACCACTCGTCGCAGGCGTAGCACTCCTTCTGGATCGGCTGCCGCAGCAGCTGGGTCTTCCGGTCCCGGAGGCCCCGGAACTTCTTCTCCCAGGGCGGCACGTGCTCCACGTAATCGGCGGGAGTGACCATGGGCCCCGCCTCGAGGACCAGCGTGTCCAGCCCGTGCTCGCTGAGCTCCTTGGCGGCCCAGCCGCCGGTCATTCCGGAGCCGATGACGATGGCGTCGTAGGTCTTCATCAGAAGTCCCCCGTCGCGGCCGAGTCGGCGGGCGCGCAGGGAACGTACCGCCCCGGGATTATCACGAACCGCTGGTCCTTCACGAGTCCCGCTTCGGAGCTGTAGTACCCGTACACGGTGAGCCACTTCATCCGGTGGAAGAACGGCTCGGGACCGCGGGTCTTCCGCGGAGAAGCGTTCCAGCGCGCCGTTTCGTCGTCGAGCTCCCGGAGCAGGGCGGTCTGGTCCGCCGGGGTCCCGTCGACGAAGTCCTTGCCGAACGCGGCGTGCGCCCGGGCATCCACGTCGGCCAGTCCGGACAGAAAGGCCGCGCGATCCTCGTCCGCGTACCAGCCGGTGAGCACCACGTCCACGAACTCGTTGACCTTGCCGGCGCTCGCCGGAGGCGTGTCGGTGGCCGGGATGATCAGATCGGCGATGGTGGTGACGGTGGCGTTCTGGTGGGGATCGAGGGTCCGGAGACCCGATCCCATCCGGGCCCGGACCGCGCGGGTGAAGGCCTGGAGATCCGGGGGCAGGAGCGGGAGCGCCGCTACCGCTCCCGCGGCCGCCACCATGAGCGAGCGTCGTTGCATTGGCCGGGCTCCTAGTGGCTGGTCCGTCCGCCCATCATCTGCATCAGGACCGCGGGATTGAAGGGGACCGGTGTTTCGGTGATGGCGGTCTTGGCGCCGGTGCCGTGATCGGTCAAAACCAACGTGCTCCCGTGCTCGTTCCCGGGCGCCACCTTGATCAGGCCGAGCGCCATGGAGGGCATCACCCAGACGTCGCCCGTGCCATCGGCGTCCTGCACGTGGAGGGCCCGAAACGTCCCGCCCGGAACCGTGACGCTTTCCCAGCCGAGCGACTTCCCCTGCCCGCACTTCTCGATCCCGGTCTTGTCCTGGCTGCCCATTTTGGACATGGGGCCGTCCGCCGGCATCGACATGGCGGGAGAATTGCCGAATTTCATGATCATCATCCGCGGCGACGACATCCCCGGCCCGAAGCCCGGCACGAGCATCTTGGACATCATGGAGATCTTCTGACCGTTCGGGCCGTTCATCCCGGCCAGCGCCCACTCGATCCAGAGGTACGCCGTGTCCCCGTGCGTTTCGGTCCCGACGACGGACAGTCGCATGGTGGCGCCGTCGTCCTGGCCTCCGACCATGCGGTACGACGACCAGGCACCCACGGGGGGGTGAGACATCTGCTTGCAGAGCGCGACGAGGTCCTGGGCGTGGAGCGAAGCGGCGGCGAGGGACAGGGCGGCGAACAGGGCGGCGGGTCTCAACATGGTACGTCTCCCGGGAGAGGTCGGAGTGGTCGTCACGAAATGACCACCCGACCTCCCTCGGGTCAAGTCCGGATCAGTCATCCCCTCCGGGTCCGCGGCCACCTCCCCCGCCGCCGCGGCGACCCCCGCCGGGCGTAGTCAACGCCGCGGGCAGTTTGGCCCAGAGCGTGGGGCCGAGCACGACCTTCGCCTTGTCGAGCGCCTTGCGAATGTTGTCGCGTCCCGTCTGCAGCTTGGGACGGAGGCGGGCGAACAGGATCCCGGGGTCGGGCCGGTCGCCGGCCGCCTTCACGGCGGCCTGGAGCGAATCACCGACCGCACGGTTCTGGAGGTCGAGCGAGTCCGAGATCGCCTGGAGCGCGCTGTCCTGCGCCGCGGTGAATCCCAGGGAGTCCTTGAACCCCAGGATCACCGGGATGGGATTCGGCAGGATCTGCGCGAGCCGCGAGGCGAAGTCGGGCGCGCCCGCGCCGGCGGCACCGCCGCCGAAGCCCCCGCCCCCGCCCCCGAACCCGCCGCCGCCCCCGCCGTTGCCCCGGCCGCCGAACGCGGTACGGATACGCTGGCGCACCGGATCGGGGCCGATGGTGAAGTGCCCCTGGAACCCGATCTGGAAGGGCACCGTGACTCCGCCGTTCGATCCCTGACGCGAACCGAAGTGCCCGTTGACGGAATAGATGAAGCTCGAGGTCGCGGGATCGAAGCCCCGGACGTAGAGCAGGACGTTGTCGGGAGCGGCCGCGTAGCCCCAGCCGTGCAGGTTGTTGGAGCCGTGCAGCCACTCGTCCAGCCCGCCGAGAAAGTTGACGGTCAGGAGGGACAGCGTGAGCCGCCGGTCGAGGCCGAACCAGTCGGGGCGGTAGTTCACCTGGAAATCGAGCGACGTCTGCCAGGGACCGGTGCAGGAGTTCCGGGCGGCGACCTGGCCCAGCTGGGACGAGAGACAGGCCTTCGCGTCCGGGTTACCCGCGAGCAGGGTCCGCATCGCCGCCGCGACCGCGGGGTCCGCGGCGGTGGCGGGATCGAACACGAAGGCCCGGTCGTTGCGCGCGCCGTCGCCGTTGATGTCGGACCCCACCATCGGCGTGTACGGAGTGCCGGACGTCAGGCGCCCGATGGCGGTCACCTCGAGCGCGGCGCTCACCGGATACGTCGCGGTCCCCAGGAACGCGTGACGGCGCTCGAAGTCGCTGGTGGCCCACTCCCGGACGTTGGGATCACCCGCCGTGGTCGGCGCCGCGAAGCCCTGGGTGGCCGCGCAGCAGGAGAACGACGATTGATCGAGGGCGCGGGTCCACGTGTAGGAGATCTGGAAGGTGGCGCCCCGCGCCGTGAAGCCCCCGAACCCCAGCGTGACCTGCTTCGAGTCCGATTCGAGATCGGAGCCGATCTGGATGACCTGCCCGTACTGAGGATGGAGCCGCGAGTTCAGAGAGCTCAGCACGCCGGTGGCGGTCTGCACCGAGTCCTCCGGCACGTAGACCGGCCGGTTCCCTTCCTGCGGCAGGGTGAACTGGGGCGTGGTGTTGAGGTTCAAGTCCCGGAAGCCGAACTGGCTCATCCCGCGGGCGTAGTTGGCATCCAGCGACACGGTGTAGGTGCCGCCGAGGATCCGGTGCTGGATCCCGAAGGACGCGCGCCAGGCGCGGGGGGCGGTGTAGTTCGGGGCGAACACGGTCACGTTGGGATTCGGGCTGATCTCGACCGCGGTGGCGGTGTCGGTGCACGCCGAGGGAACGCTCCCGGGATCACTCGCGTACTGGTTCCAGTCGGGGGTCGGCACCGCCGGACCGATGCAAATGAGCTGGGTCTCGGCGTTGGAGAGTCCCGGCGCCGCGAGCGCGGCGGAATAGAGGGTATTGGGCGTCAGGGAGCGGAAGTCCCCGAACCCGCCGCGGATGATGGTCGCGGGAAAGCCGTCCGCGGCCCCCGGCATCCACGTGAACCCTACGCGCGGTGAGAAATGGATTTCGGACGGGATCTGGTCGGTGCGGACCCCGAACAGGGAGTCCACGGAGGCGTTCTCGGGCGGCGCCCCGGAGAAAGACGCGGTCTCGAGCCGGGCGCCGTAGGCGACCTGCAGCGCGGGACCGGTGCGCCAGGTGTCCCCCAGATAGACGGCGCCGTTCCAGGCGGTCCCGGCCTGCTGCAGGGGCGCGAGACTCCGCGTGTACTCGTCGGGCTGATTGGCTTCGAACGCGCCCAGCGAGGGATAGAGAAACGTGCCGAGCTGGTTGGGAACCTGCAGCGCCTGCTGCTGGGTGCCGTTGAGGTACACGCCCAGCTTGAACCGGTGCACGGCGTTCCCCGGCAGCCACGAAAACTCGTCGCTGGTCTCGAGGCTCCGGGTGAGATTGGTCTGGGGGAACCCGGGGTTGCCGCCGAACGCCAGGTTCGCGAAGCCCAGCGCGGAATCCGACAGCGCGGACCCGACCTGGACCCGCCCTTCCGGAAGCGCCAGGAATCCGTTCTGGTCGTTGCGGTCCATGGAGACGTACCCGCGGACCTCGTTGATGAAGTTCCCCCCGATGTACGACGTGAGCATGGCCATCACGCCCCCGCCGTCCTCGTAGCGCGTCCCGCCCGTGGGCGGCAGGGAGAGCGCGCCGATGCGGGTCGGGTCCTGTGAATTCCAGCGCCCGTCGAACCGCACCATCAGCGTCTGGACGTCGGACAGGTTCCAGTCGAGGCGCACCAGGCCCGTGGTGTTGTCGGTGGCGCGGTTGTCGGGGATGCCCGGCAGGTTGACGGGGATCCCGGCGGCCCCCGCGAGCTGGAGGAACTTGGCCACCGAGTCGGGGCTCACGCCCAGACGGGAAAGCGTCGCGGGATCCGCGGAGAGCAGGGACGGCAGGGCCTGGCCCCGGAAGCGGCCTTGCAGGGCGCCGAAGATGAAGAGCGTGTTGGGGATGATGGGGCCGCCGAAGCCGCCGCCGATCTGGTTCTGCGTGTACCCCTGGCTGAAGGGCGAGTTGGTCACCCCGCCCCACGCGAGATCGCGGTCGCGGAGCGTGTATGTGAACGAGCCCTGCGCCACGTTGGTGCCGCTCCGCGTCGTGGAGGCGACGATGCCGCCCGAGAACTGGCCCCGCGCGATGTCGTAGGTGCTGGTGACCACCCGGGTGCTGCGGATGGCGTCCTGCGGAACGGTTCCCGATCCGAACGTCATCCCGTCCAGCGTGATGTCGTTGGCGGTGGGGCGCTGACCCGCCACGGAGAACTGGGCGCTGGTCGAGTCGGTCTCGCCGATGCCCACCACGCCGGGGACCAGCGTGGCGAGGGTGTTCAGGTCGGACGCGTCGATGGGGAGCCGGGCCACCTGCTCGGGATTCAGGGTCCGGTCCATTTCCCCGGGAGACGGCGCGGTGGTGCGGTTCGGCGGACGCCCGCGGACGGTGATGCCCGCGATGTCCACCGGCGCCATCCCCATCGTGACGTTCCCCACCAGACGATCTTCGTCGGCCTGGCGGGCGAGGTTGAAGCGCTGAGGCGCCATCCCGACCGCGCGGACCATCATCTGGTACTGGCCGCCGCCGTCCGGGAATACGATGGTGTACCGGCCGCGCGCGTCGGTGGTCCGCTGGCGGGAGATCTGCGTTTCGACCGACGTAGCCTGCACCACGGCGCCCGCGAGCGGCTGCGAGTCCGGGCCGAGCACCACTCCGGTGATGATGTCGGTGGTGGTCCCGACCTGCGCCGAGGCCCGTCCGGGGATCGCCGCCGCCAGACCCGCCGCCAAGAGCCACCAGCCCGCCCGAACGTTCACGACCCGATCCTCGAGGGTTACGAATCACCTCACATACGAGGCGCCCGGGAGGGTCGCTGAACGTGTTTCACGGCACGAGGCGGCTCGGGCTCCGCGGGGCGCGGACGGCCCGCCACACCGGAAACTCCCCCACTCCCGACGAGCCGTACACCAGTCCGGAGTAGCTCCCGAATTCCGCGCCGAGGAGCCGGTCGAACATCCCCCAACGGGCGAGTCCCCAGCCCTCCGGCTCGAGCAGCGCGAACACCAGCCGGCCGAGCGGCTGGGCCGTGGACACGAAATACGCACCGGGGGGGATGGCGCGGGATTCCCGGGACAGCGTGCCCGTCACGGAGAGGAAGTGGTGTCCCTGGAACTCCCGCGGCGCCCACGTGAACTGGCTCCGGGTGAGCACCTCGACCGTATCCGTCCACACGCCTTCGAGCCGGGTGACCGCGATGCCGTGCAGCCGCAGCACCCGCACCACGCCCTGGGCGGCGGCCGGCAGAAAGTAGCCGGCCGGCAGCGGGCGGGTCACCGAGTCGGCGAAGCGGTCGTTCACCGGCAGGTTCCAGGTCTTGAGGCGCCCGGTGCCCACCAGCCGGGAGCGGCCGCGGGACGAATCGCCGGAGGGCTGCATGATCTCGAGGGGAATGGGCTCCACGCCCCGGCCCGCGAGCCGGTACTCGACCGCGAGGCCGGGACGGGGCGCCGCCCCCGCCCCCTCCAGCGTGGTCTGCCGGTCGGCGTCGCGCTCGATGCGGCGGATGTCGTCGGCGTGGGCCGCCGCGTACGCCAGCGTCTCCACCACGAAATCGTGGGTCACCTGGATCCGGGTCTTGAAGTCGGCGTGACTGTACGCCTCCGACAGGATCCCGATGCGGCCCCGAAGCCCCGCATAGTTGGTGCCGTACCACCCCACCGGGGCGTAGGTGTCCCAGCTCCGGGGCGCGGTGGGATCGTCGACGTTGCCGTAGTCGAAGATGGGCTCGTGGTACTTGTCGGCGAGGGTTTTCCGGAGCGCCGGCAGCATCTGATCGCGCGCGAAGGCGAACGGCCCCGGCGGGCTCGACGGATCGAGCGGAGGCGCGTAGGTGAGCAGGAACCCGTGCAGCGTGCCGTCCGTGGTATGGAGATCCATCATCACCGCGGGGTCCCACGTCGTGTACACCTTCTCCAGCGACGCCCGCGTTTCGGGCGCTTCCGCTTTGAAGTAGTCGCGGTTCAGATCGAGGTTCATCCCGTCGGCGCGCTGGCCGACGAGCTCGGGCCCGTTCTGCTCCGAGCGGTTCACCGCCTGGGGACCGAACGCGTCGTTGCCGTCGGGGTTGTAGTCCGGCGCCACCAGGATCACCAGCTCCCGCAGAAGGTCGTGCCGCGGCCCCGCCAGCTCCCGGAGGAGCGCCAGCACCGCTTCCTTTCCCTCGACCTCGCCGGCGTGGATGTTCGCCTGCACGTAGACGACGAGCTTCCCCGATGCCGCGGCTTCCGCCGCCGACGTGACGGGAGGATCCGAGGCGACCACGAGGTAGATCGGCTTCCCGAGGGTGCTGGTGCCCATCTGCCCCACGGCGACCGGCGCGCCCGCCATCTGCAGCGAGTCGAGGAACACGCCGACGTCCGCCGCGGTGGAGGTCTGGGTGTAGTTGGTACGCTCGGCGGTGGTCCGCGGATACGCCTGGGCCAGCGCGACGACGGGAAACAGCGTGAAGAGCAGCGCGGCACGAATCATGTCGATTCCGGGAAACGGGAAAAGGGATACAAGAAACGTTAAGATATCCTCACTCATGGGCTCCCGCCTTCAGGTCGCGCTCCACCTGACGCTCGGACGCGTCCTTCCGCTCACGCTGGCCGTCGCGGCCGGGGTCGGCGCGCTGTGGATCACGGCGTACCCCGGGCCCGGCCTCGAGCCCGACTCGATGTCGTACACCGGGGCCGCGGCGTGGCTGGTCCACCACGGGTCGCTCGACGTGCCGACCGCGTACTGGTGGGAAGCGGACTCGACCAGCGCGCTCGGATCCTTTCCGCCCGGATATTCCGTCGCCATCGCGGCTCCCGTAGCGCTCGGCGTGGCGCCGGTGCAGGCCGCGCGCCTCGTGATCGTCGTCGCGGCGATGGTCACGGCGTGGGCGCTCGCGTCCGCGGCCTTCGCGGCGGGCGGCTGGCTCGGCGCCGGTCTCGCCGCGACGCTCGCACTCCTGGCGCCGGGCGTCGTCACCCAGCACTGGATCGTGCTCTCCGAGCCGCTCTCCTACGCCCTGCTCGCCGTCACCCTCGGCCTGATGGCCCAGAAGCCCGAGCGGTCGTGGGCGTACGGGCTCACCGCCGCGCTGGCCAACATCGTGCGTTACGCCGAGATCGCGGCGGTGGGAACGGCGGTGCTGTGGGCCTTCGCGCAGCGCGCGGAGTGGCGCGTGCGGGTCCGGCGGGCGGTGCTGGCCGGGATGCCGGCGGTGCTGGTCCAGGGAGGCTGGCTCCTGCGGGAGCGGCTGGTGGAGGCCCGCACCCCGTTCGCGACGGTCGGGACCTTCGGAGGGGTGGCGGGCACGGTGGAGCAAGGGATCGGGCGGATCGGTGCGTGGCTGGTGCCGAGTCCGGTCTTGCCGGCCTCGCTCATCCCGCTGGCGGTCCTGGCGATGCTCGCCGTCTTGTGGCTGGTCGACCGGACGATTCGTGAAACGAGAAACGAGAAACGGGAAGCGTGGCTCCTGGCCCTGCTCCTGTTCTCGGGGGTGTACGCGGGGATTCTCGTGTTCTCCCGGGCCTTCGTGGGCGGGGAGATCGAGTTCGACGACCGCATCCTCTCTCCTCTATACATCTGCGGCGGCGCCGCCGTGGGAACGATGATTGGAAGTCTCTGGTCCGGATGGACCGCGCGGGGCCGCCGGGCGGCGGGGGCCATCGTGGCGGCGTGGATCGCGGCGGCCGTGATGGTGGACGCCGGGCAGGTTCGGACGCTCCGGACCGACGGCTACGGGTACGAAGGGGTGGACTGGCAGCGCACCGACTTCGCCCGGTGGCTCAGAACCTACGGGGCCCGCTACGAGATCTACTCCAACGACCCGGCGGCGATCTACTTCCTGACCGGACGCCCGTCGCGGATGCTCCCCGAGACGCTCGCTCCCGATTCGGTGGCTCGGTTCCGGAGCGTCTTCGACCGGCGCCCCGCCCTGCTGGTGGGGTTCCAGGACGACTACCGCGAGTCGGCGTCTCCATCCGTTCTGGCGCGCCGCTTCGGACTCTGGAAGCTCCAGGAATTCGACTATGGGACGGCCTGGGGTGTAGTGGCGAGGTGACACCGGGAAAGGGAGATTTGAGCCGATGCGGCGCGTGATCATGTGGAACCTGGTGACCCTCGACGGCTTCTTCGAGGGCGCGAAGAGCTGGGACCTGTCGTTTCACGAGACGGTCTGGGGCGACGAGCTGGAACGGATTTCGATCGACCAGCTGAAGGCCGCCGATTGCCTCCTCTTCGGCCGAACGACTTATGAGGGAATGGCGGCGTACTGGACCAAGGCCACGGGCACGGTGGCCGAGCTCATGAACGCCATCTCGAAGGTGGTGTTCTCCCGGACCCTTCCGCGGGCCGACTGGAGCAACACCCGGCTCGTCGCCGGTGGCGCCGAGGAAGAGGTGCAGCGACTGAAGCAAGAGGCCGGCAAGGACATCCTGATCTTCGGCAGCGCCAACCTCTGCGATTCCCTGTCCCGCCGCGGCCTGATCGACGAATACCGCCTGGGCCTCGTGCCGGTGGTGCTCGGCGTCGGGAACCCCCTCTTCAAGGCCGGCAATCCGATGAAGCTCCAGCTCCTCGAGACGACGCCGGTCAAGTCGGGGTGCACCATCATCCGGCTTCAGTCACGGGAAGGCACGTAACGATGCGCACGCTCGCCCGTGCCGCCCTCCTCCTGACCCTCGCCCTGGGCGGATGCCGCGAGCTGGGGCAGCTGATGTCGCTCCAGCAAGGGCTGGTGAAGCGGTACCAGACCCCGGGCATCAACGTCAACATCACGAACGACGTAATGTCGGTCCTCTTCACGAACTCGAAATACGCCGGCCTGCCCGAATCCGATCGCCGCGCGTTCGCCCGGGACGTGGCGGGGTACGTCCGGGATCACTTCGCGGGATACCCGTCGCTGGGCACCATCCGGGTCGGCTTCAATACCATGGAACCCGGGGTGGTGACGACGAGCCACACCGAAATCCCCTACGTGTTCACGCGGGGTGAACTGGGCGGCGCGCAGGATGCGTCCAAGGAGCCTCCCCCGCCGGTGCCAGGGCGGGTCGCCGTCGACTCGTGAGCTTCCCAGGGTTCTGGCTCTTCATCCGCAGCATCATCGCCATCATCGTTCTGCCCGGGTTCATCACCGGATATGCGCCGTGGCGCTGGTTCAGGCTCGCGGCGGTCGACCTCTCGACTCCCAATCTCCCGCAAGGCGCGGCCCTCGCCGGAATCGCGGCTGGCGCGGGGATCTTGCTCACATGTGTCTGGGAATTCGCGCGGTCCGGGCGCGGCACCCTGGCGCCGATCGATCCCCCCAAGCGCCTGGTGGTGCAGGGCTTGTACCGCTACGTCCGAAACCCGATGTACGTCGGCGTGCTTCTCATTCTCCTCGGAGAGCTCGGTCTGGTCCGGACGACCACGTTCCTGGCCTACACCCTCTGCTTCGTCGTGGCCGTCAACGTCTTCGTGATCGGCTACGAGGAGCCCGCGCTCCGCCGGATGTTCGGCGACGAATATCGGAGCTATTGCGCCCGCGTCCACCGCTGGATCCCCACCCTTCCCGCCTCGGAGTGAATGCCAGATGACCATCGGCCAGTCGTTGCTCCCGGAGTTCGATCAGGAAATGGCGACCACGCGCCGCGTGCTCGAGCGGGTGCCCAGCGAAAAGGGTGACTGGAAGCCTCACCCGAAGTCGTTTTCGCTCGCGCACCTCGCCCAGCTGGTGGCGGGGATGCCCAGCTGGACGATCACCATGCTGAAGAAGCCGGAGCTGGACCTGGCGAGCTTCCCCGGGTACAGCAACGAGAAGACGTCCACCCTCCTCGCCGTCTTCGACGCCGGCGTCTCCGCGGCCCGCTCGGCGCTCGCGTCGGCCAAAGACTCGGATTTTGACGAGACCTGGTCGCTGAAGCACGGCTCGCACGTCCTCTCCGCCCTGCCCCGCCGAGAGGTGATCCGCACGCATTTCAATCATGTGGTGCACCACCGCGCGCAGCTGGGGGTCTACCTCCGCCTGCTCGACATCCCCGTCCCGTCGATGTACGGCCCCACGGCGGACGAGCGATTCGGGTGAAAGTCGCCCGCGGCATCCTGCTCGTCATTCTCGCGGGCACTCCGGCCCGGGCTCAGAACGCCCTGCGGGTCGAGATCGGCGGGCTCGAGCTGGCCCACGAGTACGGCCTCCTCCTGGGGCTTCCCCTTGGCGACGGGCCCTTCAACATCGAGGGGCAGCTGGGTCTGGGCGGCGCGGGTGGCTCCCTGAGCCTGGCCTGGCCCCTGGGACCGCGCGACGACCGCAGCCAGGGCGTCATGTGGTTCGTCAGCGCCGGCGCCGGCCCGTACTTCCGCGATTCCGACATCGGGGATCCCCAGGGAGGGGTGTACACGCTGATCGGCGGTCTGCGGATGGTGACGGGTGGCGGCGATCGGATCCGGTTCGCGTCGGAAGGCGGGCTGACGTTCGAAGCGGGGGTCGGGTTCTTCCAGACCACCGGGGCGCGGAACCCGGACGGGAAGCGAAAGGGCGTCGCGGGCCGGCTGGCCGTCGGGTGGACCTTCTGACCCTCGACACCTTCGCCACGCCCCGGCTCCGGGCGGAGCGGCTCACGGCCGGTCACCGGGACGAGATCGCCCGGATGCACCAGGACGCCGCGGTCATGGAGCACCTCGGAGGCGTCCGCGACGCCGCTCAGACCGACGAATACCTCGAGCGGAACCTGGCCCATTGGGACCGGTACGGCTACGGGCTCTGGATCCTCCGCGGGACGGACGGGGGCGAGATGATCGGGCGGGCGGTGCTCCGGCACCTCGCCATCGGAAATCAAGACGAGATCGAGACCGGATACGCGTTCTACCGGCCCTATTGGGGACGCGGCCTGGCCACGGAGGTCGCCCGTACGTGCGTGGCGATGGGATTCGAGATCCTGAACGCGGACTCCATCGTGGGGCTCACGCTCCCCGCGAATCAGGCCTCCCAGCGCGTCCTGATGAAGGCGGGAATGTCGCGGGACCGCGAGATCCAACATGCAGGATCTCTTCATGTTCTCCTTCGGGTCACCCGGCCCGCCTGGGCGGCGGCCCGCTAGATTGCCCCGGGTGAGCGCGCGCTTCCGGAATCTCTTCAGCGACGAGGCCGTGGACGTGGGGGGACGGGTCCTCACGCTCTACGTCGCCCTCCTCGCCGCCAACGCGGGCGCCTGGGCCTGGGCCCTGATCGCGTTCCGCCACTTCCCCCTGCTCCTCGGCACCGCCCTGCTGGCCTACGGCCTGGGGCTTCGGCACGCCATCGACGCCGATCACATCGCGGCCATCGACAACGTCACGCGGAAGCTGATGCAGGAAGGCAAGCGGCCCGTCGGCGTCGGGTTCTTCTTTTCACTCGGCCACTCGACCGTCGTGGTGCTCGCGTCGGTGGCGATCGCCGCCACCGCGATGGCGCTCAACACCCGGCTCGCGGCGTGGCACACCCTCGGCGGGGTGATCGGCACCATCGCCTCGGCCGGGTTTCTGCTGATCATCGCCGGGATCAACATCGTGGTGCTCGCGTCGGTGTATCGCACGTTTCATCGCGCCCGCACCGAGGGACGCTATGCCGAGGAGGACCTGAACGTCCTGCTGGCCGGCGGGGGACTCCTGGCTCGTCTGTTCCGGCCGATGTTCGCGATGATCCGGCGGAGCTGGCACATGTACCCGCTCGGACTGCTCTTCGGCCTCGGCTTCGACACGGCGACGGAGATCGGCCTCCTCGGCATCTCGGCCGCGGAAGCGGCGCGCGGAATGCCGATCTGGACCATTCTGGTCTTCCCGGCCCTGTTCACGGCCGGGATGTCGCTCGTGGACACCACGGATTCGGTGCTGATGCTGGGCGCCTACGGCTGGGCGTTCACCACGCCGATCCGGAAGCTCTACTACAACTTGACCATCACGTTCGTGTCGGTCGTCGTGGCGCTGCTGGTGGGGGGGATCGAAGCGCTGGGCCTCGTCGGCCAGAAGTTCGGGCTCTCGGGCGGATTCTGGCGTCTCATCGGGTCTTTGAACAGCGACTTCGGGTCCATCGGGTACCTGATCATCGGGGTCTTCATTCTGAGCTGGCTGGGCTCGGCGGGAATCTATCGTCTCAAGGGCTACGACAAGCTCGAGCCGGTGGCGGCTCCGGTCGAACCCGTGCCGTGACGCCCTACGGCGCGATGCTGGACCTCTGGGTGGTGTGGCTCGTCACCTGGTGGGGAGCGGCGTTCTGGAGTGATCGCGCCGTGAAGGGCCCCGGTGCCGGCCCGCAGCTCTCCTACAATCTCCTCACCATCGGCGGCGGGGTGCTGCTGTTCGCCGTCTACACCCGGGGGCGGCTCTGGAGACTCCCGCCCGCCGCCGAGTGGGGAACCGTCGCCCTCGCGGGTGGGGGGTTCTTGTTCGCGTGGTGGGCGCGTCTGCACCTCGGTCGGCTCTGGGCGCGGTCGGTCTCCCGCAAGGCCGACCACCGGGTGATCGACAGCGGCCCCTACGCGCTGGTTCGCCATCCCATCTACACCGGCATCATACTCGCGACCGTCGCCACCGCGGCCCTCAAGGGCACACCGCCCGCCTGCGCCGGCGTGGTCGTGATGACGTGCGGCTGGTACGTGAAGGCCCGGCTGGAAGAGCGCTTTCTTCGCCGCGAGCTGGGCGACGCGTACGCGGCCTACGCCGGGCGGGTGCCGATGCTCATCCCGTTCATCTGAGGCTTCGGCGGGCCGTCACCGGCTCTTGATGAAACTCCCGTCCTGCAGCTCGGCGTAGGCCTGCCGGAGCTCTTCGGTGGTGTTCATCACGATGGGACCGTACCACGCCACCGGCTCCTCGAGGGGCCGGCCCGAGACCAGCAGGAAGCGGATCCCCTGCTCTCCCGCCTGCACCGTGACTTCGTCGCCGCCCCCGAACAGGACCAGGGAGCGGTTGCCCGTCTTCTCGAACGTCGCCGCGGCCTCGGACCCCACCTTCTCGGTGAGCACCGCGCGCGGCTCCGACGCGTCCCGGAACGTCCCGGAGCCGTCGAAGACGTAGGCGAACGCGTGCCGGGCCGCTTCCACCGGAATCGTCTTTCTTTTCCCGGGCGGCACCCGGATGTCCAGGTACCGTGGGTCCGCGGCCACGCCTTCCACCGGACCCTTCTTGCCCCAGAAGTCACCGACGACCACCCGCACTACGGTGCCGTCGTCGTCCGTGACCTCCGGGATGTCCTTGGCGAGCACGTCCTGGTAGCGCGGGTCGGTCATCTTGAGCCGCTTGGGCAGATTGGCCCACAGCTGGAAGCCGTGCATCAGTCCCTGCGGGTCGCCCTTGGGCATCTCCTGATGGAGGATGCCGCTGCCCGCGGTCATCCACTGCACGTCCCCCGCGCCGAGGGAGCCGCGGTTGCCGAGGGAGTCGCCGTGGTCGACGGTGCCCTTCAGTACGTAGGTGATGGTTTCAATGCCCCGATGCGGATGCCAGGGGAACCCGGCCAGATAGTCCGCGGGGCGGTCGTTGCGAAAATCGTCGAACAGCAGGAAGGGGTCGAATTCCCGCGTGTCGCCGAACCCGAAAGCCCGCCGGAGCTTCACGCCGGCGCCCTCCATGGTGGGCTGGGATTCGACGATCCGTTCAACCGGTCTGAGAGACACTGATCCTCCGAATGATGGAACCGAAACCGCGATCCGACGATAACGCGCGGAGCATCGGGAAAGTTCCCCGCCACCGCTACATTTCCGTGATGCCGACGATCGCCCTCGCGACGTACGCGGCCGCCCCGGAGCTGCCGCCCGACGATCAGATCCTCGCCCGGGCGCTGGTCCGCCGCGGCGCCGACGCGCGGCCGGTGCGCTGGGACGCGAAGGTCGACTGGTCCGCGTTCGACACGGTGGTGGTACGGTCCTGCTGGGATTACCACCTCCGCCACGCCGAGTTCCTCGGGTGGATCGACCGCGTGGAAACGGCCGGCGTGCCGCTGCACAACGCCGCCTCCATCCTGCGCTGGAATTCGGACAAGCGCTACCTGCGCGACCTGGAGCGCGCCGGGGTCGGCGTGGTGCACACGCGGTGGAGCGACGCGGGTTCCGGAACGCCCACGCTGGCCGCGGTGCTGGCGGAAGAGGGCTGGGGCGACGTGGTGATCAAGCCGGCGATCTCCGCCTCCGCCACGGAAACGTGGCGCGTTCCCGCCGGCCGAGCCGCCGAGTGGGAGGACCGCTTTCGCGCGATGGCGGCGCGGGGACCGGCGATGATCCAGCCCTTCATCGCGGAGGTCGCCACGGCGGGCGAATGGTCGCTGGTCTTCATCGGCGGCGAGTTCAGCCATTCGGTGCTGAAGCTCCCGGCGCCCGGCGACTTCCGGGTTCAGGAGGAGCACGGCGGAACCCAGCAGGCCCGGGACGCCGACGCCGAGGTGGTGCGGGCGGCCCAGGCGGTGCTCGCGCGAGTCCCCGGCGCTCCCTCGTACGCGCGCGTCGACGGGTGCCTGATCGATGGGCGCTTCCGGGTGATGGAAGTCGAGCTCATCGAACCCACGCTCTACTTCACGGAGGGGCCCCGGGCCGCGGAGCGGCTGGCGGACCTGATTCTGGCGGGCGGGCGGTAGTGCAGCGGCCGAGAGGGCTCCGGTACTGGGTCCTGCCCCTCGTCGGCGCCGCCGTCGGCTTTCTCGCGGCGGGTCGCGCCGGCGACGCGATCGGCATCTCCGCCGCCATCGCCCAGCCCCGAGGGATCCCACCGACGGCCTTCACGTTGATATGCCTCTCGGCGGGGGGCGCGGGCGGGTTCCTGGTCGCGCTCTCGATGCCGCTCGCCCGCTGGCTCGGCGGGGCCTTCCTGGTCTCGACCCTCGGCCTCTTCCCCATCGTGCTGGTCGCGGAGCTCGTGACCAGGCGCCACCACCCGATGCGCGTGCATCTCGCCACGGCCGCCGTCGTCGCGCTGGTCATCGGAGGGTTCGTGGGAGCCGGTGCCTGGCTGGACGAGGACCGGCACTCCTATCGTCTGGCCCACCTGTGGGTGTTCGCGGCCCTCTCCGCTCCGGCGGCCTGGTACCTGCGCGACCAGTGGCCGGGACAATGGCCGGCCTATGTCGGACTGGCGGTCTTCTTCGTGCCCCTCGGCCTGGCCGTGACCGCCACCGTGTCCGCCATCGACCGGAAGTTGCGGTGAAGCCGGGAAGGACTATCATCACGCGGATGAAAGCGACCTGGATCGTTCCGGTGGGACTGCTCGTGCTCGCGTGCGGGAAGTCTTCACCCCCCGCCGCGACGACACGCGGCCTGCCGGCCGGTGAAGCCTTCCTCGCGGTTCCGGGCGGGAAGATCTGGTACAAGGTGTCCGGAACAGGCGGTGGCACGCCGGTCATCCTCCTCCACGGCGGCCCCGGGTTCTCGAGCTTTTATCTGAAGCCGATGGAATCGCTGGCGACCGACCGTGTCGTGGTCCGGTACGACCAGCTGGGGGGCGGCAAATCCGACCCGGTCACCGACACCACGATGTTCACGATCCCCCATTTCGTGCGCGAGCTTGATTCCCTCCGCGCCCATCTGGGGTTCGACAAGGTTCACCTCCTCGGCCACTCCTGGGGCACCATCCTGGCGGTCGAGTATTACCGGGCTCACCCCGAGCACGTGGTCAGCCTCACCCTGGGAAGCGCGGCCCTCGACATTCCCGCGTGGGAGCGGCACGCCCGCGACCTGGTGAAGACGCTCCCGGACTCGGAGCAGCGCGCCATCCGGGTGCGCGAGGCGGCCCACCAGTTCGACTCGGCGGATTACCAGGCGGCGATCGCCGACTTCTACAGCCGCTATGTGTGGCGCCACCCCGTCGCGGCCGATCTGGACAGCACGCTGAAGACGGTCAACCAAGGGATCTACAACTACATGCAGGGGCCGAGCGAGTTCACGATCACCGGGACTCTCAAGCCGTACGACGTGACGGGATTCCTGGGGAGCATCAAGGTGCCGGTGCTCTACACGGTAGGGGAATTCGACGAGGCGAACCCGGAGACCATCCGGCGGTTCGCGTCCCTCACGCCCGGCGCGCAGGTCGTGGTCCTTCCGGGCTCCGGACACATCACCACGTGGGACGCGACCGCGGAGAACGTCCGCGTGGTGCGAGCGTTCCTCGCGTCCGTGGACTCCGCGCGCGCGGCGGGAGCGCGTTGAGGTGAAGGACTTCGGCGATTTCACCATGCTGGGCGCCCAACCCGTGCTGCCCGTCCGCGACGTGGCGGCCACGATCGCCTATTACCGGGACGTTCTGGGCTTCCGGGACACCAGCATGTGGGGCTCGCCACCCACGCACGGCACGGTGGTCCGCAACCGTGCGGGACTCCAGTTCGTCCTGGCTCCGGACGACCAGCCGGCGGCGGCGGCCTGGGCCTACGTATTCCTCACCGACGTGGACGCGCTCTGTGCGGAGTACCGCTCCCGCGGGGTGGAAGTGATCCAGGGGCCCGGTGATCGCGCCTGGGGAATGCGGGAGTTCACGATCCGCGACCTCAACGGCAACAAGGTCTGCTTCGGCGAGCACCTGGATGAATTGGGTGGCGGCGACGTCGGAGCCTCCGACGGCTGAGGCGTCCCGCACCGCCCTGGGCGTCGCCTCCCTCCGGGCCGCCCACCAGCTCCTCGACGGCCAACCCCGGATACTCGACGACCCCGTTGCGGTCCGCCTGATCGGACCCGAGGGAGTGGCGCGGATCACCGCCCACCCCGGACGCCTGCGGGAGCCCCGCCTCGCCGCGTTGCGGTGTCATGTCGTCCTTCGGTCGCGCTACGCGGAGGATCGTCTGGCGGATGCGGTGCGGTCCGGCGTCCGGCAATGCGTGATCGTCGGCGCCGGATTCGACACGTTCGCCTACCGCCAGCCCGGCTGGGCCCGCGCGCTCCGGATCTTCGAAGTGGACCAGCCGGCGAGCCAGGCCGCGAAGCGGGACCTCCTGGCCCGCGCCGCCATCCCCATTCCCGGCAACCTGACCTACGTCGAGCTGGACCTCGAGCGCCTCCCGCTCCGGGAGACCCTCGCGGCCGCGGGGCTCGACTTCGGACGGCCCGTGTTCTTCTCCTGTCTGGGCGTGCTGGTCTACCTGACGCGCGAGGCGGTGCGGGACTTCTTCCGCCTGGCGGGGACCTGTCCGGCGGGCTCCGAGCTCGTACTGACCTACTCGGGAAGCGAAAGCGCCGACGACGATCCGACCTCGCTCGCCGCCCGCGCGAAGGAGCTCGGCGAGCCCTGGCTCACGCGGTTCTCGGCCCGGGAGCTCACCGGCGAGCTGTCGGACGCGGGGTTCCGGACCGTGGAGTTCCTCAGCCCGGAGCAGACGGCGCGCTACCTCGGCCGCAGAGACGACGGGCTCGAGCCGCCGCGGCGGGGGCGGATCCTCAGCGCCCGCGTATAGTGTCGGGAACCAGGTGAAACGAGTACTCCAGCCTGATCGTGTCAACCACGCTCAGCAGGATCATCACCCGGGGCTGGGTCATCCCGAAGTCGGCGAATGTGAACGCCGTGCTCGCGAGGCCCGAGTAGCCGCCGTCCTTCGCGTCCATCGTGACGGTCCAGACCGTAGGCCGGGTCACGCCGTGGGCGGTGAAGCGCCCGTCCAGCTCGAACGCGGTCGATCCCGCCGTGGGCAACGGCCACGGGAGGCCTTTGACGGCGGTGGGCACCAGGACGGCGTCGGGAAACGAGTCGGTCACCAGCGTCCGGGCCTGGATATAGTGATCGCGGCGGTCCCGGTCGCTCTTCAAGGTGCGCAGATCCACCGTGAACTTCGACGCGGCCGTGTCCACCGTTCCGGTCGGCGTGAACACCAGCGATCCCGTGATGGCGCTCGTGGCGCCGATGGCGTCCGTGGGGAAGCTCAGGTTTGCCAGCTGCTCCCGGACCTTGTACCGGACTTCGTTGGCGTCGGCCGCGAGAGTGAACCGCAGGGGGCCCGGGCGGCGCGCACCCGCGACCAGGATCGATGCCAGCGCCAGCAGGCCGGCCGAACGCAACCGTCGCACACTTCACTCCAGCGTGAGAGTCCGCGAACATACGCCGGACCGGGCCCGGACGTTGTCGCGGCGCCCGCGCGTCACGTGCCGACCGGCTCCCCGAGGACCTCGTCGCTCAGCGCCGTGATGAACGCGAACATCGCGCGCGCCGCCGCGATCACGCGGTCCGCCGTGGCTGCCTCGATGGTCTGGGCATTCATCCGCTCCCGGTAGCCGGCCCAGACCGTGCGCTGCTCTTCACCATAAGGGTCCAGATACGCCGTGGCGGGCGCGGGAAGGGTCCGGCCGAGCGCCCGCGCGATGAAGCGGTTCCCGTTCATGCTGCCCTCGAGCACGTAATTGTATCCGAGGAGGGTGAGCGGGTCCGCGGCCGCGGCGCTCGCAATGGCCTCGCGAGCCCGGGCCGTAGCGGGGAGCGGGGTCACGGCGTCGGGGTCGGCTCCGAGGGCCGCGAGGTCGGCGCGGAGGTTCGCGACGTGCCGCCCCTCGTCCCGCACCACCTCCCGCAGCTCCGGGGTGTCCTGCCGCCTTCCAGTCACGCCATCCCAGACCGCACCGTGCAACAACAGCATCTGTCCCAGCCAGTCCGTGTACACGCGGGTCGAGATCCGGCCCGCCACCAGGTCGCGCTGCAGGCGGCGGCGCTCGGCCGCCTGGTGCTGCTCGGCCGTCGCACTCTTCAACGTGTCCATGATGGTGGCGACTTCAGGCATTAGCGGAGCCCCCCCAGGGAAAGCCAGCCGACCACGAGCCAAGCCACGCCCTTCAGCAGGAAGAGCAGGAAGCCGATCTCGCAAACCCGCTTCAGCACCCGCCTCCCGCGCGCGCGGGGGGCAAATGGCTCGGATGACGCGGGCTCGATTAGTTGAGAATTATTATCAATTAGTTTCATCAATGGGGAAGAGAATACGCGGGATCGCGGCAGCCCCGCAAGCGCAGCAAACGTCCGGGTCTAGTGGGTCGCCCCTGCCTCCCAGGCGGCCAGCAGACGGCGCTGGCCGTCGTTGATTGTACCGAGCCTCGAGATCCGTACCACCGCGTGCTTGAACCCCGATATCACGACCCGCACGGTAAGCGTCTGATGTCCGCGGCGCACCACGACCGGTACGGTGTCCCCGATCCGCAGCCGGACGAGCCCCGCCCGGAATCCCGCGACGCTGGTCACCGACGAGTCCGCCACCGATTCCAGCAGATCCCCCGAGTGGAGCCCGGCCCGGCCCCACGCGCCGAACGGTGTGCCGAGCAGGATGGCGGGCCGAGAGGAACCGGGCGGCAGATAGGACCACACCCGAAGGTCGGGCATGGCCCGCCCGCTGTCATCGACGGCGGCGACCCACGCGGTGTCCGCATGGAGGCCGATCAGCCCGAGGTACCGGTTCGCGTCCACCACTCCCGCGTGGCGGACGTACCGGTCGAAGAAGGCCCGGACGTCGCACCCACAGGTGCGCGCCACCAGGCGCTGGACGCTCCCCGTGGTGAAACCGGCGCTGTCGGCCGCCAGGCCACGCATCACGTCGTCCAGCGACCGCCGACCGCCGGTCCGGGCGCGGATGAGGAGGTCGAGCATCGCGCCGAGCACCTCGCCGTTCAGGTGGGTGCTCCCCTGATAGTCGCCGAGGAACGCGGGGTTGGGCGCGTACGACGACTGGCTGATCCGCTCGGCCGAGAAGCGCGCGAAAACCGGGTTCTCGTAGTAACGGCCGAGGAGCCGCTCGAGGTGCGCGGCGCGGGTGGAGTCCCCGACCTTGAGCCCGGCCCGCCGGGGCAGGAGGTCCGCGTAGAACATCGTGAACCCCTCGCTTACCCAGAGCCCCGTGGAAAGCGGCCGGGGACGATAGGTCACGCCGCCGTACCCGGCCGGATGGATGCGCATCAGGTTCCATGCGTGGAAGAACTCGTGGGCCGTCTCCTCCAGCTCGGCGTCCGGGTCGGCCGAGAGATCGGCGCTCGGCGCGCCGAGGGTGACCGCATCGGGGTGCTCGAGCGCGCCCCAGGCCCGGTCCCGGAAGAGGAACGTGTACTGCGCGTAGGGCGGACGTCCGAAGAGGGCCACGGCCTCGCGGACCACGCCGGCGAGATGAGACACGAAAGTCAGCGTATCAAAGGGCCTCGCGTCCGGAGGCTCCCAGTAGACGACCCGATGGGGGGCGTCGTCCACGGTGAATGACCAGTCGTGGAAGCGGCCCAGCAGGATCGGGGAGTCCATCAGCTCGGCGACGGAGGAAGCGAAAAAGCTGCTCGGGTCGGCGGTGGGCCGGAGCGGCGTCGCGACCCGCCATCCGTCGGGAAGCGAGAGCACCACGCGGGCCGGCGCGTCCTCCGCACCGGCCACGTAGAGCAGCGCGTGCGGGCCATCCACCAGGCCGCCGGTGGGCGCGAGGAAGGGCCTCCACGCCGGCCGCTGCAGCCCCGTCTCGGGTGGCAGGCGAAGCCGGTAGCGCACGGTGACGTCGGAGGCGGCGCCGGTCACCCGCCAGACCGCGCTGTCGGCGCGCGTGATCCGGGTCCCGGCGCCGTCGACCGTGACCCCGTCGAGGTAGCGCCAGTACCGGTCGTCGTACTCGGGGTGGCGGTACATCGCCAGCTCGAACGAGGCCGGCGCATGACGCAGGTGAATGGCGACGTCGAACCCCGATGTGTCGGTCGGATCCACCCGCACGGTGTAGGTCACCTCGGGCGGAGGCATCCGGCGCGGCGGCGCGGACGCGATCAGTGCGGCGGCCAGCCAAAGCATTGGCGCTCCCTCTCCTGGGGGTCTGAGGTTCGACGCCGGTTGCGCCCCCGTCGTTTGAATGAGAACCTTACCCAATGCTCGAGCAAATCCAGCGGCTGTACCAGCACCTCGCCTGGGCCGACGAACGGGCCCTGACCGCCCTGCGGGACTCGGACGCGCGGCCCCCCAAGGCTCACGAGCTCTACTGCCACGTCCTCGGCGCGGAGCACGTGTGGCTCGCGCGGCTGCGGGAGACCAAGCCGGAAGTGAAGGTGTGGCCGAACCTGACGCTGGAGCAGTGCGGCACGCTGGCCCGGGACAATCAGGCCGGCTTCGGTCGCTTCCTGGCCCGGCTCGACCCTGCGGCGGTGACCCGCGAGGTCCAGTACACGAACAGCGCCGGGGCGGCGTTCCATTCCCGGATCGACGACATCCTGATGCACGTGGCGCTGCACGGCGCGTATCACCGGGGCCAGGTGGCCCTGCTGATCCGCGAAGCCGGGTACGTGCCCCTTCCCACCGACTACATCGCGCTGGTCCGCGGCGCGCCGGCGGCGACCCGCCAGCCCTGACGCTGTCGGCGAGACCGGGGGCGTCTACTCCCGATTCGGCGGCAGAGCGTCCGCGAACCTCCAGGACGGCACGAAGTCCCGCGTGAGGGGACGGTTCTCGAGAATCGCCCGGATCATCTCCACGGGGATCGGGCCCTGGTGGAGCAGCGCGTCGTGGTACTGCCGATCGGTCATCTTGCCGCCGTCCACCAGCTCGTGCCGCAGCGCCCGGAATTGCAGCCCGCCCATCATGTAGGCCACCTGATAGAGCGGCGAATAGTCGCCGTTGAACGAGCGGCGGACCTCCGCGGTCGCGTTCGCCCGCTCGTGGCCCACGCTGTCCACCAGGAAGTCGATCGCCTGCTGCGGTGTCCAGTTCCCCAGATGGAAGTTGAGTGAAAAAATGATCCGGGCCGCCCGGTGCATACGCCAGAACAGGGCTCCCACCCGGTCTTCCGGCGTGTGGGTGAAGTCCAGGTCCCAGAGCACGGTCTCCCAGTAGAACGCATTCCCCTCGATGTAGAAGGGCGTGTAGAACACCTGCCGCTGGGGGTTGTAGCGCTCGTTCATGAATCCCTGCAGCTCGTGCCCGGGGATCAGCTCGTGGAAGACGGTGGCGCGCGCGAAATGGCGATTGTTGCCGCGCATGCTCATCAGCTTGTCTTCCTCGGTCATCGCGTCCGTGGGGTAGGAGACCAGGATCTCCTCCCCGCCCAGGAAGAACGGATTCGCCTTCTGCGCCTCTGGCGAGAGCATTTCCATCCGCCACATGTCCCGGGCGAGCGGCGGCACCGTCACGAGATCGTGCTGCTCCACGTAGGCGATGGCCTCGCGGGCCAGATCGCGGACCAACACGGTCTGCTGCCCCGGGGCGACGTTGTCCCGCTTCACCCGCTCGAGCGCCGCCCGCCAGTCGTCCCCGAGCCCCATGTCCCGCGCCGCCTTCCTCATCTCCCGCTGGCACCACGCGAACTCCCGGCGGGCGACGGCGATCAGCTCTTCCGGCGTGTAGGGGATCATCTCCTGCCTGAGGTCCGCCAGGAGCCCGTCGCGCCCGATGGGGAGACCCACGATGGGCTCGTCGTCCCCCGGCTTCCAGCCCACCAGGTCCCGGAGCGTACGGGCGTAGCCGTCGAGCGCGGAGTCGGCCTTCTGGTACGGCTCCCGGGCCCACCAGGTGAAGAGCGGATCGTATCCGTCGTAGAACTTGTACCAGCGGCCCAGGGTCTCCCGCAGGGTCCGCAGGATCTCCCCTGCGTGATACGCCTGGATGCGCGTCGGCCTCCCGGCCGAATCGCCGGCCGCGGCCGTGGTTCCGGACCCCGGGCGCAAGCCCGGTGACGCCAGGGCCGACACGCGCGCCGCGAGCCACGCGAGCGTCCGTCCGGCGGCCGCCGGGTCCGCGAACTCGAGGCGGCGCCGCGCGTCCTCCAATCCGAAGATCGTGTCGGCGAACGGGAGCAGCTCCCGCACTTCGGCGAGCCGCCGCTCCTCCCGGTCCAGCAGCGCCAGCTCGTGCGTCACTTCGCCCTTGAGCAGGAGCCAGTCGACCTTGCCGTCCTCGGTCAGCTGGTCGAAATCGATCGTTCCGAGACGGGTGAGCCACGTCGAGTAGAAGTCGCGCATCACCCGGCGGCGTTCGGGCGAATAGTCGTCGTCGTACCGCCGCCCGAGCGCGTCCCGATCGGACGCGTACCGGGAGACCACGTCCCGCAGCTCACTCGGTGCCGCCGAGGTCGGAGGCGCCAGGACGGGGACGTAGGTCGACGTTTGCGCCGGCAGGCCGGCCGGCAGGCAGAGCAGGAGCGCCAATGCGCGGCGATTCACGAGGGCCTCCGGTCGAGCTGCGCGCGAATGAATGCTTGCATCAGAGCCAGCTCCTCGCCTTCGAGCTCGAGCCGGGGAGGCCGGACCCGCGCGCTCCCCTTCCCCATCTCCGCCTGCACCAGCTTGATCAGCTGGACGAACTTGGCGCCGGTGTCGAGGCGCAACAGCGGGAGGAACCAATCGTACAGCTCCCAGGCCTCCCGCGCCTTGCCCGTGACGGCGAGATCGAAGAGCCGGACCGATTCGACCGGCAGCGCGTTCACGAGCCCCGCCACCCAGCCCACGGCCCCCATCGCGACGCTCTCCAGCACGACGTCGTCCATCCCCACCAGGATACGGATCCGATCCCCGAGCGCGGAGCGGATCGCGGCGACCCGGCGGACGTTCCCGCTCGAATCCTTCGTGGCGTGCAGGTTGGCGTGCCGCCGGCAGAGCCGCGCGAGCTGCTCGGGGGAGACGTCGACGCCGTACGCGACCGGGTTGTTGTAGAGCATGCAGGAAAGTCCGGTGGCGCCGATCACGGCACCGTAGTGCGCCTCGGTCTCGCGGCCGTCCCCTACGTAGACGTAGGCCGGGAGGGCCATCAACCCGTCGCAGCCCGCCTGCTCCGCCCTTTTCGCGAGCGCCACGCACTCCGCGGTGGCGAGCCCGGCGATCCCCGCCACCAGGGGCCCGCGCCGCCCCAGCGCCTCGCGGCAGACTTCGAGGATGCGGACCTTCTCGGCGAAGGACAGCGTCGCCGATTCGCCGAGGGACCCCAGCGCCACGATCCCCCGGCACCCCGAGTCCATCATCCACCGCACGTGGGCCGCGAGCGCCGGCTCGTCCACCGTAAGGTCGGGACGGAAGGGGGTGGTGATCGCGGGCATCACGCCCGCCCAGTCACGCTGTTGCATCAGGAGTCTCCAGAGTGGATACGAGTGACGCCACGGTCGCCGGGACCAGAGGAGTCCGCGCCGAGTCGGGATTCCATCCGTACCAGGCCCGGAGAGCCGCGCCGCAGACGCGCCCCTGACAGGACCCCATCCCCACGCGGGTGTAGAGCTTCGCCTGACGGAAAGACCAGTCGCGCCGCAGGGCGCCGAGGGGCACGTCTTCGCAGCGGCAGACGAGCGTGTCGGGGGGCGGCGGGTCCGGGTCCACGACCCGGAACGCCTCGTCGAGCCGGCGGGCCCACGCGCGGTGCCGGTCCCGGGCCGCCGCGAGCGACGGGGGTACGGGCCGGCCCGACGCGTCGAGGCCGGCGATCTCTCCTTCCACCTGGGCGAGATCCACACCGCCGACGCCGGTCGGCTCGCCCGCGCACCAGATGTGGTCCCGCGTGGTCCGCTGGGTGTCGTCCACCACGACGGTCCCGTCCCGCACGTCACACCCCCCGAGCCGTGCCAGCTCCGAGTTGGGAACGAGGCCGGCCGCCGTTCCCAGAACGTCGACGGATGCGGTCCAGGTGCGCCCGCGGGACGAAAGCGTCACTTCGGTGACCCGCCCTTCGCCGGTCGCCTTCACCACCCGGGTCCCCCACCGGTACGGCACTCCCGCGAAAGCGGCCCGATACCGCAATCCCTGCCAGAGATCTCCCGGACGTGACAGCAGTCCCGCCGCGAGCCCGCGAAACTTCGCCGGCGCCGTGCGGTCGGCCACGACGACCAGACGGGCCCCGGCCCGCGCGAGCGATGCGGCCACGGGCAGCAGCAACGGCCCCGCGCCGGCGAGCGCCACCCGCTTGCCCGCGAACGAAACTCCGGACTTGAGCAGGGCCTGCAGTCCGCCGACCCCGGCCACGTTGGGCAAAGTCCAGCCCGGGAACGGGAGGAACAGCTCACGCGCGCCGGTGGCGATCACGAGCCGCGGGGCTTCGACCCGCACCATCTCGTGCCGCCGGATGCCCGAGACCCACCGGTCCGTCACGTCCACGACCGAGGTTCCGGGGAGCGCCAGGGCGCCGGACCGGTCGAACCGCTCGAGCCACTTTCGCGCCGCCGCCGGCAGGAGGGCCCGATCCCGATGCCGCCAGATCTGCCCGCCCAGGTGCGGGGCTTCGTCCAGCATCACCACGCGCCGTCCCGCCTCGGCCGCGCGGCAGGCGGCGGCGAGGCCCGCGGGGCCCGCCCCCACCACGGCGACGTCGGCGGCGAGCACCCGGACGCCGTCACTCACGGGTGGTCACCCGCATGCCGGCGGCCACCCGCTCGAGGCAGGCGCGCTGCGCCGGGACGCCGTCGATGGTCACCCGGCACTCGAAGCAGACGCCCATCGCGCAGAGGGGCCCGCGGGGCGTTCCGGTTACCGAGTCTCGGAAGGCGTCCTCCCCCGCGTTCAGCAGCGCCGCGGCCACCGTGAGGTCCTCCGCGACCTCGAGCAGACGCCCGTCCACGAGGATCGAGACCGTGCTCATTCGCGGGGGGTCCGGTTGGGATCGAAGGGGAGGGCGTCGATGGCCGGCGTGCGACCGGCGATGAGGTCGGCGAGGAGGCCCGCGGTGCCGAGCGACGTGGTGATGCCGAGGCCTTCGTGACCGGCCGCGATCCAGAGGCCGTCGACGGCGTTCCAGCGGCCGATCAACGGAAGCTTGTCGGGCGTGGCCGGCCGGAAGCCGGTCCAGATTCTGAGGGCCGGGAGCCGGGCCAGGGCGGGCATGAATTGCACCGCCCGGGCGAGCATCCGGCCCGCGAGTCCCCGGTTGAGCCCGCCGTCCCAGCCCACCAGCTCCCGCGACGAGCCGATCAGGACCTGGCCCGTCGCGCGCGGCTGGACGTTGAACGCCGCGGACTCCGCGGTCATCTGGTGGGCGCTTTGCAGGTAATCCATCTCGACGATCTGGTGGCGGCAGAATCCCGGCGCGCGGTCGGTGATGATCAGATGCCCTTTCCGGGGCACGATGGGAAGCTCCGGCATGAGCCGCGCCGCGCCGAGGCCGGCGGCGTTCACCACGACGCCGGCCTGCAGAGTCTCCGCTCCCAGCGAGACGCGGCGGGGCCCGAAGGCCGTGACCTCCGCGTGTTCCCGCAGCGTGGCGCCGCGCGCCTGGGCGCGCGCGAGGAGCGCGCGGGCCGCGCCCGGCGGATAGAGAATCGCGTCGCGCGGGGCGAGCAAGCCTCCCGCCAGCCCCGGACGGAGGTTCGGCTCGAGGGCCTGCACCTCGTCACCGGACAGGTGTTGCAAGGCCACGCCGTGCCGCGCGTAGGCCGCGATCTTCCCGACGGCGCCCGCGAGCTGTGACGGCTCCTCGGCCACCCACAGCGTGCCGGCCGGATCGTACTCACAGGTCGCGGGAAGATCGGCGGAGAGGTCGCGCCAGAGATCGAGGGAGTACGTCGTGAGGGCGAGCTGGGCCGGGCTGTCGTCCATCGCCACCAGGTGGCCCATCCCCACGGCCGTCGCGCCGAGGGCCGCGGTCCCCGAGTCCAGCACCGTCACGCGGGCGCCGTCAGCCGCGAGCGCCTCCGCCACCGCCGCCCCGACGATCCCGGCGCCGACGACGATCGCGTCGGGAGGGGGCGTGCCCTTCACGCGGTGTGGAGTCCGCCTCGGAAAGGATCGGCGGGGTCGAAGCACAGCTCGGTCTTTCCGGTCAGATAGGCCCGGCCGCGAATGTGGGGGATCAGGCCTTCGGCGCGGCGGGTCAGCCAGCCCGTGAAGACGCTTCCGGTCACGCTCTGCTGGCGCCAGTGCTGGTCGAGGGGGAGGCGGCCCCGCTCGTGGAGCACGGCCATCTTGGCCGAGGTCCCCGTGCCGCAGGGAGAGCGATCGTACTGGCCGCCCGGGCAGAGCACGAAGTTCCGGCCGTCGGCCTCGGCGGACGTGGCGGGACCGGAGAGCTCGACGTGGTCGATGTCGGCCTTGTTCGCCCCGGTGATGCCGCGGGCCCGGAGGGCCTGCTGGATGCTGCGCGTCACCTTCATCAGCTCGTCCAGATACCGGAGCTCGAGCGGGAAGGCCGGCAGCTCGGTCAGGAAGAACCAGTTCCCGCCCCACGCGATGTCTCCGGTGACCCTTCCCACGCCGCGGACGTCCACGGACACGTCCTTGGCGTGCGAGTAGGCGGGCACGTTCTCCACCGTCACGGCGCCGTCGGGTTCCAGCGTGGCGGTGACGGTACCCACCGGCGTGTCGAGGCGGATCTCTCCGGACTTGAGCCGGCCTAGGTGGGCGAGGGTCTTCACCACACCGATGGTGCCGTGGCCGCACATCCCGAGATACCCGACGTTGTTGAAGAAGACGACCCCGGCCGCCGCGCCCGGCGTGACCGGCGGCGTGAGCAGCGCGCCGACCACCGCGTCGTGGCCGCGGGGTTCGTTCACCACCGCGCGCCGGAGGTGGTCGGCGTGCTGCCGGAGGTCGTCCCGCCGCTCCGCCATTGTCGCGCCCGCGGGGTCGGGCCAGCCGGCGATCACGACGCGGGTCGGCTCGCCCTCGGTGTGGGAGTCCACCACCGTGATGGCGTCGGGATAGGCGTGGTCGTTCACGGGTGGACCTGCACGGTCTTGATCTCGGTGTAGAACTCGCGCGCGGCGGGCCCCTGCTCGCGGGAACCCGAGCTCGACCCCTTGAGTCCCCCGAACGGCGCGTGCGGATCCACACCGGTGGTGTCGCCGTTGACGCGCACCACGCCGGCTTCGATGCGGCGGACGTACTCGAGGGCGCTCCCCAGGTCTTTCGTGAAGAGCGACGCCGAAAGACCGTACCGGGTGCGGTTGGCCAGCGTGATCGCGTGGTCCAAGTCGTCCGCCACGAAGGTCGCGAGCACCGGCCCGAACACCTCTTCGGTGGCGAGCGGCGCGTCGGGCGGGACATCGCGGATCACGGTGGGCGCGAAGAAGAAGCCCTTCTGGAACCGTCCATCGGCGGGCTCGCGCCCGCCGGTCACCACGGCGCCGGCTCCGGTGACCGCGGCGCGGACCCGGTCCCGCGCCTTCGCCGTAATCAGGGGACCGACCGCCGCCTTGGAGTCGGTCACGGGACCGATCGGCAGCGCCTCGACCTGCTCCTTGAGCTTCGCCAGGAAGCGCTCGGCGACGGAGCGGACGACCACCACGCGGCTGGTGGCGGTGCACTTCTGCCCGGCGTACCGCATCGCGCCCGCGGCGGTGAGCGTGGCGGCGCGATCCAGGTCGGCGTCGGCGGCCACGATCACGACGTTCTTGCCGCCCATCTCGGTCTGATAGCGGATGTTCCGGCGCGCGCAGGTCAGGGCCACCGACGCGCCCACGGCCGCGGACCCGGTGAAACTCACCGCCCGCACCGCCTCGGCGGCGATCAGCGCGGGACCGACCGTGGTCCCGGATCCCGGAACCACGTTGAAGACGCCCGCCGGCAGGCCGGCGGCCGCGGCGGTCTCCGCCAGGAGGGACGCCATCGCCGACGCATCCTCCGCCGGCTTCAGCACGACGGTGTTGCCGAAGGCCAGCGCCGGCGCCGTCTTCCAGAGCGGGATGGCGAAGGGAAAATTCCAGGGTGTGATGCAGGCGACCACGCCGAGCGGCTCGCGCAGCGTGAGCTGGAGGGCGCCGGGCGCCTGGGCGGGAATCACGTCACCCAGATTCCGCACCGCCTCGCCCGCGTGGTACCGGAGAATCATCTCACCGCGGCCGACCTCGCCGCGCGCCTCGGCGATCGGTTTCCCGACTTCGCGGGCCATCGCCTGCGCCAGCTCTTCCCGACGCGACCCGACGACCTCGGCCCACTTGTAGAGGTGCTCCGCGCGCGCCGGCCCGGGCAGGGTCCGCCAGGCGGCCCAGGCCTCCGCCGCGGCGGTGACGGCGCCCGTGGCGTCGTCGGGAGAGCCCGACGGCACCAGCGCGACCACGTCGTCGGGATCGGAGGGGTTGAGATCGGGGAGCGTGCCGTCCCCGGCCGAGGGGGCGAACGCGCCCCGGATGAAGGGCTGGAGGCGGGCCGGAGGCATCGTGGAAAGGTACCCGCGCCCCCGCCGCCCTCAACCCCGACCTATTGCGGAGCCTGATTCAAGAGCAGCCAGTAGAGCCCGAGAGACGATACGACCTTGATGAACTCCTGGAATTCGACCGGCTTGACGATGTAGCTGTTCACACCCAGGGCGTAGCACTTCGCGATGTCGGGATCCTCGCGCGAGGATGTCAGCACCACGACGGGAACCAGCTTGGTGCGCGGGTCCGCCCGCATCTGCCGCAGAACCTCGATGCCGTCCACCCGCGGAAGCTTCAGGTCCAGCAGGACGACCCGCAGCATGCGCAGGGTCCCCGGCTCCGCGTTCGCGCCCCGCCCGAACAGGAAATCGAGCGCCTCGACGCCGTCCCGCGCGTGGAAGATCCGGTTGGCCAGGTTGTTCTTCTTCAGGGCCCGGAGCGTCAGCTCGGCGTCTTCGGCGCTGTCTTCCACCAGCAGGATCTCGACCTGATCGGAGTCCACCATTACGCCCCGCCTTTCACACCCAGGGTAAACGAGAAGGTCGCGCCGCGGCCGGGGGCCGCTTCGGCCCAGATGCGGCCTCCGTGGCGGTGGATCACCCGTCGCACGATCGCGAGTCCCACGCCGGTGCCTTCGAAGTCCGACTGCGGCTGCAACCGCTGAAACACCTCGAACACCTTCTCGGCGTACTCCATGTCGAACCCCACGCCATTGTCGCGCACCGTGTACACGGTCGCGCCGTGATCGCCGTGCGCGCCGATCTCCACCCGCGGGGCGTCCCGTCCCGCCGAGAACTTCACGCCGTTGTCGATGAGGTGCTCCCAGACCTGCCGCAGCAGCGCCGGGTCGCCGTCGGTGGGGGGCAGCTCGCCCACGACGATGTCCGCCCCGCGGGGCGCCTCCGCCGCCGCGCGGTCCGCGAGCACGCCCGCCACGAGGGCGGCCATGTCCACCGGCACGCGCACCAGGGGTTGCCGCGAGAACCGGGAAAGCGCGAGCAGGTCGTCGATGAGCCGCCCCATCCGCTCGACGTTGACCTGCACGACGTTGAGGAGCCGCCGGCCCTCGGCGTCGAGGGCCGCGGCGTGCTCTTCGCCGAGCAGCCGGGCGAACCCCGCGATGGCGCGGAGGGGGGACCGGAGGTCGTGGGAGACGGAGTAGCTGAACTTCTCGAGCTCGCGGTTCAAGTCTTCCAGCTCGCTCACGTGGCGCTGCAGCTGCGCGTTGAGGCGATCGACCTGCTCCTTGGCGGCCCGGAACCCGGACTGGTCGAGCATCGTCGCGCGCACCCGCCAGGGAGCTCCGGAGGCGTCCCGCACCAGGGTGCTCGAGACCAGGGCCGCGAACATGGATCCGTCCTTTCGGACGAACCGGGCCTCTCCGGTGCCGATGTCCACGCCCGACACCAGCTGATCGAAACGGGCCCGGGCCCGGGTGCGGTCGACGGGCGCGATGAGATCGAACACGGTCATCTTGCCGACCACTTCGTCCGGCTCGTATCCCAGCCAGCGGCATTCGGTCCGGTTGATCCGGACGATCAACCCCTCGGAGGTGAGCGAGTGATAGCCGCAGGGGGCCCGCTCGTAGAGGTCGTTCAACTCGGAGGACATGTCCTCGAGGCGCCTCTCGACCGCCTGCCGCGCGGCGAGATCACGGCGGACGACGACCGCGGCGATGCCGAGAAACCCCACGGCCAGGATGGTGCCCACCACGCTCGACGCGCGTACCCACCGGCCGGCGCGGTCGACGACCGCGTCAACGCGGTCGTAGCGTGCCCGCTCGACGCCCTGAATCCCCTCGATGATGGCCCGCACACTGTCCATCAGCACGCGTCCCCGGTCGGTCAGCACCACCTGCAGGGCCGCCGCCGCGCCTCGCTCGCGCCGCACGTCCATCGTGAGCGTCAGCTCGGCGAGCTTCGCCTCGACCGCCGGTGTGAGCGCCCGGAGCGGCAGGGTGAGATCGGTGTCCGGGGCCGCGATTTGCAGGAGGGAATCGAGCTCGGCGCGCGCCGCCAGCGAGCCGGTCACGAAGGGCTCGCGGTAGGGCTCCCGTCCGGTCAGGAGAAACCCGCGCTGCCCCGTCTCCGCGTCCTGCAGCGCGCGCAGGAGCCGGCTCAGGCGATCCCGGACGTCGACCGTGTGCCGCCGGTCGGCCCGCGCCACCGCGATCCGCTCGAGACCCCAGAACGTGGTCGCTCCGATCGCGATCAGGATGGCGAGCGCGACCGCGAAGGAGCGGGTGAAGGTGCCCGGTATGGAAACGGGCTCCGAGGAGGACGGGGGTACGCCGTCCGGGAGAGAGAGCACGGCTATATGAATAGCGATTCCGGTTCAAGCGCACAAAGCGCCCCCGCACCCGGCTCGCCCTGACCGCGCTCCGGGCATATGATTCCCGGGCCCAGACCCGCAGGAGCGGAGGACCTCTGACCCGACCAAGCGGCAGGCTGGCCCGGCGCTCCCTGCCCGGGATCGACAGCGAAGCGGTTCGGATCCTCCTGGTCGAGGACAACCCGCGCCACGCCCAGCTTCTGCGGGATACGCTGGGAGACGCCGGCGTGGCCTTCGCCGGCGCCCCGCCGTACGACCTGCAGCACGTCACGGACCTGGACTCGGCGTACGCGCATCTGGCGCAGGGCAACACGGACCTGGTCCTGCTCGATCTGTCGCTCCCCGAAGCCGCGGGGCTCGACGCGCTCCTCAAAGTCCGCGAGCGGTTCTTCGAAATGCCCCTGATCGCGCTGGTCGCGCAGGGGGACGGCACGCTCGCCGCCCAGGCCCTGCAGTCCGGCGCGCAGGATTATCTGATGAAAGGGCGGATCGAAGGGGACATTCTGGCGCGCAGCATCCGGCACGCGATGGAGGTCTCGCGCCTCCGCTCGGCCCTCCGGTCCCTGTCCTTCATCGACGGCCTGACGGGCCTGTACAACCGGCGCGGATTCGTCACCCTGGCGGATCCGTACGTGAAGCGGGCCCAGCGGGTGAAGGGAAACCTGCTCGTCGTGTCCGCGGAGATCACGGGATTCGACCGCATCACGAAGGTCGTGGGGTTCGAGGAAGGCGACCAGCTCCTCCGCGCCGTCTCGGACATCCTCCGCCGCAGCTTCCGCGACTCCGATCTGCTCGGCCGGCTGGAAGGCGGCGAGTTCATGGCCCTCGCGCTGGACGCGCCGGTCGAGAAGTTCCCCATCATCGCCGGCCGCGTCTCGCAGCACGTTCAGGAATTCAACGACCGCACCATCCGCCGCTACCGGCTGATCCTTCCGCTCGGCTTCGTGCCGTTCAACGCCGACCTGTCGCCGACCATCGAAGACCTGATGGTCCAGGCGTCGGACGCGCGCCGGCAGCAGTAGTCATCCCCACGTTGACGAAAAATCCCGAACGACGTAGTCTCATTTCTGCAAATGATGTGAGAGCCGTTCTCATTCATTAATGAGACTTGCTCGGCCCGTGTTGACATATCAATATTTGTTGATATGATTACGGCGTGACGACCGCCACTCTTCCCTCCGCGACGCGCGCCGCCGGCTGGTTTCACGCGCTGTCGGATCCCACCCGCCTCAAGATCGTCGAGATGCTCTCGCACGGGGAGCGCTGCGTCTGCGAGCTCCAGGCGTCGCTCGACGCGGCCCAGTCGCGCCTGTCGTTCCACCTGCGCGTGCTCAAGGATGCCGGGCTGGTTGCGGACCGCCGCGAGGGCCGCTGGAGCTACTACACGCTGGACGCCGACGCACTCGACCAGATCGCCGATTTCGCCCGGGCCGTAAAACCCGGAGCGCATGCGGGCAGCTGTCGGGCCGCCTGTTGCTCGTGATTTTTTTTGACCAACATATCAACCAATCTTGATCAATGGAGAGACCCGTGACCGATGCCGAGCTGATCACCAAGACCGTGCGGGAGAAGTACGGCGCCGCGGCGCTCAAGATCGTGGCCGGCGACTCGGCCGCGTCCGCGTGCTGTGGCGGCGGGTGTGACCCGGTGAGCGACAACCTCTACGCCCCCGACCAGGTCGCCCAGCTGCCGGAGAACGCCGTCCTGGCGTCCCTGGGCTGCGGCAACCCCACCGCCCTCGCCGAGCTCCACCCGGGCGACGTCGTCGTCGACCTCGGCTCGGGTGGCGGCATCGACGTGCTCCTCTCCGCGCGCCGGGTCGCGCCCGGCGGAAAGGCATACGGGGTGGACCTGACGGACGAAATGCTGGCGCTGTCCCGCGAGAACCAGCGGAAAGCCGGCCTCGACAACGTCGAATTTCTGAAGGGATCCATCGAGGCCATCCCCCTCCCGGACGCCCACGCCGACGTCGTCATCTCCAATTGCGTCATCAATCTGTCCGCCGACAAGCGACGGGTCCTGGCCGAAGCGTTCCGGGTGCTCAAGCCGGGCGGACGCTTCGCCGTCTCGGACGTGGTCATCCGGGGCGAGGTCCCGCCCGCGGTGCGCCAGAGCATGGAGCTCTGGGTCGGGTGCGTCGCGGGGGCGCTCGAGGAATCCGAGTTCCGGGAGCTGCTCACCCGCGCCGGATTCACCGATGTCGACATCGAGCCGACGCGGATCTACGCCTTCGAAGACGCCCGGGCCGTGCTCGCCGGTGCGGGACTCGACACGGATGTGATCGCCCGCGAGGTCAGCGGGCGGATCATGGGCGCCTTCATCAGAGGACGAAAGCCGGCGTGAGGGGCCCCCGGTACGCCGCGGAAGCGATCGGGACCTTCGTGCTCGTGTTCATCGGCCCGGGGGCGGCGGCCGCGAATGCGTGGGCCCCCGGATCGGTGACACCGGTCGGCGTGGCGCTGGCCTTCGGCTTCGCCATTCTCGTCGGCGTCTACGCGCTGGGTCACGTCTCCGGAGCGCACTTCAACCCGGCCGTGACCGCGGGCTTCACCCTGAGCGGACGGTTTCCCGCGCGCGAGGCGGCGCCGTATGTCGCGAGCCAGATCGCCGGTGGGATCGCGGCGGCCTTCCTGCTGCGTGCCCTGCTCGGCCCGGCGGCGGCCGCCGCCGCCACCCGGCCGGCGATCGGCGTCGTGCCGGGAGTCGTGGTGGAGGCCGTCCTCACCTTCGTGTTGATGCTCGTGGTGCTGGCGGTCGCCACCGATGCCCGCGTCTCACGCCCGGTGGCCGGGCTCGCCGTCGGGTTGACGGTGGCGATGGACGCCCTGATGGGCGGACCGCTGACCGGCGCGAGCCTGAACCCCGCCCGGTCGCTCGGTCCGGCACTGGCCTCGAATGTCTGGACCGGGCACTGGATCTACTGGGTCGGCCCCCTCGCCGGCGCCGCGCTCGCGGTGCCCACGTACGCATACCTTCGTCAGGGGACAGCTCATGGCCACGAAGCCTCGTGAATTCCGGCTGCTCTTTCTCTGCACGGGTAACTCGGCCCGCAGCCAGATGGCCGAGGCCATTCTCAATGACCGCGGCCAGGGCCGGTTCCGCGCCGAGAGTGCCGGATCGAACCCGGCGGCGCGGGTGAATCCCCTCGCCATCGAGACCCTTCGGGAGCACGGGATCGAGTGGCATGGCCACGCGCCCCGCACCGTGCACGGGCTGGAGCGCGAGTCCTGGGACTTCGTCATCACCGTCTGCGACAAAGCGAAGGAGTCCTGCCCGATTTTCCCGGGACAGCCCGTGTTGGCGCACTGGGGCATGCCGGATCCCGCCGAGACGGTGGGCGCGGAGGCCGCCCGGAAAGCGTTCCGGGACGCGTACGTGCTGATCGCGCGGCGGATCGATCTCCTGCTCGCCCTGCCGATCGAGAAGCTGGAGCGGCTGGCGCTGGAGGCGAAGCTCAAGGCGATCGGCCAGAGCTGAAGCCGCGGGCTTCTCTTCCCCCGACCTCCTGCTCCGACGTATTCTCTAGGCTTGCGACCGTGGCGGAACTGGCAGACGCGCAGGACTTAGGATCCTGTGGGACCTCCCGTGAGGGTTCGACTCCCTCCGGTCGCACTGACTCCATGCCCAAAGCGTTCGCCCTGCTGCTCCTGCTCGCCGCGTGCCGGCCGCCCTACACCCCCCGCACCCGCGCCGTCACCGTCACGGCCGTCCCGCTCCTCACCAAAGAGATGACGGCGATCTACCCGTTCCTGAAGGCCGATTTCGCGGCCCAGGGCGTGCTCGCCGGGAAGGAGGTCTACGCCTTCATCCCCAGCACCCTCACCGCGTACGCCGGCGACACCCTCGAGATCACCTTCGTCAACCCGGAAGACGACGCCCACACGTTCGTGCTCCCGGGCTTCTCGGTGGCGCTGCCGGGGCAGAGCACCAGGACGGTCCGCTACCCGGTCGGCGCGCCGGGCATCTACCCCTTTCAGTGCAACCTCGCGACCCACGCTCCGATGATGAGCGGGCAGCTCGTGGTCCTCGCCGGCCCGGGCTCGTGACGGAGCCCAAGACTCCGCTGCGGGAACTCGCTTTCCTCTTCCTCAAACTCGGCACCACCGCCTTCGGCGGCCCCGCCGCCCACATCGCGATGATGGAAGAAGAGGTCGTGCGCCGGCGCGGGTGGCTCACGCACGCGGAGTTTCTCGACTACCTGGGCGCCACCAACCTGATCCCGGGCCCGAACTCCACCGAGATGGCCATCCACGTCGGGTGGGCGCGGGCCGGATTCCGAGGACTCCTCGTCGCCGGCCTGTCGTTCATCCTCCCCGCCGCGCTCATCGTCACCGTCATCGCGTGGGCCTACGTCCGCTACGGCACGCTCCCGGCCGCCGGCGCCCTCCTCTACGGCGTGAAGCCCGTCGTCATCGCCGTCGTCCTCCAGGCCCTCTGGCGTCTCGGCCGCACCGCGGTGAAATCGTGGCCGCTCGCCCTCCTCGGCGCGGTGGCCATCACGGCCACCTTCCTCCGCGTGAACGAAATGATCGTGCTCGCCGGCGGCGGAATCCTCGCGGCCGGAGCCCCTCGCTCCCGCGCCACGGCCCTCGCCCTCCCGCTGCCCCTCGGACTCGGCGCCGTGCTCCCGGCGACGCTCGGCGGAATCTTTCTCGCGTTCGCGAAGATCGGAGCCGTGCTCTTCGGGTCGGGGTACGTCCTGCTCGCGTTCCTCCGCGCCGACTTCGTGGAGCACCTGCACTGGATCACGTCCCGGCAGCTGCTCGACGCCGTCGCCGTGGGGCAGATCACCCCCGGCCCCGTCTTCACCACGGCGACATTCGTGGGGTACCTGATCCACGGCGCGAGCGGCGCCGCGACGGCGACCGCCGGCATCTTCGCCCCCGCGTTCTTCTACGTCGCCGTCAGCGGGCCCCTCGTCCCCTGGCTGCGGCGCTCGGCGACCGCGGGCCGGGTGCTGGATGGCGTCAACGTCGCGTCGCTCGCCCTCATGGCCGTGGTCACCTGGCAGCTCTCGCGCGACGCCCTGGTCGACTGGCGGACCAGCCTGATGGCGCTGATCGCCGCCGCCCTGCTCTTCCGGACCCGCGTCAATTCCGCCTGGCTGGTGCTGGGGGGCGCGGCGGTGGGACTGCTCTTCTCGGCCGGAGCGTAGGACACGTGACGCCGCCGACCGACTACCCGATCCGGCTCTTCAGGAGCGCGCGGCACTGGGAGGTCTGGCTCGCGCGGAACTTCGACCGGTCCTCCGGCCTCTGGCTCCGCATCGCGAAGAAGGACGTGGCGCTCACGTCGGTCACCTACGTCGAAGCCCTGGACGTCGCCCTGTGCCACGGCTGGATCGACAGCAAGAAGCTCAGCCACGATCACCTGAGCTTCCTGCAAAAATTCACGCCCCGGGGGAGGCGGAGCATCTGGTCGAAGATCAACTGCGGGAAAGTCGAGCTGCTGATCGCCGCCGGCCGGATGCGGAAGGGCGGCCACGCCGCGGTCGCCGCCGCCAAGGCCGACGGCCGCTGGGACGCCGCCTACCAGCCGCAGCGCGTGGGCCGGATCCCCCCCGACCTCGCGCGGGCGTTGTCCCGGCACCCCCGGGCGAAAGCACACTACGCCGCGCTGTCGAGCCAGAACCGGTACGCCATTTTGTTCCGGGTCACCACCGCGAAGCAGCCGGAGACGCGGGCTCGCCGGATCGCGCACTTCGTCCGGATGCTGGGCGAGGGAAAGACGCTCCACCCGCAGCGACGCCCACTGTCAAAGAAGCGCTGAGTCCGTAGATTCGCGTCCGTGGGCGCCCCCTGGGACGTTCTGCTCAACATCGCTCTCCGCACCACGGTGGTGTACCTCGCCGTCCTGGTGGGGCTCCGGCTCACCGGCAAGCGCCAGCTCGGCCAGCTCTCGGCCTTCGATTTCGTCCTGCTCCTCATCATCTCGAACGCGGTCCAGAACGCGATGGTGGGTCCCGACACCTCCCTCGCGGGCGGCCTGATCGCCGCCGCCGTGCTCCTGTTCTGGCACCTGGTGCTCGACCGCTTCCGCCGCTCCTCCCGCGCGGCGTCCCGCCTCCTCGGCGGCTCCGCGGTCCTGCTCATCTACCGCGGGAAGATCCTGCACGAGCACCTGGACCGGGAGCACATCACCTCCGACGAGCTGATGCAGGCGCTCCGCGAGCACGGCGTCGGATCCATCGAGGATGTGCGCCTGGCCGCCCTCGAGCCGGACGGCGCCGTCAGCGTCATCCGGGAGGAGGACGTCGGGCCGGAGAAGCCCCATCACCGGATCCGGTCGCTGAAGCGGGGCGTCTAGGACCGCACGGAGCTTGCACTTCCCCGACTCCGACGGCTCCCCGCTCCCGGCTCCCGACATAGTTAGATTTCCCCGCCTCATGGACATCGAGATCACCAAGACCGCTTCCGAGCCCGGCGCCGCGTCGCTGGCCGTGAAGGTCCCCGAAGAAAACGTCCGGGCCGCCGAGGAGCGCGCCACGCGCGCGTACCAGTCGCGCGCCCGGCTGCCGGGGTTCCGGAAGGGCAAGGCTCCCTCGGCCGTCGTGAAGAAGCGCTTCGCCGAGGATATCCGGCAGCAGGCTCTTCAGGAGATCCTCCAGGAGAGCTGGAAGGCCGCCGTGGATCAGGAGAAGCTCAAGCCCATCGCGGACCCCCACATCCACAACCTGAAATGGGAGCAGGGCACGCCGGTCACCTTCGAGTTCCACGTCGAGGTGAAGCCCGACCTCAAGCTCGAGCGGCTCGGCGCGTTCACGCTGAAGCGGACCGTCCCGAAAGTGACCGCCGACCAGGTCGAGGCCCAGCTCAACGATCTGCGTGATCAGAAGGCGCCCTGGACCCCGCTCACCGGCGAGAAGCCCAAACCCAAGGACCTGGTGCACATCACGCTGGCGCAGCGCGAGGGCGACGAGATCAAGGACGCCCAGCCCTATCAGTTCGTGCTGGGCGAGGGGCGGGCCATTCCGGACGTCGAGGAGCGCGTGATGACGCTGCTGCCGGGCGAGACGGTGGACGCCACCGTGAAGTTCCCGGCCGACTTCCCGGAGGAGGCGAAGCGCGGGCAGTCCCGTGACGTGCGGATCACGCTGACCGAGGTGAAGCGGCAGGAGCTGCCGCCCCTGGACGACGCCTTCGCGCGCGAGGTGGGCGACTTCGATTCCCTCGAGGCGCTCCGGACCGCCGTGCGCACCGACCTCGAGAAGGAGGCCGAGCGGCAGGCGGACTCGAACGTGCGCCAGGCGCTGATCGAGCAGATCGTCGCGGCCAATCAGGTGGTGGCGCCCGCCCCGCTGGTGAACCGCGCGCTGGCGGTGTACGCCCAGGCCTACGGGATCCCGGAGGATCGCTGGGAACAGTTCGCCGCCGAGATGCGTTCGGTGGCCGAGGCGCAGGTGCGCCGGGACCTGGTGCTCGACTACGTAGTGGAGACCAACCACCTCGCCGCCACCGAAGCCGAGCTGGACGCCCGGATCGAAGAGCTGGCGGCGCGCCGCGGCCAGCCGGCGCGGGAGCTGTACGCGTCGCTCGAGAAAGCCAAGCGGCTCCGCGACCTCGAGCGGGGCCTCACCGAGGAGAAGGTGTTTACCTTCCTTCTGTCGCAGTCCACCGTGGAGAATGCATGACCGTCGGCACCATCTACCCGCCGTACATCATCGAGCGGTCCAGCCGGGGCGAGCGGACGTACGACATCTTCTCGCGCCTCTTGATGGACCGCATCGTGTTCCTGGGCACCGCCATCGACGACACGGTGGCGAACATCATCATCGCCCAGCTGCTCTTCCTGGACGCCGACAATCCCGAGCGGGACATCTACCTCTACATCAACTCGCCCGGCGGGCTCGTGTCGTCCGGCATGGCGATCTACGACACGATGCAGTTCCTGCGCGCCCCGGTGAACACCATCTGCATGGGGATGGCGGCGTCGATGGGGAGCTTCCTCCTCACCGCCGGCACGACCGGCAAGCGCTCGGCCCTGCCGCACGCGCGGATCATGATGCACCAGCCCTCGGGCGGCGCGTCGGGTACGGCGGCGGACATCGAGATTCAGGCCCGCGAGATCATCTATCTCCGGAGCAAGCTGAACGAGCTGTACGCCAAGCACACCCGGAAGCCCCTGGACCAGATCGAGAAGGACATGGACCGCGATCGCTTCATGTCCGCGGAAGAGGCCAAGGAATACGGCCTGATCGACAACGTCATCGCGCAGCTGAAGGACCTGGAGGGCGGGAAGAAGCCCTGAGGCCTTGCGCCGACCGGGCCCACTTCCCATACTAGCCGGCATGTCTCACGACAAGCACCTGCGCTGCTCCTTCTGCGGCAAGTCCAAGGACTCCGTCCGGAAGTTCATCTCCGGGCCGTCCGTGTACATCTGCAATGAGTGCATCGCCCTCTGCAACGAGATCCTGGCGGAGGACGAGGAGCGCGAGGTCGCCGAAGCGATCACCCAGGTCCCCACGCCGCAAGAAATCAAGGACGTCCTGGACCAGTACGTGATCGGGCAGGAAAAGGCCAAGAAGACCCTCGCCGTCGCCGTCTACAACCACTACAAGCGCATCAACTCGCACTCGAACGGCCGGGAGTCGGACGTCGAGCTCGACAAGAGCAACATCCTCCTGATCGGCCCCACCGGCGTGGGCAAGACCCTGCTCGCGCAGACCCTGGCCCGCATCCTCGACGTCCCCTTCACCATCGCCGACGCCACCACGCTCACCGAAGCCGGGTACGTGGGCGAGGACGTGGAGAACATCCTGGAGCGGCTGCTGCAGGCCGGGGACTTCAACGTCACCGAGTGCGAGCGCGGCATCGTCTACATCGACGAGATCGATAAGATCGCCCGGAAATCCGAGAACCCGAGCATCACCCGGGACGTGTCGGGTGAAGGCGTGCAGCAGGCCCTGCTGAAGATCCTCGAAGGCACCGTGGCCTCGGTCCCGCCCCAGGGGGGCCGGAAGCACCCGCAGCAGGAATACATCCAGGTCAACACCAAGGACATCCTCTTCATCTGCGGCGGCGCCTTCGACGGCCTCGAGAAGATCATCGAGTCCCGCACCGGCCGGCGGCAGATCGGCTTCAGCAAGGAAGAAGTGGCCGCGGGGGAAGCCGAGAAGCGCAAGAAGAACCCCTTCGTGGACGTCGAGCCCGACGACCTGCTCCGCTACGGCCTGATCCCGGAGCTGGTGGGCCGGCTCCCCGTCACCGTGCCGCTGGACGCGCTCGACGAAGAGTCGCTGGTGCGGATCCTCGTGGAGCCGAAGAACGCCCTCACGAAGCAGTACGCCAAGCTCTTCGAGCTGGAGGACGTCCGGCTCACCATCGAGAAGGACGCGCTGAAGGCCATCGCGCAGAAGGCCATCAAGCGGGGCACCGGCGCGCGCGGCCTCCGCGCCATCCTCGAAGAGATGATGACCGAAATCATGTTCGACCTCCCCGGCCGCGACGACGTCCGGGAAGTGGCCATCACCGCCGAGTGCGTCACCGCGGGCCGCCAGCCCCTGCTCGTCACCGAACGGCCCCGCCAGAAGAAAGAAGCCTGACCGACCTCCGCTTTCTCGGCTCGTTTCCCAACGCCGACGTTCCGTTCGATCCCCCACGCCCCGAGATCGCCCTCCTGGGGCGTTCCAACGTCGGGAAGTCGAGTCTCCTGAACGCCATCGTCGGCCAGCGGGCCGCGCGCATCTCGGCCACGCCCGGCAAGACGCGGGCGCTCAACGCCTTCGAAGTGGATCACGCGTACTACCTCCTCGACCTGCCCGGGTACGGCTACGCCCGCGCGCCGAAGGACGAGCGCGCCGGATTCCGGGAGCTGGTCGAGGGCGCCCTGGGCCGCGCCGGACTCACGGGCGTGCTCTGGCTGCTCGACATCCGGCATCCGCTTTCCCAGGACGATCTGGACATCCGGGACCTTCTGTCCGGCACCGGGGTTCGCACCCTGGCGGCGCTGACCAAGGGCGACAAACTTCAGCGGGGGTCGGCCCGGAAGCGGGAGGCCGAGCTGGCGGCGGAGCTGGAGTTCGACGACGATCAAGTCGTACTCACCAGCGCGAAGACCGGCGCCGGCGTGGACGAGCTCCGCGAAGCCATCGCGGCATTGACCGGAAAGGCGGCAGGATGACCCGTTCCTACAGGCACGCCGGGCTCGCCGCGGCGCTCCTCGCCGCCGGCGTCACCGCCCCACGCGGGGCCCGGGCCCAAGACACGCTCCCCATCGGCTTCGGGACGCTCCAGCGGGCCGACGTCGTCATCCAGTTCTCGACCGGGCCGCTGCAGATCCAGATCCTCCCCCTCGACGAATCGGTGACCCGGCTCCTCGCGCCGGACACCTACACGTCCCTGTCCGAGCTCATCCGCCAGCGCCGCGCCGACATCGACGACCAGGCCCAGCGCGCCGGGGTGCCGCACCCGACGCTCGTGCTGGTCACGTTCTTCGGCAACGTATCCCAGGCGCGCTTCGTCCCCGAGGACATCAACCTCACGAGCCGGGGCCGGATCTTCCGCCCGGTGGGCTTCGTGCCGCTCTCCCCGCAGTGGGGCGGCCAGCAGCTCGACGCCCGGCAGCAGGCGACCGCCATCTACCTGTTCGAGGACGGCGTGGCGTGGGGGGAAGACCTCGCGGCCAGCTACGAGGGGATGACCAACGATTCCTGGTCCAAGACGGTGCAGAAGCTCAACACCGAGCGCGTGCGCGTGATGGGACGCGCTTCCGCCAAGGCGCATTGAACCCGACGCTGCTCACCGCCGGCGTCCTGTTCGTCGCCGGCCTGATCGCGCTGATCGTCTACCTCGGCCTGCGCCTGTCGCGCAGCGAGGACGACCGCCGCCGCACGGCCGACGAGCTGAACCGCCGCCTGTCCGAGCTCTTTTCCCTTCAGGAGCTCTCCTACGTCCTCTCGGATTCCCTGCAGCTCGACCGCATCGTGGACCACGTGGTTCGGTACGCCATGCGCTTCCTGGAAGCCCGGGGGGCCCTGGTGGCCCTCACCGGCGAGCGGAGCACCGATCCCCTGACCGTCGCGGCCGCCGACGGCACCCTGGCCCCCCAGCGCAACGCGGCCATCCGCCGCTCCGACACCGGGCTCGTGGTCCGCTCCGTGGGCCGGGAGCGCCTGGAGCTGGTGCGCAACTCGGGCGCCGGGCCGGTCACGCTGATCACCGGCATCCACGCCGAGGCGGCCGCCGCGGTGCCGCTCCGCGCCCACGGGGCGGTGGTCGGGACCCTCGTCGTCGCGGACCCGCGCGCCGGGGAGTTCGCATCCGAAGACCTCCGGCTCATTTCGACCCTGGCCACCCATACCGCCGTGGTCATCGCCAACGCCCGGTTTTTCGATCTGGTCCGGCGGGCCAAGGAAGAATGGGAGACGGCGTTCGACGCGATGTCGGAGGGGATGGCGGTGGTGGACGAAGAGGGCCGGATCACCCGCGCCAACCGCTCGCTCGCGGCGCTCCTGTCGCGGGACATCGCCGAGGTGACGGGCCACACGCTGGCCCCCGCCCTCCTCGAGCATCCCGCCGCGCTCGACGACCTGATGGAGATCGCGCGCCGGGGCGAGCGTCCCACGCCGCTCGTGGCCCGGTCGCAAGCCGGCCGCGCGGTCCGGGTCAACGCCGCCCGGATGCCCCCGGTCGGCAGCGCCATTCATCTGGTGGTGCTCGTGGAGGACGTCACCGAGCAACAGACGATGGAAGCCCAGCTGATCCAGAGCGAGAAGCTGGCCGCGGTGGGCCAGCTGGTATCGGGCGTGGCGCACGAGCTGAACAACCCGCTGACCTCCATCGCGGGGCTGTCCGAGTTCCTGCTGGAGCAGAAGGAGCTCGGGGAGAACGACCGGGGCCACCTCCGCGTGATTCACGAGCAGGCCGAGCGCGCCGGGCGGATCGTGCGGAACCTCCTGACCTTCGCCCGGAAGGCGCCCGCCGAGCGGGAGCGCGTGGATCTCACCGACGTGCTCCAGCGCACCGTCCTGTTGATGAGCTACGACCTGCGGCTCAAGGATGTCGTGCTCGAGCGTGATTTCGCCGGGGTGTTGCCGGATGTCCTGGGAGACCGCCACGCGCTCCAGCAGGTGGTTCTGAACCTGCTCACCAACGCGGCGCAGGCCGTGGCCGGAAACCCTCCCGATCGCCCCCGCACCGTGCGCGCCTCCACCTGGTTCGACGGCCGCGTGCACCTGAGGATCGAGGACTCGGGCCCCGGGATCTCGGACGAGGTGGCGCGCCAGCTCTTCACGCCTTTCTTCACCACCAAGGAGCCGGGCCAGGGGACGGGTCTGGGCCTTTCCATCAGCTATTCGATCATCGAGGCCCACGGCGGCCGCATCGTGGTGGAGCACCCGGACGCGGGCGGCGCCGCCTTCCACGTGGACTTCCCCCCCGCTCCGGCCGATACGCCCACGCGGCCGCCGCGATCCGCCGACCACACGCCCGTGCCGCCCACCAAGGGGGCGTCACGGACCATTCTCCTCGTGGACGACGATCAGGCCGTCCGGCGGATGGTGCAGGCGCTGTTCGGCCGGGAGGGGCACGCGGTGGAAGTGGCCCGGAACGGCCAGCATGCGCTCGAGCTGGCGGCCACCCGGACCTTCGACCTGATCATCGCGGACGGGCGCGCGGCGGCGACCGGCAAGCTGCTGGTGGAAGAGCTGGCGGAACGGATGCCGCACTTGAAGAGCCGCACCCTGGTGGCCACGGGGGACGTGCGACCCGCCACCGACGAGACGCTGGCGCGTCTCGGCCTGCGCTACGTGCGCAAGCCTTTCAACCTGCGCGATCTCCGGGACGAGGCGGCGCGGGTGTGGGCGGCCACCGAGTCGTAGGCTTCGGAGGGCCAGCCGAAGAGCGCCAGGTTGACGGCGCCTCCGGGCGCGAACTTCACGCCTTCACGCAGCAGCAGGGCCCGCTGGACCACGGCGCCGTGGTCGGCGGTGGAGAGCGAGATCCGGCCCGCCGCGTTGATCACCCGCCACCAGGGCACGTCGCCGTCGTCGGGGAGCGCTGAAAGGGCCCAGCCCACCTGACGGGCCGCGCCGGGGCGTCCGGCAAGGCGCGCCACGACGCCATACGTCGCCACCCGTCCCTTCGGGATGTGACGCACGACGCGGTAGATCCGGTGATAGAAGGGGTTCATGCGGCTCCGCTAGCTTACCCGAAGAACGCCGTCGAGCAAGCCCGCGCTTCCACCCCCCACCATTGACAAAACGTCTTCCAGTGCTCTGCGCTCCCGGGGCCAGGCCAGGCGGCCGGCCGCCGCCCGGGGCGTGAGCCACTCGCACCGGTCGTGCTCCTCCGAGATTCGAACCTCCGCGCCGCCGGCGACGAACGCGGCGAAGACGGGAATCACGGCGAGCACATCCGAGTCGTGCTGGTAGAACGCTTCGGTGCGGGAGAGGTTGTACAGCGCCACCGGGGCGAGTCCGGTCTCCTCGGCCAGCTCGCGTCGCGACGCCTGCACCGGCGTCTCGCCCGGCTCGATGGTGCCGTGCACGATCTCCCACGCGCCGGCACGCGTGCGGCCCGGCGCGCGGCGGAGGGCCAGCACTTCGAGGCGGTCACCGGCGCCCCGGAGGGCGAAGGTGTCCACGAACATCACCTTGATGTCGGTCATGCGGGCTAGTGCCGGCGGCGGCCCAGCACCGCTTCGAGGCGCGCCGAGAGGGCGCGGGCCCGGAAGGGCTTGGTGAGGAAGTCGTCGGCGCCAAGCTCGAAGACGCGGACCTCGTTGTCTTCGTCGCCCTTGGCGGTCAGCACGATCACGGGAATCCCGGCGGTGGCGGGCCGGGAGCGCAGGTGGGACAGCACGCCGTATCCGTCGAGACCGGGCAGGTTCAGGTCGAGGACGATGATGTCGGGCCCCACCCGGTCCACCTGGTCCAGCGCCTGCACGCCGTCGCGCGCCTCGGCCACGTTGTAGCCGTCGCGCTCCAGCAGGTCCTTCATCACTTTTCGCAGCGAATCCTCGTCGTCCACCAGCAGGACCTTGAGCGGAGCGGCGCCGTGGGTGCCGGTGAGACGCGGGGGGGGCGCGGGCTCCTCCAGCAGCTCGAAGTGGTCGGTGGAGCGCTCGGGCCGCTCCGCCGCCGGGGTGCCCTGCGCCGGCGAGGGACGCCCGACGCCGGACGTGGCCACGGCCGGACCGGTGCCCGCCGCGGCGTCCGCCCGCTCCGCCGAGCCCTCCTCGGGCGGGACTTCCACCACCCGCAGGAGCTCGTCGATGGTGGACTCCCCGCCCAGCACGTGCGTCAGCCCGGAATCCCAGAGCGACTTCATCCCGTTCCGCCGCGCCGCTTCCGCGATCTTGTCCGCCGTCTGCCCCGCCGCGATCCGCCGCTCCATCTCCTGGGTGACCTGGAGCACTTCGATGATCGAGAACCGCCCCCGGTACCCGGTCATCGCGCAGTCGGGGCACCCGGCGGCGCGATAGAGCGGAGTGCCCTGGGGAATCCAGCGTTTCAGTCGGTCGGGGGGGGACTCCATCCACACTTCCTTGCAGGTGCCGCACAGCCTCCGCATCAGGCGCTGCGCCACCACGCCCCGGAGGGCGGCCGCGATCTTGTAGGCCTCGACCCCGATGTCCACCAGCCGGGTGACCGCGTTGGGGGCGTCGTTGGTGTGCAGGGTCGAGAGGACGAGGTGGCCCGTCAGGGACGCCTGGACGGCGATCTGGGCCGTCTCGCGGTCCCGGATCTCGCCGACCAGCACGACGTTGGGGTCCTGCCGGAGGATGGATCGGAGGGCCGACGCGAAGGTCAGGCCCGCCTTCTCCTGCACCTGCACCTGCACGATCCCCTGCATCCGGTATTCCACCGGGTCTTCCACCGTCACGATGTTCACGCCTTCGCTCTGAATCTGGCGGATCATCGAGTACAGGGTGGTGGTTTTCCCGGAGCCGGTGGGGCCGGTCACGAGAATGATGCCTTCGTGATTCTCGAGGAGCCGGGTGATCGCCTCCGCCTCCCCCGGATTGAGCCCCAGGGAGTCGAGCGACTTGACGGTCGCGCGCGAGTCCAGGATGCGGACGACGACCTTCTCGCCCAGCGCGGCGGGCAGCGTCGAGACCCGGAGGTCGATGGGCTGGCCGTTCACCGCCACGCGGGCACGGCCGTCCTGGGGCCTCAGCCGGTCGGCGATATCGAGCGACGACATGATCTTGATGCGCGAAATGAGGGGCAGCCCGGCGGCCCGCGGGATCTTCATCTGCTGGCGGAGCACGCCGTCGATGCGGTACCGGACCGCCACCCCGCCTTCCTCGGGTTCGATGTGGATGTCCGAGGCGCGGGAGAGGATGCCCTCGGAAATGATCAGGTCGACCAGCTTCACGACGGGGCGCTGGCTGGCTTCCTCCTCGCTCGCGCCCAGCTCGTCGGGGACCTCGTCCGCCAGGTGAATCAGGTCGTTCGAGTCCTCCATGTTCTCGAGGAGCTTGTCGATGGTCTTGTCCGGCCGGTACATCTCGTCGAGCTTCTCGGCGATCTTGGCCGGCGAGAGCAGGAGCATCCGCACTTCCCGCCCGGTGGCGAACGCGAGGGACTTTTCGGCGTCGAGGTCGAAGGGATTGGCGGTGGCGACTTCGAAGAAGGAATCCGTGATGCGCAGGGGCAGGACCCGGTAGCGGCGCACCAGCTGCTCCGGCAGCGTGTCCTTCACCTTGGGGTCGACCTCGGCCACGTCCGCCACCTTCAGCCGGTAGCGGCTGGACAGCTTTTCGATGATGCCGTCGTCGGTGGCGATGTGCCGCGAGACGATCATCTCCCAGAGGGTGCGCGACGGCTCGGCCTTGGCCCGCAGCTCCTCCAGGAGCTCGGGCGAAATGACCCCCTCGAGGGAGGTGGCCAGCCATTCGTCGGGAAAGGTGGTGTCAGGCATTGGGGGTCAACGAAACCTAGCCGCGCCGCCCGCCCCGTCCAGTCCGACACCGTTCACAGAAGGCCCCAGAAGTCGCGTGTCACGTCCAGGGCCACATGCACCCGACGGCTCTGCACGCCGTAGCCCCCGTCCACGCGGATCACGCCCAGCCACTCGAGTGCGAGCCCGAGGGTGAGTCGCGTGCCCGGCGTCGCCCGCCACGGCGTGCCCGCGATGGGCCGGTCCGTCCACCCCGCCACCGCGTACGGCGCGAGGATCGCCGTGCGCGGCGTGCGGGCGTAGGGACCCGCGGAGAGCGCAACGAAGGGCACGGGCAGGCGCCACTCGACACCCAGCTGGGCCGCGCGCGCGCCGCCCCAGCTCCGGAAATCGTCCCCGAGGAGGGTGCCCCGTCCCCCCGAGACGAAGGCCCGGTAGGCCGGAAGATGCGCCGAGCCGACTCCCGCGGCCCCCGAGATCAGCACCCGCGTGGCGGACACCGGCAGGAGGACGATGCCGTCGGCGGACCAGCGCCAGTATGTCGTCCCGCCGTCCAGCCGCCCGCCTTCGACGGAGAGGCCGCCGGCGAGGTCCCGTTCGACGTCGGCCCCGGTGCCGGCGGCGCGCCGGCGCACCGACACGCGGGCTAGATCCACGCCGCTGCCCCCGCCGCCCGCGAGGGCGGGGTTCGGCGCGTACCCCCCGCCGGCCGGCCAGCCCACCGTGGCCAGCGAGCCCACGCGCTCCCGCGCCACCGCGGCGTCCCAGTCTCCCTGCCCGCCCAGGGGCCGGTGAAACGAGAGCCGCCCGCCGTCGGCGAGGGTGTAGTCCCCGTAGTCGCGGCCCCACTCCTGCGTGGTCATCGAGTTCAAAAGCGGCGCGATCACGGGCCGGTCGGACACATCGCGGACTTCGCGGTACCCGGAGAGCGTCAGGGTCCCCGTCGCCGTGTGCCAGGCGGCCTCGGCGACGCCCTTCACGCGGTGGTCGCCGAAGCCGTAGCTCGCGCGGCTCGACACCTCCACGCCGGTGCGGCCGAGGCGCTGCACGATCCCCGCGCCGACGGCGAGCCCCTCCACGCGGTCGACGTGGGCGAGGTCCGAGAGGCTCCGGACGCCGAGGCGGTGCGGGGACAGGCCGGACAGCACGTGGCTCCCCGCGATGCGGGCGGCTTCGTCGCGGAGCCGGGTCAGGTCGTCGGTCCGGGCCGGCACCACGGTCGAATCGAGGGCCGCGGCGAGGGACGTGGGCCACGGGAAGGAATCGAGCTCGGCCCGGGGCACCGGTGAGATCTCCTCGCCCGCGAACCACTGATCGGCGAGCCCGAGGTTGAACGTGTAGTCGCCCACCTGCCAGCGGATCCGGATGATGCCGCGCGCCGGAAAGTCGAGCCACGTCACCCGGCGCCGGATCTCGATCTCCTGGCGGTACGGCAGCCAGAAGCGTCCGTCCCAGAGCGCGTCCTCCAGCACCACGCTCACGTCCTCGAGGCTCGGGTCCCGGTACGCCACCGGCGTGAAATCGAACGACATCCGCACCAGATCCGCCGTGGCCGCGTCCAGGTAGACCGTGCCGACGATGCGGGGGGTGTCGAAGTCCTTGGGACGCACCCGCACGGAGACCACGTGCACCGAGCGACGCGGGAGCACCACCGTCTGCGTGTCCCCGAGGGCGTAGTCGTAGTCGAGGAGGGCGCCGGGAGACAGGGGGTGGGGGACGTCGAGGACCTCGTCGCCGTCGCCGAGACGGATGGCGCGCCCGAAGTTGTTCTGGATGATCCCCAGGTGATCGCGATGATAGTTGATGTCGGTGGGAAGCTCCGCGGCGTTGCGCCATCCCACGATGCGCTGCTTGCTGGCGCCCGGGGCCTTCCAGTAGACTTCCAGCTCGAGCTGGTCGGCCTTGATCAGGCGGGGCGGCTCACGCAATCCGTTCCCGAACTGGCCGAGGAAGAGCACGAACCCATGCGCGTGCGCCTTGTAGTCATGGAGCGTGGTGTCGGCGGTGGTCACGCTCCGGCGCCGGATGGCGCGGTTGACCAGCGCGAGCGCGGGCGCGGAGTTCCAGTCCTGGGCGGCGAGGCCGCCGGCGCCGCCCAGCGCGGCCAGGGCGAGCAAGGTGATCCGAGGCCCGAGTCGGGTGCGCATCGCCCGGGAATTTCGCTGCTTCGCGGAGCCGCTACAAGCGCCGCGCTCGCCGCGCTCGCCGCCCTCGCCGCCTGTCACACGAGCACCGGGCTTTCGTCCACGACGCACCGCGCCAGCCTCCTGGCGCTGGCCCGCAGCGACGCCGCCGATCCGAACGTGCTCACGATGACCTTCAAGAACAACCAGACCGTCTCCTTCACCTGGATCAACGCCGACAGCGCCGGCACCACCCTGGCCGTCTTTCACTTCTTTCCCCAGAGCGTGCGCTCCCGGAACGACACCATTCTGGCCGACACGTCCACGGTCCAGCTGACCGCGACCGTGACGCCGGGCGTCTTCGGGTTCACCATCGCGCCCGCGAGTGTGGTGTTCAACATCGCCGGCTCCCCCACGGTGGACGTGTCGTTCGCGAGTTACGCCGACTTCAGCGTGGCCGATTCGTCGCCCTCCAAGTACCCCACGTCCCAGGCGTTCGCCCAGGCCCTGAAGCTCTGGTACGAGTTCGGGAGCGACCAATGGCAGGCGCAGAACACCGGGGTCACCGGCACCCTGGCGTCGTCGGCCCTGTCGCAGCCCGGGCTCTACCTGCTCGCCGCCCCGAAATGATCGATCCCCGCGGCGACTTCCTCGCCCGGTCCCAGGGAAGCGCGGGGGGGATGGTTCCCTTCGTCCGCGAGATCCTGCTCGACACCGACACGCCGGTGGCCGCGTACGCGAAGATCGCGCGGGGCCCGTTCGGATTCCTGCTCGAGTCCCTGGTGGGCGGCGAGCGCTGGGCCCGGTACACCTTCCTCGGCACCGAGCCCCGCGAAGTGTGGCGCTACCGCGGGCGGACCGTGGACCGCTGGACCCGGACCGCGGGCTGGACGCCCGCGGGCGAGGTGGACGCGCCGCTGGAGCACCTCGCCGGCCAGCTCCGCAGCGTGCCCGCCGTGGAGGCGCCGGGACTCCCCCGCTTCACGGGCGGCGCGGTCGGCTACCTCGGCTACGACCTGATCCGGAGCGTCGAGCGCCTGCCCCACCCGCCGGCCGACGCGCTGGGCGTTTCCGACGCCGTCCTGATGATCGCCGATACCGTGGTGATCCTCGACAACGTGTACGGCCGGGCGTCGGTGGTGGCGAGCGTGGCGGTGCCCCCGGGCGCTCCGGCGCGCGAGCGCGAGCGCCTGGCCGACGACGCCGAAGCCCGCGTGAACGAGATCGTGTCACGCCTCGAGCGGCCCCACACCCTGCCCGCGCTCCCGATGCCCGCGCACCCGCCCGCGGTGGCGACGACGTCGACGTATCCCCGGGACCGTTTCGAGGGCGACGTGGCGCGGATCCTCGAGTACATCCGCGCCGGCGACGCCTTTCAGGTCGTGCTGTCACGGGAGCAGGCGGCGGCCGGCACGGCCGATCCGCTGCGGGTCTACCGCTACCTCCGGGCCCTCAATCCCGCGCCGTATCTCTTCTATCTCCAGCTCGACGAGTGCGCGCTGGTCGGGAGCTCGCCCGAAACTCTGGTGCGCGTGGAGGGCGGCGAGGTGACGGTGCGCCCCATCGCGGGGACGGCCCCCCGGGGCGCCACACCGGCGGAGGACGACCGCATCGGCACGGTGCTCGCCGACGACCCGAAAGAGCGCGCCGAGCACCTGATGCTGGTGGACCTGGCGCGCAACGACGTGGGCCGCGTGGCGGCCTACGGGTCGGTCCGCGTGACGACGTTGATGGCGCTCGAGCGCTACTCGCACGTGCAGCATCTGGTGAGCGAAGTGCGCGGGCGTCTGCGCCCCGGGTACGACGCCCTCGACGCGCTGCGCGCCTGCTTTCCGCACGGCACCGTCACCGGCGCCCCGAAGGTGCGCGCGATGGAGATCATCGACGAGCTCGAGCCCACCGCGCGGGGCCCGTACGCCGGCGCGGTCGGCTACATCGGCTGGGGCGCCCGCGCGCTGGACACCGCGATCGCCATCCGGGCGGGGCTGATCCTGCCCGACCGCGTGGTGGTGCGCGCCGGGGCCGGGGTGGTGGCGGATTCGGATCCCGCCCGGGAGTTCGCGGAGACGGAGGCCAAGGCGCAGGCGGTCCTGCGGGCCCTCGCCCTCGCGCGGGCGGGCGGGCCGGGATAATTTCCGCTCGTGTTCAAGCTGCTCAGCATCAGCGGTGACCAGTCGATCGAGCTGGCCCAGGGCAAGACTCTCGTGGTGGGACGCGCCGTCACCTCCGACGTCCCGATCTACGACCCCACCATCTCCCGGCGGCACGCCGAGATCACGCTGACCGACTCCGGGGTCCGGATCAAGGACCTCGGGTCGTCCAACGGGACGTTCCTGAACGGCGCCAAGGTCATGGACGGCGACGCCGTCGAAAACGACGTGGTGACCTTCGGCAAGGTGGCGTTCAAGGTGGTGCCCGTCACGCCGGCCGCGGCGCGCCCGGCCGTCCCGGCCACTCCCGCGCCGGCGCAGGCGAGCGGCAAGGGACCGGCGGGCGGCACGATCGTCCGGGCCCTGCCGGTCTCTCCGTCCGGCAACGTTCCCGCCATCAAGGAGATCAGCTCGTCGGGCGGCCACCTCAAGGTCGACGCCAAGGACATCCAGGAGCGGCAGTCCCAGAAGCTGAAGCTCCTCCTCGACATCTCCCAGGAGCTGTCCAAGCAGCAGGACCTGGACCGGGTGCTCGAGAAGGTGGTGGACCTGACCTTCCAGGTGATGAGCGTGGACCGCGTCTCGATCCTCCTGCTCGATCAGAAGACGCAGGAGCTGGTGCCGCGGATCTCGCGCAGCCGCACCGGCGACGCCCAGGCCGCGAAGATGGTTCCGCAGTCCATCGCCCGGAAAGTGGTGGACGACCGCGTGGCGATCCTGTCCGACAACACCGCCGCGGACGACCGCTTCAAGGGCAAGTCCATCGTCATCCAGAGCGTCCGCAGCGCGATGTGCACGCCCCTGCTCTCGGCCGACCAGAAGGTCCTCGGCATCCTGTACGTCGACAACCAGACCGCCATCCACTCGTTCCAGGACGAAGACCTCGACTTCCTGATGGCGTTCGGGGGCCTGACCGCGTTTTCGATCGAGCGGTCGCAGCTCTCGGACCGGCTGCGCCGCGAGGCGCTGGTCCTCTCCAACTTTCAGCGCTACTTCGCGCCCAACGTGGCGGCCCAGATCGCCCAGCAGGAAGGGGCGGTCCAGCTGGGCGGCGACAAGCGCCCGGTCGTGATCTTCTTCTCCGACATCCGCGGCTTCACGCCGATGTCGGAGACCATGAGCCCCGACGACGTCGCCACCCTCCTCACCGAGTACTTCACGGAGATGGTCGAGATCGTCTTCGAGCACGCCGGCTCGCTGGACAAGTTCATGGGCGACGCGATCATGGCCCTCTGGGGCGCTCCCATCGCCCACGCGGACGACGCCGACCGCGCCATGACGTGCGCCATGGACCAGCTCGCGGCCTTGGAGAAGATGAACGTGAAGTGGAAGGAAAAGGGCCGGCCCGACATCAAGATCGGGGTCGGCATCAACTTCGGCGAAGTGTTCGCGGGGAACTTCGGCTCGGACCGCCGGCTCGAATACACGGTGATCGGCGACGCGGTGAACACGGCCAGCCGGCTCTGCTCCAACGCCGGTCCCAACGAGATCCTGATCTCGGAGGCGTTCTACAAGGCCCTGAAGCACCCGCCCAAGGTCGAAGCCCTGGAGCCGCTGCAGGTGAAGGGCAAGACGAAGAAGGTCGCGGTCTACCGCGTGAAGCGGTAAGGCCGCTCGACGCGCGCCAGGAGATCCACCACCAGGCGCAGCGGCAGCCCCATCACCCCGAAGAAGTCTCCCCGGATCCCCTCGATCAGCGCGGCGCCCTTCCCCTGGACGGCGTACGCCCCGGCCTTGTCCATCGGCTCCCCGGTGGCCACGTACGCGGCGATGGTGGCGGCGTCGAGCGGCCGGAAGGTCACGTCACTGACGTCGAGCGCGGATTCGACGCGGTCCCGGTAGGCGAGCGCCACGCCGGTGTAGACCTGATGGGTGCGCCCGGAGAGCCGCCGGAGCATGTCCGCCGCTTCCGCCGGGGTGGCGGGCTTTCCGAAGAGGTCGGGGCCGAGGACCACCGTGGTGTCCGCCGCGAGCACCGGGACCGCCGGCTCGCGGGCCGCCACCGCCCGCGCTTTGTCCTCCGCGAGACGCAGGACGTACGCGGCGGGATCCTCGCCGTCGCGGCGGGACTCATCCACGTCGGGCGGAACGACGCGATGCTCGATCCCCAGCATTTCGAGGAGCTGCCGCCGGCGGGGAGAGGCGCTGGCGAGGACGAGGGGGGTGTTCACCGCTCGAGGATGAGGGTGACCGGCCCGTCGTTCACCAGCTCCACGTCCATCATGGCGCCGAACCGGCCGGTCGCGACGGGCACGGCGCCGGCCCGCTCCGTGAGCACCGCGACGAACCGGTCGTAGAGGGCCCGGGCCTGGTCCGGGGGCGCCGCGCCGATGAAGCTGGGGCGGCGGCCCTTGCTCGCGTCGCCGTAGAGGGTGAACTGGGAGACCACCAGCACGCCGCCGGCGACGTCGGCCAGGGCGAGATTCATCTTGTCCTCGGCGTCCGCGAAGACGCGGAGCTGCAGGATCTTGTCCGCCATCCAGGCCAGGGAGGCGTCGGTGTCCGCGGGCGCGAAGCCCGCGAGCACCAGGAACCCCCGGCCGATCTCCCCGACGGTCTCGCCCGCCACGCGGACCCGGGCGGACGAGACCCGCTGCAGCACCACCCTCACTCGACGGTGACGCTCTTCGCGAGGTTCCGGGGCTGGTCCACGTTGCAGCCGCGGCGCACCGCCACGTAGTACGCGAGGAGCTGGAGCGGCAGCACGGACAGGATCGGCGAGAAGAGATCCATGGTCTCGGGTATCTCGATCTTGTGGTCGGCGAGCTTCCCGACGCCCGTGTCGCCCTCGGTGACCACGGCGATGACCCGGCCGCCCCGCGCCCGCACTTCCTCGATGTTGCTCACGACCTTCTGGTAGACCGCGTCCCGCGGAGCCACGAACACCACCGGCATCAGGTCGTCGATCAGGGCGATGGGCCCGTGCTTCATTTCCGCCGCCGGATACCCCTCGGCGTGGATGTACGAGATCTCCTTGAGCTTGAGCGCGCCTTCGAGCGCCACCGGAAAGTTGTAGCCCCGCCCGAGGTACAGGACGTTCTGCGCCCGCTGCAGGCGCTCGGCCAGCTGCTCGACCTGCGGCGCCTTGGCGAGGACCCGCTCCACGAGCTCGGGGAGCTTCGCGAGCGCCTTCACCACCTCGCGCCCCTGGAGGATGGAGAGCGCGCGCAGGCGGCCCATCTTGAGCGTCAGGAGCGCCAGCGCGGCGATCTGGCTGGTGAACGCCTTGGTGCTGGCGACGCCGATCTCAGGACCGGCGTGCAGGTAGATCCCGCCGTCCACTTCCCGGGCGATGGTGGAGCCCACCACGTTCACGAGGCCGATGGTCCGCGCCCCGCGGCGCTTGGCTTCCCGGAGGGCGGCGAGCGTGTCGGCCGTCTCGCCGGACTGGGAGATCCCGATCACGAGGGTGCGCTCGTCCACGATCGGATTCCGGTACCGGAACTCGGAGGCGTATTCCACCTCGGTGGGGATGCGGGCCAGCTCTTCCATCATGTATTCGCCGATCAGGGCCGAATGCCAGGACGTGCCGCAGGCCGTGATGACGATCCGGTTGATCTTGAGGAGATCTTCGTCCGAGATGTTCAGGCCGCCCAGGCGGACGTCCCCGTCGTCCTCGAGCAGCCGGCCGCGGAGCGTGTTCCGGAGGCTCTCGGGCTGCTCCATGATCTCCTTGAGCATGAAGTGCGCGTAGCCGCCCCGCTCGATCGTGGCCAGGTCCCACTCGACGTGGGTGACCGCCTTTTCCTTCTCGACCGTGTGGTGATCGAGGATCCGGTAGTCGTCGGGCCGGACCACCGCGATCTCCCCGTCGTCCAGATAGACCACCGAGCGGGTGTGGGCCAGCACGGCCGAGGCGTCCGACGCCACGAAGTTCTCCCCGGATCCCACCCCCACCAGGAGCGGCGACCCCTTCCGGGCGGCCACGATGGTGTCGGGCTCGCGGGAGGACACCACGGCGATACCGTAGGTCCCCTCGACTTCCCGCAGGGCGCCGGCCACCGACTCCGCGAGCGGCGTGCCCTTGGTGTGCAGCTCTTCGATCAGATGGGCCAGCACCTCGGTGTCGGTCTCGGAACGGAAGACGTGCCCGCGTTTGGTGAGGGCGGTGCGGAGCGCCCCGGCGTTCTCGATGATGCCGTTGTGGACCACGGCGATGGTCCCGCCGCAGTCGGTGTGCGGATGGGCGTTCACCGTGTTGGGCGCGCCGTGCGTGGCCCAGCGCGTGTGGCAGATGGCGGTGTGCCCGGTGGGAAGCGTAGGCCCGAGCTCGGCTTCGAGCGCCGCGATCTTGCCGGGCGCCTTGAAGACGTCCACGTGACCGTCGTCGACCACCGCGAGCCCCGCCGAGTCGTACCCCCGGTACTCGAGGCGCTTCAGCCCCTCGAGCACCACCGGCGCACCGGCCCGGCTCCCTACGTACCCTACGATGCCGCACATACCTGTCTCCCCTCCTCGACCAGCTGTTCGGCGGCGCCGCCCGTGGGCGCTTCCGCGATGAGCCGGATGATCGGCTCGGTATTCGACGGCCGCACGTGGAGCCACCGGTCGGCCCACGCGAGCCGCAGTCCGTCGTCGGTATTCACGTCGGCGTCCGCGAACCGCCCGCGGAGCGCCTGGTACACGCGATCCAGCGCCGCGCCGCGCGGGACCTTCCCCTTCACGATCACGTACCGCGGGTGCGCCCGCACGATGTCGCTCACGGGCCGCCCCACGCGCGCCAGGAGGGCGAGCACCATCGCGGCGGCGAGCGGCGCGTCCCGCCCGGCATGGAGCGCCGGATACATCACGCCGCCGTTCCCTTCCCCGCCGATGGGCGACCTGGCGGCCAGGATCATCCGGGCCACGTGGGCCTCCCCCACCGGCGCCCGCATGACCGCAGCGCCCCCATCCCGTGCCGCATCATCCACCACGAGGGACGTGGAGAGGTTGACGACGACGGGACCCGGCTTCCGCCTTCCACCCTTCGATTTCCCGAGCAACGCCCGGACCGCGAACGCCAGCGTGTAGTCTTCCCCGATCGCGCGCCCCCGCTCGTCCACCAGCGCGAGCCGGTCCACGTCGGGATCCACCGCCATGCCGACGTCCGCCTTCTTGCTTCGCACCAGCCGGCCCAGCGCCCCGAGGTTGGCCGGGATGGGCTCGGGCGGGCGGGGGAACCGCCCGTCGGTCTGGAGGTTGATCGCCACCACCCGGCAACCCAGGCGCTCCAGGAGGGCCGGCATGATGACGCCCCCGGCTCCCCGGACGCAGTCCAGGGCGACCCGGAACCGGCGGCGGCGGATGGCCCGGACGTCCACGACCTTCAGCTCGAGGATCGCGTCGAGATGACGCGTGACGGCCGCGTCATCCGCCGACACCCGCCCGATCCCCGCCCAGTCGGCCCGGGGCAGCGTCTCTCCCGCCGCGAGGTCCCGCACCTGAGCCCCGCTTGCGGTATCAAGAAAGATGCCGTCGGCACCGACGAACTTGAGGGCGTTCCACTCGATCGGGTTGTGGCTCGCCGTGAGGATGATCCCGCCGTGGGCGCGATGATGCTCCACCGCGAGCTGGATCGTAGGCGTAGTGGTCAGGCCGATGTCGACGATGTCGACGCCGACCGACTGCAGCCCCGCGACGGCGGCGGCCTGCAACATGGGCCCGGAAGTCCGCGCGTCCCGTCCGACGACTACCCGGGTGCGGCCCTTCCGGCTCCCGGCTTTCGCCCAGCATCCGAACGCCGCGGCGTACCGCGCCACGTTCTCGGGCGTGAGATCGGTGCCCACGATCCCCCGGATCCCCGACACTCCGACCATCAGCGTGTTCGACATGACCACAAAGATAAACGGGGGCTAAACGCGGCGGCCGTTGCCGGGGCGGCGCAGGGTGCGGTCGGGCGTCGGAATCGGGAGCTCGGCGCGCTCCGGAAACGCGCGGAGGAAGGCCTGCACCGCGTCGGGCCAGAACTGCACGCCGCTCATCCTTTCCAGCTCCTCGAGCGCCTGACCCACCGGCAGCGCCGGGCGGTAGGGGCGGGCGCTGGTCATCGCGTCGAAGGAGTCGGCCACGGACACGACGCGGACCGGCACGGGGATCTGCTCGCCCTCGAGCCCGTCGGGGATGCCCTTGCCGTCGTGCCGCTCGTGGTGGGACCGGACGATCGCGAGCGCGACCGGCTCGTCGCGGAGCAGCGGGCCCAGGATCCGCGCGCCGAGGACGGGGTGTTCCATGATGTGCCGGTACTCTTCGTCCGACAGGCGCCCCGGCTTATGGAGCACGTCCTCCCGGATGCCGATCTTCCCGACGTCGTGGAGCCGGCCGCCCAAAAAGACGGCTTCGGACAGAGCGTCATCGAGCCCCAGGGCCCGCGCGGTGAGGCTCGCGTACTCGGCGACCCGCAGGGAGTGCCCCTGCAGGTACGGGTCCTTCGCTTCCTGCGCGTCGGTGAGGGCCTGCACGCCCTCGATGAATAGCTCTTCGATGCGGCGGGCCTGCACCTCCACCCGCTCCTCGAGCTGCCGCTGGTAGCTCCGGTTCTCGAGCAGAAGGCGGCGTTTGTCCATCGCCTGGGCCACGCGGGCGCGCACTTCGTCCAGATTGAACGGCTTGGCCACGTAATCGAGCGCGCCCATCCGCAGGCACGAGACCGCACTCTCGACGTCGGAGACGGCGGTCACCATCACCACGGCGGTGTCGGGCCACCGGGTCACCACCTCACGGAGCAGCGTCACGCCGTCCATCTGGGGCATCCGGACGTCCGACAGCATGAGCGGGACCGGCTCGCGCTCGAGGGCCTCGACGGCCTCGACCCCCGATCCCGCCTCGCGGCAGGTGTACCCCTCCGCCTCCAGAAGCCGGATCAGCACCCGTCGGAGGCGCGGCTCGTCGTCGACCACCAGGCACTGCAACCCGTTGTTGGGAGCCATCGTAGCTAACGTACGGCTCGCTTGCCCGGGGGGGAAGCCGCCCTTACGTTCCGGCCTGTGAGCCGCGTCTTCGACCGGGACCTTGAGCGCCGATTCGGGACGCGCGCGGTCCACGCCGGGCAGACCCTCGACCCCCTCGCGGGGGCGGTCATGTCCCCCATCTACCAGACCTCCACCTACGTCCAGGAGGCGCTGGGCCGGCACAAGGGCTACGAGTACGCCCGGACCCAGAACCCCACGCGCGAGGCGCTCGAGCGATGCGTCGCGGCGCTCGAGGGCGGCCGGCACGGGTTCGCCTTCGGCTCCGGCCTCGCGGCGCTCGACGCCATCCTGAAGCTCTGCTCGGCCGGCGATCACGTCGTGTGCGGGGAGAACGTCTACGGCGGCACTCACCGCGCCATGACGCAGATCTGGGCGCGGATGGGACTCACGTTCACCTTCGTGGATACGGGGGAAGCCGACGAGATCCGGCGGGCCCTCACGCCGAAGACCCGGGTGGTCTACGTGGAGACGCCGACCAACCCGATGATGCGGCTCACCGACCTGGCCGCGGCGGGCGAGATCGCCAGGAAGGCCGGCGCGCTCTTCGCGGTCGACAACACCTTCGCCTCCCCGCTCTTCCAGCAGCCCCTCACGTTCGGCGCCGACATCGTCCTCCACTCCACCACCAAGTTCCTGAACGGCCATTCCGACATGATCGGCGGGATCCTGGTGACCGGACGGGACGACCTGGCCGAGCGCATCGGGTTCCTGCAGAACAGCTCGGGAGCGGTGCCGGGCCCGATGGACTGCTGGCTGGCGCTCCGCGGCATCAAGACCTTTCCGCTCCGGATGCGGCAGCACGACGCCAACGGGCGGCGCATCGCCGAGTGGCTCACCGCGCATCCGAAAGTGAAGAAGGTCTATTACCCGGGACTCCCGTCGCACCCCCAGCACGAGCTGGCCCGCCGCCAGATGTCGGGGTTCGGCTCGATGCTCTCCCTGGAGCTCGGCGACGTGGCCCGCGCCAGGCAGTTCGCGCAGAGCACCAAGATCTTCGCCCTCGCCGAATCGCTGGGAGGGGTCGAGAGCCTGATCGGGCACCCGGCCTCGATGACTCACGCCTCGGTGCCCGCGGCGCTGCGCCAGAAGATGGGCCTGACGGACTCGCTGGTGCGCCTGTCGGTGGGCATCGAAGACCCGGACGACCTGATCGCGGATCTGGATCAGGCCCTGGCGGCCGCATGAACGGGATGCCGAAACCCGGGCCCCGCCACGGCGTAGTTCCAAGGATCCCCGTTCATTTCCGGAGCGCCGTATGAGCGACCCGACCAACCTGCCGGCCCAGCGCCCGCGCAAGATCCTCACCCAGATCGCGCCCGTCACGTGGGAGCATCCCGCGGACCGCGCCGCGCTCCAGACGCTCCGGTCCGTGCCCGGCTTCGACGAAGTGGTGAAGAAGATTTACGGATTCCTGGGCGAGCGCGGGATCCGGCTGATCTTCCAGGCCGACGCGGTCCGGGTGGGGCCCACGCAATTCCCCCGGCTGAACGCGCTCTACACCGACGTACTGACCTCGATGGACTGGTCCGAGCGTCCCGAGCTGTACGTCTCCCAGACGCCTTTCGTGAACGCGGGCGCCTTCGGCATGGACAAGCCGTTCATCGTGCTGAACTCGGGCTCCCTCAAGCTGCTGGACGACGACGAGCTGCGCGTGCTGCTGGGACACGAGCTGGGGCACGTGATGAGCGGCCACGCCCTCTACCACACCGTGCTCGTCCTCATACTCTCCGTGAGCTTCTCGGCCCTCCCGTTCCTGGCGGGGATCGCCCTGCTTCCGGTGGAGCTGGCGCTGCTGGAGTGGTTCCGGAAGAGCGAGCTGTCGAGCGACCGTGCGGGACTCCTGGCGTCTCAGGACCCGACGGCGTCGCTCCGTCTCCACCTGAAGCTGGCCGGCGGCGGCGACATGAAGGAGATGGATCTCAACGCGTTTCTGGTGCAGGCGAAGGAATACGAAGAGTCCGGTGGCGCGCTGGACCGGATCTTCAAGATCCTGGGCGTGCTGAAGCGGACCCACCCCTTCACCACCATCCGGGCCGCCGAGCTGCAGCGCTGGATCGAGAGCGGCGCCTACGACCGCGTCCTGCGCGGTGAGTATACCCGCCGGGGCCCCGAGGCCGAGAAGCGCCCGGTGGACGAAGACATCAACGCGGCCCGCGACCACTACATGAAGGAAGCGAAGGCGGCCGTGAACGACGTGATGGACGGCGCGCGCCGCGCCGCACAGGCCTTCACGGACGCGCTCAAGAAGAAGTGAGAGTCCTGGTCGTCGGCGGAGGGGGCCGCGAGCACGCCCTGCTCTGGGCCCTGAAGCGCGACGGCTTGGCGCAGGCGTTGTTCGCGGCCCCCGGCAACCCCGGCACCGCTCTGCTCGGCACCAACCTCACCGTTCCCGCGACCGCCGTGGACGATCTCGTCCAGGCGGTCACGCGCCAGAAGATCGATCTCGTCATCGTCGGCCCCGAAGCCCCGCTCGCCGCGGGGCTGGCCGACCGCCTGCGCGCCGCCGGCCGGTCCGTGTTCGGCCCGAGCGCCAAAGCGGCCCGGATCGAGGCCTCCAAGGCCTACGCCAAGGACGTGATGGCGCGGGCCGGAGTGCCCACCGCCCGCTCCCGGACCCTGACCGACATCGCTCAGGCCCGCGCGTACATCCAGTCCCACCCCGAGCCCCTCGTGGTCAAAGCCTCAGGCCTGGCCGCCGGGAAAGGCGCCGTGGTCTGCGCCACGCGGGCCGAGGCGGCCTCGGTGGCCGAGGGGATGCTCCGGGGCTCCCTGGGGGACGCCGGCAAGGAAGTGGTGGTCGAGGACTTTCTCGAAGGCGAAGAGCTCTCGGTTCTCGCGCTCACCGACGGCGAGCGGATCCTGATCCTCCCCCCGGCCCAGGACCACAAACGGGTCGGCGAAGGAGACACGGGACCGAATACCGGAGGGATGGGCGCCTACACGCCGGTGGGACTCACCAGCGCGCCCCTCCTGGCCCGCGTCCGCCGTGAAGTCCTCGAGCCCACGCTGAAGCAGCTCGCCGCGGACGGCGCGCCGTACTCGGGCGTGCTGTACGCGGGGCTGATGGTGGCTCCCGACGGCACGCCGAACGTCCTCGAGTTCAACTGCCGCTTCGGGGATCCCGAGACGCAGGCGCTTCTCCCCGCCCTGCCCGACGGCTTCACGGCGCACCTCGCCGCCATCGCCACGGGCGCCTGGCGTCCCGATCGGGACACGATCGACCCGGCGCGGGCCGCGGTGACCACGGTGCTCGCCGCGGACGGCTATCCGGACCGGCCCCGGCACGGCGCCACGATCACGCTCCCCGAAGAGTGGCCCGCGGATCAGCTCTTGTTCCACGCCGGAACCACCCGGGGGCACGACGGCATCCTGCGGGTCTCCGGAGGCCGTGTGCTCGACGTCACCGGCGTCGGCCGGACCATCGCCGAGGCGGCCGCGAAGAGCCGGGCCGGGGCGGAGCTGGTGCGCTTCGAGGGGATGCACTGGCGCCGGGACATCGCCTGGCGGGAGATCGCCCGTGCCGGAGCTGCCTGAGGTCGAGACCATCGTCCGGGACCTCCGGCCGCGGATGGTGGGCCGGCGCATCTTCCGAGCGACCCTGTCGAAGACGGACGTCCTGCGCAAAGTCTCGAAGCCCGCCCTGCTCCGCGCGCTCTCCGGCGCGCGGGTCACCGCGGTCACCCGCCGGGCGAAGCACGCGGTGTTTCATCTCGCCTCAGGCCTGAGGATGGTGATTCGCCTCGGCATGACCGGCGCACTCGTCGTCTACGAACGGGACCTCACTCCAGAAGAGGCCAAGTACGCCGTGCTCATACTCGAGCTCGGGCCCCGGCCGCGAACCCGGGCCCGGCGTCGCCTGCGCGACAGGCAACGTGGGACAGTCGCTTCGGCGACGCCGGGCCCGGGTTCGCGATTCGTGTATCGGGATGTCCGACGGTTCGGATCGATTTGGCTGTTGGATGGCGCGGCGTGGGCACGCTACGAGGCCCGGTTGGGACCGGAGCCGCTTGACCCCGCGTTCACTCCCGACCTGCTCGCCGCCCGGTTGGCGGGCCGTCGGGCCGCGGTGAAGAAGGTGATCATGGATCAGGCTCGAGTGGTGGGCGTGGGGAACATCTACGCCAACGAGGCGCTGTTCAGTGCGCGGGTCGACCCGTCACGCCCCGCGGCGTCGCTCTCGCCGGCCGAAACACGGGCCCTGCACCGGGCCGTCGTGGCGATCCTGAAGCGGGCCATCAAGGCCGAGGGCACGACGTTCCGCGACTACCGTACCGGGACGGGCCAGCCGGGGAGCTTTCAGCTCCGGCTCAACGTCTATGGCCGGGGTGGCGAGCCCTGCCGGCGCTGCGGACATCGCCTGGTCACGACGCACGCCATTGATGCGCGGGCCACGACGATGTGCCCGTGGTGTCAGGTCTGAAGCGGAACGATCCTCGCCCGCGGCGGGATCCCCGGCTCGAGCTCCATGATCCCCACCGACGGCCCCGCCAGATCGAACCGCCGGGGACCCGCCGACCCCGGATTCATCACCGTCACCGTCTTGTCCACCAGCTCGAGCACCGCCCGGTGAGTATGCCCGAACACGATGATCTCGGCCTTCGGAAACGCCTCGTGCAGGAGGGTCGGGGTCGGGGAGCCCAGCTGATCGCCGTGCGTCACGACGATGTCGAAGCCGTCGAGCTGCACCTGTGCCACCTGAGGAAGCCGCCGCCGGAGCCGTGAGCCGTCCGTGTTGCCGAACACCGCGGTGACGGGCGCCACCGCTTCGAGCTGGATGAGGACCTCTTCGTCGCCCACATCCCCGCCGTGCAGGATGTGGTCCACCTGCGAGAAGACTTCGAGCACCTCGGGCCGCAGCAGGTTGTGCGTGTCCGAGATGATCCCCAGCCTCATCCGCCCCCTCCCCACCGCGGCGCCACCCGGATCTCGAGACCCAGGTGATCCACGATCCGCTGGACGACGAAGTCCACCAGGTCGCTCACCTTCTCGGGACGGTGGTAGAAGCCGGGGGCGGCCGGAAGCACCAGCGCGCCGGCCTCGGTGGCGAGCGTGAGGTTGCGGAGATGCACGAGCGAGAGCGGCGTCTCCCGTGGCACGAGGATCAGCGGCCGCCGCTCCTTCAGGGCCACGTCCGCCGAGCGCTCGATGAGAGAGCGGCTGGTCCCGTGCGCCACGGCGGCGACCGTCCCCATGGAGCAGGGACAGATGACCATCCCGGCGCTCTTCACCGAGCCCGACGCCGGCAAGGCGCCGCGGTCCTTGTCGTCGAAGACCGTCACGGAGGACCAGTCGCCCCCCGTGGCCCCGGTCAGCTCCCGGTCGCTCTTGATGCCGCACTCTTCCTCGAGCAGCCGCCAGCCGTGCGTGGAGATGAGGAGCCACGTCGGCACGTGATTGGTCGCCAGCACCTGCAGCAGCCGCACCGCGTACGGCGCGCCCGAGGCACCGGTGATCGCCAGGGTGACGGGATGGCGGTCCACTAGCGGCCCCTCCGATTGGGGGTGGGGCTCCGCAGCGGGTGGTGACCCCGCTGAACCCGCGGGAAGCGGGACGAGGGCAGCGGCGCGTGTGCCTTCCCGCCCCCACGCTTCCCTCTTCCCCCCTCCCGCTTCCCCTTCTTCATATCACCCGGTCCACGAGCGCTCCCAGGAAGACCGTGATGGAAATGATGCCGTTCATCGTAAAGAACGCCGCGTTCAAGCGCGAGAGATCCCCGGGCCGCACCAGCTGGTGCTCCCAGGCGATGAGGGCGGCTCCGATCCCCACGCCGATCAGAAAGGGCGCGTGGAACCCGGCGGCCAGGCCGAAGGCGACCAGCGCGAGGATCGCCACGCCGTGCAGGACCTTGGCCAGGAGGATCGCCGGCCCGGCGCCGAAGCGCACCACCGCCGAGTGCAGCCCTTCCCGGCGGTCGAATTCTTCGTCCTGGAGCGCGTAGAAGATGTCGAAGCCTCCCACCCAGCAGGTCACCACCAGCGCCAGCACCGGCAGCGCCCACCAGGGCTCGCTCCAGCGGCCGGTGACGGCGAGGTACCCCGCCGGTCCGGAGATGGCGTCCGCCAGACCCAGCCACAGGTGCGACGACCAGGTGAAGCGTTTGGTGTAGCTGTAGCCGGTGACGGCGGCGAGGGCGACGGGAGACAGCTTGAAGCAGAGCGGGTTCAAGGCCCAGGCCGCGCCCTCGAAGATCAGCGCGGCGACGATTACGGAGGCCCAGGCTTCCCCGAGGCCGATCCGCCCCTGCGGGAGGTCCCGGGACGCGGTGCGCGGGTTCCTGGCGTCCAGGTCCCGGTCGGCGATGCGGTTGAAGCCCATGGCGACGAAGCGGGCGGCCGTGAACGCGACCACCACCAGCGCGACGGTCCGCCACCCCACCGGCGCCGTCCACGACGCCGCCACCGCCCCGATCAGGGCGAACGGGAGGGCGAAGACGGTGTGCGGGAGCCGGACGAAGTTGGCGTAGCGGACCAGGAGGGAATGGCCTCCGAGGGTCTGTCCCTCACGGGATGGAGATGCCAAGCTCCCTCCACATCGCGTCCACGCGGGCTCTGGTGGCGTCGTCCATCACGATCTTGTCGGGCCACTCCCGGCTGAATCCTTCTTCCTTCCACTTCCGCGTGCCGTCGATCCCCATCTTCGACCCGAACGTGAACTCCCGGCTGGCGTGGTCGAGCACGTCGATGGGACCCATCGAAAACCGGACGTCCCGCTCGGGGTCGATGTGGTTCAGCGCCACCCACCACGCTTCCTTGGGGTCGCGCACGTTGACGTCCTTGTCCACCACGACGATGACCTTCGCGAGCGACATCAGCCCCTGCCCCCAGAGCCCGTTCATCACCTTGTAGGCCTGCCCCGGGAACTGCTTGTCGATGCTCACGAACACGAGATTGTGAAAGATCCCCTCGGCGGGCATGTGCAGGTCGACCACTTCGGGGAGCGTGAGCCTGAGGAGCGGCAGGAAGATCCGCTCGGTGGCGTGACCGAGCCAGTAATCCTCCATCGGGGGCCGCCCGACGATCGTGTGCGGCCAGATCGGGTCCGCGCGCCGCGTGACGGCAGTGACCTGGACCCGGGGGTAGAGATCGGCCAGCGAGTAGAACCCGGTGTGGTCCCCGAAGGGCCCTTCCCTCACCAGGGGCTCACGCGGGTCGATCAGTCCTTCGATCACGATCTCCGCCTCGGCCGGCACCTCGAGGTCCGAAGTCACGCACTTCGCCAGCCGGACCGGCTCGCGCCGCAGGAATCCCGCGAAGAGGTACTCGTCGATCCCCGGCGGGAGGGGCGCCGACGCGGCGTAGATGCCGGCGGGATCCCCGCCGAGCGCGATGGCGACGGGCATGGTCTCGCCCCGCGCCGCCATCTCACGCCAGTGCGCCGCCCCCACCTTGTGACGCTGCCAGTGCATGGCGAGCGAGTCGCGGCCGATCACCTGCACCCGGTACATCCCGACGTTCCGCGCGCCGCCCACCGGATCCCGGGTGATGACTTGAGGCAACGTGATATAGGGCCCGCCGTCCTGCGGCCAGCAGATGGGAATCGGCAGGCGCCCGAGGTCGATGTCCGGACCCTGGAGCACCACGTCCTGGCAGACGGGCCGTCCGCCGGAGGAGCGGGGCGGGAACTTGGCCAGCTCGGCGAGCTTCGGAAGCAGCGCGAGCTTCCCGAGCAGCCCCTCCGGGACTTTGAGGTTCACCATCTCGGAGAGCCGGTCGCCGATCTCGTCGAGACGGGCGACGCCCAGGGCCAGGCACATCCGGCGCTCGGAGCCGAACAGATTGACGGCGACCGGGTGCGGCGACGCGCCGCCGCCCACGAGGGTCGGATGCTCGAAGAGCAGCGCGGGGCCGCCGCCCGCCGACTTCATGCAGCGGTCCGCGATCTCCGTGATCTCTTTGTCCGCCGACACGGGCCGGTGGACGCGGACCAGATCGCCGGCCGAGTCGATCGCCTCCAGAAAGTCGCGCAGGTTATCGAGTGCCATAGTGCAGGGCGCAGATGCCGCCGCTCAGGAGGTCAAAGTCCACGTCGTGAAAGCCGGCCGCTTCCAGGCGGCGCGCCAGGCCGTCGGGCGAGGGGAAATTGAGCACCGACTCTGGCAGGTAGGTATAGGCGTCCGTATGTTTCGACACCGCGCGTCCGATCAGCGGCAGGAGCCGCCGGAAGTAGAAGAGGTAGGCCGCGCGCAGGGGCGCGAACCGCGGCGTGGTGAACTCGAGCACCACCAGGCGGCTCCCGGGTTTCAGCACCCGAGCCGCCTCGGCCAGACCGGAGTCCAGGTCGGCGAGGTTGCGGACCCCGAAGCCCACCAGCGCGCCGTCGAACTCCCCATCGGGAAACGGCAGCTCCAGGGCGTCGGCGCCGACCGGGCGGACGCGGGCCGACTTGGCCCGGCCCCGCGCGAGCATGGGGATGGCGAAGTCGGCGCCGATGATCCGGCCGCGGAACCCGTCGGCCCGGGCCAGCGTCGCGGCTAGGTCGAGCGTGCCGGCGCACAGGTCCAGGTACAGGCCGTCGGGCCGCCGCTCCCAGCCGAGGCGCCGCACGGCGCGGCGCCGCCAGCGGCGGTCCACGTTGAAGCTGAGCAGGTGATTGAGGAGGTCGTAGCGGGGGGCGATGGCGGCGAACATGCCGCGGACATACGATCGCTTCGCATCTCCCCCCACGCGCATCACGTCCGACTGAGGAGACGGCGCCATAGGCGCAAAAGATAGGCCGAACGACCTGCGGGGCGCCAGCGACCAGGAAGTGGTGCGCTGGGCGCGCGAAGGGCACGAGCCCGCGTTCCGCGAGCTGGTCCACCGGTACGAGCGCCCGGTATTCTCGCTCATCTACCGGATGGTGCGGGACCGCGCCCTGGCGGAGGATCTGGCGCAGGAAACGTTCATCAAGGTTCTCAACGCCATCCGCACCTACAAGCCCGAGTACAAGTTCTCCTCGTGGATTTTCAAGATCGCGAACAACGCGGCCATCGATCACCTGCGCCGCCGGCAGATCGACACCTTGTCCCTGGACGGCTCGCCCTCCGCGCGCTCCCCCGAGGAGATGCACGCCAGTGCCCCGCAGCTCGGCGACCAGGGCGAGAGCCCGCTGGACGAGGTCGAGTCCCGGGAGCTGGGCGGCGCCATCGAGCAGGCCATCGCCCGGCTCCGCCCCGAGTACCGCTCGTGCATTCTGTTACGCCACGTGGAGGGGCATTCCTACGAGGAAATCGCTCGGATGCTCGATCTTCCGCTGGGCACGGTGAAAACGTATATCCACCGGGCGCGTAATGAGTTGCGGGGATATCTGGAAGGGGCCCGGGAGTGAAACCCCGTCACGGGGCAGCCCGTAAGAGGACTACATGAACGAACGACCTCAGACTCATCTGACCCCGGATGAAGTCGAGCTCTGGGCCACCGGCCTCCTGAGCGCGGCCCGCACGTTCCATTTGACGGAATGTGCCGAGTGCCTCGCCGTGGCCGAGCGCGAGCGGAAGCTCCTGGTGGAGCTGGCGCAGCTCGCGCGCTTCGCGCCGTCGGCGGATTTCGCCGACAAGGTGCTGGCGCAGGTCCGGATCCCGACGCCTTCCGGGACCCATCACGGCTGACGACACCGTCCTCGTGAAGACGAGGGCGGCTGGGGAGTAGCCTCCCCGCCGCCCTCGTGTGTTTCGGGACCCGGCGCTCCGACGCCCCCGCTAGGCGCGGACTTCGGCGCCCACGCCCACGCCGAGCAGCCGCGCGGCGCTCCCGCCCCGTACCGCGATCTCGACGTCTCCGCCGCTCCCCGCGTACGCCACCAGCTGTCCCGGCTCCACGTCGCCGAAGGTCCGCCGCAGGGATCCCACGTCGTTTCCCTCGACCACGATCCGGACGCCGGGCTCGACGTCGATCGCGGGGAGGTTGGACACCAGCGTGCCGAAGCGGTCGATGTAGACCACCTCGCCCAGCCACGCCACGCCGTCCAGGCGGGGCTCGGGGAGCGGCATCCGGAGCGGGTCGGACACCTCGTCTCCGAGATCGTCGAGGGGGGTGCCGAGCGCCAGCCGCGCCGCCGCCGGGGCGAATACGTCGCGGGCGTGGAAGGTCGGAGCGGCCGCGGGCGGGATGGGAAGCGACACGAACGTCGCGTCCCCGGACAGGGAGCTCAGGAGTCCGTTGTCCGGCGCGACGAAGAAGTGGCCCGCCGCCTGGGCCGCGAGCGCGCGCCGGGCCGTCCCGACGCCGGGGTCCACGACCACCAGGTGGACGGTTCCGGCCGGGAAGCGGCGCCACGCGCGCGTGAAGAGATATTGCCCGGCCCGCACGTCCCCGGGCGGCACCTGGTGGGTCACGTCCACCAGGGTCGCGTCCGGAAGCGCCGTGAGCAGCACGCCCTTCACCTCGGCCACGTAGCTGTCCGAGATCCCGAAATCGGTGAGCAGGGTGATCAGCGAGGCCATCAGTCGAACGCCGGGCGCCAGGCCCCGCCCGCCCAGAGGCACACCATCGCGACGCCGCGGAGGGTGGCCGTCAGGGAGATGGCCCACCAGATCCCCGTCACACCCCACAGCCCCGACCACCACGCCGCGAGGGGAATCCGCGCCAGCGTCAGTCCCGAGCTCCAGACCATGGGCCAGAATGTATAGCCCGCGCCCGCAAGCGCGCCCTCCAGGATCAGCTCGAAGGTCTGCCCCACCTGCGCCATCGCGATGATCCGCAGATAGCCCGTCCCGTCGGCGATCACGGTCGGATCGGCGGTGAACAGCCGGACAAAGACCGAGGGCACGGCCAGGAGCGCGAGCGCGGTGCAGCTCGTGACCACGAGGGCGTACGCCACCGTGTGCCACGCCGCCCGCCGGGCCCGCGCCTCGTCCCGGGCGCCGAGGCTCTGCCCCACCAGGGCCGAGGCGGCGAGGGTGAACCCCGTGATGGCGACGAACCCCACGCCTTCGACTTTGTGACCCACCCCCAGCGCCGCGAGCGCCGGCGTGCCGAAGCGGGAGGTGAACCGCGTCAGCCACATGTAGACGAGGGAGAACAGGATGCCGCTGGTCGAATATGGCAGTCCGATCGCGATGATGCGCGGCGCCGCGCGCCAGTCGGGGTCGCGGAACCGGATGTGCCCGCGGCGGACGGCGAGCCAGGCGAGCACCAGGCACGCGCCGCCCCGCACCATCACCGAGGCCAGGGCGGCGCCCTCCACGCCGAGGCGCGGGAAGGGCCCGAGTCCGAGGATCAGGAGCGGGTCGAGGACGGCGGCCACCACCACCGATCCCGCGAGCACGAGGAACGGCGTCCGGGTGTCGCCGGAGGAGCGGAAGGTGGCCTCCAGCGCGAAGAACCCGAACACGAGAGGGGCCCCCATCAGCCAGGTGTGGAGATAGGCGTGGCCGAGGACCGCGACGTCCGGCGGCACCTGCATGATCTGGAAGAGCCGGGGGAGCAACGCGAACCCCGCGGCCGTCGCGAGGACGCCGGCGACGAGGGCGGTCGCGAGCGCCGCGGCCGCCACCCGCGCGGCTTCGCCGGGAGCCCGGGCACCGTGACGACGCGCCGCCAGCGCCACCACGCCCACGTCCAGCATCTCGGCCAGGTTGAACATGACCCACACGGTGAACCCGGCGGTCGAGACGGCCGCGAGCGCGGCGGGACCGATGAGCCGGCCCACCCAGATGCTGTCGATGACGTAGAAGCCGGTGTTGAAGGCCATCATCGCCACGGTGGGCGCGGCGAGACGGAGGATGGTGGGGCGCAGCTCCCCGGTGGTGAGGCGGCCGGCGGTGGCGGTCAGGGCCCCTCCGCCGGCACCTCGGACAGGAAGCGGGTGAAGACGGGGTTGCCCGGATATCGCCGCGCCAGCTCGACCACCAGATCCCGCGCCTCGGTGCGCAGCGCGCGGCGGCTTTCGCGGTTCCGGTCGGCCTCCCGCACCAGCGCCGCGGCCAGGACCCAGGCGGCTTCTACGCGCGCGAGATCGCCGTCCCGCGCCACCCGGCGCAGGTCCGCGATGCCCCGCCCCGCGTCCCCCGAGCCGAGCCCGATGATCTTCGCGAAGAGCCGGGCGAGGGTGCCGGCCCGGGCCAGGCCGTACTGGTAGACCCCGAGGCCCAGGTAGCAGTCGGTGCAGGTGGAGTCGGCGGCGAGCTCCGCGGAGTACGCGTCCCGCATCGCCCGGGCGTCCTTGGCCGCGGCGAGCGCGTGCCCGTGCAGGTCCTTCTCGCGGGCCCGGTACCCGAGCGCCGTGGCGAGCCAGAACCGGGCCGGGGTTCCCGCCGCGCGGGCCCGCGAGATGGCGCCGTTCAGGAGCGAGTCGATCCGCGCTTCCGCGAACGCGTCCGAGTCCTTCGCGGACGCCCACCAGATGTAGGCGCCGGCTTCGAAGACGAGCGGCGCGGGGTCCAGGGAGTCCGCGGCCGCCAGCGCCTGGAAGTAGCGGGCCGCCTCCGGGAAATCACCGCCGTAGAGCGTGTCCAGCCCGGCCCGGAGATCGGGGCGCTGGGGGTGCTGGAGAACGACGAGAAGAAGCGGAAGGAGCCGCACGTCAGCGCGGCCCGCCCAGGGCGCGGGCGACGGCGTCCGCCACGTTTCGGAGCTCCACCGCCGCGGGGGACTCGGGATCGGCGACCACGATGGGACGGCCGGCGTCCGCGTGCTGCGGCAGGCGCGCCTGCAGGGGGATCTGCCCCAGGAGCGGGACGCCGAGCTCGGCGGCCAGGCGCTCGCCGCCGCCCGCCAGGAAGAGCTCCGACTTCTCGCCGCAGTGCGGGCAGACGTAGTAGCTCATGTTCTCGATCACGCCCAGGACGCGCACGCCGACCCGCTCGAACATCTTGGCGCCGCGCAGCGAGTCACCCACCGCCACCTCCTGCGGGGTCGTGACGATCACGGCGCCGTGCAGGTGGATGGACTGCGTGAGGGAGAGCTGGGCGTCGCCGGTGCCGGGGGGCAAGTCCACGAGGAAGTAGTCCAGCTCGCCCCAGTCCACGTCCCGGAGGAACTGCTGGATCACCTTCATGATGATCGGACCGCGCCAGATGGCGGGCGCGTCCCGCTCCACGATGAAGCCGAGGGACATCAGCTTCACGCCGTGTCCTTCGAGGGGCTGGATCTTGCCCGCGGTGACCGGCGGCTTGTCGAAGACGCCCATCATCCGCGGGATGTTCGGCCCGTAGATGTCGCCGTCCATCAGGCCGACGCGGAACCCCTTCGCCGCGAGGGCGGCGGCGAGGTTCGCGGAGACCGTCGACTTCCCCACGCCGCCCTTCCCCGACGAGACCGCCAGGACCTTCCCCAGGGCCGGCATCTCCTGCGCCGTGGGGGGCGGCGGCACGTCGGCCATCCCGGCGGGGCGCGGCCCGGGACCCTGGGGCGACGGACGTGGGGCTCCGGGGTCGGCGACGGTGACGCGAACGTCCGTGACGCCGGGGACCGCTTTCACGGCCCGGCGGGCGTCCCGCGCGAGGGTGGCGGGGTCATCCCGGCCCAGCAGGAACGTGAAGGAGACCGCGCCGGCCTCATCGACCGTGAGGTCGCGCACCATGCCGGCCGCGACGACGTCCCGGCCGTGGCGGGGATTCTGGAGTGCGGCGAGGGCGGCGGTGACGTGCGCGGTGAGATCAGTGGGCAGGGGAGGCACGGCGTGAATCTAGCGGGAGCCCGGGAAGCCAAGCAATCCGAGGCTACCAGCCGCCTCGCATGGCCACCGTGTCTCCGATGAACGCCATCTGGAAGTTCTGGAAGAACTCCGTCGCGGCGCCGCGCACCTCATCGACCCGGACCCGGCGGAGGCGCTCCCCGAAGTCTCCGACCCGGTGGTAGTCCCCGAGCAGCAGTTGCGCCCGTGCGAGCAAGTCGGCCTGGCCGCCCACCGTGGATCGCGTCTCGAGATAGTCGAAGGCGAACGTGCGCTGCAGCCGACGATACCAGATGTCGTCGCTCCGGAGGACCTTCACCTCGGTCATGGCCTGCCCCATCAGTTTCGCCACGGCCGCCGGGTCCCGGGAGCTGGCGTAGATGGCGCCCGACGTCTGTGCCTGGTCGAAGAAGAGCGCTTCGGGGGCGTACGACAGTCCGCGGCGGGTCCGCACGTCGTGGAAGAATGCTCCGTGTAGGAACGACATCGCCACCTGGAAGGCCCAGTAATCCTCACTGCCCGCCGCGGGACCGGTGAACACGCCCACGAGGTAGTTGGTCGGCAACGATCGCTGTTCGATCAGCCAGGTCGACCGGGCGGGCTTTGGCGGCGGAGAGGGAGCCCACTGGTAGTTCCCGGCGGACAGGCGGGCGAGGGTCGGAGCCACCCACTGCTCGACTTCCGCCCGCGTCACGCGACCGACCACCACGAGCAGCATCCGCGAGGTCACCATCTGACGCGCCTGGTAGTCGCGCACCGCGGAGTCGGGGATCCCTCGAATGGAGACCTCGGTCCCGAGCGGATCGAACGCGTAGGGGTGACCCTTGAACAGGGCGCTGTCGGCGAGCAGGAACACGCGGGTGTCCGGATCCGTGTGCCGGTCGTGCGCGGACCGGATGAGTGTGCGGCGGGCGGCGGCGATGGCCGAATCCCCGAGCTGCGGCGCCGCCACCCGATCGGCGAACACCGCCCACGCGTCCGCCGCGTCGGCCGCCAGCGTCGTGAATCCGATCTCGGACCAGTCGCGATCGACCTCGCGCACCTCGACGCTTCCGGTTGCGGTCATGGCGGCGATGGACGAGTCCGCCGGATATCGTGCGCTGCCCTGCGTCGCGGCTTCGAGCAGGAGCGCCTCGATGCCCTGGGTCGGCGCCGTCAGTTGACGGCTCCCGCCGAGCAGGAAGAGACGCACCGCCACGAGATCGGTGCCCGCCACGTAGCGCTGGATCACGTGGAGCCCGCCCAGCCAGTAGTCCACCGTGGTCGAGTCATCGCCGCGCGGGCCGGCGACGAGGGGGCGACCGCACAGGAGGAGCCCGAGCACGAGAGCGAGGGCGCGGCTCAATGCTGGAACGCCTTCCGCAACCAGGTGAGGAGGGTGTCCGCGGTGCCGGGCGGGGCCAGGATTCCGACGGAGCGGGGGCGCTGGATGACGTACCGGTTCGCGACACGCACGAGGTCCGACACGGTGAGGGCGTCCCGCCGCGCGCGGCGCGCGAGCAGGTAGTCGAGGCCGGCGGTACCCCACCAGTACGCGAGTCGCACCGCCAGGCCGCGGCCGCCATCGAGCGCCATCGCCTCCTCCACGGCGCCGCGCCGCCGGGCGGTGGCCAGGTCGGCGTCCGTCACGCCCCGCAGGAGATTCACGTCGTCGAGCTCCCCCAACAGTTCTTGGATCCCCTCCTCCGCCCGCTCGGACGGCAGGGTCCCCCGGAAGGTGATCGCGCCGCCGTGCGCCGCGACGCCGAAGGACGCGTCGACCGATTCGAACGGGCCCTGCGTCACCAGCAACCGCTGGAACGCCGACGTGGGATCGTCGAGCACGTCGATCAACGCTTCGGTCGCGTACGTGCCGGACGTGTCGGTGCGTGCGGCGGGGCCCACGACGCGGACGATGACGGTCACGTCCTGCACCGCATCGGCCCGGACCAGAATGCTGCTCTGGTCGGGGGCCGGCGCGATCAGGGTGTCCCGTCCCGCCAGAGGAGCGGGGGCCGCCGGCCACCCGCCCAGCTCCCGTCGCGCGTCTTCGAATACCTGCGCCGCCGAGACATCGCCAGTGACGATGAGCGCCATGTTGTTGGGCACGTAGTACTGCCCGAACGCGCGCTGCAGCGCGGCCGCGCCGAGGCGGGCCAGGCTGGTGCTGTCGCCGCCGACGTCCTTCCAGGGCCAGGCGCTGCCCCACAGGGCCCGATCCACGTCACGGGACAGCGCCTCCTCGGGCGTCGCCAAGTCCCGCTGCAGCTCGTTCAGGACGATGGGGCGTTCCGCTGCCACCGCACGGTCCGTGATGGTGATGTGCCGCATCAGGTCACCCAGCAGGCCGATGGCTTTCGCGGTTTTGTCCGACGGCACGCCCAGGATGTACTCGTTGTATTCCTCGGCGGTCCCGCCGTTGTAGCCGCCTTCGATCCAGGCCGCCTCTTCCCCGAACCGCGCGGGATCCCCGTGGTAGCCGCTGAAGAGCAGATGCTCGAAGAGGTGGGCCAAGCCGTCCCGGCCGGAGTCCTGCACGAACGCGCCGCCGCGCACGGCGACGACCACAGCGGCGAGCGGACTGGTATGATCCTCCACCACGATCACCTGGAGGCCGTTCTCCAGCGTCCGCCGCTGGACCACCGATGCCAGCGACGTGCCCTGGGCACCCAGGACGGCCGGGATCAGGCCGAGGAGCGTCACTGCCGGTACGGCGCGCACCCGCGCAATCTCCAGCCCGGACGGCGGGTCGGCAACTGGCGGACCCCGACGCCGCGATCTAGAATCGTCCCCGAATCCCCACCCTCGATCCCGGAGACTTGCCGTGCGCCGTCTCGCCGCCGTCGCCGTGTCCCTCACCATCGGGCTTGCCGCCGCCCGATCGCGCCCCCTCGACAACGGCCTCGCGCGTACGCCGCCGATGGGGTGGAACAGCTGGAATCACTTCGCCTGCGACGTCAGCTCCCGCCTCATCCGCGAAACCGCGGACGCGATGGTGTCGAGCGGGATGCGGGACGCCGGATACCGGTACGTGATCATCGACGACTGCTGGCAGGTGGCCCGCGCCAAGGACGGCACCATCGTCGCCGACTCGGCCCGCTTCCCGGAGGGCATCAAAGCGCTGGCCGACTACGTGCATGCGAAGGGACTCAAGTTCGGGATCTACACCGACGCCGGCACCAAGACCTGTCAGGGGCGCCCCGGCACCTTCGGATACGAAGCCCAGGACGCGCGGACCTATGCGGCGTGGGGCGTGGACTACGTGAAGGAAGACTGGTGCTATGCCGCCGGCCTCGACGCGCCGACTCAGTACGCGAAGTTCCGGGACGGGCTGGCCGCGGCCGGCCGGCCCATCGTCCTCAGCCTGTGCGAGTGGGGCTACAACCAACCCTGGGGCTGGGCCCCGAAGATCGGCAACCTCTGGCGCACCACCGACGACATCTCGGACAGCTGGACCTCGATGCTGGGCAACCTCGACCAGTCGGCGCAGCACGGCACCGTGGCCGGGCCCGGGGCCTGGAACGATCCCGACATGCTCGAGGTGGGAAACGGCGGCATGACCGACGACGAGTACCGCGCCCACTTCTCCCTCTGGGCCATCGAGGCCGCGCCCCTCATCGCCGGGAACGACCTGCGGTCCATGAGCGCCGACACCAAGACCATCCTCGAGAACCCCGAGGTGATCGCGGTGGATCAGGACTCCCTGGGGGCCCAGGGCACCGTGGTGTGGGAGCCCACCCCCGAGATCCAGGTGTGGGGGAAGCCGCTCCGCGACGGGTCGGTGGCGGCGGCGCTGCTCAACCGCGCCGGCGTGGCGACCACGATCACGGCGTCTTTCCACCGCCTGGGCCTCAGAGCCGACTCCGCGACCGTCCGGGACCTCTGGGCCCACGCGGACCGGGGAGCCTTCCGCGCCGAGTACACGGCGACCGTCCCGGCCCACGCGGTGGTGATGGTCCGGGTGACTCCGCTGAAGCGCTGACGATCAGTGGAAGTAGGGCTCGTCCGGTGTGCGCCAGCTGACCGAGACGTGCCCCGAGAGGCGCTCGAAGCGGTCCGCCTTGTCCGAGTCCATCAGGTTGCCGGACACGTAGACGATCCTGAGGCGCGGCAGGCGAGCCAGGTAGTCCGGCAGGTCCGCGAACTCGTTCTGGAAGAGGTCCAGGACCTCGAGCCGGGCGAGCCGGCCGATCTCCGGCGGCAGCGACGTGAGCTGGTCTTTGCTCAGGCTGAGCACGCGCAGGCGGACCAGGCCGCCGATCTCCGGGGGCACGTGACCCAGGTCGTTGTCGTCGAGGCCCAGGCGCTCGAGGGCCGGAGCCGTGGCCAGCTGCTTGAGCACCTTGGCGAAGTCCAGCCGGGCGTTGCCGCCGAGGTACAGGACTTTGAGCCGCGGCAGCCGGGCGAGCTCGTCGGGCAGCGTGACGAGATCGGTGCGGTCCAGGATGAGGGTCTCGAGATTGACCATCGCTCCCACCGACGGCGGGAGCGACCCGATGGCCTGGCGGAGCGTGAGGGTCTTGACCCGCGTGGGATCCCGCTGGGCCGAGGCCAGGCTGGTGAAGGCGGAGTCGGGCGCGGACTGCCCCGCGAGACCCGGGACGGCCAGGGCGGCGGCGCCGAGGGCGGCGGCCAGGGCGCCGGCGCGAATCACGGCGTAATGGTGAACGACGCGCTGATGGCGGTGGCGAGCGTCCCCGAGGCCGCGATCAGGGTGTAGCCGGTGTCGGCCTTCGAGACCGTGAGGTTCGAGAAGGTCGCGATGCCGGCGATGGCGGGGACGCTGAAGTTCCCGCCCAGCGACGCGCTGTCGGGATTCGCGAAGAGCGACAACGTGACCGTGGCCGTGAACGTCGTGTCGACGTTGCCGGCGGCGTCCTCCGCCTGCACCACGACCGCGGAGGCCATCGCCGCCGTGGCCTGGGTGCTCGCGGGCTGCTGCGTGAATACCAGCTTGGTGGCCACGCCCGTGCCGGCGCCGCCGGTCCCGCCTCCGGTGGTGAAACCGACCTGGCTCTCCGTGGTCGGGTCGCAGGCCGCCGCCGCGAGCACCAGCAGGGCGCCGATTACCGCCTTCCGCATAGACACCTCCGTCAGGGATGCAGCGGGCGTATGCTCACTTCCTTGAAGTAAACCGTGTCCGCGTCACTGTGGTTCTGGAGGCCGATGTAGCCCACGTCGGGCCGGCGGCCGCGGTCCGGCTCCCACTGCTCCTTCTTGGGCGGGACCGCCTGACCTTCGGTGTAGTCCGTCACCAGCTCGCCGTTCAAGCGCACCACGGTGCGCGGTCCGTCCAGTGTGATCTCGAGCGTGTTCCACTGACGCGCCCGGCCGGGCCGCGCCAGCGCCTTGGTCAGCGAATACAGCACACCCGAGACGTGATAGTCGTCCTCGGCGTTGTCGATCTGCACCTCGTAGCCCCGGTTCACCGGCATCCAGGGCTCGGTGGGCCGCTCCGGAATCCGGATAAAGACGCCGGAGTTGGACGTCGAATCGGTGGGCCAGAACACCACGCGGATCACCGCGTTGCCGATCTTCTCCTTGGTGAACCAGAGCAACCCCATTCCCCCGTGGGTCATCAGGAGGCCGGTGTCCACCGTGAAGCGCCCCGGCCCCACGTGGTCCCAGCCGGAGAGGCTCCCGTCGAAGATCGGCTTCGAGGCGGCGGCCGTCCCGGCGTTCTGGGCCGCGGCGGGGGCCGCGACCAGGGACAGCGCCACCAGCCAGCGAGGGGTCATTCCAGGCTCCCAGGTAAGCGAGGATGCTCGAACAAGATACGGATGCCGGGTGCGAAGCGCTGTTTCAGATCGCGGCGAGCTGCCGCCGGGCTTCGGCGAGCACGGTGCTTTGCGCTTCGGCCAGGGACCCCTCCACGGAGGCCCCCGAGGCCTTGGCGTGACCCCCGCCACCGAATCGATGCGCCAGGTGGGCGACGTCCACACTCCCCATGGAGCGGAATGAAACTTTCACCTTTCCGTTCGCCAGCTGGCGGAACAGGAGGGCCAGCCGGACTCCGGCGATCGACCGCGGGTGCTCCACGATGCCGTCCAGGTCGTCGGCGGTGGCGCCGTACCGTTCGATGGCGCCCGGGGGCACGGTGACCCACGCCAGGCCGATCTCGGGCTCCACGACGAGCGTATCCAGCACCTCCGCGAGGAGCCGCACCCGGCCCTCGGGCGCGCTGGCGTACACCTGCTCGTAGATCGACTCGGGGTCCACCCCGCGCTCGAGCAGGGCGCCCGCGACCCGGAGACACCGGGGGGTGGTGTTGGAGAACCGGAACCCGCCGGTGTCGGTCAGGAGGCCGACGTAGAGCGCCCGCGCCGCCTCGGTCGGGATGGTCCACCCGAGCGCCACCGCCAGATCGTGGACCAGCTCCGCGGTGGCGGTGGCCTCCGGTGCCACCAGGCGCGGGCCCTCGGGCAGGGACCCGGGACTCACGTGGTGGTCGATGCAGGCGACCGGAACGCCGGCGGCTTTCACGGCGGCGCCCAAGTCCCCCAGGCGGCCCAGGTCCGAGATGTCGAGGACCACGACGGCATCGGCCTTGGCGATTTCCTTCGCGGCCCGGTCGCTGGCGTCGGCGCCGGGGGGGATGAGGAACTGGAAGCGGTCGGGGATGGGCGTGGGATTGGTGATCAGCGCGTGGCAACCGCGGGCCTCGAGGAGGTGCCAGAGCCCGACTTCGCTCCCCAGACCGTCGCCGTCGGCGTTGACGTGGGTGGTCAGGACGACGCGGGCGCCGGGCGTGAACAGCGCCGCGATCGCCCGGGCGGCGGCGGCACGCGCGGCCGGAATGGGGATGGCAGTCATGACTACAAAATACGTCGAGGGGAGGCGTCCCCGCCTCCCCTCGACAATCTTCCCGAACGCCGGTTGTCCTACGCCTTCTTCGCCAGCCTCGAATGCCTGACGCCGTACATGAAGTAGAAGACGATGCCGATCACGAACCACACCAGGAGCCGAATCCACGTGGTCGACGGCAGCGAAATCATCAGGTACAGGGCCGAGAGCGCTCCCAGCGGGGCGACGACGAACACCGCGGGCGTCTTGAAGGGACGCGGGAGATTGGGCTCACGGACCCGGAGCACCATGATGCCGATGGACACGATCACGAACGCCAGCAGCGTACCGATCGACACCAGGCTCGCCGCCTCCCGCACCGTGAGCACGGCCGAAAACAGCGCCACGAAGATGCCGGTGATGATCGACGTGAGATACGGCGTTTGGAACCTGGGGTGAATCTTGTTCACGAATTGCGGCAGCAGCCCGTCCTTCGACATGCTCCAGAACACGCGCGACTGCCCGAGGAGCATCACCAGGATCACGGACGACAGTCCCGCGATCGCGCCCAGCTTGATCAGCGTCGACATCCAGCCCAGCCCGGCGTGGTCGGCCACCACGGCGATCGGATCGGGGACGTTCAGGTCCTTGTAGCTCATCACACCGGTGGCGATGCCGGACACGATGATGTAGAGCACGGTGCAGATCAGGAGTGAGGCGATGATGCCGATCGGCATGTCTCGCTGGGGATTCTTCGCTTCCTGGGCGGCGGTACTCACGGCGTCGAACCCGATGTACGCGAAGAACACCACCCCCGCCCCGGCCATGACGCCCGACCACCCGAAGTGCTGAGAATTCCCGTCGGTGTTGGGCGGCATGAAGGGGTGCCAGTTGGCGGGATTGATGGCGTGGGCCGCGAAGATGATGAAGAGCAGCACCACCGCCACCTTCACCAGGACGATGAAGTTGTTGAAGTTGGCCGATTCCTTGATGCCGACCACCAGCAGGGTGGTCACCAGGGCAATGATGATCACCGCGGGCAGATTGAACACCGCGTGTACCGTCGTGCCGTCCGCCAGGGTGATCGCGGTACCGGTCGCCGCCGAGAGAGCCGGCGGAACGACGATCCCGATGTCCTTGAGGAACGAGACGACGTACCCGGACCAGCCGATGGCCACCGTGACGGCACCCAGCGCGTACTCCAGCACCAGGTCCCAGCCGATGATCCACGCGAAGAGCTCGCCGAGCGTCGCGTAGCCGTAGGTGTACGCACTGCCCGCCATGGGCACGAGCGACGCGAACTCCGAGTAGCAGAGCGCCGCGAAGATCGACGCCACGCCCGCCAGCGTGAAGGAAAGCACCACCGCGGGGCCGGCGTTCACCGCGGCCACCGTGCCGGTGAGCACGAAGATGCCGGTCCCGATGATCGCGCCGATGCCCAGGGCGGTCAGGTTCAGCGCCCCCAGCGCGCGCTTCAACGAGTGATCGGTCTCGGCCTCCGTCTGCAAGGCCGTGACGCTTTTCCGTCGGAACAGGTCCATAGTCCCTCGATTGGGATGAGACTGACGAAACGACGGCGAGCGGCGCCAGAATAGGACCGGGCACCCGGGGTGTCAAGCGGCTAGAGGCTGTAGTTCGGCGCTTCCCGCGTGATGACGACGTCGTGCGGATGCGACTCGCGCAGTCCCGCGGACGTGATGGTGAGAAACTCGGTCTCGTTCCGCAGGGCCTGGATGTCGCACACCCCGCAATACCCCATGCCGCTCCGGAGGCCCCCGACCATCTGGAAAATCACGTCCGCCACCGGACCCTTGTAGGGCACCCGGCCTTCGATCCCCTCGGGCACCAGCTTGGTGGGCGATACCTCACCCTCCTGGAAGTACCGGTCGGCCGACCCCTCCTCCATGGCCGAGAGACTCCCCATCCCGCGGATGACCTTGAAGCGGCGGCCTTCGAGCAGGAACGACTCGCCCGGGCTCTCCTCGGTGCCCGCGAGCATCGAGCCCATCATCACGCTGGACGCGCCGGCCGCCAGCGCCTTGACGATGTCGCCCGAATACTTCACGCCGCCGTCGGCGATCACCGGGACGTCCCCGGCGCCCGCGAGCGCGTCCAGAATCGCCGTGATCTGCGGCACACCGACGCCCGTCACCACGCGGGTGGTGCAGATGGACCCCGGCCCCACGCCCACCTTCACCGCGTCGACCCCGCGCTCCACGAGCGCCTTGGCGCCGGCGGCGGAGGCCACGTTCCCGGCCACGAGCTGCGCGTCCGGGAACGATTCCCGGAGGAGCTTCACCGTGTCGAGCACGCCCTGGGAATGCCCGTGCGCCGAATCGATCACGATCACATCGCACCCGGCGTCGAGCAGGGCCTTGGCCCGGGCCTTGGCCTCGGGTGTCCCGCCCACCGCCGCCGCCACCCGGAGCCGGCCGTGCTGATCCTTGTTGGCGTCCGGATGTTCCTTGCGCTTGAAGATGTCCTTGATGGTGATCAGGCCCTTCAGTACGCCGTCCCGGTCCACCACCGGGAGCTTCTCGATACGGTGCCTGCCCAGGAGGCGCTCCGCCTCCTCGAGCGTAGTGCCGACAGGAGCGGTGACCAGGTTGTCCTTCGTCATCGCGTCGCGCAGCGGGCGGTCGAGCTGGCGCTCGAACTGGAGATCCCGGTTGGTGATGATCCCCACCAGCTTGCCCGCCGCGTCCACGATCGGGACGCCCGAAATCCGGAAGCGCTCCATCAGCTTCAGGGCTTCGCGGAGCGGACGGTCGGGCCCCAGGGTGATCGGGTTGAGGATCATCCCCGACTCCGAGCGCTTCACCTGGTCCACCTCGGCCGCCTGGCGGTCGATGGGCATGTTCTTGTGGATCACCCCGATCCCGCCGGCCCGCGCCATCGCGATCGCCATCGCCGATTCGGTGACGGTGTCCATCGCGGCGGCGATGAGCGGAATGTTGAGGGAGATCGAGCGGGTGAAGCGGGTCTTGGTGTCGACGTTCCGGGGATGCACCGTGGAATGGCGCGGCGCGAGCAGAACGTCGTCGAACGTGAGGGCGACTGCGGGTCGAAAGGTTCCCATCTCGAAAGTTACGCGGGAGGCTTGGGTTCCTCAACCGCCTTTTTCTCCTGCGTCTTCTTGACTTCGTTCACCGCGGCCCGTCCCGCCGCGGCCAGCCCGTCCAGGAATCGACCCGCCTTCCCCACCGCGTCCATGGTGCCCTTGATCATGTTCACGGGCACCCGCCCGGCCCGCATCGTGTCCTCGAGCGTCTCCGCCACCTTCTGGAATGCGGGCGCGCCCGCGGGGCGCTCCACGAACTTCGACTCCAGGAATTCGATGTAATCGAGCACCTGGTACGCCTTGTCTTCCGGCAGGGACTCGAGCTTGCGGAGCAGCCGCTCCTTCAGAATGTCGTTCATCGCACCGCCTCGAACGAGAGCAGGTCCACGATCGGATTGCCGATGTAATGACTTTTCCCCACGCGCACCGTGGCCGTCACCTCGAGATCCGTGAGCGGCGCCAGGGCCGCCACGGACGCCTTCTTGTTCTCGGGCACGATCACGTAGACGAACCCGCGCTCCGGCGCGGGGCCCCGGGCCAGGAAGTAGGTCGAGCCGTCGGGGATGTCGGGGCGGAGGTCGTCGGCGGTCTCCAGGGACACGAACTGCAGGCGCCAGCGCACCACCTGCCCCGCGTACCGGGCGGGATCGGCCCGCAGCTCCGCCGCGCTCACGCCTTCCAGCACGCCGGGGGGCGCGGACGCCAGGTCGCTCGTCCTTACCCACGCCTCGAGCTGCACGCGGGTCCACTCCCCGGAATGCGCCAGGACCCGGAGCGGCGTGGGAGCCGCCACGGCGCCCGTGATGGAGCCGCCCGGGGACCCGTACAGGTCGGCCCGTTGAGCCGGCACCGCGGTGGAATAGCCGAGCGAGTCCACGGGAGGCACCGGCGCCGTCGCCGGCGTCCCCGGGGCCGTTCCACCCGCCGGGGGGGTCGTATCCCCGCCGGTCGGGGGCGGCGCGGCGCTCACGGTGCTGACCACCTGGCCGACCGGCGTCACCACCGACCGCGCGATCCAGCCCGCGCGCCGCACGTGGGTCCACCGCCCGCCGCCCGTGTCGGCCCGCTGGAGCGCGAATCCCCGCGGGAGCACCGCGACCACGCTCCCCTGCGCCTTGTCGCGCAGGTTCTCGCCTCCGTCCTTCGTCACGGCGAGGTCGTTTTCGTCCTGGACCGCCGGTCCCACCGACTTGGACCAGATGAACCCGTCGAGCGTGACGGGCAGCCAGTCCCCCTGCGCCGGGCCGCCGGGCAAGAGCGCGCCCTTGGCCACGCGGGCCAGCCGCTTCCCGTTGGCGCTGTCGCGCAGCCAGGCGCCCGCCGCATTCACTTGATATCGGGTCTGGGCCGGGAGCGGAGCGGCGAGCGCCAGCACAACTGGAAGGGCACGAAGGGCGCGACTAGATTGCATTTCTCCCAATATGGCGACACCGCGCACCGGCCGCACCCCGGTCGTCCTGATCGTGCTCGACGGCTGGGGCTTTCGCCCCGGCCGGGACGGCAACGCCATCGAGCTCGCCGCGACGCCCGTCTGGCACCAGCTCTGGAATCGCGCTCCCCGCACGCTGCTCGAGGCATCGGGCCTGGCGGTCGGGCTTCCCGAAGGGCAGATGGGCAACAGCGAGGTCGGCCACCTGAACCTGGGGGCCGGCCGCGTGGTCCCGCAGGACATCGTCCGCATCTCCCAGAGCATCGCGTCGGGCGCGTTCTTCCGGCTGCCGCCCCTCGTCTCGCTGTGCGAGGGCGTCCAGCGCCGCGGCGGCACGCTCCACGTGATGGGCCTCCTGGGCACCGGCGGCGTACACGCGCTGGACACCCACCTGCTGGCCGCCGTCGAGCTGGGCCACCGCTTCGGGCTGCCGGTGGCGGTGCACGCGTGGCTCGACGGCCGCGACACCGGTCCCACGTCCGCGCTCGGGTTCATGGAGAAGCTCGGGGAGGACCTGCGCCGCTATCAGGGCCGGGCGGTGGTCGCGGACGTGGTCGGCCGGTACTTCGCGATGGACCGCGACAAGCGGTGGGACCGGACCAAGCTGGCGTATGACGCGATGGTGAAGGGCGTGGGCGCCCCGGCGGCGGACCCGGTGTCGGCCATCCGCGACGCGTACGCGGCGGGCGAGACCGACGAGTTCGTCAAGCCGCGGGTGATCACGGGCACGCCGCGGATCAAGTCGGGAGACGGGATCTTCTGCTTCAACTACCGCGCCGACCGGATGCGGCAGATCGTCCGGGCCCTCGCCACTCCGGAGTTCGACGGCTTCGACGTCTCGGACCGGCCGGCCGTCGAGCTGGCGACGATGACGCAGTACGACGAGACCCTGCCGTTCCCGATGGCCTTCGAGCCGATGGTGCTCCGGAACATCGTGGCCCAGGTGCTGGCCGATCACGGCAAGACGATGTTCCGCACCGCCGAGACCGAGAAGTACGCCCACGTGACGTACTTCTTCAACGGCGGGCTCGAGACGCCGTTCAAGAACGAGGAGCGCCTGCTGGTGCCGTCGCAGAAGGTGGCGACCTACGACCTGGCGCCCGAGATGAGCGCCCCCGGGGTGACCGACGTGCTCTGCGGGGCCATCAAGAAGGGCCAGCACGACTTCATTCTCTGCAACTACGCCAACGGGGACATGGTGGGCCACACCGGGGTACTACCGGCCGGCTTGAAGGCCGTGGAGACCGTGGACAAGTGTCTGGCCCGGGTCCTGACGACCGCGGAGGCGGCGGGGGCGACCCTCTTGATCACGGCCGACCACGGGAACTGCGAGATGATGATCGATCCGGCCACGGGGGGACCGCACACGTCGCATACCACCAATCCGGTCCCGTTCCTCATCGTCGGACCGGACGCCCTCCCGGGTGAGCTCCGCCCCGGCGGATCGCTGCGGGACGTGGGACCCACTCTGTTGAACCTGCTGAACGTCGAACAGCCGCCGGAGATGACCGGCAAGGACTTGAGAGCGAGATGACGAAAAGACAGTCGGTTAGCCGGTTAGTCGGTTCGTGGTCCTCGTGGTTGGGCATCGCCATCGCGGCGATCTCACTAACCGCCTATCCGCCGAACCGTCTATCCGCCCAGGTCGGCTACGACCCCTCGCATTCGCCCTACCACGACGCCCCGTCCGCCACGGGTCCGGTCTTCTATGCCGGGTACCTGTCCGGCGGACGCGGCTCGGTTCCGGTCGGGATCTCGGACGGCAACACCTGGGGCGTGCGTTACAACCTCTCCTTCGGATCGAGCTCGCTCGACCTGGGCGTGGCCTACGGGCAAACCACGCGACGGATCGTCGACCCGTTCGTCGCGACCGCCAAGAACACGTCCGGCCTCATCAACTGCGACCTCGTGATCGTGGACGCCGGCCTGCAGATGTCCGTCACGGGCCCCAAGACCTGGCACGGGCTGGCGCCGTACGTGGGGGCGACGCTGGGCGTGGTGTTCGGGAGCGAGCTGGCGGCCGACACGTCGGGCTACACGTTCGGCACCAAATTCACGTTCGGCCCCGAGCTCGGCACCAAGTTCTACATCGGCCGGCGCGTCAACCTCCAGGCGGATTTCCGCGTCCTGTTCTGGCGCCTGTCCTACCCGACCAATTATGAGGTCCCGAACGCCTTCGACGGCGGCCGCGTGCTTTCCCTCACCGCGGCCACCAACGACTGGACCACCCACCCGTGGCTCAGCCTCGGACTGGGGTGGGCCTTCTGACGCCGGACCCGCTCCCCCTCGTCCATCTGACCCGGGTGGTCGAGTTCACCGCGGGCCACGAGATCCGGCGGGCCGACTGGACCTCGGAGCAGAACGCCTCGCACTTCGGACGCGCCGCCACGCTTCACACCCACACCTATCAGTGCCACGTGACCGTATCCGGCCCCCTCGCGCCGGCCGAGGGGGGCGTGGTGCGGCTCGGCGACCTCGATGCCTTGCTGGCGCGGGAGGTCACGGAGCGGTTCGCCGGGAAGACCATCCACGAGGGAGCCCCGGAATTCGGGCCCGGGGGGTGGCTCTCGACCGGAGAGGCCCTGGCGGTGTATTTGTGGGGCCGGATCGCCCCGGGGCTTCCGGCGGGAGTCCGGCTGCGGGCGGTCCGGGTGCAGGAGGGGCCGCACCTGTATTCGGAGTACCGGGGCGAGCGGGCGGAGTGACCCCCGGGGTGCTGGAAGACGTGTTGCGGGCGTCGCGCACCATCGCCGTGGTGGGGCTCTCCCCCAAGCCCCACCGCCCCAGCAACAGCGTGGCGACCTACCTGCGGGACGCGGGGTATCGCATCATCCCGGTGAACCCCGGGCACGACCGCCTGCTGGGCGAGCGCAGCTACCCGACGCTCGCGGCGGCGGCGGCGGAACACGCGATCGACATCGTGGACGTATTCCGGCGGAGTGAGCTGGCGGGGGCGGTGGTGGACGAGGCGATCGCGATCCGCCCCCGGTTGATCTGGCTGCAGATGGGAGTGCGGGATGACGAGGCGGCCGCGCGGGCCAGGGCGGCGGGAATCCCGATCGTGATGGACCGCTGTCTGGCCGTGGACCACCAACTGCTCGAGGCCCGATGAACCGTCGCTCGTGCGTCCTCTTCGCGCTCTTCCTGGCGCCCGCCGCCCTCGCCGCCCAGACCGGCGATCAGACCAACCTGGTGCTTTCGATTTTCGGCGGCGTCTCCGCCGGGCACTCGCTCTGGAGCATCCCGCGGCAGCCCCTGTGCGTGCTGCAGGGCGCCGCGCCGAACTACGCCGGGTGCGCGCAGAGCTCGAGCGGCGACGTCGCCGACACCCTCGCCCTGGCCCGCGACGTTTCGTCCAGCGTGCTCCTCGGCGCGTCGGTGAGCATCTTCCCGAATCCGTACCTCGGCTTCCAGGGCGAGATTTACTACCTCGGCCTGTCGTACGACGACCGCTGCAGCAACGTCTCGCCCTACGTCTCCGATCCCGAAAACAAGAACCAGCAGATCTGCGAGAGCTTCGGAGGCACCGGCGCGTCGGCGTCCGCGGTCGCGTTCATCGGCGGCGTGGTGCTCCGCGCGTCGCCGCGCCACGCCATCAGCCCCTACATCCGCGCGGGCGTGGGACTGACCTCGTACTCGGGCGGCACACTCGCGGTCTCCGGCCAGTTCGTCTCCGGCACGACGGACCCCACCACCGGATTCCCCTACGTCATCGACCGGACCGTCGTGGTGGACACGGTGCCGAAGACCACCTCGTGGACCGTCCAGGTGGGCGCCGGTCTGACCACGCGGCTCGGTCCCGGCTACCAGGTCCGGGTGGAAGTGCGGGACGCCATCCTTCCGCTGGAACGGCTGATCGGACCCGCCAACGACTTCGGCCAGGCGCCGCACGAGACCCGGATCTACAACCACATCGCGCTCACCATCGGACTGGATGTGGTGCTCGAGCACCGGCGGGGACGGCGGTACTGAGCACCCGGGGCGCCATCCTGGCGGGCGGCGGCGCCCGCCGCTACGGCGGGCGCCCCAAAGGTCTTCTCCCCGTCGCCGGACGCCGGATCCTGGATACCCTCGCCGACCTCCTGCTCGAGGTCACCGGCGCTCCCCCGCTGCTCGTCTCCTCGGCTCCCGACGCCCGATCATGGCACCCCGGTCTCGAGGTCGTCCCGGATCTCCTGGTCGGAGCCGGCGCCCTGGGGGGAATCCACGCCGCGGTGACCCGCGCGTCCCCCGATCCGGTCCTCTGCGTGGCCTGGGACATGCCCTTCCTCACGGCGCCCCTCGTGTCGGCACTGATTGAAGGCTCCGCCGGATTCGACGCCTTCCTGCCGGAGAGCGGAGGGCCCCGGGGCCTCGAGCCCCTCTGCGCCGTATACGGCCCGGCGTGCGCTCCGGCCATCGAGCGCCGCCACGCCGCGGGCGACGACCGCGCCATCGCCTTCCACGATGACGTGCGGGTCGGTACACTACCCCTCGCGCGCGTCGCCCGGCTGGGCGATCCCGCGCGTCTGTTCTTCAACGTCAACACGCCCGACGACCTGGAGCGAGCACAGCGTCCGTGGCCGCCGTAACCGCGCCCTCCCCTCCGCTGTCCGCCGACGCCGCCGCCCGGCTGATCCTCGCGCACGTCGCTCCCCTGCCCGCGGCCCGCCGCCCACTGGCCGACGCGGCGGGACTGGTGCTCGCCGAAGCGGTGACGGCGCCCATCGACGTGCCGCCGTGGGACAACTCGGCGATGGACGGCTACGCGGCCCGCGGCGAGGATCTCCACGACGGCGTCGTGCTGCGCGTCATCGACGAAATCGCGGCCGGACAGTTCGGCGCGAAGCGGGTGGGCCCGGGCGAAGCGGTCCGGATCTTCACGGGCGCGCCCCTCCCGGACGGCGCCGACACGGTGGTCCGGCAGGAGGACACCGTCCCGGGCCCCGGAACGGTCCGTGTGACGGCCGCCCCTGCCGCCGGGCGGAACGTCCGGCGCCGCGGAGACGACGTCGGGCGGGGCAGCACCGTTTTCACGGCGGGAACGCCCCTGACCGCGGCGGCGCTCGGCGTGCTCGCGTCCGTCGCGCACGGGGAGCCGCTCGTCCACCCGGCTCCGCGCGTCGCCATTCTGTCGTCGGGAGACGAAGTGGTGGGGCTCGACCGGCGGAGCGAAATCCTGGCGGGGAAGAAGATCGCCTCGTCCAACTCCTACGCGCTCACGGCGGCCGTCCGCGCCGCCGGCGGCGCGCCGGTGGATCTCGGCGTCGTGGCGGACGACGTCGCCCTCCTCGCCGGCCGGCTTCCCGACGCGGGCGGCGCGGACCTGGTGCTGACCACGGCGGGCGTGAGCGTGGGAGAGCACGACCTGATGCGGAACGCCATCACGGCCCGCGGCGGGCGGATCCTCGCCACGCGCGTCCGAATCCGTCCCGGGGGGCCGCTCAACTTCGGCGTCGTGAACGGCATCCCCTGGATCGGCCTGCCCGGCAATCCGGTCAGCGCGCTCGTCACCTTCGAGCTCTTCGCCCGCCCGGCGATCCGCCGGTTGTCAGGTCACGGCCTTCCCTTCCGGCGGACCGTTCCCGTCGTCACCGGCGAGGCGATCTCCCTCGGTCCGCCCCTGCGTCACTTTCTGCGGGTGCGCCTGGTCGAGGCCCCGGACGGCGGACCTGCCGTGGCGCGGCTCACCGGCTCGCAGAGCTCCGGCGTGCTGACCTCGCTGGCGCGGGCGGACGCCCTCCTCATCGTGCCCGAGGACCGCCCGGAGGTCCCCGCGGGCGCGGCGCTCCGCGCCCTGGTCCTGGACGACCCGCACCACGTCGCGGAGCCGCCGTTTTGAGCCCGGGCATGGCGTCGGCCGGTCACGTGATCGAGGACCTGCTCCTCGTGCTCACGTCGGTGCTCTTCATCGTCGATCCGTTCGCCACGGTGCCGAGCTTCCTGGCGATGACCGCGCGGGACACGCCCGAGATGCGCCGGACGCTGGCCCGCCGGGGCGCATGGACCTGCGCCATCACGCTCACGCTGTTCGGCTTGGGCGGCTCGCTGATCTTCAAGCTCTTCGGGATCACCATCGGCGCCTTCAAGATCGCCGGCGGCGTCCTGATCGGACTCAACGCGCTCGACATGGTGCAGGCGCGTCGCAGCCAGCAACGCGAAACCGCGGTGGAGAAGGCCGAGGGCATTCAGAAGGAAGACATCGGCATCATGCCGCTGGGCGTGCCGATGCTGGCGGGGCCGGGCGCGATCTCGACCGTGATGGTGCTCGCCCTCGGCGCCAAGACCCTCGTGACGGGCATCGCGGTCTATCTCTCGATCGCACTCACCGCGTTCATCTCGTATCATACGCTGGCGGCCGCGTCCCTCGTGGAACGGCGGCTGGGCCAAACGGGTATGCGGATCCTAACCCGCCTCATGGGGCTGATTCTCTGCGCGATCGCGATTCAGTTCATCATCGACGGCATCAAGCTCGCGCTCTTTCCGGCGTCCTGATCTCCACCCTGCTCGCCCCCGCGGCCCACGCCCAGGGCGCCTGGATCCGCGCGGGGGCGCAGCTCGTCACCGAGACCACCGAGACCGACGCCGTGCCCGGCGGCTCCTCGTACGGCGAAACGAGAATCACTCAGCCCCTGCTGATGGTGCGGGGCGGGATCGCCGGGAACCGCCTGCTCCTCTTCTCGACGACAGAGCTCGAGGGCCTGACCGTCCCCAACGGCGTGCTGGCGCCGGGCGACTGGGGTGAAGGGTTCGCCGATCGGCGGCATCCGCACACGTACGCGCACGAGTTGTTCGTCCTCGCCCCCGACCTGCTGCGCGACCTCCGGCTGCCGGTGCTCCTGGACGCGGGGCTGGGGAAAGGATTCGCCCCGTTCGGGACCGACGACCCGATGACGCGCCCAGTCGAGCGGTTCCCCGTCAACCACCACTTGAGTCAGATTCTCGAGCGCGCGGTCGCGCTCGTCGCCCTCACGCGGGGACCGGTGCGGCTCGAGGGGTCGATCTTCAACGGCGACGAACCGGTGGGGCCGACGTCGTGGCCGAAGCTCTCGCGTTTCGGCGACTCCTGGTCGCTCCGGCTGACGGTCCGGCCCGCGGCGGGGCTCGAGTGGCAGGGTTCCCGGGCGGTGGTCACGTCCCCCGAAGTGCGCACGGGCGGCGGGCTCGATCAGTCGAAGTGGAGCACGTCCCTACGGTGGGAGCGGGCGGTGTCGGGGCACCCCCTGTACGCCGAGGCCGAATGGGCGTGGACCGGCTTGGGCGCGAGTGGCTTCGTGCTCCATTCCGTCCTCGCCGAGGCCTCCCTCACGCTGGGGCCGCACCGCCCCTACCTGCAGTTCGAGCGGAGCGACCGCCCCGAAGACGAGCGGACCGCCGATCCCTTCCGCGTCCAGCGTCCGATCATCGAGAATTCCATCCTGGGCATCACCCGCTGGACCATCCTGACCGCCGGGTACGGACTGGACCTTCCGGGGCGGTTGCCGCTCGTGGTCGAGCCGTACGCCGAGGGATCGGTGTACGACATCGCGAGCGTGGGGGGAGGCGTCTTCAATCCGGTCGTGTTCTACGGCGGGGGCGGACGGAAGTGGTCGATAACGGGGGGCGTCAAGCTGCGCTGGCGGTTTTCGGGACACCGGATGGGGCGGTACGAGGCGCCGGCGCCGGGAGGCGGGATGGAGCACGGCGGGGGCGGGTCGTGAATTCGGGGCGTGGGATCCGGGCCTGGCTCCTGCCGGTCGTGCTGTTCGCGGCGTGCAAGCACGACAGCACCGCTCCGACCGCCCCCGGAGGCAAGGTCACCCTCGCCGCGACCATCCCCGTCGTCCCCAACTACGGCGTGCACGACACGTTCATCCGGAACGGCATCTTGATCGTCTGCGAGTGGAATTCCGGCGTGGCGATCTACGACATCGGCAACGGCATCAAGGGCGGGAGCCCCACCAATCCGGTCCTCCTGAGCCAGCTCATCCCGAGCGACGACAACGTCACCGGCGGACCGCAGGTCCACAACGCGTGGTGGTTCTGGAATCCGGTCACCGGCGAGCGGCGGTATCTGTTCCTGGGGCAGGAAGGGCCGGGCAAGGTCGGCTCCACGAGCATCGGGGACATCCACGTCCTCGACGTCTCCGATCTGACCAAGCCGTCCGAGGTCGCGTTCTTCCACGATCCCGTGGCGGGTACCCACAACTTCTGGATGGACGAGCAACACCAGATCCTGTACGCCGCATACTACAATCAGGGGGTGGTCTCCCTTGACGTCTCGGGCACGCTCTCCGGTGATCTCTCATCCCGGCTCATCGACTCGGTACGGGTCGGCGGCCCGGGCGACACGTACACATGGGGTGTGCAGCTCTTCAATGGATCGCTGTACGCCGTGGACATGCTGTCCGGTCTCTGGCGGCTCTCCGCGGATACGACGGGGCACCTGGCGGTCGCAGCGGGCGGAAACAATGTCCCGGCGCGGTACAGCTCCGACCTCTCGGTGGACACCCTGTCGAGCTATGTGTACACGGGCAGCTGGGACCACGCGCAGCGCACCGGGCTCCCGGGCAGCGTGGTCTCGGTGTGGCATGTGGTGGCCGGAGCGCCCACGCTCGTGGACACGCTGCAGGTCTCCCAGGTCGGCGCGATCAGCGACGTGAAGGTGAGCCCCGACGGGAAGCTCCTGATGTTCTCGACCGAAACGGGGCCAAACTCAGGATTCTACTTCTACAGTCTGGCCAACCCGGCGGCTCCCGCGTTCCTCGAATACTACCCGAGCGACGCCAACGGCATTCATACCGCCAAGTGGGGAGAGGTCAACGGGCGGCTCTACGCCTTCGGCGCGAAGAATCCCACGAGCCCCGAGCTCATCATCCTCGACGTGACCGGTCTCGATCAGTGATCCGGCGCGGGTGGTGGGCGCTGGCGCTCACGCTCGGCGCCTGCAAGCCCAGTGACGGCACGGGTCCCGTGAAGTACCAGCCGCCTCCGGGCGTGAACCTGCGCGACCCGTCGGCGGTGATCACGGGCATCGCCGGGTTCGAGGGAAGCTTCGGAGTGCCGGCGGTCCGCTCGGTGACCGGCCTGGCCTCGCAGGTGAGCATCGCCGGTGCCCCACCGGTCCCCGGCGGCACGGCCCTCTGCGGGGCGGGAGCACCCCCGGCCCCGTTCGGCTCTTCCTTCGGCGTAGTGCCCGACTCGGAGCTGGGCCGGATCTTCGTCTACGATTCCCTCACGGCCGGGTTCCGGGTGGGCGCGGACAGCGGCGGGCCGGCGGGCGGGGTCGAGTTCGTCCTGCCGACCGTGGACTCCCTGGGCCGCGTGCGCTATCCCCTGCAGACCGCGGGGAGTCTCGACCTCTTCGACGTCACTCCGAGCGGCGGGATGCTGACCCTGCACAGCGTGGTGACCGGGACCGGGACGCTGGGCGACTACCTGTTCGTGGATTCGGGGACGGCGACGGAGTACTCGGGGATCCTGACGGGCCGGATGAGCGGGCCGGGCGGGGTCTTCGGCTTCCGGGATTCGACCACCGGACTCTATCAGCAGATCACGGCAGCCGCGGTGATCACGGACTCGGGCACCGGGGCGCAGATGATCCTGAACGCCACCCGCACCGCCACCGATCCGTACGACAACTTCTACGACCTGGATTTCACCTTCCGGTCGGCGGCGGAGAAGGTGCGTGTCCTGGGGAACATCACCACGTATTGCCTCTTGCCGTCGATCGGGCTGACGGTGTCCGTGAACGACACGGACTTCGCCATCATCAACGGCACCACGGGTCCCGTGATCACGGGGCTCGCCGACTCGACGCTCACGCCCCAGCAGGACTCGGCGATCCTGGCGCTGATACGCGGTCAGGGGGAGATGTTCAGCTGGCTGACGGCGCTGGCCCAGCCGACCAAGCAGTTCCTGCCGTAACTCAGCGCACTTCGAAGGCGATCGTCGCCCGCCCCACGCTGACTCCCGCGGGATCCCGGACCACCAGCCGCAGGAGATACCGTCCCGCGGGGATCCGGTTCGGGTCGATGTCGAGCACCTCGGGGACGTAGGCGGCGCCCGAGACGGTGAGCCGGCGGTCGAAATCGAAGTTCACCGCGTCCGGCCAGTCGGGACGCGCCAGGTCGCGCGCCACGTTTCTGGTCTTGAGCAGCTGATAGGTCGCGTGGTAGGCGATCGTCCCGCCCGAGGGCGCGAGACCGTAGATCTCCGCGTAGGACCGCACCACGACACCCACGGGATAGACCAGGTCCCGCTGGAGATGGGCCAGCATTGAGCTCCGGCTCGCGGCAGAGTCGGGCCAGGCGACCGCCATCAAGAGGTCGCTCATCGCGGGCAGGGAGTCCCAGGCCCGCAGCGTCGCGCCGAAACTCTGCCGTCCCAGAGTGTCGGCCACGCG
>DATJQI010000023.1:0-79251 GCA_035505915.1 Gemmatimonadales bacterium | reverse complement strand
GGCGGAGCCGCCGCACCGGGAGGCTCTGCAGGGGCGGTTCGGGCGGGCCGAAGTGAATGCGCTGGGGCGCACGGTGTACCTGGCGCCCGATCCCGAGCCCGCCCCGACGGGCCGGGGGACGGTCCTCGTCGTGACGGCGGGAACGGCGGACCTGCCCGTGGCCGAGGAGGCCGCGGTGACGGCGCGGGCCCTGGGCAATCGGGTCGACCGGGTGACGGACGTCGGCGTGGCGGGGATCCACCGGATTCTCACGCAGACCGACGCGCTCCGCAGCGCGGCCGTGATCATCGTGGTGGCGGGGATGGAGGGGGCGCTCCCGTCCGTGGTCGGGGGGCTCGTGAAGTGCCCGGTGATCGCCGTGCCCACGAGTGTGGGCTACGGCGCGTCGTTCGGCGGCGTCGCGGCCCTCCTCGGCATGTTGAACTCGTGCGCGTCCGGTGTCACGGTCGTGAACATCGACAACGGCTTCGGGGCGGCCGCCGCGGCCAGCCGGATCAACCACACGTGATCTTCTCGGTCCGCTGGCTCGGGCGCGCGTTGCTCGTGCTCGGGTTGGCGGCCATCGTCGTCTCCATCCTCCACGCGTTCCACTGGGCCCTGATCGCGGGGGCCGGGGGCACGCTCACGGGCGTCGGGATGCTCCTCTCGGCGGCGGAGCGCGGCTGGCGCAGCGAGTCGGCGGTGACCGGCGCGCCGCTCGCGGACTTCCAGCACCTCACCGATCTGGTGCGCCGGGCTCATCAGGCACGGGGCGCCTGGATCGTGGGGACGCGGGAAGGGGACCTCACGGCGTCGGAGACGGGGCTCGATCCGCACGCCCGGGAGCGGGGGTTCGCGCTGGCGCAGCTCGCCGCCGTGAACGAGCGCCCGCACGTCTCGCGTGAAGGGGGCGGCACCTACGTCGCCGTGGGGAGCTTCCCCTACGGAGCGGCCGTCCTGCTCGCGGCCCGGGTGGCGGCGCCGGACGTCACCGAGTCGGTGACCCAGGACCTGCGCCGCCTCGTGGCCTCACTGGCCCGGGTCGAGGTGGACTGGGCGCAGGGGGACCGGGTGGCGCGGCAGCTGGCGACCCTCGCGGGGCCCGGGCAGTCGATCGACTCCGTGGCGTCCTCGGCGGCGCGGCTGGCCGAGCAGATCGTGGGGCAGGGGGCGGTGGTGACCATCCAGGACACGGCGACGCGCGCGCTGCGGGTGCGCGGGATCTCGCCGGCCGGGGATCGACGTCTGCTGGGCTTCGTGGTGCGGGAGGATTCTCCGGTCGGCCGGGCGGTCGCCACGGGGGTGCCGGTGGTGAGCGGTCCGGGCGAGGACGTGCTGGGCCCCGGCGTTCCCGAGCGCCGGCGCCAGGAGCGGATGGGTACGGCCTTCCCTCTGATGGACGGCCAGTTCGCGGTGGGGGCGCTGGTGCTCACGGGCCCCCCGGTGGACGCGGGAACGCCGAAGGCCGAGCAGGTCGGGCGGCTGGTGGTGGAGCTGGGGTCCCGACTGGCGGCGGCGCGGGCGGTGCACGAGGCGCAGGAGCGGGCGGTGAAGGATGCCCTGACCGGGCTGCACAACCGCCGGGAGTTCGACCGCCGCTTCGACAGCTTCAAGAACGGCGACCAGCCTCGGGTGGCGACGCTCGTCTACGTCGACATCGACCACTTCAAACGGCTCAACGACACCCTCGGCCACCCGGCGGGCGACTCGGCGCTGGTGCACGTCGCCCGGATGCTCGAGCGCGAGATTCGGGACGGCGACCTGGTGGCGCGGGTGGGCGGCGAGGAGTTCGCGGTGTGGCTTCCGGCGACGGGGCTCGCCCGGGGGCTCGAGGTGGCGGAGCGGATCCGGCGGGCCATCGAGGGCGGGGCGTGGCGGTGGGAGGGGCAGGAGCACCGGCTGACGGTGTCGTGCGGTGTGGCGGCGTGCCCGGAGAGCTCCAACGATCTTCTGAATCTGCGGGCCCTGGCGGACGCGGCGCTCTACCGGGCCAAGGAGGGGGGGCGCAACCGGGTTGAAATGGCGGGGGCGGGCCGATAGGTTCGGGTCGAGGGGGCGACAGGTTTCGACGGGTTTGGTGAGGGTGTCGCTGCGTGCCCAGGTTCTCAGTCACCTGGATAATCAACTGGGAAATTCACAACTGCCAATTCAAACCTGGCAATGGCTGCGTAAGCTTCGGCTTCACGCACCTGCGTGAGTGGCAGCCCGCCTGAGGCGGCGCTCACGTATCGCAAAGTCGGGCTGGCGTGATTCCGGGCCTCAAGGGATCGCGTAAGAGCTGGTAGAGGCTTGTCGCTGCACTAGGCCGGCTGCGCGCCGAAGCGGCGAGACTCGCGGAAAGCGTTGCCTACGCACGTAGGGGTGGCATCGGAGCGAAGCTCGGACCGGGGTTCGATTCCCCGCGCCTCCACTAACTGCAGGGGTCGGGTGTCAGGGGCCAGATGTCCGGGCCCCTTTTTCACGCCGGTCTCGCGCTGAAACCCGCCGGACCGTACCTTCGTACCCCGACGATGGTCGCAATCACCTCCGGGGAGGATTTCGATGGGCGCGTTTCTGGATGTCTTTCGGGTGCTGTACGAGCCGGGCGCGGTGTTCGCCCGGGTGGCGGAGAAGCCGAAGTTCCTGATGCCCTTCATCGCGATCGCGATCCTCGTGATCATCACCGCCTATTTGACGATTCCCTACCAGCAAGCCGCCATGGCGAGCAAGATGGCCGAGATCGCCCAGGCCAATCCCGCGGCCGCCGAAAACATGAAGAAGTATGCCGGCGTCGGCATTGTCTTCGCGCCGATCGTCTATGCCATCATCCTCGTCATCGTCGCGACGATTCTATGGGTGCTGGTCTCGGTCATGGGAGGCGAAGGGAAGTGGGGCACCCTGCTCAGCGTGGTGACCTACACGTCGATCACCGGCATCCTGCTGCAGCTCGTCGGCGTGATCGTGCTCATGACGAAGGGCGTCAGCCAGATCTCGTCGCCCCAGGACCTTCAGCCGCAGCTCGGGCTCAACCTGCTGACGCCCGGCACCGGCGGCTTCCTGGGCGCCTTCCTCGGAGGCATCAACCCGTTCGCCATCTGGGGCGTCATCCTGACCGCCATCGGCCTCCAGGTGACGCACAAGATGTCGAAGGGCTCGGCGTACGGGGCCGCCATCGCCAACGCGCTGGTCCTGCTCCTGATCCTGTCGGGTCTCGCGTCCCTGCAGAAGTAGGCTACACGGTCGCTTTCGTCCGATTGATCACGCCCGCCTCCTCGAGGGCCGCCTGGGCCGCGGCGAGGCGGGCGATCGGCACCCGGAAGGGCGAGCAGCTGACGTAGTTCATCCCGGCGTGGTGGCAGAATTTCACCGAGCTGGGCTCGCCCCCGTGCTCCCCGCAGATCCCGATCTTCAGCTCCGACCGGGTCCCGCGCCCCAGCCGCACCGCCATCTGCATCAGCTTCCCGACGCCGCCCTGATCCAGCACCTGGAAGGGGTCGGCGGGCAGGATGCCCCGGTCGACATAGAAGGGGAGGAACCGGCCCGCATCGTCCCGTGACAGCCCGAACGTCGTCTGGGTCAGGTCGTTGGTCCCGAACGAGAAGAACTCGGCGGACTTGGCGATCTCGTCGGCGGTGAGCGCGGCCCGCGGCAGCTCGATCATCGTCCCCACCAGGTAGGGGACGGCGCGGCCCTCGCGTTGGAACACCTCATTCGCCACGCGGCGGATGATGGCCTCCTGACGGATCAGCTCCTCCGCCGCCGCCACGAGCGGCACCATCACCTCGGCCAGCACCTGCTTGCCCCGCGCGACGACCTTGCAGGCGGCCTCGAAAATGGCCCGTGCCTGCATCTCGGTGATCTCGGGATAGGTGATGCCGAGGCGGCAGCCCCGGTGGCCCAGCATCGGATTCGCCTCCACCAATCCGGCCACAATCCGTGACAGCCGGGCGGCGGGCATCTTCATCGCCTTGGCGAGCTGGGCGATCTCCGCCTTGGTATGCGGCAGGAATTCGTGGAGCGGGGGATCGAGCAGGCGGATGGTGACGGGGAGCCCCGCCATCGCCTCGAAGATCCCCTCGAAGTCCGAGCGCTGCATCGGCAGGAGCTTGGCCAGGGCCTGCCGCCGGCCGGTCTCGTCCGTGGCGACGATCATTTCCCGCATCGCCGTGATCCGGTGCCCCTCGAAGAACATGTGCTCCGTCCGGCAGAGCCCGATCCCCTCGGCTCCGAACTCGCGGGCCCGGCGGGCGTCGGCCGGCGTGTCCGCGTTGGTGCGGACCCGCAGGCGGCGGCGCGCGTCGGCCCAGGCCATCAGCTGGTAGTAGTGCTTTCCGGCCTTGGGGGCCACGACCTTCGCGGCGCCGAGGATGACGCGGCCGGTCGTCCCGTCCACGGTGATGATCTGGCCCTTCTTGACGGTCCGCCCGAACGCATGGAACCGGCCGGCCGCGGGCTGGACGTCCAGGTCCTTCGCGCCGACCACGCAGCACTTGCCCATGCCGCGCGCCACGACGGCCGCGTGGCTCGTCATCCCGCCCCGGGCCGTGAGCACCGCCTGCGCCGCGACGATGCCGTGGAAATCCTCCGGGGAAGTCTCCGGGCGCACCAGGATGACCTTGTGGCCCTTCTTGGCGAGGGCGTCGGCCTCGTCGGCGTCGAAGACCACTTCGCCGATCGCCGCGCCCGGCGAGGCCGGCAGTCCCTTGGCCACGACCGTCACGGCGGCCTTCGGGTCCACCATCGGGTGGAAGAGCTGATCCAGGTCCTGAGGCGGGACGCGCTGGACCGCCTCGTCCTCCGAGATCCGCTTCTCGGCCACCATCTCCACGGCGACCCGGACGGCCGCCATTCCCGTGCGCTGGGCGCGGCGAGTCTGCAGCATGTACAGCTTGCCGTGCTCGAAGGTGAACTCGATGTCCTGCACGTCCTTGAAATGGAGCTCGAGCTTGTCGGCGATCCGCTCCAGCTCCTTGTAGACCTTGGCGAACCGGCCGCGCTTCATCTTCGCGATGGGTTCCGGGGTGCGGGCGCCCGAGACCACGTCCTCGCCCTGCGCGTTGGTGAGATAGTCCCCGTTCAGGACCCGGGCGCCGGTGCTGCAGTCGCGCGTGAAGGCGACGCCGGTGCCGCAGTCGTCCCCCATGTTCCCGTAGACCATCGCGACGATGTTCACCGCGGTGCCCAGGTCGTCCGGGATGCTGTGGACCTTCCGGTAGTCGATGGCGCGGCGGGTGTGCCAGCTCTTGAAGACCGCCTCGATGGCGCCCCAGAGCTGGGTCTGGGGATCCTCGGGGAAGGGGACGCCCCGCTTGGCCTGGATGATGGCCTTGAACTCGTGCACCAGCGCCTTGAGGTCGTCCGCGGGCAGGTCGATGTCGCGGGTCACCTTCCGGCGCTTCTTGTATTCGTCCAGGACCTCTTCGAACGGCTCCTTGCCCAGCTCGTAGACCACGTCGCCGTACATCTGCACGAACCGGCGATAGGAGTCGTACGCGAACCGGGGGTTCTTGGAGCCGGCGATCAGCCCCGCCACGGTCTGGTCGTTCAAGCCGAGGTTAAGGATCGTCTCCATCATCCCGGGCATCGAGACGGCGGCGCCGGAGCGCACGGACACGAGCAGGGGATTGGCGGGGTCGCCGAGGCGCTTGCCGGCCGCCTGCTCGAGCTGCTTCAGGTGGCGCTCGACTTCCTCGTGAAGCTCCGCGGAGAAGGCGCCGGCCTGGAGGTACTCGATGCAGATCTTGGCGGAGATGGTGAAGCCGGGCGGAACGGGGAGGCCCAGGTTCGCCATTTCGGCGAGGCCCGCGCCCTTGCCGCCCAGGATGTCCCGCATGGCGGCGGATCCGTCGGCGCGGCCGTTCCCGAAGGAATACACGAAGCGTTCGACCGACGGCATGGACGCTCCTTAGTGGGGGCTACACCGGAACGGCGATCGGCAGCTCGTAGCGGCCGCGGGCGGATTCATCGGGGATGGCCGTGGGGTACGCGCCCGAGAAGCAGGCGTGGCAGAACTCCTTGGGGTCTCCGCCGGCCGCGCGCAGCATGCCGTCCAGAGAGAGATAGCCCAGGGTTTCGACGCCGAGGTGTTTGCGGATCTGCTCGACGCTGTTGCTCGACGCGATGAGCTCCGACTTGGACGGCGTGTCGATGCCGTACCAGCACGGACCCGTGATGGGCGGCGAGGCGATGCGGAAGTGCACCTCGCGGGCGCCGGCCTGACGCACCATCTGGACCAGGCCCTTGGAGGTCGTGCCGCGGACCAGGGAGTCGTCGACGATCACGACCTTCTTCCCGTCGAGGATTTCGCGAACGGGGTTGAACTTGATCTTCACCTTGGCGTTCCGCCCCGCCTGCGCCGGGTGGATGAACGTCCGGCCCACGTAGTGATTGCGGATCAGCGCGTGCTCGAGCTTGACCCCGGATTCCTCCGAAAACCCCAGCGCCATCGCGTTCGACGAATCGGGCACCGAGAACACGCAGTCGGCGCCCGGCGCGGGCTGCTCCCGGGCCAGCTGGCGGCCGAGCTCGCGCCGCACCCGGTCCACGGAGCGGTGGAAGATGGTGCTGTCGGGCCGGGAGAAGTACACCAGCTCGAAGATGCAGCGCTGGGCGGCCTTGGCGGGAAGATCGGGAAGGCGCACGATCTCGCCGTCCTGAATGCGGAGCATCTCGCCGGGCTCGAGCTCCCGGACCACCTGGGCGCCGATGAGGTCGAGCGCGCACGTCTCCGACGCCACCACGTACCCGGCGCCGAGCTTGCCGAGGATCAGGGGGCGGAAGCCGCGGGGGTCGACGAGAGCGTACAGGGTGCGGCCGATGGTGAGGACGAGCGAGTAGGCGCCGTCCACCCGCTCGAGCGCGTCCAGGATCTGATCCTCGGGCTCGCGGGCTTCGGAGCGTGCGATGAGGTGGACCAGGACTTCGCTGTCCGACGTGGTCTGGAAGATGGATCCCTTGGCGACCAGGTCGGCGCGGAGGGGAACGGCGTTGGTGAGATTGCCGTTGTGACCCAGCGCGAGCGGCCCTTCACGGTACCGGGCCAGGAACGGCTGCGCGTTGGCGAGCACCGAGGAGCCGGCGGTGGAGTACCGCGTATGGCCGATGGCGACGTCGCCCGACAGGGTGGCGAGCACCTGGTCGTTGAAGTTCTCGGAGACGAGGCCCATCCCCCGGTGGGACCGCGCGACGCCCTCGCCGTCGACCGCGACGATCCCGGCGGACTCCTGACCGCGATGCTGGAGGCTGTAGAGCCCCAGATACGCGATCCGGGCCGCGTCGGGGACGCCGGAAACGCCGATGATGCCGCACATACCGCTGTCAGTCTCCCATGCGCCGGGGGATGGCGCCGAAATATACGTCGCGAAGCTGCGCGACCGGGTACGACACCCTGCCGTCCCGCAGCGCGATCGAGAACTCGCCATCCTCCGCGCCCACCGTCCCGGCCTGGTGCAGGGGCACTCCGATTTCCTTCCCCAACGCCGTGACGGCGGCCAGGTGTTCCGGGGCCACCGTGAGCACTGCCCGGTTGTGAGATTCGCTGTACAGGAGATCGGCGGCCGGAAGTCCGGGCGCATAGGCACGGAGGTCGACGGTCATCCCGTACCCGCGCGCCTGATACGGCGCCCCGATGGCCGCCTCGGCCAGGGCGACGGCCAGGCCGCCGGCCGACGCGTCGTGCGCCGAGCGGATCAGGCGCCCGGAGGCCGCGCGGACCAGGAAGTCGACGAGGCGGCGGGCCTGTGCCAGGTCGACGCGGGGCGGCAGACCGCCGCGGAAGCCGCGGCAGACCTCCCAGAACATCGAGCCACCCAGCTCCGCCCCGGTCGCTCCGGCGACGAGCACGATGTCCCCGGAGGTCCGCGCGTGGGCGGGCACGGCGCGGTCGGCGTGGTCCAGGAGCCCCACCATCCCGATCACGGGGGTGGGGTCGACGGCGCCCGTGGGGCTTTCATTGTAGAAAGACACGTTGCCGCCGGTCACCGGCGCCTCCAGCGCGCGGCAGGCGTCGGCGATGCCGCGGCAGGCTTCCTTGAACTGAAAGAACACCTCGGGCCGCTCGGGCGAGCCGAAGTTCAGGCAGTCGGTGATGCCGAGGGGTCTCGCGCCGGAGCAGGCGATGTTGCGGGAAGCCTCGACCACCGCCGCCTTGCCGCCTTCGTACGGATCGAGCGCCAGGTACCGGGCGTTGCAGTCGGTGGTGACGGCGAGGCCGAACTCGGCGCCCTGTACCCGGAGCACGCCGGCATCCCCGCCCGGGGCGAGCACGGTGCGGGCCTGGACGCTCGAATCGTATTGCTCGTAGACCCAGCGCTTAGACGCAATGGACGGAGCGTCGAGGAGCTGGAGGAGCGCTTCGTCGGGAGCGGGGAGCGGGGAGCGGGGAGCGGGCGCTTCCGTCCGCAGCTGGGCCACCGCGGGCGACTCCCTGGCCTCCGGATAGTAGACCGGGCAATCCTCCACCAGCTGCCGGCCCGGAATCTCCACCACGACCTGGTCCTTCCAGGTGCAGCGGTACATCCCGTCGTCGGTCACCCGGCCGATGGGCATGGCGGTCAGGTCCCATTTCTCGGCGATCGCCTGGACCTCCTTCACGCGGTCGGCTTTCGCCACCACCAGCATCCGCTCCTGGGACTCGGAGAGCAGGATCTCGTACGGCGTCATCCCCGGCTCCCGCGTGGGGACGAGCGACAGGTCGATCTCGACGCCCACGCCGCCGCGGGCCGCCATCTCGGCCGACGAGGACGTCAGGCCCGCCGCGCCCATGTCCTGGATGGCGACGATGTGGCCGGAGCCGATCAGCTCGAGACTGGCCTCGAGGAGGAGTTTCTCCGTGAACGGGTCCCCGACCTGTACCTGGGGCCGGCGTGCTTCGCTCTTGGCGGTCAGCTCCTCCGAGGCGAACGACGCGCCGTGGATGCCGTCCCGCCCGGTGGAGGCCCCCATCGTGATGAGCACGTTGCCGACGCCGTGGGCGGCGGCCCGCATCAGGTCCTTCTCCCGGAGCAGTCCCACGCACATCGCGTTGACGAGCGGATTGCCGCTGTACCCCGGCGCGAAGTCCACTTCGCCGCCGAGCACCGGGACGCCGACGCAGTTCCCGTAGTCGCCGATCCCGCGGACCACGCCGGCGAAGAGATAGCGGTTGCGGGGCTCGTCCAGCGGGCCGAAGCGGAGGGAATTGAGCATCGCGACCGGCCGGGCGCCCATCGTGAACACGTCGCGCAGGATCCCGCCCGCGCCGGTGGCCGCGCCCTGGTAGGGCTCCACGGCGGACGGGTGGTTGTGAGATTCGATCTTGAAGGCCACCGCCCACCCGTCGGGGAGCCGGAGGACGCCGGCGTTCTCGCCCGGGCCCTGCACGACCTGGGGTCCGGTGGTCGGGAAGGTCTTGAGGATGGGGCGCGAGTGCTTGTACGAGCAATGCTCGCTCCAGAGGGCGGAGAAGATCCCGAGCTCGGCGAGGGTCGGCGCGCGGCCGAGCATCGCTTCGACGCGGGTGAATTCCTCGGGCGTGAGGTGGTGCTCGTGAACCAGCGCGGGCGTGACCGGCGGGTCTCCCGGAAAGGGAGTCGCCGGTCCGCGCCGCGGTGCGGAAGTGGTCGTCAGTGGGTGGAGTCCGGCTTCTGCTTGGTGGAGTCCTTGGCCATCGAATCGGGCTTGGCCATCGTCGTGTCCTTCTTCGTCATGGTCGTGTCTTTCACCATGGTGGTGTCCTTCTTCACCATGGTCGTGTCCTTCTTGGTCGTGTCGGCCGGCATCACCGGCGTGGGGGCGGGGGCCGGAGTGACGGCCGGGGCCGGGGCCGCGGCCGGCGTCGCGGCGGGGGTCGTATCCGCCGGCGCCGCGCGTCCGCCCTTCGGGGACGACGACTGGCCGCTGTAGCCGTGCCCGGGCCAGCGGACGATGGCGTCCACGACCTGCCCGTTGTCGAGGGTCACCACGTCCGCGGTGCCGCAGGAGCGGCCGCACCCGTTCTGGAAGAAGAGATAGGTGCGCGTGCCGGCGTGCCGCACGGCGGTCGGCGCGCCCCACAAGGTGTAGACCTGGGACTCGGTCATCCCCGGAGCGATGGTGCCGGTGTCCGGCGAGTCGTAGCTCTGATCCTGGACCGGCTTGACCGCCACCTTGGGCGCGGGCGCGGCGGGCGGCGGGGTGGCCGCCGGCTGAGTCTGGGGCGCGGGCTGGGCATGATGGGGAACCACCGGGGGCGGTTCCTTCTTCCCGAACATCCCCTTGAGCTTGTTACACCCCGCTGTGCTGACCGCCAACAGCGCGCAGATGGCCAACAGGCTGCGTCGCATCGCGAGCCTCCAAGGAGAAAAAGACACGGGCCCCGTCCTGGCCGCCCAAGACCGGCGCGTTGAGGCGCTCCGGGTGCGGCATGATTCCCACCACGTTGTGCCCGGCATTGGTCACGCCGGCGATTCCGTTGGTCGAGCCGTTCGGATTCTCCCCGATGTACCGCCAGACCACCCGGCCCTCCGCCTCCAGGGCGGCCAGGGTCGGGGCATCCGCAACATAGCGCCCGTCGCCGTGGGCGATGGGGACCGTGATCTCCTCCCCCCGCCGGTAGGCGTTCGTGAAGGGGGTGTCGACCGCCTCCACCCGCAGGCGCACCGGCCGGGACACGTACCGGAGGCGGTCGTTCCGGACCAGGCCGCCGGGGAGGAGCCCGGCTTCACAGAGGATCTGGAACCCGTTGCAGATGCCGAGGAGGGGTCCCCCCGCCCGGGCGTGCGCCGCCACGGCGTCCATGATGGGCGAGAACCGGGCGATGGCGCCGGAGCGCAGGTAGTCCCCGTAGCTGAACCCCCCCGGCAGGATCACGGCGTCCGCGTGCTTGAGGTCGGTGTCCTTGTGCCACACGTAGTAAGGATCGCTGCCGGCGTCCCGGCACGCGTCGACCGTCTCGATCTCCGAGTTGGAGCCGGGGAAGACGACGACGGCCACGCGGCGCATCAGGCGGGCTCCACGGCGACCTGGTAGTCCTCGGTCACCGGGTTGGCCAGGAGCCGGTCGCACATCGCCCGGACCCGGGTCTCGGCGGCGCCGGAGTCGGCGGCGCTGACGGTCAGGACGAGATGCTTGCCCACCCGCGCGCCCGCGACCTCGCCGAACCCCAGGGCCTGAAGGGCGTGGGTGACGGCCTGCCCCTGCGGGTCGAGCAGGGCGCCCCGCGGCATCACGCGGACCTCCACGCGGAACGCGGGCATCAGGCGTCGCTCCGCGGCGGGACATGGCGGTGGCGGTGCAGCTCGCCGGACCGCTGGTCGGTGTCGCCGATCACGATGGGACCCGCCGTCTCCGCCTCTTCGTCCTCATCCGGCGTGACGAAGAGGCCGAGGACGGCCGCGCGCAGCATCCCGTAGCTCACGTAGGCGACTCCCAGCGGGAAGAAGAAGTCGTCGTGCTTCCAGATCCCGAACACCAGGATGGTGATGATGACGGCGAGACTCAAAAGGCCCCGGAAGGTGCGGAGGCCGGCGCGGGGGACGGTCGCGTACCGCACGTTCGACACCATCAGGATGGCGAGCCCGATCATCAGGAAGCTCAGGACCTGATGCCAGGGAATGATGTGCACCGAAGCGTCGTAGAGGCTGGTCTGGCTGAACGGATAGAAGGTCGCCAGGGTCATGCCCGCGGCCGGCGACGGCAGGCCGATGAACGCCGTCTTGGCCCGGCCCGCCTGGGTGATGTTGAAGCGCGCCAGGCGGATGGCCGCCGCCATCACGTAGAAGAAACAGAAGATCCAGGCCAGCGGTCCCGCGTCCGCGAACTCCACCCGGTACATGAGGAACGCCGGCGCCACGCCGAAGCTCACGACGTCCACGAGGGAGTCGAGCTCGGCCCCGAACCGCGTGCCCGTGTTGGAGAGCCGGGCGACCCGGCCGTCCAGCGTGTCCAGGATGCCGGCGAACACGATGAACCATCCGGCGCGGTAGAAGTCGCCGCGCTGCGCCAGCACCATCGACCAGAATCCGAAGAACAGGTTGAAGATGGTGAAGAGGCTCGGCACGATGATGACGACGCGCCGGATGTTGGGGGGCCGCAGCCGGGGCCCCGCCATCAGGGATACTCCGCCAGCACGGTGGCGCCGGCGTGCACCTTGTCGCCCACGCGCACCAGGACCCGGGCCTTCGTCGCCGCCGGCAGGAACACGTCCACCCGGGATCCGAACCGGATCATGCCGAGCCGCTCCGCCTGGACCGCGGCCTCACCGACCTTCGCGTCGGTCACGATCCGGCGGGCGATGGAGCCGGCGATCTGCCGTATCAGCACCGGTCCGCGGTTGCCGCGCACCCCGATGGACGACTGCTCGTTGTCGAGCGAGGCCTTTTCGGAGGCGGCGTGGAGAAACTTCCCGGGGTTGTAATAGCGGTATTCCACCGTGCCCGACACCGGATAGCGGTTCACGTGCACGTTGAAGACGCTCATGAAAATCGAGACGCGGACCGACGGCGCCTTGAGGTACGCCGGCTCGTCCACCGGGACCACGCTCACGATGGTGCCGTCGGCGGGTGAGACCACGACCCGGTCGCCGCGGGGGCCGGCGCGCGTGGGGTTGCGGAAGAACACGAGCAGCCAGACCGCGAAGGGAAGCCAGACCAGGGTCGGCAGCCACCACCACGGGCTGCCGTGCGTGGCGGACCAGGCGCCGAGCGCCACGAGAAGCCACCCGGGGAGGATGAAGATCCAGCCTTCCGGGGCCATCGGCATCAGGCGGTCTCCAGCGAGTGCCCGGTGACCAGGAGGTACGCTTCCCGATACCGCTCGCTCGTGGCCTGCACGACTTCGCGGGGCAGCGGCGGCGGGGGAGCCTCGCCGTTCCACTTCCCCTGCTTCTTCAGGCCCGCCAGGTAGTCGCGGAGCGGCTGCTTGTCGAACGAGGGCTGGCTCTTGCCCGGCGTGTACCGGTCGGCGGGCCAGAAGCGGGACGAGTCGGGGGTCAGCACCTCGTCGATCAGGAGCAGGGTCCCGTCGTTCGCCGTGCCGAACTCGAACTTCGTGTCCGCGATGATGATGCCCCGCTCGGCGGCGTAGGCGCGGCCGGCGTCATAGAGCGACAGCGAAGCCCGCTTCAGCCGCTCGGCCATCACGCGACCCAGCGCCTCCACGACGTGCCCGAAGGTGACGTTCTCGTCGTGCCCGGTCTCGGCCTTGGTGGCGGGCGAGAAGATGGGCGGATCCAGCCGGTCGCTCTCGACCAGCCCCGCCGCGAGCGGCTCGCCGGCCAGCGTGCCCGACTTCTGGTACTCGGCCCAGGCCGACCCCGAGAGGTAGCCCCGGACCACGCACTCGAAGGAGACCGGAGTCGTGCGCCGCACCAGCATCGCCCGCCCGGAGAGGGTCGCGCGGTGCTCGGCGAGGCCCGGGACCCGGCGGATGATCTCGCCCGCGTCCGCGGTGATCAGGTGATTCGGGATCACGCGCTCCAGGCGCTTGAGCCAGAACGCGGACATCTGCGTGAGCACGGCGCCCTTGTGCGGCACCGGCTCGTTCAGCACCACGTCGAACGCGCTCACCCGGTCGCTCGCGACCATCAGCAGCGTCTCGGGGTCCACCTCGTACATCTCGCGGACCTTGCCGCGCCGGAGGAGGGGGAGGGGCAGGGTGCTTTCGCGGAGCGCCGTCGTCATACCGTTACCTCGGCGGGCGTGGCCGTCGGGGCCGCCCGCTGAACCGCGTGAAGGATGGGAGGGAGTACGTCGTCCAGGAACTCGTCCACCTGCTGGGGCGCCCGGCCCACGTAGGCCGCGGGGTCGAGGTCGCCCGTCCGGGCCGAGAGGGAGAGCGCCCGGAACGCCGGGTCGAGGTCGAGCCGCTCGAGCAGATCGTTCGGCGCTCCGGACTCGGCCATCGCCTTGGCGACGGTCTGGCTGTGATGCCGGATCACCTCGTGCAGGGTCTGCCGGTCGCCGCCCGCCTTGACGCCCCGCATCAAGAGCGCCTCGGTGGCCAGGAAGGGCATCTGGTCCGCCACGCGGCGCGCGATGACCGGCTCCCGGACTTCGATGCCGGCCGCGACGTTGGTCGCGAGCACCAGGATGGCGTCGGCCGCGAGGAAGGCCTCGGGAATCACGAGCCGCCGGTTGGCGCTGTCGTCGAGGGTGCGCTCCAGCCACTGGGTGGCGGCGGTATGCCAGGCGTTGCCCTCGAGCTCGATCACGAACCGCGCCAGGCTGGTCATCCGCTCGGCCCGCATCGGGTTCCGCTTGTACGCCATCGCCGACGAGCCCACCTGGTCCGACTCGAAGGGCTCGAGCAGCTCGCCCTCGTGCTGGAGCAGCCGGAGGTCCGTCGCGAACTTCGCCGCGGAGGCGGCCACCCCGGAGAGCGCCGCCAGGACCTCGGCGTCGAGCTTGCGGGTGTAGGTCTGGCCCGTGACGGGGAAGACCTGGCTGAAGCCGAGCTTCCGCGCCACCCGGCGGTCCAGCTCCTTCACCTTCTCGTGGTCGCCGCCGAACAGCTCGAGGAACGACGCCTGAGTGCCGGTGGTGCCCTTCACGCCCCGGAACCGCAGCGTCTCGAGCCGGTGGAGCAGCTCCTCCGCGTCCAGGATGAAGTCCTGCATCCAGAGGGTCACGCGCTTGCCGACGGTGGTGAGCTGGGCCGGCTGGAAGTGCGTGTACGCCAGGCAGGGAATGCGGCCGGTCCGGCGCGACAGCTTGCCCAGCGCGACCAGCACCGCGGCGACGCGTCCCAGCAGGAGCTGGAGCCCCTCGCGCATCAACAGCAAGTCGGCGTTGTCGGTGACGAAGGCGCTGGTGGCGCCCAGGTGCAGGTAGGGCCGGGCCGCGGGGGCCTGCTCACCGAGGGCGTGGATGTGCGCCATCACGTCGTGGCGGAGACGGCGTTCGTGCTCGGCCGCGCGGGCGAGGTCGACGTCGTCGAGATGGGCCGTGAGCTGGGCGATCGCGGCGTCCGGGATGTCGAGCCCGAGCTCCTTTTCCGACTCCATCAGCGCCAGCCACAGGCGCCGCCACAGCCCGATGCGGCGCGCGTCGCTCCAGAGCGACTGCATCGCCGGGGAGGCGTAGCGGGTGGCGAGCGGGGAGCTGTAGGTCACACGGTCGCTTTGGCGCGCGCGGTGAGCTTGCCCCAGTCGGCGAGGAACTGCTCGAGCCCGCGGTCCGTCAGCGGGTGCTGGAGCAGTTTCTTCAGGACGTCCGGGGGCAGGGTGGCGACGTCGGCGCCGACCATCGCCGCGTCCACGACGTGGCGGGGGTGCCGGATCGAGGCCGCGAGGATTTCGGTGGCGTACTGGTAGTTGTCGAAGATCACGCGGGCCTCGCGAATCACGTCCATCCCCTCCTGGCCGACGTCGTCCAGACGGCCGATGAACGGGCTCACGTAGCTCGCGCCCGCCTTGGCGGCGATGAGGCACTGCACGCTCGAAAAGCAGAGCGTGACGTTGGTCTTGATCCCCTGCCGGGAGAGCCGGCGCACCGCGACCATGCCGGCTTCGGTCATCGGGATCTTGACCACGATGTTGTCGGCGATCTTCACGAGCGACTCACCTTCGCGGACCATCCCCTCCGCGTCGAGCGCGACCACCTCGGCCGAGACCGGCCCGTCCACCAGTGAGCAGATCTCCTTCAGGACGTCGCGCGGGTCGACGTCGCCCGCGAACTTGGCCAGGAGGGAGGGGTTGGTCGTGATGCCGTCGATCAGCCCCGCCTGCGCGGCCCAGCTGATGTCCTTCAGGTTCGCGGTGTCGAGGAAAAACTTCATGGCGAGGCCCCGTCGTAGAGGTCAGCGGGATACCGCACGCTCACCAGGTAGAGACCCTGGGGCGGGGCGGGCGGACTGGCCGCCCGGTTATCGGTCGCGGCGAGCAGGCGGGGGAAGTCGGACGCCGGTCGGCGCCCCAGGGCGATGTCCACCATGGTGCCCACGAGAAAGCGCACCATGTGATGCAAGAACCGATCGGCTTCGATCGTAAGCGTCATCCCCACACCGTCCGCTCGCGGCGCCCATTCCGCCAGCGCCACGCGGCATCGGTAGTGAGGCTTGACCTGACCGGCCGCCGCAAAGCCGCGAAAGTCGTGCTCACCGAGCACCGTTTCCGCGCACGTCTCCAGCGCCTCACGGTCGAGCGCGCGACCCAGCGCCCACTCGAACCGCCGCCGGAAGGGGGACTGCGCCGCCGGATCCGTGCCGATCAGATACCGGTACCGGCGCGCCGTCGCGCTCTTCCGGGGGTGGAATCCGGGACGCATGGCGCTCACGCGCTCGACCCAGATGTCCTTCGGCAGGAGGGCGTTCAGGGCCCGGTGCAGACCCGCGACGTCCCCGGCCCAGCGATCGTCCGCCAGGAACCCCGCTCCCTGGCCCAGCGCGTGCACTCCGGTGTCGGTGCGTCCCGCGCCGGTCACGACCGTCCGGCGGTCGGTCAGGCGTTCGAGCACGGCCTCGAGCTCTCCCTGCACCGTGCGCCCCGCCGCCTGCCGCTGCCACCCCACGAACTGCCCCCCGTCGTACTGCACCACCGCGAGGAAGGGGCGGCTCGTCACGCGCAAAAGATAGAAAGGACGCCGGGCCCTTTCAAGGCACGCAACCCGTTGTCCCGATTGACCAAGGGCCGTAGACTGCCTCTTCATGCCGGACCCCTCCGAATCCGCTCCGCTCGCCCACGCGATCGCCGTTCTGGCCCGCGGGGAGTCCCTGTCCGAGACCCTGGCGGCGGAGGTCTTCGGCGTGGTGATGCGCGGCGAAGCGACCCATTCGCAGATGGGCGCTCTCCTCCTGGGGCTCCGGGTGAAGGGGGAATCGGCGACCGAAGTGGCCGGCGCGGCCCGGGCGCTGCGGTCGAGCATGCTGAAGGTCCGGGTTCCCGACGCCCGCGCCATCGACACCTGCGGGACCGGCGGCGGCACGGTGTCCACCTTCAACATCTCCACGGTCGCCGCCTTCGTCGCGACCGGCGCCGGCGTCACGGTCGCCAAGCACGGGAACCGGTCGTACACGTCGCAATGCGGGTCCGCCGACGTCCTGGAAGCGCTGGGCGTCGCCATTCCGCCCGACCCGGCCGGTGCGGAGCAGGCGCTGGCCCGGGCCCGGATCGCGTTCCTGTTCGCTCCCCACTTCCACCCGGCGATGCGGCACATCGCGCCGGTGCGGAAGGAGCTGGGCGTCTCGACGATGATGAACCTGCTCGGACCCCTGGCGAACCCGGGCGGGGTCCGGCGGCAGGTGGTCGGCGTCGCGGACCCGGAGCGGGCCCCGCTCGTCGCGGAAGCCCTGGCGCTCCTCGGGACCGAGCACGCCCTGGTGGTGCACGGGCGGGCCGGGATGGATGAGATCTCGCCGGACGGGCTGACCGACGTCTGGGAGATCCGGGCGGGTCGGACGCGGCACTGGGTGCTCGATCCGCGGAGCCTGCCGCTGCCGCACGTGGACCTGCGGGACCTCGCGGGGGGCACGCCGGCGGAAAACGCCCGCCGGGCCGAACAGATCCTGGACGGCACGGCGCGGGACGAGGCGGGGCGGACGGCGGTACTGTTGAACGCCGCGGCGGCGGTCTACGTCGCCGGCGTCGCGCAGGATCTGGCGGACGGGCTGGAACGCGCGCGCGCCGCCCTGGACTCCGGGGCGGCGCGCGACGCACTCGAGCGGCTGCGGGGGAACGGCGGGGCGGAGGTCAGTACTTCCGGATGACCCCCACGACGACGCCCTGGACCATCACGTCGCGCTCGTTGACCCGCAGCGGGGACAGCTCGGCGTTGGCGGGCTGCAGGCGGATCCAGCCGCCGGGCTCGCGATAGTACTTCTTGACCGTGGCGCCGGCGCCGTTCAGAAGCGCGACCACGGTCTCGCCGTTGTCCGCCTGGGTGCGCTCCTGCACCACGACGTAGTCCCCGTCCTTGATGTGCTCGTCGATCATCGACGAGCCGCGGACGCGGAGCACGTAGCTCCGGCCCCGGCGCGGCAGGAGCTCGTCGGGCACGGCAAAGGTCTCGTTGTCCGTGAGCGCCTCGATGGGCGCGCCGGCCGCCACGAGCCCGAGGAGCGGCAGCTCGGTCGCGCCGGTCTGGCCCTTCGGCGGCACGATCTCGATGGCGCGGCTCTCGTTGTGGGCGCGCCGGATGTAGCCCTTCCGCTCCAGGTTGGTCAGGTGCTCGTGCACCGTGGCCAGAGACTGGAACTGGAAGCGCTCCGCGATCTCCTCGAAGCTGGGCGCGTACCCCCGGTCCGCGATGTGGGCACGGAGGTAGTCAAGGATCTCGTGTTGTCGGCGGGTCAAAGGCACTGATCGCTCCCGAAAAGAAGCCGAAACGAATGTACCCGAATATCACCCGAATGCAAGCGTGAACAAAGCCAGCATCGAAGCCATTCTCGCCGTGACCCGAGGTCGCGTGGCATCCCTCCGGGGAAGCCGCCGTGACTTGGAGCGGCGGGCCTCCGAGAGGCCGGATCCTCCGGCCTTCCGGCCGGGCGGGAGCACGGTGGGGGTCATCGCCGAAGTGAAACGGCGGTCCCCGTCGGCGGGCGTGATCCGGGAGGACCTGGACCCGGTCGCCTACGCCCGGGCCTATGAAGCCGGCGGGGCCGTGGCGATCTCGGTGCTGACGGAAGAGGCACATTTCGGGGGGTCTCTCGCCGACCTCGAACAGGTGGCCGGCGCGGTGCGGCTTCCCGCACTCCGGAAGGACTTCATCGTCGATGAGCTGCAGCTCCTCGAAGCGCGGGCGGCGGGGGCCGCGATGGTCCTCCTGATCGTCCGGGCGCTGCCCGATCCCGATCTCCGGCGCCTCGCGGAGACGGCCCGGGGACTGGGGCTGGCCACTCTGGTGGAGGCGCACGACCGGGGGGAGCTCGACCGGGCACTCGCCGTGGCGCCGACGGCGGTGGGCGTGAACAACCGGGACCTCGACACGTTCGTGACCGACCTGAGGGTGGCGGAGCGACTCGTGCCGGAGATCCCTTCGGGAGTGCTGGCGGTGGCGGAGAGCGGAATCGAGAGCCGTGGCGATGTGGAACGAGCGGCGGCGGCGGGGGCGGACCTGGTGCTGGTGGGAGGGGCGTTGGCCCGGAGCGATGGACCGGAAGCGGCGGTGCGCGGGCTTAGCGGCGTGCCCCGGAGGGGCCGGTGAGCGAGGGACGCTTCGGGCCCTACGGCGGCCGCTACGTGCCCGAGACCCTGATGGCGGCACTCGAGGAGCTGGCCCGGACCTACGACGGCGTCCGTCAGGACGCGTCTTTTTGGGGCGAGCTCGAGCGTCTGCTCCGGGATTTCGCCGGGCGCCCGACGCCCTTGACCGAGGTCCAGCGGCTCGCGGCCGAGGTAGGGAACGGCGTACGGGTGGTGCTGAAGCGGGAAGACTTGAGCCACACCGGGGCCCACAAGATCAACAATACGCTGGGGCAGGTGCTCCTCGCCCGGCGAATGGGGAAGCGCCGCATCATCGCCGAGACGGGGGCGGGGCAGCACGGCGTCGCCACGGCGACCGTGTGCGCCAAGTTCGGGCTGGAATGCGTGGTGTACATGGGGGAGGAGGACACGCGGCGCCAGCGCCTGAACGTGTACCGGATGGGGCTCTTGGGCGCCACGGTGGTTCCGGTCACGTCCGGGACCCGGACTTTAAAGGACGCCACCAATGAGGCGCTGCGGGACTGGGTCACCAACGTCGACACCACCCACTACATCATCGGGTCCGTGGTGGGGCCCGACCCCTTCCCGCGGATGGTGCGGGACTTCCAGTCCGTGATCGGGCGGGAGGCCCGGGAGCAGATGCTGGAGGGGTTCGGCACGCTGCCCCACACGGTGGTCGCCTGCGTCGGGGGCGGCTCGAACGCCATCGGCATCTTCACGGGGTTTCAGCGTGACGCGGGGGTGCGGCTGGTGGGGGTGGAGGCGGCCGGGGAGGGGCTCGACGGGTCGCGCCACGCGGCCTCCTTGTCCCGGGGCAAGCCGGGGGTGTTCCACGGCGCGTTGAGCTACCTCCTGCAGGACGCCGACGGCCAGGTGCAGCCCGCGCATTCGGTATCGGCCGGGCTCGACTATCCGGGGGTGGGCCCCGAGCACGCTTACCTCAAGGACTCGGGTCGCGTATTGTATGAGGCGGTGACCGACCGTCAGGCACTGGACGCCTTCAGGGCTTTGAGCCGGCTGGAAGGGATCGTGCCGGCCCTGGAAAGCGCCCACGCGGTGGCGTGGGTGCTGGCGCAACGAGAAGGCCGGCGCTGGGGGCCGGACGACGTGGTCTTGATCAACTTGAGCGGCCGGGGGGATAAGGATGTGGCCCTGGTCGCGGAATTGACCGGAGCCTCGCCCTGACCAACGCGCCTGTCGACGAGCTGGCCCTCCCGCCGTCACAGATCACCGAGCTCTTGAGCCTCATCACCAAGGGCGTCCGGGCGACTCAGCTCTACCTGCCGAACAATCCGGTCTACCAGCGCGCCATCGACAACGTGCGGGGCGGGTTCCGCACGCTCTTCCAGTCCATCGACGAGCTGGTCCTCCAGGTCACCGAAGGCGAGCTGAAGTGGGAGGACGAAGTCGTCTACACGAACGAGAACAAGAGCGAGAGCATCGCCTGGACCCTGTACAAGGACGGCGTGCGCTCCCTCACCTTCCGGCCGGGCCTCGAGGACGACGAGCTGGTCCGGTTCCTCCGGATTCTCCACCAGGCCCGCAATCTCCAGGCGGACGCCGCCGACGACCTGCTCACGCTCCTCTGGGAACAGGACTTTCAGTACATCGGTCATACGTTCCGGGAGCTCCTCACCGAGAACGCCGTGCCCATCGAGCCGGGCGCGGAGGTGCCGCCGGTCTCGGCGTCGGACGTGGCCCAGGGGGTGCACGAAGAAGCGCCGCCCCGTCCGGAGGGGATGGTGTCGATCGACGACTTCGACACCACACTCTACTTCCTGGACGAGAAAGAGATCGCCTATCTCCAGCAGGAGGTGGATCGGGAGTATTCCCAGGACCTCCGCGCCAACGTCCTCGGCATGCTGTTCGACCTGCTCGAGCTCCAGACCTACGGCACGGTCCGCGCCGAGTTGATTTCGATCCTCGAGAACTTCATCCCGTACCTCCTCGGCGCGGGGGACTTCCGCTCGGTGGCGTACATCCTGTCCGAGACGCGCACCATCCTCCAGCGCGCCCGCGAGCTGATCCCCGATCACCGGCAGGCGCTGGAGTCGCTCCCCACGCGGCTCTCGCAGCCCGAGGCCCTGTCCCAGCTCCTGCAGTCGCTCGACGAAGCGACCGTGCATCCCACCGAGGACGAGCTGTCGGCGCTCTTCCAGGAGCTGCGCCCCGAGGCCCTGGTCACGCTGGTGGGCTGGGTGCCGCGACTCGCCAACGAGCGGGTGAAGAGCCTCGTCCTCGCGTCGGCCGAGCGGCTGGCGCAGGCCAATGCCGGGGAAGTGCTCAAGGCGCTGAGCTCGGAGGACGGCGACACGCAGCTCGAGATGGTCCGGCTGGCCGGGCGGCTGAAGCTCGCCGGCGCGCCGGACGGGATGGGACGGCTGCTCGAGATCGGCGACAAGCCGCTCAAGCTCGCGGTGGTGGAGGCCCTCACCGCGATCGCGAGCCCCTCCGCGCTGCGGGTGATCGAGAAGACCATCGAGGACCCGGATCGCGACGTGCGGATCGCCGGCGTGAAGTTCCTGGCGGGGCGGGGGCACCGGAACGCGTTCAAGCAGATCGACGCCGCGGTGAACGGCGGGAAACTGAAGGACGCCGACCTCACCGAGAAAATGGCGTTCTTCGAGGCCTACGGCGCGCTCGCGGGAGGCTCCGGCGTGACGCCCTTGTCCCGGATGCTCCTCGCGCGGGCGACCCTGCTCGGCCGCCGCGAGGATCCCGAGACGCGGGCCTGTGCCGCGATGGCGCTGGGCAAGATCAAGACCCCCGAGTCGCGCAACGTGCTGGAGCGCGCCAAGGAGGATAAGGAGCCGCTGGTGCGGAACGCCGTGAGCCGGGCCCTGCGGGAGCTGGGCGCGTGACCGAGCCGACCCCTCCCCGGCGCGCCACGATGTCGGCGGACTCCGCGGCCAACGACGCGTTCCTGCGTCACGCCGGACGGGAGTTCCTGGTCGTGCTCTACACGGCGTTCCGGTCCCTCAAGCTGTACCCCATCGAAAACGCCCAGGTGCAGAAGGCGCTGGACGAGCTGGTCACGTCCACCACCCAGCTCCTGAACGTCGAGAACGAGCTCGAGGTGCGGCTGCAGGGCGAGTTCATCTTCGTCAATTCCACGCGTCTCCGGCTCGACCTCGACAACTACGCGTCCTTCTCCCACATCCTGGGCGTCTTCCGGCAGTGCGGCATCGGGTTGGTGCGCGTGATCCCGGGTGCGGACCGGAAGCAGCTCCAGATCTTCGTCTCTCTGCTCCTGGCCTTCGCCGCCCGCGACGCCGACCCGAACAAGGTGTTCGAGCTCGGCGGCAAGCTGGACGAGGCGGGGGTCACCGCCATCGACGTCGAGCCCCCGCTCGAAACCGACGACGACGCGGAGAACGTGGAAGTGCAGAAGGAGGCCGCCAAGCGGACCTACGCGCGGTCCGTGGCGGTCACCAAGGAGGTCATCAACAGCATCCGGATGGGGCGCACCGCCAACGTCAAAAAGGTGAAGCGGGCGGTGCAGGCCATCGTCGACCAGGTGCTGAACAACGAGGGGTCCCTCGTGGGCCTCACCACCCTCCGCGATTACGACGAGTACACGTTCACGCACTCGGTGAACGTCTGCATCTTCTCGGTCGCGCTGGGGCGGAAGCTGGGACTCACCAAGCTCCAGCTCTACGACCTCGGGATGGCGGCGCTCTTCCACGACGTCGGGAAGTCGCGGGTCCCGCTCGAGGTGCTCAACAAGGAGGGCGGCCTCACCGACGACGAGTGGCGCATCATGCAGGCCCACCCGTGGCTCGGCGTGCTCACGCTCTTCGGCCTGCGCGGGTACGGCGAAATCCCGTATCGCGGGATGATCGCCGCCTACGAGCACCACATGAAGTCGGACCTGACCGGATACCCCAAGTCGATCCGCCCGCGCCAGCTGTCCATCTTCTCGAAGGTCGTGGCGGTGGCGGACGGCTTCGACGCCGCCACCAGCCGGCGGGCCTATCAGACCACGCCCATCCAGCCCGATCAGGTGCTGAAGGAGATGTGGGAGAACCCGCGGCGCGGCTACGACCCGATCGTGGTGAAAGCGTTCATCAACCTCATCGGCATCTACCCCGTGGGCACCTGCGTCATCCTCGACACCTACGAGGTGGCCGTCGTCCACGCGGCGAACCCGGACACGAGTCACGTCCACCGGCCGATGGTGCGGGTGGTGGCGTCGCCCGACGGCGCCATTCTGCGCCCCGGCTTCCTGGCCGACCTGGCCCTCCAGGAGAACGGCGTCTATCCCCGCTCCATCATCAAGGTCACCGACCCCCTCAAGTACGGCATTCAGGTCGCGGACTACTTTGTCTGAGTCCCGGCTCGCCGAGCGCTGGCGCGCGGCCCGCACCGAGCGGCGGGCGGCCCTCATCCCGTATCTCCCCGCGGGCTTTCCCACTCCCGCGGCGTTCGTCGCCGCGGTCAGCGAAGCGGCCGCCGCCGGCGCCGACATCGTCGAGGTCGGCGTCCCCTTCTCGGATCCGCTCGCCGACGGGCCGGTCATCCAACGCGCCACCCACGCCGCCCTGGCGCAGGGCGTGGGGATGGCCCGGACCCTCGAGCTGATCCGCGCCGCCCGGCTCACCGTCCCCGTCGTCGTGATGACGTACCTGAACCCGGTGCTCGCCTACGGCGTCGAGCGGTTCCTCGGGGACGCGGCGGCGGCCGGCGCGGCGGGCGTGCTGCTGACCGACCTGCCCGCCGGCGCGGACCCCGCCCTCGAGGATCAGGTGGCGGCGGGACCGCTCGCCTTCGTCCGGCTGATCGCCCCCACCACGCCGGCGGCGCGGGTGGCGCTCGCGGCCCGCCGGGCGAGCGGGTTCCTCTATCTCATCTCCCGTCTCGGCGTCACGGGGCGGAGCGCGCAGGGACCGGCGGATCTCGCGGCGCACGTCGCGCGGGTGCGGGCGGTCAGCCCGCTTCCCGTCGCGGTGGGGTTCGGGATCGGCACCGGCGCCCAGGCGCAGGCCGCCGCGCGGGTCGCCGACGGGGTGGTCGTGGGGAGCGCGCTGGTCGAAGTGCTGGGATCGGACGGCGTGCCGGGGGTGGGGCGGCTGATGCGGGAGCTCGCGGCCGGCGTGCGGGAACGGGGCGCCGCGTGACCGTCGAACGGCTGGTCCGGCTCTACGCCCGGTCGCTGATCTACGGCGGCGTGCTGCTCCTCCTCCTCGTGCTGGCCTCGGATCCCCGCTGGCTGCACCAGCTCTCCGTCGTCCTGGTCCTGACCGTCGCCTGCGTCCTCCTGCGCGGGCGCCCCATCGCCCTCTCCAAGTACTCGTACCTGACGCAGACGGGACTGGTGGCCCTGGCCGGGAGCCTCCTGGTCGGAGTGCCGGCCACCGTGCTCGGCATCGCGTTGGGGACGCTGGCGGCGGACTGGGTGTGGCAGCGCAAGGCGCTCCTCGTCGCGGCGGTCAACGCCGGACGCGAGGTGATCGTGGTGGTCGCGGCGTACGGCGTGTACGCCGAGATCCGGCACCTCACGCAGAACGTCAACGCCGGCTTCACCACGGCCGACATCCCCGCGCTGTTCTTCCTGGCGCTGGCCTATTTCGCGGTCGGCCGGCTCCTCTTCTACTTCACCCTGATTCTCCGGGCCAAGCTCGAGAAGGACGAGCAGCTCCTGATCGTCCGCTACGAGCTCATCGGGTATTCCGCCACGCTCCTCGCGACGGCGACGGTGGTCGGCGCGGTGCGGGAGTGGCCGCCCGTCGCCTGGCTGTTCGTCGCGGCGGTCCTCGGCGCGCTCGGCCTCCTGCTCAAGCGGATGCTCGAGGAAGCCATCTCCGCCGAGGAGCTGAACAAGATCCACGCGATGGAGGCGGTGATCACCGCGAACGTGAGCCTCGAAGACTCGTTCCGGCGCATCGAGGGGCTGGCGCACCGGCTGGTGGATTGGGGGGATTTCCGGATCTACCGGCGGACCGAAGGCCGGATGGACCTCATGTACCGCTCGGAGCTCGGCCGGTCCGACCGCGGCGGGGCCCCCGACGGGGACGTCGGCGTCCTGCGGGCCGAGGCGGCCGAGCAGGGGCGCGCGGTGGTCATCGACGACGTGTCCCGGGACGTGCGCCTGGTGAATCCGCCCGAGCACGTGCGGTCCCTCGTGATCGTGCCCCTCAAGTTCGGCGAGCAGGTGATCGGGACCCTGGAGCTCGAGCACCACAAGCGCCGCGCGTACCGGGACGCGGACGTGATGACGATCTCCACGTTCGCGACGCAGCTCGCGACCGCCATCCACATCACCGACCTGCGCCGCCCGCTGGCGGACACCGTCGAGCGGATGACCAGTGAGCTGGCGACGCTGGCGCGGACCGCCGTGGCGCTCCGCGAATCGGCCCGGGGGGTGGCGGCCGCCACCCACGCGATCCGGAGCGGGGTGGTGAGCGAGGAGAGCGAAATCGCCGGCGGGCTCGAGGCCACCGCGGGCCTGGCGGAAGTGTCCGTGCGGGTGTCGAGCGACGGCGCCGCGGCCGCGAAGTCGTCGAGCGAGGCGAGCGAGACGGCCACGCGGAACCGGCAGCGCATCCAGGACGCCATCGAGCGGCTGGTGGCCTTGAAGACGTTCGTGGGCGAGAGCTCGGGCAAGGTGCAGGAACTCGGCGTCGTGAGCCGGCGCATCACGGGGTTCATCGCGTCCATCCGCGAGCTGGCCGACATGACCAACCTCCTCGCCCTCAACGCCGCCATCGAAGCGGCGCGCGCGGGGAAGCACGGAAAGGGCTTCGCGGTCGTGGCGGAGGAGATCCGCCAGCTGGCGGAGCAGAGCGGGGCCGCCGCGGCGGAGGCGGGCGGGCTGGTCGAGGACGTGCACCGGCAGGTGGGCGAAGTGGTGGAACAGATGCGGCGCGGGCAGGTGAACGTGGGCGGCGTCGAGGAGCTGTCGTCCAGCGCGCTCGATGCGCTCGACCGCATCGTCGCCGCGACGGCCGACGCCACCGAGCACGCGCAGCGCATCGCCGGGGCGGCCACGGAGCAGAACCAGGCCTTCGGCCGCCTGCGGGAGCGGATGAACGCGGTCGCGGGGATCGCCTGGAAGAACCGCGAGGAGGCGGACGACGTCGCCACCCGCGCCACCCAGGCCGCCGACGGGCTCACCGATCTCGAGCAGGCCACCAAGGAGCTGGAGCAGGTGGCGACGATGCTGCGCGAGCTGACGCGCGGCTTTGCGAACATCGCCTAGGGCGATAGCATTCTGCCCATGACGGGGGGCGAGCGGGTGTTCGTGGCCTTGGGGTCGAATCTCGGTGACCGCGCGCGGTGGCTCGCGGCCGCCCGGGACCGGCTCGCCGCGCTGCCGGAGACCCGGGTGGTCCAGGAGTCCCGGATCGAAGAGACGGCGCCCCTCGGGCCGGTGCCGCAGGGTCCGTACCTGAATCAGATGGTCGAGCTGGACACCGCGCTCGAGCCCCCGGCGCTCCTCTCGGCGTGCCTGAACATCGAGGCCGAGCTGGGGCGGGAGCGGACCGTGCGCTGGGGCCCGCGGCCGATCGACCTCGACATCGTGCGTTACGGCGACCGGACGGTGGACACGCCGGCGCTGACCATCCCGCACCCCGAGCTCCGCCACCGCCCGTTCTGGCAGCGGGAGCTGGCCGAGCTCGAAGCAGCCGTGAGGACCCATGCCTGACGCCGCCGGCCCCAAGCCCGTCACGACGCTCGAGCTCCTGAAAATGAAGGAGCGCCGCGAGCGCATCGTGATGCTCACCTGCTACGACGCGCTGTTCGCGCGCCTGCTCGATCCGGCGGTGGACATCCTCCTGGTCGGGGATTCGGTGAACCAGGTGCTCGCCGGGCAGGACACCACCCTGAGCGCCACGCTCGACCAGATGATCTACCACACGCGGATGGTGCGGCGGGGCGCGAGCCACGCGCTGGTCGTGTGCGATCTGCCGTTCCTGACGTACCAGGTGAGCCCCACGGACGCGATCCGGAACGCCGGCCGCGTGATGCAGGAGACCGCGTGCCACGGCGTGAAGCTCGAGGGCGGGCGGACGATGGCGCCCACCGTCCGCGCGCTCACGGACATCGGGATCCCCGTGATGGGACACCTGGGACTGACGCCGCAGTCGGTGCACGCCCTGGGTGGGTACCGGGTGCAGGGGCGGGACGACGCGGCGGTCCAACGGCTGAAGGACGACGCGAAAGCCCTCGAGGACGCGGGTGCGTTCGCCGTCGTGCTCGAGCTGCTCCCGTCCCCGGTCGCCGCCGAGATCACGAAGGGCCTCTCCGTGCCGACCATCGGGATCGGCGCCGGCCCGTCGTGCGACGGCCAGGTCCTGGTGCTCCACGACATGCTCGGGCTGAACGACCGCTTCTCCGCCAAGTTCCTGAAGAAGTACGCGAACCTGGCGGACGACGTCCGGAAGGCCGCCGAGACCTACGCGGCCGAGGTGCGGTCGGGACGCTATCCCGACCCCGACCATTCCTTCGCGAAGTAGGGCCGTCCGCTGATGCAGGAGATCACCGGGCTCCCCGACATGCGCGCCTGGACCCGCGCCGCGCGTGCCCGGGGCAAGCGGGTGGCGTTCGTGCCGACCATGGGAGCCCTCCACGAGGGACACCTCCGCCTGGTGGATCGCGCCCGCGACGCCGCCGATCTCGTGGCGCTCTCGGTGTTCGTGAATCCCCTCCAATTCGGGCCGCAGGAAGACTTCGGCCGCTACCCCCGGGACCTCCCCCGCGATCGGACGCTCGCCCGCGAGCGCGGCGTCGCCTGCCTGTTCGCACCCGACCCCGCCGCCATGTACCCCGCCGAGCCGCTGGTGCGCGTGCAGCCCGGCCCCATGGCCGAGCGCTTCGAGGGCGCGGTGCGGCCCGGGCACTTCGCGGGCGTGCTGACGGTGGTCGCCAAGCTCCTCCACCTCGTGGAGCCCGACGTCGCCGTGTTCGGCCGGAAGGACTTTCAGCAGGCGATGCTGGTGCGGCGGATGGTCCGCGATCTGGATTTCGCCGTCGGGATCGACATCGCGCCGACGGTTCGCGAGCTCGACGGCCTGGCGCTGTCGTCCCGCAACGCGTACCTGACGGTGGACCAGCGCCGGACCGCGCTGGCGCTGTCCCGCGCCCTGCGGACGGTGGAGCAGGCGTGGCGGGGCGGGGACGCGGATCCCCGGACGGTGCGGGCCCAGGGCGTGTCGGTCCTCGCCGCGGCCGGGATCACTCCGGACTACCTCGCGCTGGTGGACGAAGAGCTGCGGGACGTCGAGCGGGTGACGGCGGCGACCGTGGCCGTCGTCGCCGGACGGGTCGGCACCACCCGGCTCCTCGACAACGTGGTCCTGGGCGAAGGGGTGAGCGCGGACCCCACCGTCCGGCGCCCGTGAGCTTTCCGGCCTGGGCGGTGGCGGGTCCCGACCGGCGCGCGCACGTCGCGCGGGTCGCGGCGCTGCTGGACGAATGGGCGATGGCGATGGGGGTGACCCCGGCGGAGCGGGAACGGTGGAGCCGGGCGGCCTGGCTCCACGATGCCCTGCGGGACGCCCCCGCGGTCGACGAGCTGGCGCACGGGCCGGCCGCCGCCGACCGGGCCTGGGCGGAGGGGGAGCGGGACGCCGGCGTGCTGGACGCCGTGCGCTACCACTCCCTGGGATACGCCGGATGGGACGACGTCGGCAAGATGCTGTACCTGGCCGACTACCTGGAGCCGGGTCGGAAGTTCGAGCGCGAGAGCCGCGCGGCGCTCGCGGCCCGCGTCCCCACGGAGCGGGACGAGGTGCTGCGGGAGGTCGCCCGGGCCCGCGTCGAGTGGACCGTCAGGTCCGATTGGCCGCTGGCGGCCGAAACGGTGGGATTCTGGAACGCGCTGGCCGCGGGCTGATCGCCGGCCTGCTGCTGGCCGCGGCGTGCCGGGCCGGTCCGCGCGGCGCCGGCGGCGCCGTCGTGCCCGGGGAGGGGGCCGGGGCCCCGCGGATCACCGTGGCGGTGCTGAACGCCAGCGGGAAACCGGGACTGGCCCGCGTCGGCACCCGGGTCCTTCGTGATGCCGGCATCGACGTGCTGACCTTCGGGAACGCGCCCCCCTCGGACACCAGGAGCCTACTCGATTCGACGCGCATCCTGGTCCGGCGGGGGCCGGCCTCGGTGGGGGAGCGGATCCGCCGGGCGCTGAAGGTGGGGAAGGTGGTGATGGACCCCGACTCGACCCTGCTACTCGACGCCAGCGTGCTCCTGGGGGCGGACTTTGCCCCCCGTCTCCCGCTCCACCCGTAGCTGGCCGCACGCGGCGCTGATATCGAGCCCGCGGCTCCGCCGCAGCACCGCTTCCACGCCGCGCTCCTTGAGCCGCCGCTCGAACGCGAGCATCTGATTCCGCGCGGTGGGGGCGAGCCCCGGCGCGCCGCCGGGATGCAGCGGCAGCAGGTTCACCAGCGCCGCGAGCGGCGCCGCGATCCGGGCCAGGGCATCCGCCGCTTCGAACGAGTCGTTCTTCCCCGCGATCAGCACGTACTCGAGCGTGACCCGCCGGTCGAACTCCTTGAGCGCCGCGAGAAGGTCCGGAAGCGCGTACTTCTTTTCGACCGGCATCAGCTCGCGCCGGAGCGCGGACGTGGGCGCGTGCAGGGAGACGGCGAGCCGGAACTGCTCCGGCCGCTTGGCGAAGAGCGCCAGGTTGGGCAGGATGCCCACGGTGGACACGGTGATGTGCCGGGCGCCGATGCCGACGCCTTCCGGGGCGTTGAGAATGGTCAGCGCCGTATCCACGGCTTCCCAGTTGAGGAGCGGCTCGCCCATCCCCATGAACACGACGTTGGTGGGTGCCTGCGCGGGGTCGCGGAGGATGATCTCGCGTACCTGTCCGGCGATCTCGGCCGCCGACAGATTCCGGCGCCAGCCCATCGCGCCGGTGGCGCAGAACACGCACCCCAGCGCGCACCCCACCTGGGAAGAGATGCACAACGTCCGCCGCTTGCCTTCGGGAATGAGCACGGACTCGATGGCCTGGCCGTCGGCCAGAGTCCACAGGAACTTCTCGGTCCCGTCCGACGAAACCTGGTGAGCCGCGACCGCGAGGCGGGTGAGGGGGAACTCCCGCTCGAGTCCCTCGCGCAGCGGCGCGGGAAGGTCGGTGGCGTCGGCCCAGCGCGCGACGGGACGCTCCCAGAGCCGGGGCAGGATCTGGCGGGTCCGGTACGCCGGCTCGCCGCGCGCCGTGAGCCAGTCGGCGAGGGCGACCCGGGCCGCCTCGGGGGTGAGCGAGAGGATGTCGGTCATTTGAGGCGCCACTCCAGCCCGACCCGGTAGGACGAGCCGACGTCGTTCACGCCGGCATCCCGGGCGAAGGTGACGCCGTAGCGGCCGATCCGCACGTGGAAGCCGGCGACCCCACGCCACGCGATGTTGCCGTAGGTGTTCTCCCGCACCAGCATCCCGTCCACCGCCACGAGGGAGCCGAGATCGAATCCCAGGCCCACCTCGTGATCGGTGCCCGCGCCGTGGGCGAGGGTCGCGCCGTATCGGAGCCGGAGGGCCGCATCCCCCGACCCGGTCCACAATGGTCCGTGCCACGCCCGCCACTCGACGGCTGCGTAGAGATCCTGGCTGGCGTCGCTCGTGGTGAACCGGTAGAAGAAGTGCGTGGCCGCGGCGAACGTGAGGACGTCGCCCAGCCGCTGCACCACTCCAACGTCGGCGGTCCAGTGCTGGACGTCGCTCTGGTCGAGGCGCGAATCGTGGCCGCCCACCGTCGCGCCCACACTGGTCGAGCCGCGGGTGAGGGCCCACGTGAGCCCCACGACGCGGGTATACACGGGCACCGTGCCTTCGGGATCGGGTGTCTGGGAGGTGCGGATGATGTCCCCGATGTCCACCTGGCCAAGCTCGAGTCCCCACGACCCCAGCCTCCCGGAGCCGGTGCGGACGACGGCGAGGAGGCCGGACGCCGCGATCGCGTCCGGGGTCTGGATGACGTCTCCCGCCACGGCGGGGGCCGTGACGACCTGCGCCGGATTCCAGAAGGACGCGGTGGTGCCCTGGGCCAGGGCGTAGGGGACCGGCACCGTCACTCCCACCACCCGCCAGAGCTCCCCGCCGATCGGGTCCTGGGCCACGAGGGGGCTCCGGAAGGGGGAGGTGAGGGAGGCCAAGGCCGCCCAAACGGCCCCGGCGGTCCCCCGAGTCAGGCAAGTGGCGCTCACACCCCAACTTAACTAGATTCAAGCGCTTACACCACTTGGGCTCAACTTGCGTCTATCGGAATTGCTCACCCCGAGCCGCATCCGGGTGCCCCTCAAGTCCCATGACAAGGCCGGGGTGCTGGGGGAGCTCGTCGACCTGCTCCTCCCGGGGAGCGGCGCGGATCGGGACGAGGTCCTGGCCGCCATTCTGGAGCGGGAGAGCCAGTTTCCGACCGGAATCGGGTATGGCGTCGCGGTTCCGCACGGCAAGACGCCGGCCCTGGCCGCCCTCGGCGTGGTGGCCGGGACCACCGCTGAGCCGATCCCCTATGAAACCGTTGATGGAGAGCCTGTGCGCCTGTTTTTCCTGATGGCTGGTCCTGAAACCCTGGCCGGAACCCACGTGAAGGCGATCTCGCGCATCGCCCGGCTGGTCCGGCACGAGGGCGTCCGGAGCCGACTCCTCGGCGCCAAGACGCCGGACGAGTTCTATCGCGTGTTGTGCGAGGCCGAGGGAGGGGCCGGGGCGTGACGGATTGGGAGCAGACCAGTCAGCGGTCGATGTACTGCGGGTCCCTCCGGGCGGAGCACGCGGGGCGGAAGGTGACGCTCGGCGGCTGGGTGCATCGGCGGCGGGACCTGGGCGGCATCGTGTTCATCGACCTGCGGGACCGCGGGGGCCTGGTCCAGGTCGCCGTGGGTCCCGGCTGGGCGAGCGCCGAGCAGGTCTCCCGGGCGGGGAGCCTGGGCGCGGAGACCGTGGTGGTGGTGGAAGGGGAGGTGGTCGCCCGGCCGCCCAACATGAAGAATGCGGATCTCGCGACCGGCGAAGTCGAGGTGCATGCGACGGCGGTCCGGGTGGTGGGACCGGCCGTGACGCCGCCGATCCCGGTGGCGCGGGGCAAGGGCGAGGAGCTCGCGTCGGAAGAAGCGCGCCTGACGCACCGGCATCTGGACCTGCGCCGTGCCGAGATGCAGGCCAACCTGATCCTGCGTCACCGGCTGCTGCAGCGGGCCCGCCGGACGATGTCGGAGCTGGGCTTTCTCGAGATCGAGACGCCGATCCTCACCAAGCCGACGCCGGAAGGAGCGCGCGACTACCTGGTGCCGTCGCGGGTGCATCCCGGGGAGTTCTACGCGCTGCCGCAGTCGCCGCAGATCTACAAGCAGCTGCTGATGGTCTCGGGCTTCGATCGCTACTTCCAGATCGCCCGGTGCTTCCGTGACGAGGACCTGCGGTACGACCGCCAGCCCGAGTTCACGCAGATCGACATCGAAGCGTCGTTCGTCGGGCCCGAAGACGTGCAGCGGTTCGTGGAGGCCGTGCTGGTCGCGTGCTGGGCCGAAGCGGGGCAGGCGGTGTCGGCTCCGTTTCCGCGGCTGGCGTGGAAGGACGCGATGGCGCGCTACGGCGTCGACAAGCCGGACCTGCGGTACGACATCACGCTGCGGGATTGGACCGGCGCGTTCACGGCATGGACCGACCTGCCGCTGGCGTCGGCGCTCGCGAGCGATCCCAAGAACCGGCTCGAAGGGTTTCTCGTGCCGGCCGGCGCGACGCTCTCCCGGAAGGAGATCGACGCCCTCTCCGACATCGCGAAGCGGGCGGTGGGGAAGACCGTCGTGTGGTGCAAGCGGCAGGCGGACCAGGTCTCGGGATCCGTCAAGCTGACGGCGGAACGCGCGGGCGCGCTGGGCCTCGCCGACGGAGGGCTCGCGATCATGCTCTTCGGCGCCCCCGGCGAGATCCGTCCCGTGCTCGGGACCCTGCGCGTGGAAGTGATCCGGCGGCTCGGGCTCAAGCCGTCGACGGCGCACGCCTTCTGCTGGGTCGTGGACTTTCCGCTGTTCGAGCCCGACCCGGAGACCGGGACGCCGGTGTTCGCGCACCACCCGTTCACGGCTCCCCACCCGGAGGACGTCGGCAAGCTCGATCGCGATCCCTTCGGATGCCGGGCGCTCCACTACGACGCGGTGTACAACGGCAACGAGCTGGGGTCCGGCTCCATCCGGATCACCGATCCGGCCGTCCAGCGCACGGTGTTCCGGCACCTGGGGCTGACGCCGGCGGAGATCGACGCCCGGTTCGGGTTCCTGCTCAACGCGCTCGCCGCGGGCGCGCCGCCGCACGGCGGCTTCGCGGTAGGATTCGACCGGGTGACGATGCTGCTCGCCGGCGCCGGGTCGCTCCGGGACGTGATCGCGTTTCCGAAGACCACCGCCGCCCGCGCGCTGTTCGAGGGCGCCCCGTCACCGGCGCGCCCCGAGGACATCGCGGCCCTCCACCTCGAGGTCACGACATGAGTGAGGACGTCGTCCGTCGGTTGTCCGTGGAAGGCGTCGACCCGCTGACCCTGGCGGGCGTGAACGACGCGAATCTGATCGAGCTGTCCCGCCGGCTGGGGGTGAAGGTCTCCCTGCGGGGGGACACCCTCACCCTCCAGGGGAAGGCGGAGGCGGTGGAGCACGCCGCGCCCATCACCCAGGCGCTCGTGGATCTCGCCCGCGTCGGCGATCCGGTGGACGTCCACGACGTCGAGCGGCTGGTGCTGGAAGAGGGCGCGCCGGCGGCCGCGGGCGAGGGCGGGGAATACCGCATCATCCTGCCGGGCCTCCGCCGGGTGATCCAGGCGAAGACGGCCGGCCAGCGCGAGTACCTCCAGGCCATCGCGCAGAAGGAGATCGTGGTCGGCATCGGACCCGCGGGCACCGGGAAGACGTATCTGGCGGTCGCGGCGGCGGTGGACGCCCTGTCCCGCCACCGGGTCCGGCGCATCATCCTGGCCCGGCCGGCGGTCGAAGCGGGAGAAAGCCTGGGCTTTCTCCCCGGCGACCTGCAGGAGAAGGTGGATCCGTACCTGCGGCCCCTGTACGACGCGCTCGAGGACATGATGCCGCGGGACCGGGTCCAGAAAGCCCTCGAGTCGCGGGTGATCGAGATCGCGCCGCTCGCCTACATGCGGGGCCGGACCCTCTCCGACGCCTTCGTGATTCTGGACGAGGCGCAGAACGCCACCGGGATGCAGATGAAGATGTTCCTCACCCGTCTGGGCGTGAACTCGCGGGCCGTGATCACGGGCGACAAGACCCAGATCGACCTCGCCAACCGGGAGGACTCGGGGCTCCTCCAGATCGAGCGGATCCTCCCCGGGATCGACGGCATCGGATTCTGCTATCTCGGGGAGACGGACGTGGTGCGGCATCGGCTGGTGCGGGACATCATCCGGGCGTATGCGGAAGATAGTCAAGGCTGAGCCGCCGATCCCCCGCGGCGAGCGGACCCGCTACCACCTGGCCCGGTGGTGGTGGGTGGCCGGGCTCGCGCTGGTCGCGGAAGCCGGGTTCTCCTTCGCCGTCCCGGGCGGGCCGGACCTCGAGACGCTGATCGGCGTGCTGATCCAGAACGCGCTGATCTTGTGCGTCTTCTGGGTGCTCCTCTACTACTACCGCCGCGAGACGTACCGCGATCTCCGCCAGGTGGCGATGATCGGGAGCCTCTTCACGGTGATGATCCTCGCCGCGGCCGTGGTGGCGCGCGTGGCGCCGGCCCACCCCGAGCTCATCCCGCTCCCGCTGTTCGCGATGATCCTCACCGTCCAGTTCAACGGGCGGGTCTCGATGATCGGCGCGATGATCCTGTCGGCCTTGATCGACGTCCAGCCGGTGTTCCACGACGGGCCGGCGCTCTTCGTCTGTCTCGCCGGGGGCATCACCGCGGCCCTGTCGGTGCGGATCCTCCGGCGCCGGAGCCACCTGTACCTGGCGGTCCTCATCACCGCGGCGGGCTACTTCGCCGCGGCCCTCGCCCTCGGTCTGGTGGGGCACTGGGCGCTGAGCGAGGTCGGCTGGCATACGCTGTTCGGCGCGGCGAACGCGCTCGTCTCGGCGTCCCTGACCATTCTGCTCCTGCCGCTCATCGAGAGCGTCACGACCGTCACCACCGACCTCACCCTGCTCGAGCTGTCGGATCCGGGCCGGCCGCTCCTGCGCCGGCTCTCCCTCGAGGCGCCGGGCACGTACGCCCACAGCGTCGCGATGGCGAACCTGGTCGAGGCGGCCTGTGACGCCATCGGCGCCAACGGTCTGCTCGGGCGCGTCGGCTGCTACTACCACGACGTCGGCAAGCTCGGCAACCCGCAGTTCTTCGTGGAGAACCAGAACCGCGGCACCAGCAATCCGCACGACCGGATCACGCCGGTGCAGTCGGCCAAGATCATCCGCCAGCACGTGATCGACGGCGTGCGCCTGGCGCAGGAGGCGGGGCTGCCGGAGATCGTCACCGCGTTCATCCCCGAGCACCACGGCACGTCCGAGATCAACTACTTCCTGGACAAGGCCAAGCGGCAGCGGGATGTGATCGTGAATCCCGCCGACTTCCGGTACCCCGGGCCCCGGCCCCGCTCGGTGGAGACCGCCATCGCGATGCTGGCGGATTCGATCGAAGCCTCGCTCCGGGTGCTGGACGACCTCACCCCCGGACGCATCGGCGAAGTGATCGACCACATCGCCCGCCTCAAGCTCGAGTCGGGGCAGCTCGACGAAGCCCCCATGACCCTGCAGCAGCTGGACGACGTGAAGGCCGAGTTCGTCCGCGTGCTGTCGGGGATGTACCACAACCGCATTGACTACCCGGAAGATCGCGGCGGCATCTCGGCGAACTGGCATAGCCCGCAGCCGTCGGCACCCGCCGCGGGCGCCTGAGCGCCTCCTGCAATCGGTGATCCGCCGCGTCCTCGCCTGGGAGGGCGCGGCCCGCGCCCGCGTGTCGGTCACCATTCTCCCGCCCGGGGAGATGCGGGCGCTGAACCGCCGGACCTTCGCCCGCCGGGGGCTCACCGACGTCATCGCGTTTCCGCTGCCGCAGCCCGACGGCTCGCTCGTGGGTGACGTCTACGTCTGCCCCGCGGCCGCCCGTGCCTGGAGCGGGGGAGGGCGGGACGCCCAGCGCGAGGAGATGGTGCGGCTCGCGGTCCACGGCACCCTGCACGTCCTCGGGTACGATCACGCGGAGGGGCCGGGCCGGACCCGGGGCGTGATGTGGCGAACGCAGGAGCGGTACGTCCGGCGCCTGACCGGAGGATCCTGATGGACTCGGGCGCGCTCCTCTGGGGCGAAACCCTGGTCGCGCTGGTGGCGGTGCTCTGGGCGGGCCTGCTCGCCCTGGGCGAGGAAGCGGCGGTGGGAGAGGCCGCCCACACGCTGGCCGACGCGCCGTCGGGAGGCCGGGTTCCGCTGCACCGCGGACTGCACGCCGCGCGGCTCGCGCTCCTGGTGCTGGCCGCGGTGGCCGGGGCCAGCGCGCTGAGCTGGTGGACCCGCGGGCCCGCGGGCGGGATCACCGGGGTCGCGGTGGCGATCGGCTTCCTGTTCGTGATCGGTGACGCCTTGCCGCGCTCCCTGGCACGCCTCGCGCCGGAGCTCACCGACGCCGCGCTGCCGCTGGCGCGCCGGAGCCTCGGCGCGTTCGAGTTCCTGCTCGCCTTCCTGGGCTGGGCGGACCGCGGGCTCCACGGGATGGTCCCACGGCCGCATCCCGCGTCGCCGGTGCTCGGCGGCGCCCAGCGGGACATGCTGCTCGGCGTCTTCACCCTGGCCGATACGACCGTCGACGAGGTGATGACGCCGCGGCTCGATATCGTGGGCGTGGACACGTCGGCGTCCTATGAGGAGCTGCTCCGCGCGTTCCGGGACGGCGCCCACACGCGCCTGCCGGTCTTCGACGGGAGTCCCGACACGGTGCTCGGTATCGTATTCGCCAAGGATCTGGTCCCCATCGCCCTGGGGCTCCGTCCCCAGCCCGCGCGCTGGCAGGAGCTGATGCGGCCGCCGGCGTGCGTTCCCGAGTCGAAGACGCTGGACGCGCAGCTCCGGGACTTCCAGCGCGGTCCGGCGCACATCGCCATCGTGGTGGACGAGTTCGGCGGCACCGCCGGTCTCGTGACCCTCGAGAACATCCTCGAGGAGATCGTCGGTGAAATCCGGGACAACCCCGCCACCGAGCCGCCGTCGATCCGCCAGGACGGAGACCGGTTCTGGGTGGACGGCGGCGTGGGACTCGATCAGCTCTCGCAGGCGCTGGGCGCCCACTTCGAAGCGCCCGACGTGTCCACGGTGGGCGGCCTCATCTATTCGGCGCTGGGGCGCGTGCCCCGGCCCGGGGAAGAGCTGACCCTCGACGGATTCCGCGTGGTCGTGGAGCGGGTCGAGCGGCGCCGCGTCACCCAGGTCTACTTCGAGCGGCAATGAGCGCCGGACTCCTGCTGCTCCTGTTCGGGCTGGTCGTGGCCGCGGCCGCCGCCACGGTCGGCGTGGCCGCGGCCACCGTGAGTCAGGCGGAGCTGGGGCAGTGGGTGACGTTCCGCCTGCGGGGCACCGGCCGCTCGGCGACACTGGTGGAGAACCCCGGCCGCGTCCTGGCGACCGCCAACGCGCTGACCACCCTCGGCATTCTGGCGGCGGGCGCCGCGGTGCCGGCGCTCCTGCTCGAGCTGACCCCGACCTTCCTCGGCATCTTCACCGTCGCGGTGGTGATGCCCCTGTTCGTCGGTGCGGCGTATGTGGTGCCCCGGGTGCTCGGGCGCCGGTGGCCCGAGCAGATCGTGGCGCGCGCCCTGCCCGGGATGGACTGGCTCTCGCGGCTCTTGACCCCGTTCCTGCCGCGGCGGGATCCGTCCACGCGCCACGCGCTGGCGGCGGTCCTGACCGGCGCTGGCTCCGACGCCCTCGCCGGAGCCGATGAGCTGGAGGTGGTGTCCGGCGTCCTCGCGTTCGCCGACCGCCCCGTGCGGGACGTGATGACGCCGCGCACCGCGATCGTGGCGCTCCCGGAGGGCAGCGCGGCCGGCGAGGCGGCCCACGTCTTTCTCGAGTCCGGGTACTCGCGGTATCCGGTGCTGGGCAAGTCGCTGGACGACATCGTGGGCGTCACCTACTCCAAGGATCTCCTCTGGCTCGATCCCACCGCGCCCATTCCCGTGCGGCCCATCCTCACGGTGTCGTCAGGCCGCCGGGCCGCCGACCTGCTGCTCGAGATGCAGCGGGGCGGGGCGCGGCTCGCCGTGGTGGTGGACGAGTTCGGCGGGACGGCGGGCGTGGTGACCTTCGAGGACCTGCTCTCGACCCTGATGCGCGATCTGTTCGCGGCCGGCGAGACCGCTTCCCCCGAGGAGTCGCCGTTGCTCGAGCTCGACGGGAGCGCGCCGGTGGAGCGTCTCCGCGAGCGGTTCGGGCGCCCCCGGGAGACCCGGGGCGCGCAGACCATCGGCGGGCTCTTGACCCAGCTCCTGGGACGGATTCCCAGGGCGGGCGAGCGCTTCACCGCCCAGGGGCTCGAGTTCGACGTCGTGGCGGCATCCGCGGCGCGGATCGAACGGGTGCTGGTGCGGCCCGAACCGGTGCGGTCGGTCTCGCTCGACCGCGGCTCCCCCGGTTGAGCGGAAGCGTTTAGTTTCATTGGAGATGGACACCCACGCCCTCTTCGACGGCCTGGCCCGGCGCGACCCGGCCGCCCTGGCGCGAGCCATCAGCCTGGTGGAGAGCCGGCGGCCGGGATCCGAAGCGGTCCTGGCGCACATCCACGGGCGGGTCGGGGCGGGAGGGGCCCGGCGCATCGGGATCACCGGGCCGCCGGGAGCCGGAAAGAGCACGCTGACCGAGCGGCTGGTCCAGCACTATCGGGGCGCGGGGCTCAAGGTGGCCGTGGTGGCGGTAGACCCGACGTCGCCCTTCACCGGCGGCGCGCTCCTGGGGGACCGGATCCGGATGGAGTCGGTCAGCCTCGATCCCGACGTGTTCATCCGGTCGATGGCCACGCGGGGGTCGCTGGGCGGACTGGCGCAGACGACGGAAGAGGTCGCCGACGTGCTCGACGCCGCCGGGTTCGATCGGATCCTGATCGAGACCGTGGGGGTGGGCCAGACGGAGCTCGACATCGCGCGGACGGCGGAGTCCACCGTGCTGGTGCTGGTGCCGGAGTCGGGGGATGCGATCCAGACCCTGAAAGCGGGGGTGATGGAGATCGCGGACGTGTACGTCGTGAACAAGTCGGACCGCCCCGGGGCGGACCGGCTGCGCCAGGAGATCGACGTGATGCTGGGGATCCGGCGCGGCAACGCCTTCCGGCACGTGGCGGCCCATCACCGGCCGGACGCCCGCGCCCGGCGCGCGGCGGGCGACGCCGACGCGTGGGAGCCCCCGGTGCTCGGGACCGTGGCGTCGCGGGGCGAAGGCGTCGGCGAGCTGGTGGCCGCCCTGGACCGCCACCGCGAGTTCCTCGAGCGGAGCGGACGGCTGGTGGAGCGGCGGCGGCAGCGCCTGGCGGACCGGACCCGGAGTCTGGTGGAGCGGCATCTGGCGGAGTGGCTGTGGGAGGGAACGCCGGCGCGGGAGCTCCTGGACCGGCGGCTGGACGCGATGGTGGAGGGGGACCGCAACCCGTACGAGGTGGCGGCCGAGATCCTCGATCAGGTGAAGGGTGGGGTGACTCCATGAGTGGCGTCGACAGGAAGCCGGTGTACACGGCCGCCGACCTTTCGGACTTCGATCCGGCCCGGCAGCTCGGAACGGCGGGCACGTTTCCGTTCACCCGCGGCATTCACGACACGATGTACCGCGGGCGGCTGTGGACCATGCGCCAGTTCGCCGGCTTCGGGACGGCCGAGGACACGAACCGACGGTACAAGTTCCTGCTCGAGCACGGGCAGACCGGCTTGTCGGTGGCGTTCGACTTTCCGACGCTGATGGGCTACGACTCGGACCACCCGCGGTCCGAGGGCGAGGTCGGCAAGTGCGGCGTGGCCATCTCCAGCCTGGCCGACATGGAGACGCTGTTCGACGGCATCCCGCTCGATCAGGTCTCGACCTCGATGACGATCAACGGCCCCGCGGCGATGCTCTTCTGCTTCTACGTGGCGGCGGCCGAGCGCCAGGGTGTGCCCATCGCCAAGCTGCGGGGGACGGTGCAGAACGACATCCTGAAGGAGTACATGGCCCAGCACGCCTGGGTCTATCCCGCCGAGCCCGCGCTCAAGATCATCGTCGACATGTTCGAGTGGTGCGCCAGGCACACGCCGCTCTGGAACACGATCTCGATCTCCGGCTACCACATCCGCGAAGCCGGCGCCACGGCGGCGCAGGAGCTCGCGTTCACCCTCGCCAACGGCTTCACCTACGTGGAGCGGGGCATGGCCCGGGGCCTGGACGTCGACGAGTTCGCGTCGCGGCTCTCCTTCTTCTGGGACATCCACAACGACTTCTTCGAGGAGATCGCGAAGCTCCGCGCGGCCCGCCGCATCTGGGCCCGGCACATGAGGGACCGGTACGGCGCCAAGAACCCCCGTTCGTGGATGATGCGGTTCCACTCGCAGACCGCGGGCGTGACCCTCACGGCCCAGCAGCCGCTGAACAACATCGTCCGGGTGGCCTACCAGGCGCTCGCCGCGGTGCTCGGCGGCACGCAGTCCCTCCACACCAATTCGCTGGACGAAACCCTGGCGCTGCCTACCGAGCAGGCGGTCCAGGTGGCGCTCCGGACCCAGCAGATACTGGCGTACGAAACCGGCGTCCCCGGCGTGATCGACCCGCTCGGGGGCAGCTACTACCTCGAGTCCCTCACCGACCAGCTGGAGCGGGAAGCGGAGGCGCTGTTCGCGGAGATCCAGTCCCTGGGCGGCGTGGTCCGCGGGATCGAGTCCGGCTGGTTCCAGCGGCAGATCGCCCGGTCCGCCGCCGAGCAGCAACGCGAGGTCGAGGCCGGCACGTCGATCATCGTGGGGGTGAACGAGTACGTGGCTTCCGAGGACCATCCGGTCGAGATCCTCAAGGTCTCGGGCGAAGCGGAAGACTCGCAGAAGGCGAAGATGGCGGCGCTGCGCGCCCGGCGGGACGACGCGCTGGTGCAGTCGCGCCTCGAGGCCCTGCGGCTGGCGGCCGAGACCGACCAGAACGTGATCGGCCCGATGCTCGATTGCGCGCGGGCGTACTGCACGCTCTTCGAGATCCGCCACGCCCTGGAGCAGGTCTGGGGCGCCTACCGTGAACCGGTGTTCTTCTAGCATGCCTCCCACCAAGAAGCGACCCATCCGCGTGCTGGTGGCGAAGCCCGGACTCGACGGGCACGACCGGGGAGCCAAGGTCGTGGCGGCCGCGCTGCGTGACGCGGGGATGGAGGTCATCTACACCGGCCTGCATCAGACCCCCGAGATGATCGTGCGGGCGGCGGTGCAGGAGGACGTGGACGTGGTGGGCCTGTCGATCCTCTCGGGCGCCCACCTCACCCTCTTCCCCAGGGTCAAACAGCTGCTCAAGGATGCGGGCCGCACCGACGTCCTCCTGACGGGCGGCGGCATCATCCCGCCCGAGGACGTCACCCGTCTCGAGGCCGACGGGGTCGGCAAGCTCTTCGGGCCCGGCACCCCGACCTCCGAGCTCATCAAGTACATCGAGGACTGGGCCGCGACGCATGCCGCCGCGTAGATGAGCCGCCTCCAGACCCTCACCGCCGAGTATCGCGAGCTCAAGTCGCGCATCGAGCAGGGCGGGGGACCCGACCGGGTCGCGCGCCAGCACGACCAGGGGAAGCTCACCGCGCGCGAGCGGGTGACCGCGCTGCTCGATCCCGCCGGGCCGTGGCTCGAGGTGGGCCTCCTCGTGGCGTTCGATCAGTATGACGGCCAGGCTCCCGCCGCCGGCGTGGTCACCGGCCTGGGCCGGATCGCCGGGCGTCCGGTGGTGGTGGTGGCCAACGACGCGACCGTGAAGGCCGGCTCGTGGTGGCCCGAGACCATCAAGAAGATTCTCCGCGCGCAGGAAATCGCGATGCGGCAGCGGATCCCCATCATCTACCTCGTGGACTCCGCCGGCGTGAACCTGCCGTACCAGGGGGGCGTCTTCCCCGGGCAGTATGGGGCCGCGCGGATCTTCTACTACAACTCGATCATGCGGCACTATCTGCGGGTTCCCCAGATCTCGGCCGTGATGGGGCCCTGCATCGCCGGCGGCGCGTACCTGCCGGCGCTGTCGGACGTGATCTTCATGGTCGAAGGCACGTCGTTCATGGGGCTCGGCGGCCCCAACCTGGTGAAGGGCGCCACGGGTCAGACGGTGGACGCGGAAACGCTCGGCGGCGCGGGCACGCACACCACGGTGTCCGCCGTGGCGCACTACCGGGCCCGGAACGACCGCGACTGCCTGGACCACATCCGGGACTACGTGAGCCGTCTGCCGCACACGCCGGCCGCTGAATCGAAGGGCGTCCCTCCCAAGCGGAACGGCGCGGCCTTGGCCGACGCGCTTCCCGCCGACCACCGGATGAGCTACGACACCCACGCCGTCCTCGACGGCATCCTGGATGCCGGCGCGTTCGACCCGTTTCAGCCCGACGTCGGCCCCGAAATGCTGTGCGGGCACGGGCGCATCGCGGGCCGGCCGGTGGCGGTGCTCGCGAACGCGCGTCAGCTCATCAAGGGGAAGAAGGGCGAGGCACCGAAGATCGGCGGCATCATCTACACCGCCTCCGCCGAAAAGGCCGCCTACTTCATCGAGAACGCCAACCGCGAGCGGATTCCGCTCCTCTTCGTGCAGGACGTGTCGGGGTTCATGGTCGGCACGGAGGCGGAGCACTCGGGCATCATCCGCGCGGGCGCGCGGTTCGTGGAGGCGATGGCCACCGCGACGGTCCCCAAGCTCGTCCTGACCCTGAACCACGCCTCGGGGGCCGGCTACTACGCGATGGCGGGCCAGGGGTTCGACCCGGACTTCATCGTGTCGTGGCCCACGGGCCGGATGGGCGTGATGGAGGGCGAGTCCGCCGTCCAGGCGGTGTTCGGCGCCGCCGCGGCGAAGCCCGAGAACGCCGGCGCGGTGGACGCGATGCGCGCCGATTACGAGCACCAGCTGGACGCGAAGTACGCCGCCGCCCGCGGGTACGTGGACGCGATCGTCACGCCGGAAGAGACCCGGGACGTCCTGGCCTTTCTCCTCGAGACCGCCGCCGAATTCCCCGGGCCGCACCTCGGCGCGTTCTCCCTGGGGACGGCGCCGTGAGGGCGGCCCGGACCTGGGTCGTCTGGTCGCTCGCGGGGTCGCTCGCGTGCGCCGGCGCGCGGCCCCGGCCGGACGCCGCGCCCCGGAACGCGACGGCCCCCGCTCCGACCCCGACCCCGACCGCGCCCGCGGTCGCGGCGTCCGACGCGCTGCCGCTCCGGCCCGTGCTGTCGCCGGCCGCCGCCTATCTCGCCGGGATGTTGTCCCTCACCAGCGCCGGCGTGGACCGGTTCGCGGCCCTCCATCCCACGTACGACGGGCGGGGGGTGGTCATCGGCATTCTGGATACCGGCGTGGATCCCGCGGTTCCGGGGCTGATCACGACCACCACGGGCGCTCCCAAGGTGATCGAGGTCCGGGACTTCTCGGGGGAAGGCCGCATCGCCCTGACGCCGGTGACGCCGGGATCCGACGGCACCGTCACCGTGGCCGGGCGCGTGCTCGGCGGCGCGGGACGGATCGCCCGGATGGCGGTGGGCGGGCCCTGGTACGGAGGCGTGCTGCGGGAGCTCACGTTCGGCAGAGCGCCGGGCGCCGACCTGAACGGCAACGGCACCAACACGGACGTCTTTCCGCTCGTCGTGATCCGGGCCTCGGACGGCTGGGTGGTCTTCATCGACACCAACCTGAACGGGAGCTTCGAAGACGAGACGCCCCTCCACGACTACCGCGAGGGCCGCCAGACGATCGCGTTCGGCTCGCAGCCCGTGACCCTCGTGGCGAACTTCGCCGAGGTGGGCGGGGTGCCCACCCTCGATCTCGTGGGGGACACCGGCGCGCACGGGACCCACGTCGCCGGCATCGCGGCGGGACACAACCTCTACAACGTGGCCGGGTTCGACGGCGTGGCGCCGGGCGCGCAGATCCTCGGACTCAAGATCGCGAACAACGCCCGCGGCGGGATCTCGGTGAACGGCTCGATGGCGCGCGCCCTGCAGTACGCCGCGCAGTTCGCGGCGGCCCGCGGGCTGCCCCTGGTGCTGACCATGAGCTTCGGCGTGGGCGACGAGCACGCGGGCCCGGTGGTGATCGACTCGGTGGTCGACGCGTTCCTCCGCACCCACCCGGACGTCGTCTTCGCGGTGAGCGTGGGGAACGACGGCCCCGGCCTGTCCACGCTGGGGTATCCGGGGTCCGCGGATCTGGTGCTGGGTGTCGGCTCGCTCTACCCGGGAGCGTTCGCGCGGCCGACGGTTCCGGGCGAGAAGCCCGTCGCCGACGTCATGGGCGACTGGAGCTCACGGGGCGGGGCCATCGGCAAGCCGGACATCGTCACGCCGGGGGCCGCGTACTCCACGGTCCCGCGCTGGGACACGGGGCATGAGATCAAGGTCGGCACCAGCATGTCGGCTCCCTACGCGGCCGGGCTCGTGGCCCGGCTCTTGTCCGCGATGGCGCAGGAGCAACGCCACGCGACGGCGGCCGACCTGATCGCGGCGCTCCGCGCCACCGCCGCGCCGCTTCCGGGGTGGACGTCCCTGGATGACGGGGCCGGAGCGCCGCGGCTCGAAGCGGCGTACCGCTGGCTCGTGGCGGGCCACCAGGGCGCCCGCTTCGCCATCCGGGCCGACCCCGGCTGGTCCGGCGAGTTCCGGCGGGACGGCCTGCGCGACGCCGGAGACACGGTGGCCCGCTTCCAGATCGCGCACGTGGACGGGTTCCGCCCCGCGCGCGTCGCGCTCAAGGACGACGTCCCCTGGATGGCCGTGCCGTCCGTCGTGTCGTCCGACCTCCGCGGCATCGATCTGGCCCTGCCCATGGACCCGCGCCGCCTCGCGGCTCCGGGCGTCTACGTGGGCACGGTCACCGCCGCCCTCCCGGACGACACTTTGGCCGGCCCGCTCTTCCTGCTCCGGAATACGGTGGTGGTCCCCTTCGACCTGGGGCACGCGCCGCTCGCCGACACCAGACGACGCATCGGTCCCTCGCAGGTGCACCGCTACTTCCTGCTGGTTCCCGGCGCCGGCGCCACCCTGTCGATCGCCGTGCGCGGGTCGGGTCCGGCGGACGAAGCGACGGTGCACCTGTACGAGCCGCCGGGGCGGCCCTTCCGGGACGGCGGCGAGGCGGAGACGGGGCCCGCGGGATCGCCCTGGGCCGCGTTCCGCGTACGGGGCGAGGACCTGGTGCCGGGCGTCTACGAGCTGGACGTCACCGCGCCGGCCCTCGCGGCCACCAGCGTGGACGTGCACGCGGAGCTCTCGTCCGCCGCGCTCGAGGCGACGCCCTCGGGCGTCGAGATCTCGAACGCGACGGCGTCGAGCATCAGCGGCACCCTCACGCTGCGCGTCATCGGCGCCGAGCGCGACGTGGAGGTGACGGGGCGGGGCACGCCGGCGGAGTCCATCGGGATTCAGGTGCCCGCGTGGGCCGCGCGGGCCGAAGTGGACGTGGAGATGCCGCGGGCGCAGTGGGGCCGGTTCACGGATTTCGGCGTGACCGTGTTCGACTCGTCCGGCCAGCTGCTGAACGACGGTCCCCTGAACTACGCGGTGGGCCGGCAGGCGTTCGACGTGCCGGTGGGAGCGGCCGGCGCGCCGGCCATGATCGAGCTCTTTCCCGCCCTCGCCCTGACCGAGCACGCCCAGCCCTGGCAGGCGACCGTCCGGATCCGCTTTCTGCTGGACTCCGGCGGCGTCACCGGGCCTTCCCGCTCCATCGCCGTCGTCGCGGGGGGCCGCTCGGCCGTGGACGCCGGAACGGTGGCGCCGCCCGCGCTGCCCGAAGGCTTCCATCCGCTCCTCGACGCGCGGGTCACGGTGCCGGGCGCGTCCGACGCGGAGCGCCGCGTGGTGCTGGAGACCAAGTGACGCCGCGCACCGTGCGCGTCGCCGGGGCGCAGGGGTTCTGGGGCGACTGGCTGGAAGCCCCCTACCGGCAGCTGGTGGGAGGGCCGGTGGACTATCTGATGCTGGACTATCTCGCCGAAGTCACGATGTCCATCATGCAGAAGCAGAAGTCCCGCGACCCGTCCCTCGGGTATGCCAAGGACTTCATCCCCCTGATGGAGCGCATCCTGCCCGAGCTCGTGTCCCGCCGGGTGAAGGTCACCACCAACGCCGGAGGCGTGAATCCGCGCGCCTGCGCCGAAGCGGTGGCTCAGGCGGCCCGAAAGCTGGGGCTCGCCGGCAAGCTCACCATCGGCGTCGTGACCGGGGATGATCTGCTCGGGCGTCTCGACGCGCTGCTGGCGGGCGGGCACGCGCTCGCCAACCTCGACACGGGGCGCCCGCTGTCGGACGTGCGGCCGCGGGTCCAGTCCGCCAACGCGTACCTGGGCGCCGCTCCGGTGGTGGACGCGCTGGCCCGGGGCGCCGACATCGTGATCACCGGGCGGGTGACCGACACCGGCCTGACCCTGGGACCGCTGATGCACGAGTTCGGCTGGCGGGCCGACGACTGGGACCGCCTGGCCGCGGGCACGGTGGCGGGCCACACCATCGAGTGCGGCGCGCAGGCGAGTGGCGGGAACGACCTCGCGGATTGGGGGCGGGTGCCCGATCTGGCGAACGTCGGCTACCCCATCGTGGAGGCTCGCGCCGACGGGACCTTCGCCATCGTGAAGCACCCGCGCACGGGCGGCCGGATCAGCGTGGCCGGCGTGACGGAGCAGCTGGTCTACGAGATGGGGGACCCCCGGTCCTACATCACCCCGGACTGCGTCGCGGATTTCACCAGCATCCGGCTGCGTCAGGGGGGGCGGGACCGCGTGGAGTTCTCGGGCATCACGGGCCGGCCCGCCACCGATCGGTTCAAGGTGTCGTGCGCGTATTTCTACGGGTACAAGGCTGTCGGCACGCTGGTGTATTCCTGGCCGGACGCCTACCGGAAGGCCCGGGCCGCGGACCAGATCCTGAGGCAGCGGCTGGCGGACCTGGGGCTTTCCTTTGAGACGATTCTGACGGAATACGTGGGGGTGGACGCGACGCACGGTCCCCTCGCGGGCCGGCCCGGGGCCGATCTTCCCGAGGTGCAGCTGCGGGTCGGGGTGCGGGCGCCGCAGCGGGACCCGGTGGAGCGATTCACCCGGGAGATCGCCCCCTTGATCTTGAACGGGCCGCCGTCGGTGACCGGGTTCGCCGGCGGACGCCCCAAACCGGAGGAGATCGTGGCCTACTGGCCCGCCCTCCTCGATAAGCGGGAGGTGACGGCGTGCGTCGATCTCGTGCGCGTGTGAAGCGGACCGCGCTCGTCCGCCTGGTCGAGATCGCCCATGCCCGCTCCGGGGACAAGGGCGACACCGCGAATGTCGGCCTGATCGCCCGGCGGCCCGAGGACTATCCGGTCCTGGTCCGGGAGGTCACCGCGGCCCGGGTGCGCCGTCACTTCCGCGGCGTCATCACGGGGCCGGTGGAGCGGTACGAGCTCCCGAATCTGCGGGCTCTCAACTTCCTGCTCCACGGGGCCCTCGACGGCGGCGGCACCATCTCGCTCAAGACCGACGCCCAGGGGAAAGTGTTCTCGACCGCGCTCCTGCGGATGCAGATCCGGGTGGCGCGGTGACCGACCGGGTCACGGTCGCCCTGGCCGACGGCGTGCTCACCGGGACGCTGAACCGTCCCGAGAAGCGGAACGCCATCGACACGCCGATGATCGACGCGATCGGCGCGCTGCTCGAGCGGGCCGACCTGGATGCGGAGGTCCGGCTCGTGGTGCTCCGGGGCGCGGGGAAGGATTTCTGCGCCGGGATGGACCTGCACGAGCTGCTCGCGTCCGCGGACCAGACCGCGGACCAGAACCGCGCGGCGGCGCTGCATCTCGGCGACCTGTTCATCCGGATGCGCGCCCTGCCCAAGCCGGTAGTGGCGGTGGTGCAGGGGCGGGCGCTGGGCGGCGGGTGCGGTCTCGCGACCGCCTGTGATCTGGTGCTCGCCGCCGAATCCGCGCAGTTTGGGTACCCTGAGGTTCAAAGAGGATTCGTCCCGGCGCTGGTCATGAACATGCTCAAGCGGGCGGTGGGGGAAAAAGTCGCGTTCGACCTGGCCGCCACCGGGCGCCTCCTGACGGCGGCCGAAGCGGTGGCGACGGGCCTCGCGTCCCGCGTCTACGAGGATTCCGATTTCGAGGAGCAGGCCGCCGACGTCCTGCGGACGCTCGCGGAGTCCAGCGCCACGGCCCTGGCGTTCACCAAGCGCCAGTTTTACCAGCTCGACGGCCTGCCCTTCGCCGACGGGATCCGCCTGTCCGCGGACGTGAACGCGGCATCGCGGAGCACACCGGACTTCCGCGCGGCCATCGCCCGGTTCCTCAAGAAATGAGCGAGCAACGGTTCACGCGCCCCGACATCGCCGCCGACCTGGTCAAGGACATCATCAAGCAGAAGGTCGAAGACGTCAAACAGGCCCGGGCGGCGGCGGTGGCCGCCAAGAAGCGGCGGAACCGGCTCCCGCTCCTCTTGGGGCTCTTGCCCCTGCTGGTCGGCCTGACCGTCTGGAACGTGCTGCGGGCGGGGCACCCGCCCGTGGTGATTTCGCCCGCCGACCGGGTGGCCTCCTTGAAGTTCAAGATCTACATCGCGGCCGAGGCGATCGAAGCGTACCGCACCACGCACGGGGTCATCCCGGCGACCCTGAAGCAGGTGGGTGCCGACATGCAGGGCCTGACGTACGTTCCCGGGGACACCACGTGGAGCATCGTGGGACGGGTGGACAGCACCTCGATCACGTACCGGCACGGACAGCCGCTCGGGCCGTTCTCGAGCGCGTACCAGCCGATGCAGCGGAGAAGGAAATGAACCGTCGGAGTGGCTTCACCTTCATCGAGCTCCTGGTGACCCTGATCATCGTGGGCATTCTCGCGAACATCGCGATCCCCATGATGGAAGTGGTGAAGACCCGGGCCAACGCGGCCCGAGTCCTGTCGGATTTCGACGTCATCCGGCAGGCGGCCTACGACGCCTATGCCTCCCACGACTCGTTCCCGCCCAGCGGCAACTGGGCCCAGGTGCCTCCGGATTTCGTGCAATCCCTCCCGGCGGGGTTCCAATTCCAGTACCAGGACGTCAACTACCGGTGGCAGCTCCTGGGGACCGCGCAGGGGAACCCGCTCGCTCCGGGCCAGCCGCTCCTCGGGCTCGAGCTGCAGAGCGAGGACCTTCCCCTGATGAGCGCGATCCTGTCGGGCTATCACGGATCCCTCGCCTTCGGCGGACCCGATGATTTCACCCTGATCATCGAGTGACGCTCCGCCCCCCGCGCCCGCTCCTCCGCTTCGCGCCCCGCCGATGAGCCGCGACCCGGGCGGCGTCCTGCTCGTGTCGTGCTACGAGCTGGGACATCAGCCGCTCGCCACCGCGCTCGCCGCGGCGTTTCTCCGGCGCGCCGGGTTCCAGCCTCATCAAGTGGACCTCGCGCAGTCGCCCCTCGACCCTGAGGCGGTGCGGCGGGCCGGGGTCATCGCCTTCTCCGTGCCCATGCACACCGCGCTGCGGATCGGCGTCGGGGCTGCGCGGCAGGCGCGGGCCCTGAACCCCGGCGCCGCGATCGGGTTCTTCGGCCTGTACGCGTGGCTGAACCGGGAGTACCTCCTCGACGGCCTGGCCGATTGGGTGGTGGCGGGGGAGTCCGAGGACGCGCTGGTGGACCGGGTGAACGGTGTGCCCGGTCCGCGGGGCGGCGCCGCCCCGGTGCTCCGGCGGCTCGACTACCCCGTGCCCGAGCGTACGGGGCTTCCGGGACTCGACCGGTACGTGATGCTGGAGCACCGCGGGAACCGCGTGCCCGCCGGATACGTGGAGGGGAGCCGCGGGTGCCTGCATCGGTGCCGGCACTGTCCCATTCCCCCGGTCTATGACGGCAGGTTCTTCGCCGTGCCGGTCGAAACGGTGATGGCGGACGTCCGGGCCCAGATCGCGGCGGGGGCCCGCCACATCACCTTCGGCGATCCCGACTTCCTCAACGGACCGGGACACGCCCGGCGGCTCACCGCCGCGCTCCACGGCGAATTCCCAGACGTCACCTTCGACTTCACGGCCAAAGTGGAGCATCTGCTCCGCCACCGGGCGCTCCTGCCCGAGCTCGCCCGGGCCAACGCGATCTTCGCGGTCTCGGCGGTGGAGTCCCTGAGTGACACGGTGCTCGCGCACCTCGAGAAGGGCCACACCCGCGCCGACATCCTGGAGGTCCTGGACGTCACCCGGGCCGCGGGGATCGCGCTGCGGCCCACCTTCGTGGCCTTCACCCCCTGGACCACGCTCGACGACTACGTCGAGCTCGTCGAGTTCGTCGCCGAGGCGGGCCTGACGCGCCACGTCGACCCGATTCAGCTGGCCATCCGGCTCCTCGTGCCCCCCGGGTCCGGGCTCCTGGACCGTCCCGCCATTCATCCCCATCTGGGACCGCTCGACCGGGCCCGTCTGGGATACAGCTGGACCCACCCGGACCCGCGGATGGACCGGCTCTGCGCGACGGTCACCGGGATCGTCGACCGGGGCACCCGGGACGGCCACGCACCCGAGCGCATCGTCGAGATGGTGCGCGCCGCCGCACGCTCGGCCCGCGAGGGGCGTCCGGTGCCGGCCCGGCCCGTGACCGGCCGCGCGGACGAGGTTCCCCGGCTCACCGAGTCCTGGTTCTGCTGCGCCGAACCCGCCCCGGAGCAATTGGTCACTCTCGCCCCCCGGACGTAGCTTCTCCCTTCCATGGACGCGTACACCTTCACCCTGGCCCTCGGCGGGCTCGGGCTTCTGATCATGGCGGTCTCCGGGCTCGGGCACCGGCTCCACCCGGGGCAGGGCCCGGGTCACGGCGGCCATCACGGGGCGCGGGGGCCTCACGGCCACGCCGTCGCGAAAGGCGGAGGCAAGGCCCCGGCCCCGTCATCCCCGCACGGGATGCACGCGAGCGTGGCCAAGGTCTCCCGGGCGTTCCTCACCATCCTCTCGCCGCGGGTCGCCTTCAGCCTGCTGGTGGGGTTCGGCGCGACCGGGTTCATCCTGAAGAGCTGGTTCGGCGGGCCCGTGCTCATCGCGATCGCGGCCGCCGGCGGCGTGTTCTTCGAAAGCGTTCTGGTGCGCCCGCTGTTCAATCTCCTGTCCCGCTTCGCGTCGGATCCGGCGCTGACCCTCGAATCGACGGTCGGGGACGAAGTCCGGGTCGTGAGCGGTTTCGACGCGCAGGGACAGGGGCTGGTCGCCCTGGAGGTGGATGGGCAGATTGTTCAGCTGCTCGGCACCCTGGTTCCCGACGATCGCGCGGGCACGCGGGTGCGGGCCGGGGAGACCCTGTACGTGAGGGAAGTGGACGCGGAGCGGCACCGGGTCGTAGTGGCGCGGACGCCGGAGTGATGCCGGCCTTTCAGGGAGAGCGGGTATGCAGAACTGGATGGTGATCGGTGCGGTGATCCTGGGCGTGCTCGTGGTGATCCCGCTCATCGTGTCGACGTTCCTGCGGGACGTGGCCGCGGGCGAGATCCGGCTGGTCAGCTGGATTCACGGCGCGACGGTCACCTACCGCGGGCCCGGGAAGTCCAAGGAGATCCCGCTCCTCACCACCGGGACCACGCTCTCTTCCAAGGTCATCAACGTCGATCTCGACATCACGGACCAGACCGCCGACCTGGATCAGGGCGGGACCCCGCGGCCCATCAAGGTGCGGGTCCTGGCCAGCGCCATCGTGTCGGTGGGAGACACGGATGTGCTGATCAAGACCGCCGCCAACCGGTTCTTCTCGAAATCCGACGGCGACCAGCTGAGCACGCTCACCGATCTCCTGTCCTCCTCGGGGCGCCGCGCCATCAACCTGCTGACGCACGACCAGCTCTTCTCGGCCAAGACCGCCGGGCGGGCGGACCTGCCGACCACGGCGTTGCCGGTGCCGGTGTCCCCCGGCCCGGGCACCGACTTGATTCCGGCCGGAGGCTCCGAAGACGAGGATGACCCGCTCGCCGTGATCATCCGGAAGGCCTGTTCCCGTGAGCTCACGGACCTCGGCCTCATCTTCAATTCGCTCAACATCAAGGTGGTGCAGTCCGAGGTGGCCGACGCCCGCCGGCGGCAGTCGGCGGCGGAAGCGCAGGCCAACGCGGACATCGTGTCGGCGCAGCAGGGGCGCCGGGCCAAGGAAGCCCAGCTCGACGCCGAACGGGCGATCTCGGACAAGCAGCGGGAGCTGGAGCAGACCAAGGCCTCGAACGCCGCCTTGATCGCCCAGGCGACCGCGAAGATGCAGGAGGCGCTCGGGGTGCAGCGGGAGGCCGAGCTGGACGCGACCCAGATCGCGCAAGCCAAGGCGGACGCCGAGAAGGTGCGGCTGGGCGCGGGGGCCGCCGCGGACGCCGAGGCCATCCGGATCACCAAGATCGCCGAAGCGCAGGCCGAGAGCATCAAGAAGGTGAACGAGGCGATCAAGGCCGGCGGAGAGAGCTACTTCCGCTACCGGCAGATCGAGATGCTTCCCCAGATCGCCCCCGCCATCGCGGACGCGCTGGCCCAGGCCAAGCTCGTGACGGTGTCGGGCGGGGAAGGGGGCGGGGCGGCGGGGACGGCCACCGCGAACATCACCGGGGTCATTCAGACCGTGCTCGCGGCGCAGCTCGTGTCCAAGGGGCTTTCCGGCGATCCCGATGCGGGAACCCCGAAGAAGTAGATCGGGTTAGTATTCGATATGAACCTACCCGTGCCGATGTATGATCCCAGGCTCGTCCAGCCCATGCGCGAGGAGCTCACGCGCCTCGGCTTCGAGGAGCTGCGGACCCCCGACAAGGTCGATGAAGCGATGGCCCGGAGCGACGGGACCACGCTGGTGGTGGTGAACTCGGTCTGTGGATGCGCCTCAGGGCGGGCCCGCCCCGCGACCGCGATGGCCATGCGCAACGCGAAGCGCCCCGCGCGTCTCCTGACGGTGTTCGCGGGGCAGGACGCCGAGGCGACGGCCCGGGCCCGCTCGTACTTCGCTCCCTACCCGCCGTCGTCCCCTCAGATCGCGCTGTTCAAGGACGGCAAGCTGGTGTTCATGCTCGAGCGCCGGAACATCGAGAACCGGACGCCGACGGACATCGCGGCCGATCTCACGGGCGCCTTCGACCGGTTCTGCGCCTGATGGACGACGGCGCCAAGAAGCTGATCGTCGTCGGGGACCGGGTCCTCGTGCTGCCCCAGGAAGGCGAGGAGCGGACCAACGTCGGGCTCTACCTGCCTGCCACCGCGCTCGAGGGCCGGCAGGTGCAGGGGGGGCGAATCGTGGCCACGGGTCCCGGCTCGCCCATGGCGGAGCCGGCCTCGATGGACGACGAACCCTGGAAGATCCGGTCGAGCGACGTGAAGTACCTGCCGATGCAGGCTCGCGTGAACGACTATGCCCTGTTCTTCAGGAAGGCGGCGGTCGAGATCACCTTCGAAGGCAAGACCTACCTGGTGGTCCCGCAGGCGGCCATCCTGGTCCTGGTGCGGGACGGCGTGCCGCTCGACGATCTCGCGTAACCGGGCCCCGTGACGCGGAAATCGGACCCCGCCGGAATCCGGCGGGGTCTTTTCTTTTGAGGGTGGCCGCATTCCCCGGCGGACTTCCCCGCGCCCGCGAGCTCCTGGCGACGCACTTCGGGTACGGCGCCTTCCGGCCCGACCAGGCCCGGGTGCTGGGTCCGGTCCTCCACGGACACGACGTGCTGGCGGTGCTGCCGACGGGGGCGGGGAAGTCGCTGTGCTTTCAGATCCCCGCGCTGATGGCGGGGGGGCTCACCCTGGTGGTGTCCCCCCTCGTGTCCCTGATGCAGGATCAGGTGGGCGCGCTCCGGGCCCGCGGGATCGCGGCGGCGTTCATCAACTCCACGCAGTCCCTCGAGCGCCGGCACGCCGTGCTCGACGCGGTGCGCCGGGGACTGGTCCGGCTCCTCTACTGCGCCCCGGAGCGGCTCCCGGGGCTTGCGCGCCGGCTCACCGCCTGGTCCGTCACCCCGGCGCTGCTCGCGGTGGATGAAGCCCACTGCATCACGGAGTGGGGACACGAGTTTCGTCCGGCCTACCGGCTGCTGGGCAAGTACCGCTATCTGATGGGCGATCCCCCCACCATCGCCCTGACCGGGAGCGCCACCATCCCGGCGCGAGCCGAGATCGAACGGGTGCTCCGGCTGAGGGAGCCGGTGGAGATCGTGGGGTCCTTCGACCGTCCCAACCTGTGTTTCGTGGTGCGCTCGGTTCGCGATGACCGGGCCCGGTTCGCCGAGGTCGCGAACCGGGTCCGGGCAGGCGTCGGCGCGACCGTCGTCTACACCCCGACGCGGCGTCTGGCGGAAGTGGTGACCCGGGCGCTGCTCCTCCGGAGCATCAGGGCGGCGCCCTATCATGCCGGGCTCACCGCGCGGGTCCGGCGCGACACGCTCAAGGCCTTCCTGGACGATCGGCTCGGCGCCGTCGTGGCGACCACGGCGTTCGGCATGGGCATCGACAAGCCCGACGTGCGAACGGTCCTGCACTGGGGCCCGGCGCACACGCTCGACGGGTACTACCAGGAAGCCGGACGGGCGGGGCGTGACGGGAAGCCGGCGGAGTGCCTGGTGCTCTGGCGGGATCGGGATCTGCGCTGGCCCGGGATCGCCCCGGAAATGAAGATCTACCTGCAGCGCCGCGTTTGCCGCCGTCGGATGCTCCTGGCCTATTTCGGCGAGCAGCTCCGGCACTGCGACGGCTGTGACGTGTGCGGGAGATGAGTCACCGCGGTCGCTCCGCATGCCGCGGTCCGCGTTCCGCCTTTGCTCTCACGGCGTCGGCGCCACGCGATAGATGAGCCCCGAGGCCATCACGACGTACACCTCGCCGCTCGCATCTTCTCCGAACGACACCACGTTGTCGTTGACGACGGGCGACGCGAGCGGAGTAAAAGCCTCGACGGGGATCCCGTTCACCAGCCGGAACCCGCGAACCCAACCGGCGCAGTAGTCACCATAGAGGTACACCCCGGCGAGCTCCGGGTATGCCTTCCCCCGATAGACGTAGCCGCCCACCACGGCGCAAGCCGGATCGTGCGGGTATTCAAGCACCGGAGTCACGAGCCCCAGCGTGGGGCACCCCACGGCGGGCGAGTAACAGGCGTCCCCTTCCATGAAGGGCCAGCCGAAGTTGTTCCCGGCCGCCGCGCCGCCCGGAAGCCAGTCGATCTCCTCCCACGCGTGCTCACCGACGTCCCCGATCCAGAGGTCGCCGTTCTGGCGATCGAAGCTCCAGCGCCACGGGTTCCGCAGGCCCAGCTGCCAGATCTCCCCGCGCCAGCCGGGGCGACCGACGTACGGGTTGTCGGGCGGGATGCCGTACGGGTCGGCGGCATCCACGTCCAGGCGAAGGAACTTGCCCAGGAGTGACGTGCTGTCCTGGGCGAGGGAGACCGTGCCCGGCCCCTGGCCGGCGTCCCCGTCTCCCAGGGCGAGGTACAGCTTGCCGTCGGGCCCGAACGCCGCCACGCCGCCGTAGAGCACCGCGTCGGACGACTCCGGAACCGCCAGGATCGTGTGCTCGCTCGCCGGGTCCGCGTGGTCGAACGACGCGTCCGCCAGGAAGCGGCTCAGGTGCCCGGCGCCGGCATTGTCGACGTAGTAGACGTACAGCTGGCGGTTGGCGGCGTACCGGGGATGAAAGGCGACGCTGTAAACCCCGTACTCGGAGGCGCCACCGGTCAGTGCCGTCAGGTTGAGGAAGGCCGAGTCCTGCCGGACGCCGTGCTTGCGCAGGAGGATGCGGCCGCCGCGCTCGACCACCAGAAGGCGGGACGTGTCGCCCGGGGGCGAGGCGACGAAAACCGAGAAGTCGTATCCGGAATCGACCGGAGCGAGGTACGGCCCGCGGTCGGCGGGTGTCGCCGGGGCCGCCGCATCGTGGCAGGCCACCGGTGCGACCGCCAGTACGAGGAGGGGGAGGAGCGCGCGTCCGGTCACGCTGCGAAAGCTAGCGCCCCCCGCCTATATTGCGGCATGCACGACGATCTCTATTTCACCGAGCAACACCTGCAGGTCCGGGAGATGGTGCGGGACTTCGCCACGAACGTGGTCCGTCCCTCCGCCCGCGCCTACGATCTCGAGTCGAAGTTCCCCTGGGACAACGTGAAGCGGATGGCGGACCTGGGACTCTTCGGGATTCCCTGGCCGGAGGAGCTGGGCGGCTCGGGAATGGACTATCTGTCTTACATGATCGTGATTCACGAGATGGCGAAGGTGGACGCCAGTCACGCCATCACCATCTCCGCGCACACCACGCTCGGCACCTCCCCCATCGTCGACTTCGGCACCCCGGATCAGAAGCGGAAGTACGTCCCGCTCCTCGCGTCCGGCAAAGTCCTGGGCGGGTTCGGCCTCACCGAGCCGGGCGCCGGGTCGGACGCGGGCGGCACCAAGACCATGGCCGTCGACAAGGGCGATCACTTCGTCCTGAACGGGTCGAAGATCTTCATCACCCACGCGGGCGTGGGGGAGATCTTCGTGGCCACGGCGCGGACCGATCCGGCCGCCAAGAAGACCCACGGCATCACCGCGTTCATCGTCACCAAGGACACCGTCGATCTGGCCGAGGCGGCGCGGGTGGGGATCGGGCACGAGCCGGGGCTGCCCAAGACCCGTGGCGTGCTGGCGGGAAAGAAGGAGGACAAGCTCGGCTGGCGGGCCTCGGACACCCGGGAGCTGGTGTTCCAGGACGCCGTCGTTCCGAAGGAGAACGTCCTGGGCCCCGTGAACAACGGCTTCCGGCAGTTCCTCCACACCCTGGACGGCGGCCGCATCGGCATCGCGGCCCTCTCGCTCGGGATCGCCGAGGGCGCGCTGGAGGAGTGCCTGACCTACACGTCCACCCGGAAACAGTTCGGGCGCCCGGTGGCGAGCTTTCAGGGCGTGCACTTCGCGCTCGCCGACATGGCCACCGAAATCGAGTGCGCCAAGCACCTGGTGTTCCACGCCGCGTGGCTCAAGCAGCACGGCCATCCGTTCAAGCGGGAAGCGGCGATGGCCAAACTGTACGCGTCGGAGCTCGCGATGCGCGCGACGACGAAGGCGGTGCAGCTGCACGGCGGGTACGGCTACACGACGGAGTACCCGGTGGAGCGGATGATGCGGGACGCGAAGATCTGCGAGATCGGGGAAGGGACGAGCGAGATTCAGCGCATCGTGATCGCGCGGCAGCTCTTGGGCGACCTCATCGACTGACGTTCGCTACAGCTCCGGCGGCTTATACGGCCCGGGCTCGGCGGTCTGCTCTTCCGGGTGTGACAGCTCTTTGTGCAGATGCTCGAGAAGCTCGAGCTGCCGCTGCTGCAGGTGCCACAGCTCGTGCCACTGCTTGAACCGCAATGAGTCCAGCTTGTCGTGCAGGTCCCGGATCTCGATCTCCGCCATCAGATTGATCTCGTAGTCCTGCTTGGCCTGCATCCGGTCCTTTTCCGCCTGGCGGTTCTGGCTCATCATGATCACCGGTGCCTGCAGGGCCGCCAGGGCGGACAGGACCAAATTCAGCAGGATGTAAGGATAGGGATCGAAGGGCTTCTTGAGCAGGAAGACGGAATTGATCGTCATCCAGACGATCAGGGTCCCGCTGAAGAGGCCGATGAAGGTCCAGCTCCCGCCGAACTGCGCCACCTTGTCCGCCACCCGCTCGCCCAGCGTCATCTGGGCTTCGAATTCCTGGTTCACCAGACGGCTCACGCGGCCGCGGCCCACCAGCCGGGTGACCAGCGACTTCTCCATGTCCGAGATCTTGTCGAACTCTTCTTCCAGGTAGCCCAGGAACTTCTTGGCGCGGTACTGCTCGCGGCAGTTCTGGCAGATCCCCCGGGTGCCGGGCCACTCCGGCCGATCGCGCTTGATCAGGCTGACGATGGCGGGCTCGAGCTTCTGGGAGCCGACCATCGTCCGGGCGTCCACCGACGTGCCGCAAAGGGAGCAGGTGACTTTGGCCATGTGAGGAAGCTACGCCAGCCCGAAGACCCGGACCAGAAAGGCCCAGCGGTCCGCCTGTTCGTCGATCAGTTTGGCCGTCGGCTTCCCCGCGCCGTGCCCGGCCTTGGTCTCCACCCGGATCAACACCGGGGCAGGACCCGCCTGCGCCGCCTGAAGCGCCGCCGCGAATTTGAAGGAGTGTCCCGGCACCACGCGGTCGTCGTGGTCGGCCGTGGTGATCAGGGTCGCCGGATATCGGGTCCCGGGCCGCAGATTGTGAAGGGGGGAATACGCGAGGAGGGTGGGGAACTGCGCCGCGTCGTCGGCGGAGCCGTACTCCGGCACCCAGGCCCAGCCGATGGTGAACTTGTGGAAGCGGAGCATGTCCATGACGCCCACCGCGGGAAGCGCCGCGCCGAAGAGATCGGGGCGCTGCGTCATCGCGGCACCCACGAGGAGCCCGCCGTTCGAGCCGCCGCCGATCGCGAGCCGTGCGGGGCGGGTGATCCGCTGCGCGATCAGCCACTCCGCCGCCGCGAAGAAGTCGTCGAAGACGTTCTGCTTGCGCGCGAGCATGCCCGCTTCGTGCCACGCTTCGCCATACTCCCCGCCGCCCCGCAGCACGGGCAGGGCGAACACTCCGCCCAGCTCGAGCCAGGCGATGATGCCGGCCGAGAATGCCGGCGTGAGGTTCACGTTGAAACCGCCGTACCCGTACAGATAGACCGGGGCGTTCCCGTCCGCCGGCGCGCCGCGCCGGCCGGTGATGAACATCGGGAGCTCCGTCCCGTCCCGGGACCGCACGAACACCTCGCGGGTCTCGTACCGGGCGGCGTCGAACTTCACGACCGGTGACCGCCAGGGAGCGGTCGCTCCGGTCCGCACGTCGTGCGACAGAATGGCCGTCGGCGTGAGGAACGACGTGAACGCGAAGAAGATGGTGGTGGACCGCCGCTCGCCGGACACTTCGGCTACGGACCCCAGTGACGGAAGCGCGACCGGGGCCAGCTCCTCGCCCGTGAGCGTGAACCGCCGCATCAGGGCGTGGGCGTGATGGAGATAGCTCGCCACCAGCACGTCTCCGGCGAGGTGCGCGGACTCGAGCGTATCCGGCTGCTCGGCCACGATGGGGGAGAGGTCGAGGGCGGGATCGGTGATCGCGAGCGACACCACGCGCCGCCGGGGGGCCTCACGGTCGGTCACCAGGTAGAAGACGGGGCCGTCGTTTCCCAGGAAGCCGTACGAGGCGTCGAAACGGTCGAGCAGCCGGTTCACGGGAGCGGTCAGGCGGGGGTGCAGCGGGTCCCCCAGGTCGACCGCGTAGAGCCGGTTCCGGCGGTCGGTCCCGAGCCAGATCGACAGGACCAGGTACCGCCCATCCTCGGACACCTGGGCGGCGATCCCCCAATCGGGCTGGTCGGGTTGCTCGAAGATCAGGAGATCGGCCTCCTGCGGGGTCCCCAGGCGGTGGTAATAGAGCTTGTGATGTTTGTTGACCTGAAGGAGGGGATCTCCGTTCTCCGGAGCGGGATAGCGGCTGTAGTAGAATCCGTTGGCGTCGTGCGTCCAGGCGATCGACGAGAATTTCACCCAGGACAGCCGGTCGGGCCGGTCGGCTCCCGAGTCCACCTCCCGCACCCGGATCTCGGTCCAGTCGGACCCGCTCTCCGAGACGGAGTAAGCCAGGAGGCGGCCATCTTCACTGAGGGCGGTGACGCCGAGCGCGGTGGTCCCGTCCGGCGAGAGGAGGTTGGGATCGAGCAGGACGGTGGGCGGGCCGTCCAGGGCGTCGGCGCGGTACAGCACGGCTTGATTCTGGAGCCCGTCGTTCCGGAAGTAGAACCAGCGGCCGGCCTTGTGGGTGGGGACTCCGTAGCGTTCGTAGCTCCACAGCTCGGTCAGCCGCTGGTGGATGGCCTTCCGGGACGGGACCGCCTCCAGGAAGGCGAAGGTGACCGCGTTCTGGGCCTCGATCCACGCCCGGGTTTCGGGCGTGTCGACGTCTTCGAGCCAGCGGTACGGGTCCGCGACTGGAGTGCCGTGATAGTCGTCTACCTGCGGCGACTTCCGGGTAGGGGGATACTGGAACGCGGGGTAGGTCGGGCCCGTAGGGTCTTGCGGGTCGGCGTGCATTTCGGCAGAGAAGCTACTTGGATTGACCTAACTTACAAGGCCGCTTAGATTTACAACGTGCTTGGGACTCTGGCTCCGTTCGCGTCGTTGACGCGCATCCTGCCGCCCGCCGCGGGCGTCCGGGTCCATCTCGTTTCTCGACACTCCGGTCTTTCGGGCTCTGCCTCATCCGTTAATTGCTGGAACCACCTAGGGACCCCCGTGGGCTGTTGGCCCACCGGGGGCGTAAAGGATTCGTGCTTTGAAGCGAGAAATTCTGATCAGCGGGAGCCAGCGGGAAACCCGCGTGGCCATTCTCGAGGACGACCGCCTTGTTGAACTCCTGGTCGATCGTCCGGATGCCCGGCGTTCCGTCGGAGACATCTACCTCGGCAAGGTAGAAGCCGTACTTCCCGGTATTCAGGCCGCGTTCCTGAATATCGGCGCCGAGAAAAGTGCCTTCCTCCATGCTTCCGACCTGATCGAGTCGGAGGACGAGGATGAGCCCGGCGAGCCCGAGGACGTCGACGACGAGCCCACCAACGGGGACGGGGCCGGAAACGGCACCGACACCCCCGCCGCGACGGCTTCCGGGTCACCGCAGCAGGGACGCCCACCCAAGGGCGGTGGCGGTGGCGGCGGCCGCCGGGGCCGGCGTCCCCTTCCCAACATCCAGGACGAGCTGAAGCGCGGGCAGACCAAGCTCGTGCAGGTCATCAAGGAGCCCATCAGCACCAAGGGACCCCGGGTGACCGCGCAGATCTCCCTGCCGGGCCGGTTCCTGGTCTACATGCCGTACGCGTCCAAAGTCGGCGTCTCCCGCAAGATCGAGAACCGCGAGCTCCGCGGCAAACTGCGCGAAATGGTGTCCCGCCTGGTGCCGAAGGACGAGGGCGGCTGGATCATCCGCACGGTCGCGGACGACCTCACCGAAGAGAGCTGCAAGCGGGAAATCGACCATCTCGTGGGGCTGTGGAAGAAGATCGTCCGGAAGAGCAAGTCGGTCCGGGCACCGGCGCTGGTGCAGCGGGAAACGAGCCTCACGCGGGGCATCGTCCGCGACCTCTTCTCGGACAAGGTCGACGGGCTGCTGGTGGATTCCAAGCAGCTCTACAACGAAATCGAGCAGTATCTCCACTCGATCGACCCGTCGCTCCTGGAGCGCGTCAAGCTCTACCAGCAGGAGAATCCGCTTTTCGACGAATACGACATCGAGACCGAGATCCGCGGGCTCTTCTCCCAGCGGGTGGACCTGCCGACGGGCGGCTACATCATCATCCAGCCCACCGAGGCGCTGGTTTCGATCGACGTGAACACCGGGCGGTACACCGGCAAGAAGGACCCCGAGAGCACCATTCTCCGGACCAACGTCGAAGCCGCGCGTGAGGTGGCCCGGCAGCTCCGGCTTCGGGACATCGGCGGCATCATCGTGGTCGATTTCATCGACATGGAGACCCGGGGGAACCGGGACAAGGTCCTGCACGAGCTGCGGACCCATCTGGGACGGGACCGGGCCCGCACCAAGGCGTACGCGGTATCGGAGCTGGGTCTGATCGAGATGACCCGCCAGCGGGTGCGGCCCTCCCTCTGGCAATCCATGACCGCCGAATGCCCCACGTGCTCGGGGACGGGCCGGGTCTTCCGGCCCGAAGTCGTGGTCCGGCGGATGGAGCGGTCGCTCAAGCGGGCCGGGGCGGACCACAAGGAGCGCCAGCTGGCGGTCCGGCTGCACCCCGAAGTGGCCATCTATCTGGTGGAGCAGGAGCCCAACTTCTTGCGGCAGTTGGAGAAGCAGACGGGTCTCCAGCTCGAAGTCCGGGACGACCCGATGATGCGCCTCGATGAGTTCCGGATGATGGCGAAGCCGGCCGGGCGGGACGTCACCGAGCAGTACGCGGTGGCGTAGCCCCCGACGGCCATTGACTAACTCTATGCACCCGCTTAGGTTCCGCCCCCTATGACGTACGCCATTTTTGTCGCCGGAGGCCAGCAGTTCCGGGCCGAAGAAGGCATCACGATCAAAGTCCCCCTCCTCGAGGCTGAGCCCGGGAGCAAGGTGACGTTCGACGAGGTCCTGCTCACGTCGGATGGAAAGACCGTCCAGGCGGGGACGCCCAAGGTGAAGGGCGCCAAGGTGACGGCCGAGGTGGTGCGGCACGGCAAGGCCCGGAAGATCCGGATCTACCGGTTCGCGCGCCGGACCGGCTATCGCCGCCACGCCGGCCATCGCCAGCAGTTCACGGAAGTGAAGATCGCCGACGTGAAGGTCGGCTGAGGACTCCATGGCTCATAAGAAGGGTGTCGGCTCGACCCGAAACGGCCGCGATTCGAACCCCCAGTACCTGGGCGTGAAGCGCTTCGGCGGGGAGTTCGTGAAGTCGGGAAACATCCTGGTCCGCCAGCGCGGCACCAAGTTCCATCCGGGCGTCAACGTCCGCCGGGCCTCCGACGACACGCTCTTCGCGGTCGCCGACGGCCACGTCAAGTTCGAGCACAGGAGCAAGACGCGGTTCAAGGTGAGTGTGTACCCTTGAGTTGATAGTTGTTAGGCGGTTAGGCGGTTAGCAAGAAAAGTGAAAGGCGGGCTTCCTCTCGGAAGGCCGCCTTTCGTGTTTTTCACTAACCGCCTAACCGCCTAACAACTAGTAACTAGGCGGCACCGTCCGATACCGATCGAGGAGCTCCTTCTGCCGGCTCGTGAGCGGGATCTCCCGCCCGCGGATGTACACGTGCTCCACGGCCGTCGAGAACTCGAACGGATCGCCCGACCAGACCACGATGTTCGCCACCTTGCCCGCGTCGAGCGAGCCGTACCGGTCACCGACACCGAAGATCTCGGCGGGCGAGAGGGTGATCGCCCGGAGGGCCTGGTCCCAGGTCATCCCGAACGAGACCGCCGTGCCGGCCTGCTGCCGGATGTCCCGCGCATTGTGTGAATCGGAGAAGTAGAACGCGACCTTGACTCCCGCCCGGGCGAGCAGGGTGGCGTTGCCGAAGCGGGTGCCGAGGCCGTCGTAACTGGGCAGGTTGTCCATCGGCGCGACGAGCACCGGCACGCCGGCGGCCGCGATCTCGGACGCGACCTCCCATCCCTCGGACGCGCCCGCGAGAATCAGCTTGAGCTTGAACTCCTTCGCGATCCGCAACGCGGTGAGGATGTCGCTCTTCCGGTTGGCGCTCACCAGCACCGGCTCCTCCCCCCGCAGCACCGGCAGGAGCGCCTCGAGGTCGGCCGCCGGCGCGGCCAGGGCCTCCATCTGCGCCCGGGAGTAGTCGGCCCGGCGGCGGGAGTATTCGAGGGCGTCGGTGAACACCTGCCGGAGCCGCGCCGCCACCCCCGCCCGGGCGCCGTTCCCCGTGCTCTTCGCGTTCTCGGACAGGTCCATCACCATCGCCGCGGGAGACCGGTCGATCATCTGCTCGATGGTCCCGCCGTCCAGGTCGATCAGCACGGCCTGGCCGCCGATCAACCCGCCGCCCGGGGTCGCGAGCGCGCTGGTGACGCCATCCACCCGGTTGATCGGGATCAGCGTGGAGGCGGGGTTGATGCCCTCCGACACGTTGAAGGCCGCGGCCACGTCTTTCCCGGTGGTGTTCTCGTTGGTGTTGGGCACCGCGTCGATTTCCGCGAGCCCCAGGTTCGACAGTCCGTCGATGAGTCCCGGCGTGACCCACTTGCCCGAGACGTCGATCCGGGTGGCGTCCGCCGGAATGGCCACGGTCGTCCCGACGGCCGCGATGGCGCCGTTGCGAATGAGCACCGTCGCGTGCTCGATCTTCGGCCCGGAGACCGGATAGACGGTCCCGCCGGTGAGCGCGATGGTCTGCGCGAGAATGACCGCGATCATCGATCGCTCCCGGGAAGCGGCTCCTGGCCCAGCTCGAAGTCGGAGCGCGGTTGGTGCTTCGGATCGTCACGGTCGTAGACCAGCCAGCCGTCGTTGTAGACCTGCATCGCCCGGCTGTAGACCGAGAACGGGTCACCCGACCAGAGCACGACGTCCGCCATCTTGCCCGCTTCGAGGGTCCCGACCATCGAGTCGATGCCCAGGGTCCAGGCCGGGTTCGCCGTGATCCAGCGGAGCGCCTGGTCCCGGGTCACCGGAATGCCCGCCTGGATCCCGTAATACATGGCTTTCGCGGCCTCCTGGTTCAGGTGCTGGATCACGCCGGCGTCGTCCGAATGGATGTTCACCTTGACCCCCGCCTGCTGGAGCAGGGCGGCGTTCTCGTGAATGCCGTCCATGGCTTCTTCCTTGAACCCCCACCAGTCGGACCACACCGTGGCCCCGGTGCCCGCGGCGGCCAGGAGATCCCGGATCTTGTAGCCCTCCACGGCGTGATGGAACGACCGGATCTTGAACCCGAATTCCCGCCCCAGGTCCATCATCTGCGCCATCTCGTCGGCCCGGTAGCAATGATTCTCCACCAGGATGTGACCCCGAAGCACTTCGGCCAGCGTCTCGAGCTTCAGGTCACGGTCCGGCGGGTCTCCCTGATGCGTGGCGTTCCACTTGTCCCACCGGCGCCGGTACGCTTCGGCCTCGATGAACGCCTCGCGGTACCCGGCCATGTTGCCCATGCGCGTGGACGGCCCGCCGCGGTCCCCGTAGACCCGCTTGGGGTTTTCCCCGCACGCCATCTTCAGTCCGTACGGCGCATGGGGGAACTTCATTTCCTGCACCGTCCGGGCCGGGATCAGCTTCAGGATCGCGCTGCGCCCCCCGATCAGGTTGGCCGAGCCGGGCAGGGCCTCGATGGTGGTGACGCCCCCGGCGATGGCGAGCGGGATCTGCGGGTCCTGCGGCCAGAAGGAGTGCTCGGCCCAGACATCGGCCGTGTTGGGGCGGGTCGCCTCGTTGCCGTCACTCTCGGCGGCGGTGCCCGGCGCCGCGTACACGCCCATGTGCGAATGCACGTCGATGATGCCGGGGGTGACGAACTTCCCGGTGCCGTCCACCACCACGGCGTCCGCCGGGGCGGTCACCGACGCGCCCACCGCCACGATCCGGCCGTCCTTGAAGAGAATCGACCCGTTGGCGATCTCCTGGCCCGCCGCCGTCATGATCGTGGCGTTGCGGATCAGGACCGGCGGATTGGGGTGCCGCCGGTACGTCGAGGGATACTGCGCACGCTCGGCGCTGACCGAGTCCGCGGCCGCCACCGGCGTCGGGGTCTGGCTGCTCTTCGCGCCCGCCGGCGCGCACGCGGCCAGGGCGCCGACCAGGAGGAGCGACGGGCCCGAGGTCCGGGCGGCGAGGGCGGCGCTCACTTCGCGAGCTCCAGCGACACCGGCTGACCCACCACGTCGATCCGGACGATCCGGCGCGGTGAAGCGGTGGTGATGTAGAAGACCACGGGCGCCTGGCCCCCGGTGATGTCGACGTGGTACGCGTGGAACGTGCCCGCCGGCACCGTGACGGTATCGGCGGCGCCGACCTTCGCGGTCAGCACCCGCGTCGCCCCGTCTCCCGACGAGAACACGCCGATGTTGAAGCTCTTCCCGCTCTCGAGCGGCAGGGTGGGAACCAGGAGGGTGAGCGCGTTGTCGTCGTAGGTGTCGGCGGCGATGGTGGTGTCCACCGTGAACGCCTTCGGTGTCCCCGCGGCCTGGGGGACGGAGACGTCCCCCTTCACGCGGCCATCCGCATACCGCAGGTGGATGGCGCTGTTCTGTCCGCCCACCTGACCGGTCTGGTCGACCTGCCGGACGTGATGGCTGGCGGGATCGAACTGTACGAGGGTGTGCTGGCTGCCCATCGGACCCATGCTCAGGGCTTCGTCATAGACCAGCGAGTCCGCCGACTTCCGCACCTCGGAGATCTGTACGCCGAAGGGGCGGCCCTGCACGAGGAAGACGAACGAATCGCGGCGCGCCACGATCTGAGACGGATCGACCGGGAGCGCGGCGGCGCTGGGGTGGAGATCGGCCGGCGACATCGGCTTGCCGTCCACGTCCATCAGCTGCACCGGCGCGATGCCGGTCAGCTTGTCGTAGAGCGTTCCCGCGTCCCCCACCACCACGATGGTGAGATTGGCGCGCTTCAGGGCCCGGGCCGCGGCGGTGCGCGCCTCGGCCGCGGTGACCTGGTTCAGGTGTTCGCGGTAATGCTGCACGTAGGTGTTCCCCAATCCCATCAGCTTCGCGTTCGCGACCGCTCCGGCCACCTGATCCGACGTCTCGATCGTCAAGGGGAACGACCCGACCAGGAAGCCCTTCGCGGCGGTCAGCTCCTCCGCGGGGATGGGCTCGGTGCGTATCCGGCTCACCTGGCTGAGCATTTCGCGGAGCGCGCTGTCGGCGACGGCGGTACGGCCTTCGAAGGTCGCCTGCCAGTACCCGAGTCCCCGATGGCGGACGAGGTTCGCGTAGGACCCGTAGGTCCAGCCCTTCTGTTCGCGGAGGATCTGGAACAGCCGCGCATCGGCGCCCCCACCCAATACCTGCAGGGCGAGCCGCGTGGCGTAGTAGGAGGAGTCCAGCGGACCGTAGGTGGTGTTCCCCAGCACGATGTTGGCCTGCACCGAGCCGGGGCGGTTGATGAGCAGGATCTGCGTGCTCCGGGGCGCCGGCGGCGTCGCGGGAACCGACTCGGCCGGGGGAGCGCCCCGCCAGGAGCCGAAGAACTTGGTCGCCCACGCCCGGGCCTCCGCGGGGGTCACGTCTCCCGCCAGCACCAGGAGGGCGCCCGACGGCACGAGGTACCGGCGGGCGAAGCCGGCCACGTCGTCCCGCGCGATGGCCCGGTACGAGGCCTCCGAGGTCGAGCGGCCGTACGGATTGCGCCCGTAGATCGCCTGCCGGAAGAACCGGCCCGCGATCGATCCGGGTTGTGAGAGCTCGAGCTGGAGAGACGACAATGCCTGGGTACGCGCCAGGTCGAGCTCGGTGGCGGGGAAGGTGGCGGTCCGCGCCACCTCACCCAGGAGGCCCAGGGCGACGTCGGCGTGCTCCGACAGGGCGCTGGTCGAGATGTTGAAGAAGTCCGGGCCGGCATCCGCCGACAGCCCGCCGCCCACCCCTTCGATGGTCGCGGCGATCTGCTCGGCCGAGTGCGTGGCCGTGCCCTTCGTGACGATCTGCGCCGTCAGCTCGGCGAGTCCTTCCTTGCCCGCCGGATCATGGAAGGAACCGGCCCGGAAGGACAGCGTCGCCGAGAGGATCGGCTGGTCGTGGCTCTCGACCACGAGCAGCGTCAGCCCGTTGGGGAGCCGGGTCTCGACGAACGGCGGGAAGCGCACCGGCGCGAGCGGCGCGGGCGGCGGCGCGTGCGGGGGGAACGAGTCCTGCGCGGCGACCGGCCGTCCGGCGAAGACGGCGCCCGCCAGTGCCAGGAGGACGACGGGGCGGGCGCTCACTGGGCACCTCCCGCCTGCGGCTTCGACGGCGGCAGCACGGTCACCACGGTCGCGTTGGCCGGATCGAGATACTTGGCCGCCACCCGACGGATGTCGTCGGCGGTCACGGCCAGGTAGCGCTGGGGGTCGGTGTTCATGTCCGCCACGCTCGGGAAGAGCAGGTTGTAGTAGTTGAGGGCTTCGGCGATGCCGAAGGTCGTTTCCCGCTGCTGGATCACGCCGGCCCGGTATTGGTTCTGGGCCCGGCGGAGCTCGTCGGCGGTCACGCCGTCCCGGCGAATCGAGTCGATCTGGCCGCTCAAGAGCGAGTCCAGGTGCCCCGCGGCGACGCCGCGGTTGGCGATGCCCAGAATGAGAAGGGAGCCGGGGCCCCGGCGCTCGTTGACCGAGAAGCTCGAGGCCGACAGCGCCGCGGTATCGCGGCGGACCACCGTCACGTTGAGCCGCGAGCTCTCGCCCTGGCCCAGGATGCTGTTCAGCAGGTCGAGCGCGGGGGTGTCGCCGTCGGCGGCGGGCGGGATGCGGTAGACCCGGATCACGGCCGGGAGGGTCGCGTGGGAATCGACCACCGTCCGGACCGCCAGCCCCGGCGACAGGGTGTAGTCGCAGGTGACCGACGGCGGCGCCGGTTGGCTCGGAATGTCCGAGAAGTAGGCCGTCACCAGGCGCTTCAGCTCGGCGGGCTGAAAGTCGCCCGCCACCACGAGCGTGGTGTTGTTCGGGGCGTAATACGTCGCGTGGAACGCCTGGACGTCCGCCAGCTTGGCGGAATCGAGATCCTCGATCACGCCGATGCCCGGGTGGGCATAAGCGAAGCAGCGGGTGCTGTCGTAGGGCCAGATGAGGGAGCCGCGGAAGGCGCCGGCGTAGGGCTGGTTGTCCACCCGGAGGCGTTTTTCTTCCTCCACCGTCTGGCGCTGGTTCTCGAGATTCTGCTGGGTGACGGCGAGGGACCGCATCCGGTCCGCCTCGAGCCACAGGGCGAGGTTCAGGCGGTTGGAGGGCAGGGTTTCGAAGTAGTTGGTGTAGTCGTCGTGGGTGCTGCCGTTCTCGTCGCCGCCCGCGCGCTCCACGTACTGGAAGTGCTCGGATTTCCCGACGTGCGCCGACCCCTGGAACATCATGTGCTCGAAGAGGTGCGCGAAGCCGGACAGCTTGGGCCGCTCGTTGCGGGCCCCGACCCGGTACCACAGGTCCACCGTCACGACCGGCGTGGTGTGCTTCTCGGCGTAGAGCACCTGGAGGCCGTTCGCCAGCCGGAACGAATCGTAGGCGATGGCCCCGACCGCCGCCTGCGCCGACGCGCCGGCGGCCGCCAGCCACAGGGTGGCGGCGGTGAGGATACTGACACGACGAACGACACGCATTGGAGCGCGCTCCCTGGTGAAAAGGGGGTAGGTCCTGCGCTTCAGGTCCGCTGGGGGACGGCGGGAAACAGCGCCAGCGGATTGGATTCGAGCACCGCCCGCTTCTGGTCGTGCGACAACGGCAGGGCCAGGAACTGGTCGATGTTCTGCTTCAAGTCCTTCACGCCCGGGCTGGGCCAATCGGTGCCCCACAGCGCCCGGTCGGCGATCTCGCCGAGACGGGGAAAGTACTCCAGGAGTTTCGAGGGCGGAATACCGGAGACGTCGAGCCACACATTCTTATGACGCCGGAGAATGAAGAACGCTTCTTCCATGTAGAGCGGCCGGCCCCCGTGGGCCATCAGGATCCGGAGGTCCGGGAAGTCGATCGCCACGTCGTCCAGCTCCATCGGATTCCCGTACTTGGACCGGGCGCCCGGGAAGATGCTGGTCCCGGTGTGGACCATCACGGGCAGTCCCCGCTCCTCGCAGCGGCGGTAGATGGCGGCGAGGGCGTCGAGCCCCTCGGTATAGGCATTGGCCGCGAACAGCTGGTGGGGAGGGTGGATTTTGAGGCACCGGATACCCAGGTCCACCAGACGGTCGACGTCGCCGGCCGGATCCTTGGTGAAGCGGGCATGGACCCCGCCATAGGGCATCAGCCGCTCCGGGTCGGCCAGCGCGTATTTCGCGATGAACGTGTTGGTGGTCTCGGTGAACCCCATCACGTCCGGGCTGGTGTAATTCACCATGCCCACCCGCCAGACCCCCGACCGGTCCATCACCTCGAGCAGGGCCTTGGGGTCGTCCATCATCGTGAGCAGGAAGGCCCAGTGGTCCTCCTTGCCCTTCCGCATCGCGTCCTGAACCGCGGGCAACAGATCCCGCCAGGGCTGGATGTGGATGTGGACGTCCGTGATGCGGGTCAATCGCTCCACGTGTAGAACCCCTTGCCGCTCTTCTTGCCCAGCTCGCCCTTCGCCACCTTGTCCTTCAGGATCTGCGGCGGGGCGTAGTGCGGGAGCTTCAGCTCCTGGTGGAGGTAGGTCGCGATCGCCAGCCGCACGTCCAGCCCGACCAGGTCGGTCAGCTTGAGGGGGCCCATCGGATGGTTGTAGCCGAGCTCCATCGCCTTGTCGATGTCCTCGGCGCTGGCGACGCCCTGTTCGAGCATCCGCATCGCCTCGAGGCCCAGCACCACGCCCAGCCGGCTGGACGCGAACCCCGGCGAGTCCTTCACCAGGATCGGCTCCTTGCCCAGCAGTCGCGCGAACGCGGTGGCGCGCTCCACCTGAGGCGCCCCGGTGCGCCCGTGCGTGATGATCTCGACCAGCTTCATCGAGTGCACGGGATTGAAGAAATGCATCCCGAGGAGCCGCCAGGGCTCTTTCAGGGCGGCCGCGATCTGTCCCACCGAGAGGGAGGACGTGTTGGTGGCGAGCAGCGCGCCGTCGGGCGCCTCGCGCTCCAGCTCGGCGAAGAGGCGCTGCTTCACCGGCATCTGCTCCACCACCGCCTCGATGACGACGTCCGCGTGGCGGACCGCGCCGGCGAGCACCGGCTCGAAGGTGAGGCGCGCGTGGACGGCGGCGCGGTCGTCTTCGGTCAGTTTGCCGCGCTTCAGCCCGCCCGCGAGCAACGACTCGATCCGGTTCCGGGCCTCGGGCAGCGCGTCCTCCCGGGCGTCGGTGAGCGTCACGGTGCAGCCCGCGAGTGCCGCGGCGTAGGCGATGCCGTGGCCCATCGTCCCGGCGCCGATCACCGCGACCTGCCAGGACGTATCGGGCGCGGTCACGTCAGGCCGTCCACCACGCGCCGGGCCCGGTCCGGATAGTTGGTGCACAAGCCGTTGACGCCGAGGGAGGCGAGCCGGGACAAATCGGAGATCTCGTTCGGCGTCCAGGCGTAGAGGCCGAAGCCGGCGTCCTGCACCTCCTCGACCAGCGCGGGGTCGATCATCGCGTGGTCTTCCCAGAGCACCTGGGCGCCGGCGGCCCGGATCGGCTCCACGTTGTCGTCCAGGTACGACGACGACAGGACGCCCGCCTGCAGCTGGGGGCGCTGGCGCCGCAGGCGCTGGATGATCCGGTGGTCGAAGGCGTGCACGGCGTACCCCGCCGGGTTGGGGCCGGCGTCCAGCGCGGCGAAGAGCTGGCCGTCCCAGCCGGGCGGCAGCGTCTTGACCTCGACGAACACCCGGAGCTTCCCGGCGGCTTCGAGCGCCTGCGCGAGCGTGGGGACCGGCTCCCCGTTGGGGAGGCGGAGCGCCGCGATGGCGGCACCGGTGGCGCGCGGGATGAACGTGCCCGCCACCGCGGGGTCGTGATGGACGATCAGCGCGCCGTCGGTGGTGGCGTGGATGTCCAGCTCGATCCCGTCCGCGCCGAGCTCTCCGGCGCGCCGGAAGGCGGCCAGGGAGTTCTCGTATTCCACGCCGGACGCGCCGCGGTGCGCGATGACGAGCGGCGCGGTCACGCCAGCGAGTCGGCCTTCTTCGGCTCGATCCAGTTCGGCTCCTTCTCGAGATCCTTCACGAACTGGATGTCTTCCAGACGCGGCAACACCGACGCCAGGTACGCCGGATACTTGTCGGCGTCGATCGGCTGCCCGTCCACGGTCCAGTGCTGCCGGGCGTACATCCCGATCCGGCGGTTGAACTTGAGCGACGGCACCTTGAGCTGCCGCTCCTTCTCGGGGATGAACATGTTCAGCCGCTCGACCAGCTTCGTGATCTCCTGCCGGTACAGCTCCCGGGACAGCTCGTTCAGTTTGGCCTTGTCCGGCTCGTGCTCGTGCTCCCGTTCGTCGTAGCGGCCCTTCAGCCCCCAGACGTAGGCCCAGTGCGCCGACGAGGAGGCATCGGTCCCGAACAGGTCGAACGCGGTCGGGATCCACTTGTAGAAGAACCGCTGGATCACCTCGGGCGGCATCTTGCCCGCCTTCACGATCCGGAGCAGCCCGTTGTTGCCGGTGCCGAGGTGGAAGGACTCCTCCTTGAGCATCGGACCCATGGACCGCGACAGCGGATCGAAGGCCGAGTAGGACAGCATCTTGAGCTGGAACTTGCCGTCCCGATCGATGAACTGGGTGTAGGTGAAGAAGTCGAGCCAGTTGTTGACGATCTCGTTGAAGGAGCCGAGCAGGCGCTCGCCCTCGTCGGCACGGCGCTCGAGGAGCTTGGCGGCCTCGCGGCGGCCTTCGTCCCCGAAGTGCGTGACGAGGAGGTACGACATCTGCCAGCCGTGCCGCATCTCCTCGGTCATCACCCGCATGAGGGAGAGGAGGTCGTAATCGGAGGGCGCGTGATGGAGCAGGTTGCGCTGCTGTTCCACGGACGCGAACTCGGTGTCCCCCTGGTAGACGATGAGGTTGAGCAGGGCGTCCCGGATCCGCTGGTCGGGGATGTGCATCACGGTGGGCCACTTGCGCTGGCCCCGGTAGTGCCCGAACTCGATGTGCGGCACCTCCGGATCGCCGAACTTCTCTTCGAACTTGAAGCTGCGCAACTCGCCCTGGGGGAGCCCGATGGAGTCCTGCCAGTAGCGGAAGTAGTCCTTCCAGTCGTCAAAGTTGCCGATCTTCCGAACCATCAGCGGAATCCTCCTAGGGTGAACAGCTCACGCTGCTGCGCCATCTCCCAATCCAGCATCTCGGGCAAAGTGCGCCCTTCGCTCGCGTACATCCCGACTTTGGTCCGCCGGACCGCCTCCACCGGCTGGCCGGCCCAGAGGGTCGCCAGCTCCCGGACCCTCGGCATCAGCGCCTCCGCCGTGACCACTTCCTGGTAGAGTCCCAGCGCCAGTGCCTCCGGGGCGGACACCATCCGGGCGCTCCACACCAGCTCGAGGGCCCGCGCGGTGCCGACGGTCCGGGGGAGAAAGAAGCTCCCGCCCCAGTCGACCCCGAGCCCCAGCTTGTGGAACACCTGGCCGATCTGCGCCTGGCTCGACGCGACCCGGTAATCGCAGGCGAGCGCCAGGTTCGCGCCGCCGCCCGCCGCGGCGCCGTTGACGGCGGCGATGACGGGCTGAGGCGCCTCGCGGATCAGCCGCGCGATCCGGACCCCCGACTCGACCAGCTGGTTGCCCTGGGGCCCCAGGACCTTCAGGTCCGCGCCCGCGCAGAAGCCGCGGCCCGCTCCGGTCAGCACGATCACGCGGACCTGCTCGGACCCGCCCACCGTCTCGAGCGCGGCGATCAGGTCCCGGCAGAGCTCCACGTTCAGCGCGTTCAGCTTGTCGGGGCGGTGGAGGGTGAGCGTCGCGACGCCCTGTGCGATCTCCACCAGCACCGTGTCGTACGCCGCCACTACACGCGCTCCACGATGACCGCGATCCCCTGTCCCACGCCGATGCACATCGTCACCAGCCCGTACCGCCCGCCCGTGCGCTTGAGGGCGTGCACGAGCGTCGCGAGGATCTTCGCCCCGGTGCACCCGAGCGGGTGACCGAGGGCGATACCGCCGCCGTAGATGTTCACCTGGGCGGGGTCGAGCGCGAGATCGCGGATGCAGGCGATGGCCTGCGCCGCGAACGCCTCGTTGAGCTCCACCAGATCGAGCTGCTGGGCCGTGAGTCCCGCGCGCGCCAGCGCTTTCCGGGTCGCCGGAATGGGACCCAGGCCCATCACACTCGGGTCCACCCCGGCCACCGCCGTCGCGACGATGCGGGCGAGCGGCCGCTTCGGCGCCGCCGTGACGAAGAGGGCCGCGGCGCCGTCATTGATGCCGCTCGATGAGCCGGCGGTGACCGTCCCGTTCTTCTTGAAGGCCGGCTTCAGGGTCGCGAGCTTCTCGGCCGTCGTGCCGGCCCGTGGATACTCGTCCTTGGAGAACACCGCGCCATCAGGGAGGGGGACACCCACCAGCTCGTCGCTGAACACGCACGCCTGCTGTGCGGCCTCGGCCCGGCGCTGGCTCTCGGCCGCGAAGGCATCCTGCTCGCTCCGCGTGATCCCGTACTGCTCGGCGACCTTTTCGGCCGTCTCGCCCAGGGAGATGGTCCAGTCCGGCTTCAAGCGGGGGTTGACGAACCGCCAACCGACCGTCGTGTCGGCGATCTCGGGCGCCTTCCGGCTCCACGGCTCCGCGGCCTTGAGCATCACCGTGGGCGCCCGGGTCATCGATTCGACGCCGCCCGCGATGAACCGCTCGCCTTCACCCGACTTGATGGCGTGCGTCGCGGCGATCACCGCCTGCAAGCCCGAGCCGCAGAGGCGGTTGACCGTCTGGCCCGGGACCTCCACCGGCAGTCCCGCGAGGAGCAGGGCCATCCGCGCGACGTTCCGGTTGTCTTCCCCGGCCTGATTGGCGCAGCCGAGGATGACGTCGTCGATCTGCTTCGGGTCCACGCCGGAGCGCTCGATCACCGTCTTGATCGGGACCGCGGCCAGATCGTCGGCGCGGACGCCGGCGAGCGACCCCCCGTGCTTGCCCACGGGAGTGCGGAGCGCGACCTCGATGAATGCGTCCTTGACCACTTAGCCCCTTAGCTCTCTTAGAGCCCTACCCACACCGTCTTGGTCTCGAGATAGCCGTCCAGCGCGTCGGCGCCCAGGTCCCGTCCGAATCCCGACGCTTTGAAGCCGCCGAAGGGCGCGCCCGAGTCGTAGAAGTTGTACGAGTTGATCCAGACGGTGCCGGCGCGGATGGCCTTCGCCGCCCGGTGCGCCTTGGCGACGTCCTTGGTCCAGATCCCGGCCGCGAGGCCGTAGATCGTGCGGTTGGCCAGCGCGACGCCGGCGTCGTAGTCGTCGAACGACATCACCGCGAGCACGGGGCCGAAGATCTCTTCCCGGGCGATCGTCATCTCGGGTGAGACCTGGTCGAACACCGTCGCCTCGACGAAGTAGCCCTTGCCGTTCGGCTTGACGGCCTTGCCGCCCGCCACGAGCGCCGCACCCTCTTCCACGCCCTTCTTCACGTACCCGAGCACGACTTCCTGCTGCTTCTTCGACACCACGGCGCCGAGGCGCGTGTTCTTGTCGAGCGGATCACCGGGCGCGTACTTCTTCGCCCCTTCGGCCAGCTGCTCCACCACTTGATCGTGGACGCTCTTCTCCACGAGGAGCCGCGAGCCCGCGGCACAGACCTCGCCCTTGCCGTAGAAGATCCCGTTCTGGGCGCCGCGCACCGCCGCCTTGAGGTCGGCGTCGGCGAAGATCACGTTGGGGCTCTTGCCGCCCAGCTCGAGCGTGATCCGCTTGTTGGTGTCCGCGGCCATTTTCATGATCTGCCGCCCCACCTCGGTGGATCCGGTGAAGCTGATCTTGTCCACCTCCGGATGCCGGACCAGCGCGGCGCCCGCGGTGGACCCGCCACCCGACACTACGTTGAAGGCGCCGGGAGGGAATCCCGCCTCCTGGATCAGCTCGGCGAACAGCAGGGCGGTGAGGGGCGTCTCGGAAGCCGGTTTGAGGACCATCGTGCAGCCCGCCGCCAACGCCGGCGCGAACTTCCAGCTCGCGATGTTGAGCGGGAAGTTCCAGGGCACGATCGCCCCGACCACGCCGATGGGCTCCCGCAGGGTGTAGGTGAAGAACGGCCCTTCCACCGGCAGCGTCTCGCCCGTGATCTTGTCGCACCACCCCGCGTAGTAGCGCAGGGTGTTGACGGTCATCGAGATCTCGATCTTCGACTCGAAGAGCGTCTTGCCGTTGTGGGCGGTCTCGAGACGGGAGAACTCGTCGAGCCGGGCCTCGAGCAGGTCCGCGGTCTTGAACAGGAGCCGTCCGCGCTTGCGCGCGGACATCCCCCGCCAGGCGTCCGACTCGAAGCAGGCCCGCGCCGCCTTGACGGCGGCGTCCGTATCCGCCGCGTCCCCGAGGGCCACTTCGGCGATGATTTCTTCGGTGGCGGGGTTCTCCACCGGGAACCGCTTCCCGGAGAGGGCCGGGCGCCATTCGTTATTGATGAAGAGGTCGGTTCTCACCGGCCGTGGAACTCCGCCACCCGCTTCTCGTTGTAGGCCGCGATCCCTTCCTTGGCGTCGTCCGACTGGAAGAGCTGCTGCTGCAGCTCCCGCTCGATGGCGAGACCCGACTCGAAAGGCACCTCGAGTCCGGACTGGACCGACCGCTTGATGAGCCCCACGGCCTTGGAGGCCTTGTGCGGCGGGCAGAACTGTTTGGCGTAGAGCGTCACCTGGTCCCAGTATCCGTCGGCGGGGAAGACTTCGTTCACCAGGCCGATCTCCTTGGCCTTGTCGAAGGAGAAGGTCTCACCCTTCACCATCATTTCGATGGCCATCGACTTGCCCACGAGGCGGCCGAGGCGCTGGGTGCCGCCGGTCCCCGGCAGCACGCCGAGGTTCACCTCGGGGAGCCCGATCTTGCCGGCGTTCTCCTTCGCGAGGCGGATGTCGCAGGCCATCGCGATCTCGAGTCCGCCGCCGACCGTATGCCCGTTGAGGGCCGCGATGGTGAGCTTGGGCGTGTGCTCGAGCCGGTTCAGGGTCTCGTTGGCGTGGAGGCAGAAGAAGTACTTGAAGCGCGGAGTGACCTTGTTGAGCATCCCGATGTTGGCGCCGGCGGAGAAGAACTTGTCCCCGTGGCCGCGCAGCAGAATGACGTGCACGTTGTCGTCGAAGCGGGCCTTGAGGATGGCGTCATCGAGCGCGCGCATCATTTCGTGGGTGTAGGTGTTGGCCGGCGGATCGTTCAGCTCGAGGGTGGCGATGCCATCCGCCGCGCTGTAGATCACGAGCTCCGCCGACTTCGTTTCCTTGGTGGGTGCGGTCATCGTCGCCATACCGGCCTCTAGCCTCCGTGTACCGTGGAGCGCGCCTCGACGAAGCCGCCGAGGAAGATTCGCGCGATCAGGCCCGCGAGCCGTTCGGGATCGATTTCGCCCGCGGGGTCGTACCAGTTGTAGATCCAGTTCATCATGCCGAAGCACGCGTACGCCGCGGCGCTGCGATCCACCGCGGATTCGTCCGGCGCCGCCTCCCGCAGCAGGGATTCGAGGAGATCCACGTAGCGCCGCTTGATGGTGTTCACTTTGCGACGGGGCTCCCCGGTCAGGGCCGAGGCCTCGTGCGACAGGACCTTCATCTCCGCCATATGGGCGGTGAAGTAGGTCACGTGGTGACGAATGAAGGCGGTCAGGCGGTCTTGGGGATCGTGAAGACCCTCGAGCGCCCGGTTGGCCCCGTCGAGCACCCCGGAAAAGCACCGCTCCTGGATGAGGGCCAGCAGGTCCTCCTTGGAGCGGACGTAGTAGTAGATGCCGGCCAGAGACATGCCGCTGGCCGCCGCCAGGTCCCGCATCGAGGTCGAGTGATAGCCCGCCTCGGCGAAGACCGTGGCCGCCTGGGTCAGGAGGTGTTCCAGTCGCTGATCGTAGGGGCGCATAGGGTTCGAACGATCGTTCGAAAGCCAAGCTAGCCGGGGCTTAATATTCCCGCAACTCCCACGTCCACTTACACAAGCCCGATGCCACCACCCCAGTCGGACGCCGCCACCGACGCGGACCTGATCGCCCGCTGGCAGGGGGGTGACGAGGGCGCGGCCACCGCGTTGGTCACCCGTCACGGGCGGGCGCTCGCGCGGTTCCTGGCGGCGAGCGGGGCGTTCGAGTCTGATTTGGACGACTTGGTGCAGGACACGTTCCTGCGGGCGTTCCGATCGGTCGCCGGGTTCCGGGGACAGTGCCAATTTCGAACGTGGCTCCTGACCATCGGGGGCAACGTCCTGAAGGACGCCGGGCGGCGGGCCGCGCGGACCAAGGTGGTGCCGCTCGACGAAGGGTTGCAGGCCGCCGGGGGCACGCCGCACGACGACGCGGTGGCTGCCGAATCGGAGGGAAGGCTGGCGCGGGCGTTGCAGGACCTGCCGCGGCTGCAGCGGGAGGTGTTCCTCCTCCGGGCCCAGCAGGGGATGGAATACGACGACATCGCCTCCGCCCTCGGCACGACGCCGGGAGCCGCCCGCGTGCACTATCACCACGCGGTGAAGCGACTGAAGGAGCAATTGCAATGACCGACGACATCGGCAACGAGGATCTCCAGGACGGCGAGCTGGTCGCCGCCGTGCGGCGGCTGGGCGTCGGTGCGGCCGAACGGCTCGATCTGGACCGGACCGCCCGCGGGGTGGTGGAGCGGTGGCGCGAGGAGCGGGCCCGAGTCCGGCCCTTCTATGCCCGGCCCGCGTTCCTGCGGATCGCGGCCGCGTTGATCCTGGTGGCGGCGGGCATCGCCACCTGGCGGGCGGGGACCGACCGCGCCGAGGCGGTGGCGGTGGTGGTGCCGACCGACGCGGGGCTCGAAGGCCTGTCGGCGGACCAGCTGCAGGCCCTCTTGCCCGCCGTGGATGAGCCGGCCGCCGCCGAGAACATGGCGTACGACGCGGGGCTCGAGGGGTTGTCTCCGGACGAGCTGAGGTCGGTGCTGACCTCGATGGGGAGCTGATGCGTCGTCTCACGGCCCTGCTCACGCTCGTGCTGGCTCCGCTCGCCCTCTCGGCCCAGGCGGGGGCGGACAGCGCGTCCCAGGCGGACAATATCCGGCACATCATCCGGGCCCGCTGGCATCAGCACATCGCCCAGCAGCTGCAGCTGACCGCCGACCAGTCCTCCAAGCTTCAGGCGACGGAGGACAAGTACGACGGGATGCGGCAGCCCATCCAGCAGCGGCAGGTCCAGATCGCGGCCCAGCTCAACCAGCAGCTGCAGCCCGGGGTGGCGGCGAACAACGACGTGGTCACCCGGTTGATGACCGAGCGGCAGGACAACCGGGCCAAGCTCCAGGACCTCGACCGTCAGCAGGACCAGGAGATGGCGGGGTACCTCACACCGGTGCAGCGGGTGCGGTACCAGCGGCAGCGCGAGCTGTTCATCCGCCGGATCCAGCAGGCCCGGGAGGGTCGTCTGGCCCGGCCCCTCCGCCCGCGACGCCAGCGATAACACGATCGGTACAAGCGGATCGGGGACGGCGTCGCTAGCTTCTGTGCGTATGATCGAGCTCCGCGCCAGCACCCTCACCGCGCTTCCGGCGCTCCAGTACATGCTCGCCGACGCCGGCCTCGAGGCCCGCCATTTTTCCTTCCGGGCCGCCTGGGAGGTTTTCCAGCGTTTTCTCGCGGTCCCGTCGGGGACCCCCGACGACGTCGCCGGGTTCCAGGCCACCTGGGTCCGCGAAAACGCGCTCGACCCGGTGCTCGAGGTGCGGCTGTGCCGGCAGGTGACCGACGCGAAGGGCGCGTTCGGGACTACGACCCGGGTGGTGGGCGTCGAGTTCCGGTTCGAGGGTGCCCCCGACGACATGGAAGAGATCGAGCTGTGGGCGAGCGACTTTCCGAATCGCCAGGCGTTTGTCGACCGCGTGGAGCGGAGCCGGGAGTTCCAGTACGCCCTCGAAGGCCGGCTGAT
>DATJQI010000022.1:0-19705 GCA_035505915.1 Gemmatimonadales bacterium | reverse complement strand
CCATGCAAGCCATCGTCAAAGACCGCCGGGCCCCCGGGCTCACCGTCACCACCGTCCCCGACCCCATCGCCTCCGCCGGCGAGGTTCTGATCGCGGTCCGTCACGCGGGGGTGTGCGGCACGGACCTGCATATCGCCGACTGGGACGCCTGGGCCCAGGGGCGGATCCACCCGCCGGTGGTGGTCGGCCACGAGTTCGCCGGGGAAATCGTGAAGGTGGGCCTCGGCGTGACCGAGCTGTCGGTGGGCCAGATGGTGACCGCGGAAGGCCACATCGTCTGCGGCCACTGCCTCCAGTGCCGCACCGGAAACGGCCACATCTGCCGGAACACGCGGATCATCGGCGTCGACCGGGACGGTGCCTTCGCGAACTTCATCGCGATGCCGGCCGGGAACGTCCTGCCGCTGGAGGGGATCCCCACCGAGATCGGCGCCATCATGGACCCGATGGGCAACGCCTTCCATACCGTCCTGACCGCGGAGATCCCGGGGAGCACGGTCTTCGTGGTGGGATGCGGGCCCATCGGGTGCTTCGCCGTGGGGATCGCGAGGGCGGCCGGCGCGGCGAAGGTCATCGCCTCGGACGTCAATCCCAAACGCCTGGCGCTCGCCGCGAAGATGGGCGCGCACGTCACGATCGACGCGAAAAAAGAGGACGTCACGTCCGCGGTGCTGCAGGCGACGGGCGGCGAGGGGGCCGACGTGGTCTGCGAGATGAGCGGGATCCCCAGCGCCCTGCACCAGGCCTTCGCGTCGGTGCGGATGGGGGGCCGGGTCCAGCTCCTGGGCATTCCCAAGGACCAAGTGCCCGTGGACTTCGCCACGGAAATCATCTTCAAGGGGATCACGGTCTACGGCGTGGTGGGCCGGAAGATGTACGAGACCTGGCACCAGATGCGGCGCTTCCTGACGGCCGGCCTCTTCGATCCCCGCCCCGTCATCACCCACCGCTTTCCCCTCACCAAGATCGACGACGCCCTGGCGGCGATCCGCTCGGGAGACGCCGGCAAGGTGATCCTGGAGATCTCATGAGCTTCGCCACGCGCCTCGCCGCCGAGATCGATCAATTCCGGAAGGACGGCGTGTACAAGCGCCTCAACTACCTCGAGTCCCCGCAGGCCGCGCGGGTGAAGATGGAAGGGCGCGGCGAGGTGGTGATCCTCTCGTCGAACAACTACCTGGGACTCTGCAACGTCCCCGAGGTGATCCAGGCCGGAAAAGACGCGCTGGACCGGTACGGCGCGGGCACGGGCTCGGTGCGGTTCATCTGCGGGACCTTCACGGTGCACCGCGAGCTCGAGCAGGCCCTGGCCCGGTTCGTCGGCTGTGAATCGTCCCTCTCCTACGTCAGCTGCTGGAACGCCAACGAGGGTCTCTGCCCCACCCTCCTCGGCGAGCAGGACATCGTCATCTCGGACCAGCTGAACCACGCTTCGATCATCGATTCCATCCGACTCGCGAAAGCCATCACCAAGTGCCAGACCGCGGTCTACAAGCACTCGGATATGGCGGACCTGGAGGAGCGGCTCAAGGCCGCGTCGGGCGCCCGGCTGCGGGTGATCTTCACCGACGGGATCTTCTCGATGGAAGGCGACATCGCGCGGCTCCCCGACCTCGTGGCCCTGGCCCGGAAGTACGACGCCGTGGTGGCGATGGACGATTCTCACGCCTCGGGCGTGCTGGGCAAGACGGGCCGAGGGACCGCCGAGCATTTCGGGATGCTGGGCCAGGTGGACATCATCACGTCCACCCTGGGCAAGGCGCTGGGGGGCGCGGCGGGAGGGTTCACGGCCGGCCCCGCGTCCCTCACCGACTATCTCACCCAGCGCTCGCGCCCGCAGCTCTTCAGTAACGCCCTGCCGCCGACGGTCGCCGCGAGCGCCCTCGCCGCCGTGCGCTATGCCGAGGCCCATCCGGAGCTCGTGACGCGGCTGCACGAGAACGCGCGGTACTTCCGCGGGCGCCTGCTGGAGCTGGGCTTCAAGCCCCTGCCCGGCGAGACGCCGATCATCCCCGTCATCCTCGGCGAGACGGCGAAGGCGATTCAGATGAGCGACCTGCTGTTGACGGAGGGCGTGTTCGTCACGGGGTTCGGGTACCCGGTGGTGCCCCAGGGGCACGCCCGCGTGCGCTGCCAGGTCTCGGCGGCACATTCCCGGGACGACTTGGACTTCGCGCTCGCGGCGTTCAAGAAGGTCGGGGCGCGGCTGGGGCTGATTTGACAGGAGTCACAATAACGACACTGTCACTACATCCACGTCTATCAGGACCGGACTTCAAGTAGTTTCGCGATACACTGGCTTAACCTGCTTGTGCGCAACAGCCTAGATTATTACCTTCGGAGCCTCTTAGGGAGGTGTCCGATGAAGCCGGTGTCGCGTTTGTCCCCTTTGGCTCTGGCGGCAGTGCTGCTGGCGAGCCCCCTCGCCGCCCAACAGTCCAGCCACTCCTACCAGTGGTATTGGGGAGTCCAGGGCGGAGCGTTCGGCTACAAGACGAACGTCCAGTCCCTGCACTTCGACCCCATCATCGGTGGGCACTGGCTGATCACCGGCAAGCGGACGGCGCTCTACCTGTCCTATGAGCAGGCGTTCTTCTCGACCGCCGCCGTCGCCGAGATCACCGACGCCAACTCCAGCACCGGGCTTCGGAACGCGTCGTTCTCGAACGTCCGGCGCCTCTCCATCGGAGTGATGGCGCTCCCCATCGACGGCCACATCCAGCCCCTGATCGGCGGCGGGTTCTCGATCGTGCAGATCCTGAACCCCAGCATCGATTGCAGCGGCGCGACCGCGAACGCCGTGTGCGCCAGCGCCTCCGATTCGAGCATCGCGGCCCAGGCGGCGAGCGACCAATCGAGCAAGGCGTTCGCGTGGGCCATGGCGGGCGTCCAGATCAACTTCGGGCGGCTCGGGCTCTTCGGACAGGCGACGGTAACCTCGTCGGCCCAGCAGTTCATGCTCGACGGCCCCACCTTTACGGTCCAGGGCGGCATCCGCTATTCGCTGGGCAGCTCCAAGGAAGACATCACCGACCAGAACAACTGATCCGGTCGACGCTCCCTGAGAAGACACGACGGGCCGGCACCCAGCCGGCCCGTCGTTTTTTCAGCGAGACACCCAGGGCGATCCCGTCACCCAGAATCGCAGCGGCCAGTCCACCGCCCGGCTGATGCCCACCCGCGGACCCGCCGATACCGGCGGCCGATGCCACGCCGGGTCGGCCGCAATCACGAGGCGCCCCTCGTACAGCCGAAGCCCGTCCTCCTTCCCCGTGACGCCGAGGGCCTCGCAAAGCATTGCCGGACCAGCGCAGAGCTTGCGGTCGGCCACCCCTCCCCGCCGCCGGCGCATCATCTCGAGCCCCGACACCGGCTCCAGAGCCCGGATCAGCACCGCCGCGGGGAACCCCTCCCGCCGGGTGACGGCGTTCAGGCACCAGTGCATGCCGTAGGTGAAATAGACGTAGGAGGTGCCCGGGGGCCCGTACAGCGACTCGATGGACGGGGATCGGCGGCCCTTCCAGGCGTGGCAGGCCGGATCGTCCGGCCCCAGGTAGGCCTCCGTCTCGACGATCCGCCCCACCGTCCGCCGGCCCCCCACCCGGCTCACCAGAAAGTGCCCCAAAAGCCTACGCGCGACCAACTCAGTCGGTCGCGCGTAGAAGCGAGCGGGAAACGGCCTGCCGGTCAGGCGTCCCCTCCGCCGGTCAGCCCGCGCTTCACGCGGGTCCAGAACGACTCCCCGGACGTGTCCGTTTCAGGAGCCTTCCTCGGGGGAGGCGGGGGAAGCGGGGAGGGGGGAGGGGTGTGCGCAGTGGCGCTCTCCACCCGCGGCTCCGCCGCATAGCGCTCGCGGCGCTCTTCTCCGGCGCCGCCGTTGCCGCCGGTACGGCCCCGGCCGCGACCGCCGCGCCGGCTCCGCCCACCCCGGTCCGGGCGATCGCCCGAACCCTCGGCCTGCTCGCCGCCGCGAGGGGCGCCCCGGCCCCCGCGCCCGCGGCCGCCCCGGGAGCGTTCTCCGCGCTCCCGGCGCTCGCCACCCGGTTCGCCGTCGCCGCCGCGCGGCGGCGGCGAGGCCGCCGGCCGGGAACCGCCGTCCTCGACGATGCCGATGCGCGGCGCCGCGGGCGCCGCCGGAGCTGCGGGCCGCGGACCACCCTTGGAGCCGCGCCGGAACCGGGCGCTCCGGCCCAGCGGCGTCACGCCGCCCGTGGCCGTGGAATACGGCGGGGGGGGCGCCGAGCTCTGCGGCATGGGCGGCTCGTCCTCGTCTTCATGCATCGCGTGCAGGGAGGCGGCGGGCGCCGCGGGCGCTCCCGCCTCGTCCTCTTCGGACGAGGGAGTGAGCGCCTGCTTCAGGAACCCGAAGGCGTCACCCACCAGCGACCGCTGCGCCGGCTCGGGGGCCGCCTCTTCGGGCTCGTCCATCGGCGCCAGGGTGCCGGGCTGGGCCGCGGGCGCCGCGGAGCTGCCGCCCAGCGAGATCTCGAACTGCCCGTTGTCCCGGCGGGTGAGGCCGATCAGGCCGCGCCGCGAGGCCTCCTGCACGAACTTGGTGAAGCGCGAATACCCCGCGTCCTTCTCGTCGAACGCCGGGTCGATCTCCTGCATCACCTGCTTCAGGCGGTCGGAGCGCATCACGTCGTTGTGGGCGGTCATCTGCTTCACCGCCTCGACCACCAGCTGCCAGACGTCCCAGCGCTGATGGACGATGTCGCTTTCCTTCTGGAAACCGGCGAGCTCGTTGTAGGAGAAGTACTCGTCGCAGTTCTGAATGAGCAAGTCCGAGGACGATTCCCGGATGCCCACCCCGATCACGTACTTCCCGTACTCCTTGAGCTTGAGCACCAGGGACGAGAAGTCGCTGTCGCCGGAGAGCAGGATGAAGGTCCCGATCTCGGGCCGGGTGAACACCAGCTCCAGGGCGTCGATCGCCAGCCGGATGTCGGTGGCGTTTTTCTTGTTGGAGCCGTAGGCCGGCGCGAAGATGAGATCGATGGAGGATTCGGAGAGGGGAACGATGTACTGGGGATACCGCCGCCAGTCCGCGTAGGCTCGCTGGACCGCCACCTTGCCTCGGATGATTTCCGACTGAAGCAGGCGGCGGAGCTCGCTCTGGAGGTCCGACCGGATGCCCATGGTCACGTTGTCGAAATCGATGAGGAGTGCGGCATTGGGGGCGTGGGCGGGCGGCTCTTTGTGAGCCGGCCGCGGCAGGTGCGCGTGAGGCTGTTGCATCAAACTGTTGTCCTTAGTGGAAGCCGTTGGGCTTCCTGGGTGCCCGCCTTCTCGAGAATTGGCAGAAGCAGGGACGCGGAGTTCGCGTGTGCGGCGGGCGAGAGTGCGCGGTGGTCTGTTGGGGGGCCCCATATGGGAGGCCCGGGGCGCGCCTGGCGCGCCGAAGGGGAAGGGGGAGCGCATTTGCGCTGCACCGGTCATACCCCTGGTTCAGACGGGCGAGCGACCCCACCGCACTGCAAGTCACCGTCCGCCGGAACCCAATAAAAGTAAATGACTTGGAGCGTTTCAACCAGCCCCCCGGCACCCCTCGTCTGGCCTCGATCCCCTGCCCTGTGTCGAATTGTCGCACCCAGGCCGCTTCCGTAGATTGCTGTCACCAACATGGCACTCCCCTTCCGCCGCCGGATTTTCGTGATCCTGGTGGCGATGACCGCGATCCCGACGGGCCTCGCCGTGATCGGCCTCGTCCTCTCGGTACGGGCGGCGGGCCCGATGGCGGGAGCGCGGGCCTCCCTGGAAGGCGTGGCCGCCTCGGCCCGCGCGATGCTCAAGACCGTGGACACCACCCGGCTGTCCCCGCGGGAGCGCCGGGCGATGGACCAGCACCTGGACCGCATCTCCTCCTCGCTTACGCTCGCCCAGCGCGCCGAGACGCTCCGCGACTATTCCACCGCCGGCTTCGCGGCGGTGATCATCGTGCTGGGCGTCATGGTCCTCTTCGTGGCGGTCCGGGTGGCCGGCCACCTCTCCCGGCAGCTCTCCCGGCCCATCGACGAGCTGGTGGGGTGGACCAGGCTGATCCGGCGCCGGGCGCCCCTGCCCGCCGGTCCCCCGCCGCGCGGCGCCCCCGAGTTCGAAGCCCTGCGCCAGGCGGTACGGGAGCTCGCGGCCGCCCTCGAGACGGCGCGGGAGCGGGAGCTCGAGTCCGAGCGCCTCCGGGCCTTCCGCGAAGTCGCGCGGCGGGTGGCCCACGAGATCAAGAACCCCCTCACCTCCATGCGCATCGCCGTGGACCAGCTCGAGCGCTCGCTCCAGGATCCGAAGAGCGCCGCCAACGGCCGCACCGCCACGGCGGTGGAAGTGATGGGCGCGGAGACCGACCGCCTGGAACGGCTGGCCCGCGAGTTCGCGGATTTCGGGCGCCTCCCCGAGGGGCCGCCGTCGGACGTCGACCTCGTGGAGCTGCTCCAGGAGCTCGGCCAGACCGCCGTCCCGCCCGGCGTCACCGTCGCCGTCGCCGCCTCCGGACCCCGCCGCAACCTCTCGGCGCACTACGAGCCGCTCCGGCGCGCCTTCGCGAACCTCTACCGCAACGCCTCCGAGGCGATGAACGGCGCGGGCCGGATCGACGTGACGGTCCGCTCCGCCCCGGCCGGTCCCCTCGAAGTCTCGCTCGCCGACCACGGTCCGGGCGTCCCCGCCGAGCTCAAGCCCCGGCTGTTCGAGCCGTACTTCACGACGAAGACCGACGGCACGGGACTGGGTCTGGCCCTGGTCCGCCAGACCGTCGAGGCCCACGGGGGCTCGGTGTCACTCGCCGACACCCCAGGCGGCGGCGCCACCTTCACCATCACCCTGCCCACATGAGCCCTCGGATCCTTCTCATCGACGACGAAGCCAACATTCGCCGGATGGTGGGCGCGCTCCTCCAGGGCGAGGGCTTCGAGACCTCGGACGCCGCCAACGGCGCGGCCGGCCTCGCCGCGATGACCGAGGTCCCGCCGGACGTCGTCCTCCTCGACCTCATGATGCCGGGCGAGCTGGACGGACTGGCCACGCTGGAGCGGCTGAAGCAGCGGTCCCCGGAAACACCGGTGGTGATGATGAGCGGCAAGGCCTCGCTGGCCGACGCGGTGCGGGCCACCAAGCTCGGCGCCTTCCAGTTCCTGGAAAAACCGCTGACCCCGGAGGGCGTGCTGGTGGCGGTCCGCGGCGCCCTGGAGCTCGGCCGCACGCTGGCCGAGAACCGGCGGCTGCGCGCGGCGCTGGGGCAGAGCGACCCGCTGGTGGGGTCGTCGTCCGCGATGGACGAGCTTCGGACCCTGATCGGGCGCATCGCGCCGACCGAAGCGCGGGTCCTGATCACCGGCGAGTCCGGGACCGGCAAGGAGCTGGTGGCTTCCGCCATCCACCGCCAGAGCGGCCGGGCGGCGCGCCCCTTCGTCACGGTCAACAGCGCGGCGATCCCGAAGGACCTGGTGGAATCCGAGATGTTCGGGCACGAGCGGGGCGCCTTCACCGGCGCCACGGAGCGGCGCCTGGGGCGCTTCGAGCTCGCGGACGGCGGCACGCTGTTCCTGGACGAAGTCGGCGATCTGGGCGCCGAGGCGCAGGCGAAGCTCCTGCGGGTGCTCGAGACCGGGGTGATCGAGCGGATCGGCGGCGAAAAGCCGATCACGGTCAACGTCCGGGTGATCGCCGCCACCAACAAGGAGCTGACCCGCGCCGTGGCGGCCGGGACCTTCCGGGAGGACCTGCTCTTCCGGCTCAACGTGATTCCGGTCCACATCCCGCCCCTGCGCGACCGGGCCGGCGACATCCCGGCCTTGATCGCCCATTTTGCCGAGCGGCAGACGGCGCGCCTGGGCCGGGTGGTCCGGCTGGACGCCGGCGCCGTGCAGCTCCTCTCCACCTATCCCTGGCCCGGGAACGTCCGGGAGCTGGCCAACTCCGTGGAGCGTCTGGCCATCCTGGCCGCGGGCCCGAGCATCACCGCGGACGACGTGGTGCGGGTCCTGCCCCGGGACGGCGCCGGCGCCGCGCCGGTGTCGTCCGGAGGGTGGGAAGACGTGGCCCTCACCGAAGCCCTGGACCGCTACGAGCAGTCGCTCATCACGCGGGCCCTGTCGGCGGCCCGCGGCAACGTCGCCGACGCGGCCCGCCGGCTGTCCACCGACCGCGCCAACCTCTACCGCCGGATGCGGCGGCTCGGCATCGAGCCGCCCCGGACCCTGACGCCATGAACCGCTCGACTCTGGCCCTCGCGGCCGCGCTGGCATTGCCCACCGGGTGGGCGGCGGCGCAGGACACCGCCATCGTCATCAACCCCGAGGCGTCGGGCGTGCACTTCACGCCCCCCGAGCTCGCCCGGCAGGTGGCGGACTCCGCGATTCAGTTCTTCAACGCGAAGACCACGAGCCGCCTCGTGGGCCGCACCGAAATCCCCGCGGGCGCGGCCTGGTCCGGAAACGTGGCGGTGCGCAACGGACCCGTGATCCTCGCGGGCCGCATCGACGGCTCCCTGCTGGTGATCAACGGGGACCTGGTGATGCGCCCCGGCGCCGACGTCAGCGGGTCGGTGCTGGTGCTGGGGGGCCAGCTGACCGGCGCCGACAGCGCGCACGTGGACGGCAGCGCCCGGGCCTACTACGAGCCGCTGGCCTACCGCGTCCGCGGCGACACGCTGCAATACGCGCCCGATCTGCGGCGCCGGTACGGCCAGCTCGCCGCCGAATACGCCTTCACTACGCCCGAGACCCGCTCGGCCCTGACCGTCGCGACCGGCGGGACCTACGACCGCGTCGAGGGGCTGCCGCTGGTCTTCGGGCCCGTGTTCGACTGGCAGGTCGACCCCGTGGATCACCTGCGGCTCGACGCGGTGGGCGTCTTCCGCAGCGCGGGCGATCTCTCCGGAGGCCGGAGCGACCTGGGGTACCGTCTGCACGCGGAGTTCAAGCGGGGCCGGTACCAGCCGGTGAGCCTGGCGTTCCGGGCGTTCAACGCCGTGCAGCCCGTGGAGGACTGGACCCTCACCGGCGCCGAGGTGGGCTGGGCGTCGTTCTTGTTCCACCGCGACTACCGGGACTACTACACGGACCAGGGCTGGGGCCTCCGGCTCTCGGTCCAGCCCGAGCGCCAGCTGTCGGGCTACGTCGAGGTCCGGCGCGAGTCCGAGCGCTCCACCGATTCGCGGGACCCGTGGACGCTCTTCCGGAACGACGAGACCTGGCGGCCCAATCCGCCGATCGACGGCGGGCACTATCACACGCTGGGCCTGGGACTCACGCTCGACACCCGGAACGATCCGGAGGAGCCGACCACCGGCTGGTGGGCGCGCGCGCGCGTGGAGCACTCGGCGTCGCCCGATGTGCGGCCGCAGGACGGCGTGCCCGCGTTCGTCCGGCCCGCGCTGCCGACGGACGGGTCGTACGCGTTTTCGCAGGTGTTCCTCGACGTCCGCCGCTACACGCGGATCGGCAGTTTCGGGCGCGCGAACCTGCGGATGGTCGCGGGCGGCTGGCTGGGCGGCGATCCCTTGCCGCTTCAGGACCGCCTCAGCCTGGGCGGGCCCGATCCCATGGCCGGCTATCCGTTCCGCTACTCGGCGTGCAACCGCGAGATCGTGGACCCCGCGTTCGGCGCGAGCCAGCCCGCCGCGTGCGACCGGATCCTCCTCTTCCAGGGGGAATACCGGGGACACATCAACCTCCGCTGGGCCTACAGCCCCGGCGAGGACCAGCCGGAATCGGGGCTCCTGTACCGCCTCGAGGGGCCCGACCTGGTGGTGTTCGGGGACGCCGGACAGGCCTGGCTGGTTGGCAACGGGCCGGGGCGGATTCCGTCCGACCGCCTGCCCAACATCGGGAGCTGGATCGCGGACCTGGGCCTCGGGATCGACTGGGGCGGGATCGGACTCTACGCCGCCAAGGCGGTGACCCTGGGCCAGCCGGTGCGGCTCACCCTTCGCCTCAGCCATCGCTTCTAGTGCTCCGCCGTCTCGCGGGTGGGCTCCTGCTCCTCATCGGGGGCGCGGCCGTGGCGGTGGCCCAGGACGCCAGGCCCGGGCTCTCCGTCACCCTGGACACGATCACGCCCCGGGTACAGGCGAACGCCCTGCTGTCGGACCCCCGGTTCCCCGACCTCCTGAAGTCCGGGTTCCCGCTGCGGCTGCACTTCCGGCTCGAGTTGTGGCGCTCCCGGTCGTCGTGGTTCGACCAGTTCGTCAGCGACGCGTCCTGGGATGCCGTGGTGCGCCACGATCCCCTGGCGGACGACTTCGTGCTGTACCGGAGCACCGGCGAGGTGAAGCGGTTCCCCAGTCCCGAGCTGCTCGAGGCAGCCCTCGAGCGCCCGTTCAGCGTCCGCCTGTTCCCGCGGAACGCGGGCCGCTACTACTACGTCTGCCGCCTCGAGGTCTCGACCCTCTCGGACTCGGACCTGGACGAGCTGTCGCGGTGGCTCAAGGGAGACGTGGGGCCGGCGGTATCGGGAGAAGGCAGCCTGGGGGACGCGCTGGCGCGCGGGGCGCAGCGGGCGCTGGTGCGGATCGCCGGCCTGCCCCGCCTCACCCTGGAAGCGCGGACGCCGGCCTTCGACCGGGATCGCTGACTATTCGGAGCCCTCGCTCCCGCGCTTTCGGAGCGCCAGCCAGGTCACGCCCGCGCAAATGAAGAAGGCGGGCACGATCAATACGATCGCCCCGCCGATCATCGTCCGCATCACCTGCATCATCACGTGTTCCACGGGCCTCAGGGCGCGGGGGGCCGCATGTGCAGCAGCCGGAGGGCGTCGGGCCAGATGTGGTCCATGAAGAGGAACACGAACACCATGATCGGCACGATGCTCCAGAACAGGATGGACCGCTCGTAGCGGAGGTGCATGAAGTAGAGCAGGCCGATCGCCGCTTCGAGAAACGCCAGGGCCAGGAGGCACGCGAGCAGGGTTCCGGTGGAGAGATGGGCGTAGGTCAGCGCCGCTTCCACCGCCACGATCGCGATCAGGCCGGCCCACACCATCGTGTAGCCCCGCAGGGTCGGCTCCTTCATCTGCGCTCCGCCATCCATTGTCAGTCCCTTTCCGGTCAGCGCGCGTTCATCAGGTAGACCAGCGGGAACACGAACATCCAGACCAGGTCCACGAAGTGCCAGTAGAGCCCGGCGGTCTCCACGTGGGCCGCGTGGAGCCGTCCCCGCTTGAACAGCAGGGCGACTACGGCCAGGGCGACGACGCCGCTGACCACGTGGAGGAGATGGAGGCCGGTGATGCTGAAGAACGTCCCGCCGAACAGCGTGGAGCCGCCGGTGGGGTTCTGGGACAGGCTCCACCCTTCCCCGAACATCTTGAACCACTCGCGGAGGTGCAGGCCCGCGAACGCGAGCCCCAGGAGCATGGTGGCGCCGAGCCAGCGCTGGCTCGCGGCCATCTTGCCTTCCGTGGCGGCCCGCACGGCGCCGAGCATCGTGAGGCTCGAGGTGAGCAGGATGACCGTCATCACGAGGCCGTTGACGATGGACCCGAGCTCGAAGGGCCGGACCCAGTTGGGGCTGGCCAGCCGCACGTACCCGTAGGCGAAGAGGATGGCCCCGAAGGTGGCGGCGTCGGCCATGATGAACAGCCACATCGCCAGCTTCCGGGACGGAATCCCGTACGGGGATGCTTCGGCGACCGCCCCGTGGCCTCCCCCCATCACCATCTCCGCTTGACTCACGTCTCCTCCCCTTCCCGAGGGTCGCTCAGATCCGGGCGACGAGCACGAACAGGACGTACAGCCAGAGCGCCGCCATGAAATGCCAGTAGGTCGCGGCCGCCGTCAGCACGCCGGCCGCCGAGCCCGGAGTCCGGACCAGCCGCCGGTAGGTGTATCCCAGGCCCGCGAGCCCGCCGGTCACGTGGATGGCGTGGATCACGGTGAGCACATAGAAGAAGGCGCTGGACGGGCTCGACGCGAGAAAGACCCCCTGGGCCGCGAGGGCGCGCCAGGCCACGATCTGTCCCAGGATAAACGCCACGCCAAGGATGCCGCTCGCCGCGACCCAGGAGCTCGCTTCGCGGCCGTCCCGCTGCCGGCGCCGGCCGATTTCGAGCAGCGCGCTCGACACCAGGAGCACGAGGGTGTTGGCGTAGAGGACGGGCGGCAGGCGGAAGTGCTGCCAGTCGGACCCCGGGCCCTCCCGCACGATCAGGGCGCTGGTGAACGCCGCGAAGGACATCGAGATCGCGGCGATGCCCACCCACACGCCCGTGCGGGCGGGGGTCCAGGGCGCCCGGGCGGCCGGCGCGGTCACTCAGGCCTCTCCGCCCGCCTGCATCACGTAGTCCTTGGCCCCCGCGGTGCCGTACTCGTTGGGACCCTGCGTCACCACGGGGTGCTTGCCGCCGAAATTGTCGAAGGGCGGCGGCGAGGCGGGCGTGCTCCACTCGAGCGACGTGGCCTCCCAGGGGTTCGGCGGGGCCGGCGGGCCCTTGAAGCGGCTCCGGAACAGGTTGTAGAAGAAGATCAGCTGCGCCGCGCCCGTGAACAGCGCCGCGATGGTCATGAACTTGTGCACCGGCAGGAGCGGCTGCAGGTAGTCGTCGGTGAAGCTCGAGTACCGGCGGACGTTCCCGGCCAGGCCGATGTAGTGCATCGGCATGAAGATGCAGTAGACGCCGATGAAGGTCAGGGCGAAGTGCCACTTGCCCAGCGTTTCGTTCATCATCCGCCCGTACATCTTGGGGAACCAGAAGTAGGTCCCGGCGAAGATGCCGAACATCGCCGCCACGCCCATCACGAAGTGGAAGTGGCCCACCACGAAGTAGGTGCCGTGCAGGTAGGTGTCGATCGACGGCTGGGCCAGGAAGAACCCGCTGATGCCGCCCGACACGAACACGGACACGAATCCCAGGCAGAACAGCGACGCGGCCGTGATGCGGAGGCGCGCGCCGTAGATGGACCCGATCCAGAGCAGGGTCACGATGGTGGCCGGGATGGTGATGATGAGCGTCGGCACCGAGAACAGGATGGCCGAGAAGGGGTTCATCCCGCTCAGGAACATGTGGTGGCCCCAGACCGTGTAGCTCAGGAACCCGATCGCGATCATACAGCCGATCAGGACCTTGGGGCCGAGCAGGGGCTTGCGGGTGAACGCCGGCAGGATGTGCGAGATGATCCCGAAGCCCGGCAGGATGGCGATGTACACCTCGGGGTGCCCGAAGAACCAGAAGAGGTGCTGCCACAGGAGCGGGGACCCGCCGGAATGGGTCTGGACCTGGTCGTTGAACACCAGGCCGGCCGGGATGAAGAAGCTGGTGCCCGCCACCCGGTCCAGGATGAGCAGGATGCAGGCCGGGAGGAGCACCGAGAAGGCGATGAGGCCGATCACCGACGTCGTGAACCAGGCCCAGGTGGAAAAGGGCATCCGCGCCAGGGACATCCCCTTGGTCCGGAGGTCCAGCGTCGTGGCGATGAAGTTCAGGGCCCCGAGGAGCTGGCCCACGCAGAAGAGCGCGATGGAGATGGCCCACAGGGTCTGGCCCAGGCCCTCCCCCGGACCGGCCTCTTTGCCGATGGCGGAGAGGGGCGCGTACGCGGTCCAGCCCGACAGCGCGGGGCCTTCGGGCACGAAGAACGAGGCCACCAGCGTGACGAACGCCAGGAACGTCACCCAGAACGACATCATGTTGAACCGCGGGAACGCCATGTCCTCGGCGCCCACCTGGATGGGCAGGAAGAAGTTCCCGAATCCCGCGAACGGCGCCGTGGTGAGCACGAAGAACACCATGATCGTGCCGTGCATCGTCATCAGCTGCAGGTAGTACTCCGGCGTCATCTGCGACGGGTTCGCGGGCCCGAGGACGCCGATCGACGCGTTGGGATAGCCCAGGTGGAGGCGCATCAGCCACGAGAGCACCATCCCGGTGATCACCGCGACCAGCGCCAGGTCGAGGTACTGCCGACCGATCACCTTGTGGTCGAGGCTGAACACGTACCTCCGCCAGAACCCCTCCGGCGGCTGGTGCTTCAGCTCCGTGAGCTTGGCGACGGTTTCGCGCACCGGAGTGGTCATTGGTTCGCCTGGGTTTTGAGCCATTGAGCGAAATCCGAGTCGGACATCACTTCGACGTAGGCCCGCATGTTGTAGTGCCCCAGCCCGCAGAGCTGGGTACAGACGATCTCGTACTTCCCGGTCTGGGTCGCGGTGAAATGCAGCGGAATGACGAGACCGGGCACGAAGTCCTGCTGGATCCGGAGCTGGGGCACGTAGAACGCGTGCCCCACGTCCCGGGAGTGCATCGTGAGGAGGATGGGCCGGTTGACCGGGATCGCCAGCGTGGCCGCGACGATGTCGTCACGCGCGGTGGTGTCGTTGGCCGGGTCCAGGCCGAAGAAGTTGTTGTTGGCGTCCGAGACCTTGGAGGGATCCATGGCGCCGAACTTCCCGTCGGGCCCCGCGTACCGGAAGTAGAACGCGAACTGCTCGGCCTGGACGTCCACCTGCAGCGCGTTCGCGGGCGCCTGCACCATGAAGAGCCCGGCCCAGACCTTGGATCCCACCAGGGTGAGCACCGCGACCTCGATGCCCACCAGGACCACGGCGATGACCACCATCGGCGTGGCGCCGCCGGGGAAGATCTTGATGGGGCCCGTCGATCCGGACGACCGCCAGACGAACACGGCGAGCGCCAGCTGGGACGCGACGAACAGGATACCCGACGCCACCATCGTTTCGTTCAGCTGGTGGTCGATCCCGGCCCCGAGCACCGAGATGTCGGGCGGAAGCCACCAGACATGGAACATGAAGATCCCGGCGGACACGATGGTCAGGATACCCACCGTGACCGCGAAGAACTTGCCCACGGGGACGCCTCGCCTAGTAAGGGGTCGCTTTGAACACCAGCTTCACCGTCTGCGTCTCGGATCCCGTGATGGTCACGTCGGCCGTCTGGGTTCCGAAGCGCTCGTGCCAGGCCGTCACCGTGTAGTGACCGGGGGCCAGGCCTTCGAGCTTGAAGCTCCCGTCCGCGCCCGACACCGTCGCGTGCGACGTGTTCAGGACCGCGAAGACCCCGTGCATCCAGGGATGCACGTTGCACTTCACGGAGATGAACTCCGGCTTGTCGAAGCTGGTGTGGATGGGGGGCGTGCCGGGGGGCTGGGACTTGTTCCACTCCGAGTTCAGCTTGGGCATCGGGTGGATGTTGTGGGACGTTTCGTCGTCGTTGTAGATCTCGAGCGGCTGGCCCGCCTGCATCACGGCGACGTGCGGCACGTACTGGCAGCCCTTCTGGTCGTACCGGACCGGCTGGGTCGGCGCCGGGCCGGGCTGGTCGCCGGCCGAGATGTAGACCACCACGTCGGCGAGCGTGTTGCCGGGCCCGGTCACGGCGCCCTCGGTCATCACCGGCGTGGCATGCTGCTTGGCGCAGGTGGGTTCCTTCGCCATGTCGATCGGCTTCATTTTCGGCGGCGTCCCGGTGTAGGTGATGGTCCCGGAGATGGTGCCGCCCGCCGCCCGCAGATGGGGTCCGGCTACGCCCGCGACGGCCGATGCGCCGAGCGCCAGGCCGGCCAATGCCGCGATTCCTGTGATCCGCATACGTGATCCTTTCACACTGACGGTTCGGGGAATGCTCACTTCCCGCCGTTGTCTGGTCCGATGGGCTTGAGCTCACTTCCGTGCGTCGCCACCCACTGTTTCCAGATGAGCGCTTCCGGCGTATCCAAAGGCTGCAGGGTCCGCAGGAAGTGCACCAGATCCCAGGCTTCGCTCGGCTGCAGCTGGTCCGCGAAGGAGGGCATCGGGGAGCCGTCCAGCCCGGTCATGAAGTCCCGGTAGATGTCCTGATTGGTGGCGCCGCACATGAACCGGGGCACGCCGGCCGCGAAGTTGTAGGGACGGATGGGCTCGTCCTTCGAATCGGTCAGCGTGGACGCCGACGGCCCGTCCCCGTGTCCCGCGGGGCCGTGGCACTTCCAGCACTCGAGCTTCTGGAACGTGGCCCGGCCGCGCAGGATGCCTTCGATGGTCGCCGCGGGCTCGGGCGGGATGGTGATGGGCGTGCCCGGCTTCTCGGTCGAGAACCGCGGCGAGAAGGTCTTGATGTAGGCCACGAGGTCGGCGCGGTTCTGGGCCGCCAGGGGCTCCCAGATGGGCATGTTGGTCGTGACGAAGCCGCGCGACATCGCGTTGAAGAGGTCCTGATCGGTGGGCAGCGTGCCGGTGGGCGTGGACCGGCATTTGAACAGCCCGGCCGTGAAGTCCCGCGGCTTGGGGTCGATCCACTGCGCGTTCTCCCCGTTGCCGTCCCCGTCCGGACCGTGGCATCCCACGCAGTAGCGCCGGTACAGCTTCTTCCCGGACGCGGCGTGGCCGGTGATGTTGCCGACGTGGCTTTCCTGCGCGGCGCCCGTCGAAGCTCCCGTGACGAGCAGCAGCACCCCCAGGCCCGCGAGGGCGGCGACTGCCGAGTGGTGTCTCATGTGCGGCCTCCCTCCGTTAGAAGTCGAAGTCCAGGGCGAGCATCAGGCTGCTGGTCCACGACGCCGGACCGCCGGTCACGGTCTTGACGATCGACCATTCGGCGTCCCAGGCCAGCCCCGCCCGGCTGAACATGATCGGATACCAGCGGGTGCCGAGGCTCAACGCGTCCTGGTCGCCCAGATTGCTCTGCGTGCCCGCGATGGACTGCTGCGACATCCGGATCATCTCGTAGCGGCCCAGCAGCACGAACTGGGGGTTCACGTAGTAGTGGGATTCGAGGAACGCGCCGTTCCACTCGGGCGCCTGCGCGCCCGCGGGCAGCGCCACGTTGGACGGCGTGTTGGTGCCCAGGTAGGCGTTGTCGTACGCGTGCATCACGAACGGCAGGAACTCGAGGCTGTTGCCGAGGAAGAAGTCCCCGGCCAGGCCGATCCGGTAGAAGCTCTTGGCGCCGGCGCCGGTGCCCGGAATCGCGGCCCCGCCCGACGTCTGGTAGTAGGTGGGGCGCTGGCCGAGGTACGCGAACGCGCCGAGGCGCTGCACGCCCAGCTTCCCGGCGTCCCAGGCCTGGCTCACCGTGAGGTCGGCGTCGTAGGTCTGGCTCTCGCCGATGTCGGGACTGCCGTCGGTGCTGCTGACGATCGCGAGGCCGTACCGGCTGTAGCTGTTCTCCGAATGCCCGGAGAGCTCCATGCCGATCTGGTTGTCGCCGATGCCGAAGTCGTTCGACGCCTCGCCGGGCGCCACGTAGTGATAGCTCAGGTAGGAGCCGCCGTTCCCCGAGAGGAACAGGAAGCGCTTCTCCGAGATGAGGTTGTCGAGCTCGAACTTGCCGAACTTGAAGTTGACCCAGCCGGAGTTGGCCAGGTTGTCGAAGCGCACGAACGCGGCTTCGAAATGCCACACGGCGTTCTCGTCGGAGGACGGGAGCAGCACGAACGAGATGTTCTTGTAGAGCGTGCCCGCCATCCAGAGATCCATGCCCGAGAGATCGAACCCGGACATCGTCAGCGTCCGCTGCGCCGTCCCGCTCGTGGTGTCCCCGGGCACGTTGTCGACGGTCTGCTGATTGGCGCTTTCACGATGCCATTGCGGAGTGATGCGGGCGGTGACGGGGAAGTACGACGGGTTCTGCCAGATCGGAGAGTCTTTTTCATTGCCCAGCTGATAGCCGCGATCGCGGAAGGCCTGCCCGAACGCGTTCAGCTCGGGCCACGCGGTATGGCAGGCGGAACACGCGAGGCCGTACTTGCGCGCGAACGCCGGGATCGCCGCGTTGGTGTGCGCCGCGGCCGCGTACGCCGCTTCATAATTCGCGAACGCCGCCGGTGTGCCGCGCGCCGCGGCCGCGAACCCACCCGGGCCGCGTGCGGATGCGGCCGCCGGTCTCGCGGCGAGGACGACGAGCGCACCGAGTGTGAGACACAGGAACGCAGCAGAGTTCTTCAGACATGCGAAGCGCCGGACCATACTCCCCCCTGTCGAACGCGGGATAACCTGCGGTACGGGTTCGATGGGTACTCTGAATACGGCTCGGCGGCCGATATGTCAAGGAACTGTCAGGGGCCCTACCGGCCGAATTGGGAGTCGACCGCCGCCCGGATCTGGTCCAAGGACGCTCCGCCGGCGGTCATCTGAGACGCCAGCATCGCCTCCCCCATGCAGATGTCGCACTCGGCCGCATGTTCGCCCTCGAAACAGGTGAGGAGGGAGCGGTGGCCGAGGTGCTTGGAGCAGTCACAATGACAATAGAGGCCGTCCAGGATCTGGGGGATCTGCCGGGCCACGGCGTACGCCTCGGCGGCGCCGGCGGTCCGGGGGACGAACACGGTGGGCACCACCTTCTCGGCGGTGATCCCCGGCCGGGGGGTCGGATGCAACGAGGCGCTGCTCAGGTGAGGCAGCGCCAGGAGAAGAAGAAGGGCGAGGACGGCCGCCCCGGCGATGATCCAGGGCAGCCGGCTCGATTTCACAGCCGTTCCAGGGTGCGCAGCACGTCCGAGCCGTAAAAGAGCTTGATGTACTTCGTCTGAATCGCGGTCAACCGGCGCACGGCCCAGGACAGATGCACGAAGTGCGGCTCCACCGGGGCCCGCAGCGGGTGCATCCCCACCTCGCCCGGCAGGAGATTGCCCTTCCGGGTGTTACAGGATGAGCACGCGGTCACCACGTTGCTCCAGGCGTTCGAGCCACCGCGGGACAGCGGTACGAGATGGTCGCGGGTCAGGCATTCGCGCTCGCGCAGCTCGCGCTGGGTGCGGCCGCAGAACTGGCAGGTGTACTCGTCCCGGGCGAACAGGAACGTGTTGGTCACCTGGCGGCGGAACCGGCGCGGGACGTGCACGAACTTGACCAGCCGGATGACCGCGGGGCGCGGCATGCGCAACCGCTCGCTGCGGATCACGGCGTCGTGATCCGCCTCGACGATCTCAGCCTTCCCGTCGATCACCAGTCGCAGAGCCCGCCGTACCGGTACCATGGTGAGGGGCTCGAACGACGCGTTCAGCGCCAAGCACCGCAAGCGAAATCCTCGTCAAGAAAATCGGCAACGGTATGCTACACCGAACGTTACGGGCGGGCAAGCGGTCCTAAGTGGTGGGAACGAACCCCTTCCGCAGCTCTTCGATCTGCGCCTCCACCGACGCCCGGGAGGCTCCCCCCGGCGTCGCCCGCCGCTCCACGGAATCCTCCCAGGTCCCGAGACGCGCGAGCGCGCCCGGCAGCTGCGGGTGAATCTCCCGCGCCGCACCCTGCGGAACCCGGTCGATGGCCACGCCGGTCCGCTCGGCCTCACGCACCAGGCGGCCGACGATGCCGTGGCTCTCCCGGAACGGGATCCCCGCCTCCACGAGGAGATCGGCCAGGTCGGTGGCGCGGAGCGACGCGTCGAGGGCGCCGGCCATCCGCGCGGAGTCCACCTGCAGGGTGCCGATGGCGCCCGAGAGCGCGGGGAGCACCGCGGTGAGCGTGTCGAAGCCGTCGAACAGCAGCGCCTTGTCCTCCTGCAGGTCCTTCTGATAGCCGGCCGGAATTCCCTTGAGCGTCGAGAGCAGCGCGACCAGGTCACCCTCGAGACGGGCGGCCTTGGCGCGCGTCAGCTCGAACACGTCGGGATTCCGTTTCTGCGGCATCAGGGACGACCCGGTGCTGAAGGCGTCCGACAGCCGGATGAACCCGAACTCCGCCGACGCATAGAGAATGATCTCGGCGGCGAGCCGGGAGAGATGGACCCCGGTGAGCGCGATGCCGAAGAGCACCTCGGCCACGAAGTCGCGGTCGCCGGT
>DATJQI010000021.1:0-4222 GCA_035505915.1 Gemmatimonadales bacterium | reverse complement strand
GTCGGCCCAGGCGTTCGCCCGTGGGCTGGTCGAAGGGAATCCGGTGGTGGCGGCCATCCGGGAGGCGGGTCTGCCGCCGGGGGAGATCGTGGCCGCGGTGGCGGCGGCGCTCACGCGCGAGGGGGGCGGCGCCCCGTTCCGCTCGAGAATGACCGCGCTGGTTTGCTCGGGGCGGGTGCCCCAGCGCGGAGCTTAGCGGCCGGCGGGCTCCTGCTGGGTGCTGCAGTGGATGGTGCCGAGGCCGAGGACGAAGTCGGTGGCGTGAATCCCCACCACCGGGCGGTCCCGGAAGACTTCGGCCAGGATGCCGAGGGCGGTGCGGTCGTTGGGGTCGTTGAAGGTGGGGACCAGCACGGCGCCCGTGCCGACGTAGAAATTCGCGTAGCTCGCGGGTAGTCGCTCGCCGTTGAACGCCACCGGCGCCGGCATCGGGAGCCGGAGCACCTCCACGCGGCGCCCGCGCGCGTCCCGCGCGCCGGAGAGCCGCTCCCGCGCTTCCGCCAGAGGCCGGTAATTCGGATCACGTCGGTTCTTCTCGTGCGCCAGCGCGATCACGCCGGGCCGGACGAACCGCGCGAAGTCGTCCACGTGTCCCCCCGTGTCGTCCCCCGCGATCCCGTTCCCCAGCCAGAGGACCTTCTCGGCGCCCAGGTAGTCGCGCAGCAGGGCCTCGGTCCCGGACCGGCCCAGCGCGCGATTGCGCGCCTGGCGCCCCGTGAGCAGGCACTGCTCCGTCGCCAGCAGCGTCCCCTGGCCGTCCACGTCGACGGCTCCGCCCTCGAGCACCGCGCCGGGGAAGAAGGTCGGGCGACGGAGCCACTTCGCCACGAAGCGGCCGGCCCGTTCGTCGGTCCGGTGATTGGGATACCGCGCCCAGCCGTTGAAGCGCCACTTCACCGCACCGACCTGGCGCCCCCGTCCCGTGCCCCGGACGATCCCGATCGGGAGGGAGTCCCGGGTCCAGGAGCGGTTGGTGGGGACGGTGACGAAATCGACGCGGGAGAGGGAGACCCCTGAGCGCTTCAGCACCTGCGTGGCGCGGGCGCGCTCGGTCCGGTCGCGGACGATGAGCCGGATCCGCTCGCCGTCCTGGAGGTGCCGGGCGATCTCCGCGAACACCCAGGGGATCGCCGCGAACTTGCCGGGCCAGTCGGACGGGAGATGGGGCCACGCCAGCCACGTCGCCGCGTGCGGCTCCCACTCCGCGGGCATCCGGTACCCGAGCTCCCGCGGAGTCGGGTGCGGGGACGTCACTACGTGCGCTTCCTGTCGATCACGCGGGAGGTGATGCCGCCGTAGGCGTCGATGCGGCGGTCCCTGAGGAACGGCCAGTTGCGGCGCACGTCCTCCTGGCGGGAGAGGTCGAGCTCCACCACCAGCGTCTCCTCGCCTTCGCCCGCTTCCGCCAGGACCACGCCGAAAGGATCCGACACGAACGAGTGCCCCCAGAAGTCGAGCCCGCCGTCCTTCGGCCCCTCGTGCCCCACGCGGTTCACGGCCGCGACGAACACGCCGTTCGCGATGGCGTGCGAGCGCTGGATGGTCTGCCACGCCGAGAGCTGCGCCGCGCCGAACTCGGCCTTCTCCCTGGGGTGCCAGCCGATGGCGGTCGGATAGACCAGGATCTGCGCGCCCTGGAGCGCGGTGACGCGCGCGGCCTCCGGATACCACTGGTCCCAGCAGATCAGGGGACCGAGGGCGGCGCGCGGGGTTTCCACGGTCATGAAGCCGAGGTCGCCGGGGGTGAAGTAGTACTTCTCGAAGAAGAAGGGGTCGTCCGGGATGTGCATCTTCCGGTAGAGCCCGAGCTGCTCCCCCGCGGGACCGTGGACCACCAGGCTGTTGTGGTAGACCCCGGCGGCGCGCTTTTCGAACAGCGGCGTCACCACCGTCACGCCGAGCTCCTTGGCCGTCGCGGCGATAGCCGAGCTCGTGGGTCCCGGGATGGGCTCGGCGAGGTCGAAGAACGCCGGGTCCTGCGCCTGGCAGAAGTACTGCGACGCGAACAGCTCGGGGAGGCAGACGACCTGCGCCCCGCGGCCCGCGGCGTTCGCGATGGCCTTTTTGGCCGCCGCGACGTTCGGCGCCTTCTCCACGCTCATCGCCATCTGGACGAGACCGACGGTCACGGCCGCGGATTTCATGCGCCGAAAGTAGTGGCACCCGGGGCTCCAGAACAGACCGCCCCCCTGTCATATTGCAGCCCATGGCCGAGCGACCGACCGCCCCCGACGCGGGGCCCGCCTTCGAGCTCCAGCCCGTCCTCACGGGCCCGCTGCTCGAGATGCGGCCGCTCCGCCCCGACGACTGGGACGCGCTCTTTCAGGCCGCGAGCGATCCGCTCATCTGGGAGCAGCATCCGGACCGGCATCGCTACCGCGAAGAGCGCTTCCGCGTGGTGTTCCGCGAAGGGCTCGAGTCGGGCGGCGCCCTCGTCGCCGTCGACCGGGCGACCGGGAAGGTCATCGGGTTCACGCGCTATCACGATCTCGTCGAAGGCCGTCGGGTGGAGATCGGGTGGACCTTTCTGGCGCGGTCGCATTGGGGCGGACGGTACAACGGAGAAATGAAGGACTTGATGATCCGCCACGCGTTCCGGTTCGTCCCGATCGTGGTGTTCTCCGTGGGCGTCAACAACCAGCGGTCCCGGCGGGCGGTGGAGAAGCTCGGCGCCGTGCTCGCCGGCACCAAGAAGGACTCGCGCGGCGGGGACAGCGTGGTCTACCACCTCGAGCCGCGGACGTACCGGGGTTATGGGCGGTAGCCGCGCCGGCCGGATCGCGACGAGCCTGGGGTTACCGGAAGCCCCCATCCTCCTGGCCGCGATCGTATTCCTCCGAGCGCCGGCCCTTCACGGCCCGCTGATCTCGCTGGGCCGCTTCTACCCGCTCGCGGCGTACGCCGCCGGGCTCTTTCTCGCGCTCCGCTACCGCCGCGGCCGGCTGCTGTTCTGTCTGCTGGTTCTGGCGCTCGCGTCCTGGGGGCCGCTCTGGGCGACGGGCGCGGCGCGCCAGCTCGCCTTCGACGCGGCGACCCTGCTCGTGCCGCTCGATCTGCTGATCCTGGCCCTCCTGCCGGACCGCGGGATCTTCACGCCCGCCGGGGGCCGGCGCTGGGCGGCCATCCTGGGCCAGGCCGTACTGGTCCTCTTGATCGAAGGAACGTCGCCCGGAGCGGGGGACAGCGTCTTTCGCGCGAGTCTCCTGGCGCCCGCCATCACGGCGTGGGTGGGGCTCCCCGCGCCGGCGATTCTCGCGTTTCTCCTCGCCGCGGCGCTGCTCCTGGTGCTCGCCATCCGGGAGCCCGAGGGAGCGGGGCGGGGGACGCTGTGGGCGCTGGGCGCCTGCTTCGTGGGCTTCACGGCGGGGAAGCCGGGCACCGCGGCGACCGTCGGATTGTCCACCGCCGCGGTCCTGCTGTCGGTGGCGGTGATCGAAACCTCCTACCACCAGATGTACCACGACGCGCTCACCGGCCTTCCGGGACGGCGCGCCCTGGACGAGGAGATGCTCCGCCTGGGCGACCGGTACGCGGTGGCGATGGTGGACGTGGATCACTTCAAGAAGTTCAACGACACCTTCGGGCACGACGTGGGAGACGAAGTGTTGCGGATGGTGGCGTCGCGCCTCGGCACCGTCGGGCTGGGGGGGAAGGCCTACCGGTACGGGGGCGAAGAGTTCTCGATTCTTTTCCCGAAGCTGTCGGCCGCCGAGGCGAAACCGGCGCTGGAGGCGGTGCGCCAGGCGGTGGCGATGACCGAATTCACGGTGCGCAAGCGCCTGCGCCCGCGGCGGCGGCCGAACCCGGTGCCGGCGCGGCGGGGCTCACGCCAGTCGTCGATCACGGTCAGCGTCGGGGTGGCGGAGCCAGGGGGCCGGCTGAAGACGCCGGACCAGGTGCTCCAGGCCGCGGACCGCGCGCTCTACCAGGCCAAGGAGCAGGGAAGAAACCGGATCGTCGGCGGCTAGTTCCGCCCCGGCATCGGGAACGCCACCACGCTCTCCTGCCCGGTCTTCGAGACCGACGCCACGCCGAAGTACGAATCGTCGATCGTCATCTTCGGGAAGACCGCTTCCGTGCTGTCTCCCACCCATCGGGAGTCGGTCCACGTCGGCGCCGTGGTGGCGCGCCAGTAGACCCGATAGCCGGCGGCGCCGGGGACCGGCTTCCAGTGGAGCCGCGTCGACACGCCTTCGAAGCGGGCGACCGTGGCGGAGTCGGG
>DATJQI010000020.1:0-11543 GCA_035505915.1 Gemmatimonadales bacterium | reverse complement strand
ACCAAGAAGTGGTACGGGACGAGCGGGAACAGCTTCGTGGCCGTCGTCGAGTTCGGCGACAGCGTGCGCGCGCGCGCGGTGACGGCGGGAGGGGAGAGCGGCGACCCCGCTTCTCCGCACTTCAACGACGAGGCGGGGAGGTACGCGGCCGGCCATCTCCGCGAGGTCTACTACTACCGCTCACAGCTGCAGGGACACACCGAGCGGGAGTACCACCCGGGCGGCTGAGCATCGGCGCCTCGACGATTCTCACGCTGCTCGGCGGGGCGCTCCACGTCGGACTCGCCCTCGCCGTGTCCGCCCACATCGTCCTCACCAAGACCGACGTCCGCTCGGCCATCGGCTGGGCCGGCCTGGTGTGGCTCACGCCGTTTCTGGGCACGGCGCTCTACATCTCGTTCGGCGTCAATCGCATCCGCCGGCGGGCCGGTCGCCTCCGGGGCCGCCCCCGGACCGGCACCGGGCGGAAATCGATCGCCCCGGCCCCTGAAGACAGCACCCCGCTGCCCGAGCGGTATGGGGCGCCGGTGCACTCACTGGCCCGGCTCGTCGGGGGCGTCACCCGGGCGCCCCTCACCGCCGGCAACGCCGTCGAGATCCTGCCGGACGGCGACGCGGCCTACCCCGCGATGCTCGAGGCCATCGACGGTGCCCGCCACAGCGTGGCCCTCGCGACTTACATCTTCGACCGCGGGCGGGCGGCCGACGGGTTTCTGGACGCCCTCGGCCGGGCCCGGCAGCGCGGGGTGGCGGTGCGGGTCCTCGTGGATGCCGTCGGCGCCCGGTACAGCCGGCCCAGCATTTTCCGCGCACTGGCCCATCACGACGTGCCGGCGGCCCGGTTCCTGCCGCCCCTCCTGCCCCTCGCCCACCCCTACGTGAACCTGAGAAATCATCGGAAGCTGCTGGTGGTGGATGGGCGGGTCGGGTTCTGCGGCGGCTTGAACATCCGGGACGCCTGCGTGCTCGCCTATCACCCCAAGGAGCCCACCCGCGACCTGCATTTCCGCGTCCGGGGACCGGTGGTCGCGCAGATGATGCAGGCCCTGGCGTTCGACTGGCGGTTCACGACGGGTGAGCGCCTGGCGGGCCACACCTGGTTCCCCGAGCTCGAGGCCGCGGGCGACATCCACGCCCGCGGAGTTCCCGATGGCCCGGACGAGGATTTCGAGTCGTTTCTCATGACGCTCCTGGGCGCGCTGTCACAGGCGACCAGGTCCGTACGCGTCGTTACGCCCTATTTTCTCCCCGACGCTCCGCTGATCGACGCACTTCGCGTGGCCGCTCTGCGGGGCGTCTCGGTGGACATCCTCCTGCCGGCCCGGGGCAATCTGCGGCTGGTGCAATGGGCCGCCACCGCGCAGCTCGGTCAGGTGGTGGGGGCGGGGTGCAGGGTGCACCTCACACCGCCCCCCTTCGACCACTCCAAGCTGCTGGTGGTGGACGGCGTCTGGTCCCTGATCGGCTCGGGCAACTGGGATCCGCGCAGCCTGCGGCTCAACTTCGAATACCTGCTCGAGTGTTACTCGCCCGAGCTGGCCGGCCGCCTGGAGCGCGTCGTCGACGCCAAGCAGCGGGGCGCGCATCTCCTCACCCCGGCCCATCTGGACCGGCGGCCCCTGCCGGTGAAGCTCCGCGACGGAGTGGCCTGGCTGGCCCAGCCCTACCTGTAGTGCCTCAGCGGTCGAGCTCCAGCAGCGCGAAGGTCCCGGGGAGGATGGGGGGACGGCGCCGCTGCCCCGGCTGGGCCGCGGGCAGCGGCCCGAAGTCGGCGGTCACCGTGAACAGGCGGTGGGTCGCCGGATCGAGCTCCATGGTCCGCGCGCCCGGCTTGGTCGTGACGTTGCCCACCACCGTATAGTGGTCCGGTGAATCTTCGTGGATCACGGTGATCGTGCCGTCGCCGTTGGACGCGAACGCCAGCCCGGTCCCCTCGTCGAAGCGGCACGCATCCACACCCCGGCCGATCGGGACCGTGGTGATGAGCTTGCCGCTCTGCGCGTCGGAGATGCCCATCTGACCGTTCCGGCATCCGCTGAACAGGCGATGGTGCGCGCGGTCGATGGCCAGGCCGCTCGGCGACTCACAGGGCAGGATGGACCACTTCCGCACGACCTTCATCGCCGCCGCATCCACCTCCACCACGGCCGACTGATCTTCGAGGTTCACGTAGAGCTTGCCGTCCCCGGCGGACACGCCGAACTCCGGGCCACCGCCCAGGTCGACGGTGCCGATCAGCTTGCCGGTCGCCGCGTCGAGCACCGACGAGCTCTTGGCATCCCCGTTCATCGTGAAGACGTGCCCGGTGGCCGGGTCGAAGAGGACCGCATCATCGTCGATCGCCGCCTTGGTGCGGGTCACGACCTGGAGCGTCTTGAGGTCGAACATCGTCACGGTACTGTCGGCGCCGGAGGTCGCGAACCCGTGGCCGGCGGCGTACGCGAAGGCCACGCCGTGAGCCCGGTTCAACCCCGGGATCTCGGCCAGCACCTTGCCGGTGGCGGGGTCCACGACCATCACGCGATCCTGGCGCGCGATGAAGAGACGGTGCCCGACGGTGTCGAGCGCGAGGTAGTCCCAGCCGCCGTCACCGCCGAGCGTGTAGGTGTGGGCGACCGAGTAAGTCTGAGCCGCCGCCGGAGCGGCGAGCGGGGCGAGCAGGACGGCGAGGGTCAGTGCACGGCGAATCATCGGGACTCCGGAAGAGGGGTGCGGCGATAGTCTAGCGACCCGGCCTTACGAGAGTCTGACGGCGGGGGGTATCTTCGATCCATGCGCGACTGGTTCCCCGCCCTCCTCGCCCTGGCGCTGGGGTCTCGTCCGGCACCCCGCACCCTGACGGTGTTCGCCGCGGCGTCGCTCCAGGAGTCGTTCACCGCGCTCGGGGATTCCCTGGAACACGCCCGTCCCGGTCTCCGCGTGACCTTCAATTTCGCGGGCTCGCAGACACTGGCCCTGCAGATCGCCCAGGGCGCTCCCGCCGACGTCTTCGCGTCGGCGGACGACCGGTGGATGACGACCCTGAAGGACTCGGGGTTCGTCGCCGGAACGCCTCGGGTGTTCGCGCACAATCAGCTGGTCGTCATCGTCCCTGCCTCGAACCCCGGCAAGGTGACCGGGCTCGCCGACCTGGGGCGCGGCGGCCTGAAGCTCGTCCTGGCCGCGGACCAGGTTCCGGCGGGGCGGTACGCCCGGACCGTGTTCGCGAATCTGGGCCGGACGCCCGGATTCCCTCCGGATTTCGCGGCCCGCGTGGCGGCGAACGTGGTGTCGAACGAAGAGAACGTGAAGGCGGTGCTGACCAAGGTGCGCCTGGGTGAGGCGGATGGCGGCGTGGTGTACGGGTCCGACGTCACCCCGGCCGTCGCCGCCGACGTGCGCACCATCGGCATCCCTCCCGCCGCCAACGTGATCGCGGACTACCCGATCGCCGTCCTCACCCACGCCCCCGACGCGGACGACGCCCGTGCCTTCGTCGCGCTGGTGCTCTCGTCGACCGGGCAGCGGGTGCTGGCGGCGCGGGGCTTCACGACCGTCGGCCACTGAGCACCGTGCCGTCCCGCACCCGTCCGGGCGTCTGGGGGTGGCGCCTCGCCGTCGCGACCGGCGTCGCCTGCTTTCTCACCCTGGTGGGGCTTCCCCTCGTGGCGCTCGTCGTCCGGGTCCCCCCGGGGGAGCTGATCCGCCGGGCGGCGAGCGAGCCGGTGCTCCAGGCGCTGCGCCTCTCCCTCGTCACCAGCGTGTCGGCGACGGCCGTCGTCGCGCTCATCGGCCTCCCGGTGGCGTATCTCCTGGCCACCCAGGAGTTCCCGGGGCGCCGCGTGCTCGAAACCCTGGTCGAGATGCCGATGGTGATTCCCCCGACCGTGGCCGGCGTCGGGTTACTCCTGGCGTTCGGCCGCGCCGGACTGGCGGGGAGCGCCCTGCGGGCCGTCGGTCTCTCGATTCCGTTCACGACGCTCGCCGTGGTGATCGCCGAGGCGTTCGTGGCGCTGCCGTTCTTCGTCACGGCCGCGACGGCGGGGCTGCGTGAAGTCGAGCCGCGATACCGCGAAGCCGCCGCGACGCTGGGGGCGACCCCGCCGTACGCCTTTCGCCGCGTGCTCTTGCCGCTCGCGTTGCCGTCGCTCGCCGCGGGCGCGGTCATGACCTGGGCCCGGGCCCTGGGAGAATTCGGCGCCACCATCACCTTCGCCGGGAACCTGCCCGGGCGCACGCAGACCCTGCCGCTGGCCGTGTACGTCGCGCTCCAGTCCGACGTCGAGGCCGCGGTGGCCCTGTCGGTGATCCTCCTGATCTTCTCGTTCACGCTCCTGCTCACGTTCCGCTCGCTGACGGCGGCGCGCGCCCTCGGACCCCGTGCTCACCGCTCGCGTCCGTAAGCGCCGCGCCGCCCGGGCGGCGGCCTCCGACTTCGCGCTCGACGTGGATATCGCGCAGGAGGAAGGGCGCACGCTGGTCGTGGTGGGCGAATCGGGCGCCGGAAAGACCACCCTGCTCCGGCTCCTGGCCGGCCTCGAGGTCCCCGACGCGGGGCGGATCGCACTGGGCGACGACGTATGGTTCGACGACGGAGCGGCGGGCGTGGCGCGGCCGGCGTGGGCCCGCCCCCTGAGCTACGTCGGGCAGGACTATGCGCTCTTCCCCCACCTGACGGTGCGGGACAACGTCGGCTTCGGACTCGCCGCGCGGGGCGCGGCGGCGAGGGCAACCCGGGAGCGCGTGGCGGCGGTGCTGGACCGGCTGGCCATCGCGGACCTGGCCGACCGCCGGCCGCGCGAGCTGTCCGGCGGGCAGCAGCAGCGCGTGGCGCTCGCGCGGGCCCTCGCGCCCGATCCCCGGCTCGTGCTCCTCGACGAGCCGCTTTCGGCGCTGGACCAGGGCACGCGGCAGGAGGTCCGTGGCGAGCTGCGCGAGCTGCTGGCGAGGTCCCGGTGCACCGCGGTGTACGTGACTCACGCCCCGGTGGAGGCGGTGCTCTTCGGGGACCGCATCGCGGTCCTCGAGCAGGGGCGGCTCACGCAGGTGGGCGACCGCGAGGAGCTGCTGCGACGCCCCCGGTCACCCTATGTCGCGTCGCTCCTCGGGGTGAACCTGTTTCACGGAACGATCGACCGGGGGCCCGCCGGGGGCGCGGGGTTGGTCCACGTGCGGACGACGCAGGGCTCGCTCGTGGTTCCTGATCCCGGACTGACGGGGGAGGTCTACGTCAGCGTCAACCCGCGGGACGTCACCTTGTATCTGTCCCCGCCGGTCGGGAGCGCGCAGAACATCATGTACGGGGAGATCGCGGAGATGGTCCCGCAGCCACCCGACGGGGAGCGCGTGCGGGTGGTGATGCGGACCAAACCGCCCCTCGTGACCGAAGTGACCCGCGCCGCCTCCGAGACGCTCCGCCTGGCCCCCGGTGTCTGGGTCCACGCCGGCTTCAAGGCCACCGGGGCCGCCGTCTACCGCTAGGGGGCCTCGGCCCGGGGCAGCTCCACCCAGAAGCTCGAGCCCCGCTCCGGCTCCGATTCCAGCCCCACGCGCCCACCCATCCGCTCCACACCCTTCCGCACGATGGCGAGTCCGATCCCGGTGCCGGGATACTCGTCCTGCCGGTGGAGGCGTTCGAACACCCGGAAGATCCGGTCGTGGTGCTCGGGGGCGATGCCGATGCCGTTGTCCAGGATCCAGATCCGGATCAATCCGTCGCGCGCTTCGGTGCGGATACGGAGCTCCGGCACGCGGTCCGCCGGGACGAACTTGAGGCCGTTGGCCAGGAGGTTCATCAGGACCTGGGTCAGCGTCGCCTCGTGCCCCATGACCCAGGGCAGCGCGTCGTCGACGCGGATCCTCGCCCCCCGGCCTCGCGCGTCCTCCTCCACCTGCGCCACCGCGCCCTTCACCACGGGCTCCAGCGGGACGGGCACGATCTGGATGTCGGCGCGGGTCATCCGGCTGTACGCCAGGAGATCGCGGATCAGGAGGTCCATCCGGCGCGCGCCGGCCTGGACCCGCTCCGCGTACTGCCGGCCGGTGGCATCGAGCTGCGATCCGTACTCGTCCAGCAGGGCCTGGCTGAAGCCGTCCATCGCCCGCAGGGGCGCCCGGAGGTCGTGGGAGATGGAGTAGGCGAAGGACTCGAGCTCCTCGTTCCGCTCCTGGAGCTGCGTGGTGCGGACCGTCACTCGCCGCTCGAGCTCACGCTGCGCGTCCCGCAGGTGGCTCACCATCGCTTCGAACGCCCGGGCCAGGCGCCGGATCTCGTCGCCTTCTCCCGTCGCGCCGGCCGCGCCCGAGAGCGTTTCGGCGGTCCGAGTGAGGCGCACCAGCGGGGCGGTCAGCCGCCGGCTGGCCGCCCAGCCGACCAGGACGGCGAAGGCGAGCAGGACGGCTCCCTGCAGGAATGACCGGCGCAGAAAGTCCGCGGCCGGGGCGAGCACCGTCGCCACCGGGAACTCGACCAGGACGATCCAGGGAGCGGACGATACCCGCCGCGCCACGGCGATCATCTCTCCCTCGCCCGGCCGAGCATAGCGCAACACCCCGCCGGTTCCCGTCACGGCGATCGGCGGAGGCGGCACCGTCTGGTTCAGATCGGTCCAGATGTTGTCGCCCACGTCGCCGAGGTAGAGGTGCGACCCCGCGCCGATGAGCTGGCTGGTCTGGGCGCGGGACTGCGCCGTGGCGGTCAAGTGGCGCCAGACGGCCACGTACCCCTGGATGCGTCCTCCCGTCACGCTCGGCGCCACGACCGGATACAGCACGGAGTCCCCCACGACGAGAAACCGGCCGACGAGTCCGCTGTCACCCGGCATCAGGTCCCGGATCAGCTCGGCGGTCGCCGCGGCGGTCGCCCGCCGGACTCCCGAGTCGCCGACGGCCAGACGCAGCCGGCCCCGCGGGTCGAAGACCTGGGCCGTCACGATGTCGGAGCCGGCGTTGCCCGGGGGGCGCAGGATGCTCACCACCGGCGCCTGGGGCTCGCCGGTGCCTGAGAGCAACCGCTTCACCGGCGCGGTGTCCGCGACGCCACGGACCCCGGCGATCAGGACCCGGCCAGACTGCCGCAGGGCCAATCCGAGCTGCTCGGCGACCGCGCTGTCCCGTTGGGTGGCCGCGGCCAGAGTGGAGCTGCGGACGGCACGGTAGGCGAGCGAGGCGTAGATCCCGATGCCGAGCGCCAGGAGTCCTCCCATGAGGACCGGGAGCTTGACCGTGATCGAGACGTCGCCGCGGTCACCCGCCACCGTCATCGCCCCTCCCGGCCCCGGGCGGTGAGGTCCGCGCCCCGCCGCCCGCCTGTCTCCTCCCCCGGGGTCCGCGGGAGGATCAGTCCAAGCAGGGCACGCGCCGCCGGCCCCAGCGGATGTCGCTCGCGCCGCGCCAGGACCAGGCGCCAGCGCCCGGCGGGCGGATCCAGGGGGATCCCCATGAGGCCGGGAACGTTCTTGGTGATGAACCCGGGCAGCACGGCCACTCCCAGCCCGTGAGCCACGAGGTCGAGCATGGTCGGGACGTCGTTCAGCTCGAAGGCGATGTGCCGGTCGATGTGGGCGCTCGAGAACGCGCGGTCTACCATGATTCGAACGGCCCATTGCGGCTCGAACTCCACGAAGGCCAGGTCGGCGATCATCGGCAGCGACACGTGGGGGTGTCGCGCCAGGGGGTGCGCCGCGGCGCAGGCGAAGACGAGTGGATCATCACCCAGGGGCGTGAGCGAGATCCCTCGAGGCACGGTGCCGGTGTGCGCCAGAAAGGCGAAATCCAAGGCCCCTTCGCCGACCTCGGCCATCATCCCTCCCGAGCTGCTCTGCCGCAGTCGAATCTCCACCGCCGGATGTTGCGCGCGGAAGCGCGCCAGCACGGCGGGCAAATCGAAGAGCGGCGCGAGTCTCTGCATCGTCCCGATGTGAACCGTCCCGCGGAGCATGCCCCGGACCGACTCGGCGGCGTCGCGGGCGCCTTGCACCGCCGCCTGGACGCGGCGGACTTCGGCGAGGAATACCCGTCCCGCTTCGGTGAGGTCGACCCGTCTGGTGGTCCGAACGAGCAGGATGAGCCCCAGCTCCTGTTCGAGCGCGCGGATCGACGCGGACAATCCTGACTGAACAATATTCACGCGGCGAGCAGCCCTGCTGAAGCTCCGTTCCTCAGCGACTGCGGCGAAGTACGCTAACTGTCGTAGTTCCATGATGATGCAATATATCTCTGCTAGAGATTTATGCAATCACTTCTATCTATTTGACAGAATAAATGTTGAAGAAAACCCTAGATACCGCGCAGTTTCAGAGCCTTGAACCGATTCAACGCCCGGGTCGGAGAACAAAGGCCCCTGATCCCGCTCCGCCTGTTGCTCATCGAGGATTCTGAAGACGACGCGTTCCTGCTCTCCCGCGAGCTGGAGCGCGGCGGCTACGCCTTGACCTTCGAGCGCGTCCAGAGCGCCGACGCGCTGGAGGCGGCGCTCGATCGCCAGGCCTGGGACCTGATCATCGGCGACTACAGCATGCCCCACTTCAGTGGCCTCGCCGGCCTCAACATGGTCCGGGCCCGCGGGCTCGACACGCCGTTCATCTTCGTCTCCGGCACGATCGGCGAGGAAACCGCCGTCGCCGCGATGCGCGCCGGCGCCAACGATTACGTGATGAAGGGCCAGTGGAAGCGCCTCCTCCCCGCCATCGCGCGCGAGATGCGGGATGTCGACGAACGCCGGGCCCGGCGGCGCGCGGAAGCGGCGCTGCGGGAATCGGAAGCGAGCTACGCCACGCTCGTGGAGCATGCCCCCCTCGGCGTCTACCGCTCGAACACCAGCGGACGGTTCCTCTCCGTCAACAGTGCCCTGGTCCGGATGCTCGGGTACGGATCGGTCGCCGAGCTGATGGCGGTCGACATGAGCCGCGATCTCTACGTCGACCCGGCCCAGCGTGAGGCCCTCCTCGCGCGGGACACCTACTCCGACCGGGAGTACGACGAAGTCGAGGCCAACTGGAAGCGGAAGGACGGGCAACCCATCACGGTTCAGCTTTCGGTGCGCGCCATCCGCAATTCGGCCCGGGAAGTCGAGTTCTACGAAGCCTTCGTGCGCGACGTGACCGAGCAACGGCAGCTGGAAGCCCAGCTGGTCCAGGCCCAGAAGCTCGAGGCCGTGGGGCGACTGGCGGGCGGCGTGGCCCACGACTTCAACAATCTCCTCACGGTCATTCTCAGCTACTCGTCCCTGCTCCTGGAAGACGCGGAGCTCCCCAAGGACGCGCGGGAGAGCCTCGACGAGATCCGGAAGGCGGCGGACGGCGCCGCCGGGCTCACTCGCCAGCTCCTCGCCTTCAGCCGCCAGCAGGTGATGAAGCCGCAGGTGCTGGACGTCAACGCCGTCGTGACGTCGACCGAAAAGCTCCTCAACCGCTTGATCGGCGAGGACGTGAAGCTGGTGACCGCCCTGGCGTCCGATCTCGGCGCCGCGCGCCTCGATCCCGGACAGGTCGGCCAGATCATCATGAACCTGGCCGTGAACGCCCGGGACGCGATGCCCGCGGGAGGCCGCCTCACGCTCGAAACCGCGAATGTCGAAATGGACCTGGCCTATGTACGGGGACACCCGGTGGCCCAGCCCGGCCGCTACGTGATGCTGGCGGTGTCGGACACCGGGATCGGGATGGACGAGAGCACCAAGGAAAGGATCTTCGAGCCGTTCTTCACCACGAAGGAGCCCGGAAAGGGGACCGGGCTCGGCCTTGCCACGGTGTACGGCATCGTGAAGCAGTCGGGAGGGTTCATCTGGGTGTACTCCGAGCCCGGCCGCGGCACCAGCTTCAAGATCTACTTCCCCCGCGTGGAAGAAGCACCCGGCCGACCCGACGCCGCGGAGCCCGGGGAAACCCCTCGCGGCACGGAAACCATCCTGGTGGTGGAAGACGTCACGGCGGTCCGCGGCGTCGCGCGGGAGATGCTCGAGCGGAGCGGCTACCGGGTGCTCGAGGCGGCGAACGGGGATGCCGCGCTCCGGCTCGCCGCCCGGCACAACGGCCCCATCGATCTCCTCCTGACCGACGTCGTGATGCCGGGGATTTCGGGCCGGCAGCTGGCCGCCCAGCTCGTGGAGCTGCGTCCCCGGCTCCGGGTGCTCTACATGTCCGGATACACGGACGACGCCATCGTGAATCACGGCATGCTGGAGCCGGGCATCCACTACCTCCAGAAGCCGTTCACCCGGGACGGTCTGGCCCGGAAGGTCCACGACGTGCTCCGGGGCCTCAGGACCTAGCGCTCTGTCGGACCCCGCCGGGGCGGCGTAGCTTCGGCGGCCATGGACGCTCCCCGCCCCCGCTCACGGCTCACGCTCTGGATCCTCATGGGCATGGGTGCCGGCCTCCTGCTGGGCCTCGGCGCACCGTCCCTCGCCGTCGCGACCCAGCCGCTCGCTACGATCTTCCTTCGCCTGATCAAGTCCCTGATCGTCCCGTTGATCTTTTCGACCCTGGTGGTCGGGATCGCCGGGCACGGGGACGACCTCAAGGCGGTGGGGCGCCTCTTCCTCAAGGCGATGATCTACTTCGAGATCGTCACCACGCTCGCGCTGGCCGTGGGACTCGTGGTGGTGAACCTCATCCGCCCCGGCGAGGGTGTGACCCTGCTCAGCGGAGCGCCGCCCGTCGGAGCCCCCCCGACCGCCTCCGGACTCCTGGAGCACACGGTGCCGCAGAGCTTCTTCGAGGCCGCGGCCGGAAACGAAGTGCTGCAGATCGTCATCTGGTCCGTCATCTTCGCCATCGCCATCACCCAGGTCAAAGCCGCGACCAAATCCCGGATGGTCGAGCTGTGCCAGGACCTGTCCGACGTGATGTTCAAGTTCACCAACGTGGTGATGTGGTACGCCCCCATCGGCGTCGGCGCGGCGCTGGCCGTCACCGTCGGCCACGGCGGCATCCGGGCACTGGGCCCGCTGGCCACGCTGGTCGGGACCCTCTACTTCGCGCTCGTGGTCTTCGGGCTCGTGGTCCTGCTCCCCGCCGCCTGGATCGCGCGGGTGCCCGTGCGAGCGTTCGTCCGCGCCGTCCGCGAGCCGTGGCTCATCGCGTTCTCGTCGGCCTCCTCCGAGGCGGCCCTCCCCCTCGCGATGGAGCGCATGGAGGAGCTGGGCGTCCCGAAGAAGATCGTCGCCTTCGTGATTCCGACCGGGTATTCGTTCAACCTGGACGGCAGCACGCTCTACCTCGCCGTGGCGTCCGTCTTCGCGGCCCAGGCCGCGGGGATTCACATGTCCCTGTCCCAGCAGCTGTTCATGATGGTCACGCTGATGCTGACCAGCAAAGGCGTAGCCGGCGTGCCCCGGGCCTCACTCGTCATCCTGGCGGGTACGCTCGGGACCTTCCATCTCCCGGTGGAGGCGGTGACGACCATCTTCGGCGTCGACGTGCTGATGGACATGGCCCGCACGTCGGTGAACGTCGTCGGCAACTGCCTCGCCACCGTCGTCACGGCACGCTGGGAGGGGGAGTTCGCGCCCCCACCCGCCTGACCCTGACCCTCGCCGAGATTCCTTAACCCCGCCTTAACAT
>DATJQI010000019.1:0-40957 GCA_035505915.1 Gemmatimonadales bacterium | reverse complement strand
GGATCGCGGTGGTCGTGCTGGGTGGCGGGGGTTACGCGCTGTTCGGGCGCGGGCACGCCCCGGCGGGCCCCACGGGAGCCGCGCACGACACCACGACGCATCAGACGGCGGCGGTTCCGACGGGGGGCGACACGACCAAGCTGTCGCACCCCGATACGACCCATAAGACGACGCCGAAGAACCCGGGGACCTCGCCCAGCAATCCGGGCAACCGGCGACCGGCGCCAAGCGGACAGGATTCCGTTTCCATCGCGGCGATGGCTGACCGACTAGCCGATATGACGAACGTTGCCGCGATCATCGACACGGGCACGCTCATCTACAACGCATCTCACGTCAGTCCGAACGATCGAGCCTTCGCGGCGTGCGCCGTCGCGCAGGCCTACAAGCAAGCGCGACAGATGAACAACGCCATTCAGTGGGCGAACAGGGGATTGCAGTTGAAGCCGGACTTCGCCGCTTGCAAGGACGTCCTGAACCCGGGTGCCCAATAGATGTTCGGACGCTCTCCGAAGCCCGTGAAGGTCCACCTCTTCGCCAAGACCGACTTGGGGAAGACGCGCGACCACAACGAGGACAACTACCTCGTCGCGGACCTGACCCGCCGGGTGCACACGCTGACGCCGGCGATGAAGGAGCACGACCTCGGCGAGCGCGGCTCCCTGTTCATGATCGCCGACGGGATGGGCGGCGCCGCGGCGGGCGAAGTGGCGAGCGAAATGGCCACCGGCTCCGTGTACAGCCACCTGGAAGCGTCGTGGTTGTCCGACAAGGAGCTGACCGCCCAGCGCTTCGCGCACCACCTCAAGGAAGCCGTCGAAGCGGCGAACACGAAGATCCACAACTACGCCAAGGAACACCCCGAAGTCCGCGGGATGGGCACCACCACCACCGCGGCCGGCGTCTTCGGCGATCACGTCTACCTCACCCAGGTCGGCGACTCCCGCGCCTACCTCATCCGGAACGGCGCCGCCATCCAGATCACGAAAGACCAGTCGCTGATGCAGCGGCTCGTGGAGGCGGGGGAGCTGACCGAGGAAGAGGCGGCCCACAGCGAGCGCCGGAACATCATCCTCCAGGCCCTCGGACCCGACCCCAAGATCAAGGTCGATCTCACCTACCAGGAGCTGCGGCGGGGCGACACGCTCGTGCTCTGCTCCGACGGGCTGTCGGGCCAGGTGAAGAAGGAGGAGATCGCGGAGATCGCGGGGAACGCCACCGATCTGAGCGCCGCCTGCGATCGGCTCATCGCGCTCGCCAACGAGCGGGGCGGCCCGGACAACATTACCGTCATCATCGCGCGCTTCGACGGGGACGGGCTCCGCGCCGGCTCGGCCGCCGACAGCGTCGGGCATCAGGTCTATCCCCTGATCGATACCGACACGAGCACCGAGCCGGTCCCGGTCTACAAGGGAAGCCCCGCGCCCCGCCCCGCCCGCCAGGTCCGGTGGCGGATGATCCTCGGACTCATCGGGCTCGCCGGACTCGTCGTCGTCGGAATCCTCCTCGCCTCCCGGAAGTGAAAGCCCAGATCAAGTTCCTGGCCGGCGGCCGCGCCGGACAGGTGGAAACGGTCTCCAAGGCCTATCTCGGCATCGGCCGCCACCCGCTCTCGGACATCCGCTTCGACGCCGAGCGGGATCTCGACGTCTCCGCGCGGCACGCCGCCCTGCTGGTCCGCGGCTCGGACTACGTCCTCCAGGATCTCCAGAGCAAGAACGGCACCTTCGTCAACGGAAAGCGGATCACGGCCGACACCATCCTGGCGGACGGCGACGTCGTGGGCTTCGGGGCCGAGGGGCCCGCGTTCGAGTTTCACGTGCTGGAGCGGGACACGCGGGCCGCACCCTCCCCGGGCGAGCAGGCCGCCGGACGGGCCTCGCAGGCCAAGGCCCCCATGCCGGCCCAGCGCGCCCGCTCGAGCACGGCGGTCCGGGTGGCCCTCGAGGTCGCGAAGCAGACGCGGGCCCTGCGGAACACCACGAAGGCCCTCTTCGCGCTGCTCATCCTGGTCGCCGCCGGATTCGGCGCCATGCAATGGAAGAGCGGGCACGACCGGGACCTCCAGCTCGCGCAGATGCAGGCCATCGAGGACAGCCTGCGGAAGGAAGAGCAGCACTTCCAGTCCCAGATCAAGGACCTGAACGACGCCTACCAGCAGGCGAAGACGGAGTCGGACCAGCTGCAGCAGCAGCTGGCCGACGCCCGGCAGAACGGCGACCCCGAGACCATCGCGCGGCTGCACCAGCAGCTCGACGCCGCGGTGGCGCGGCAGCAGGCGCTGAACGGCGCCGCGAACGTCGATTACCGCGCCATTTCGCACACCAATCAGGACGCGGTGGCGCTGGTCATCGTCGAGTACAGCGACTCCTCGCGGTTCTCCGGCACGGCCTTCGCGATCGATTCCCAGGGCACGATGGTCACCAACCGCCACGTCCTGATCGGCGACGACGGCAACCAGCACCCCAACCGGATCGCGGTGAAGTTCTCGGGCTCGAAACAGTGGTTCCAGGGACACTTCATCGGCGTCGCGGCCGACGCCGACCTCGGCGTCTTCCGCGTCGACATCAAGGGCGGCACGCCCCGGATCCTGGGCGTCGACCGGGATCCGCGGGATCTCGAGCGCGGGGACCCCGTGGCCATCCTGGGTTTCCCGCTGGGTCTGGACCTGCCGATGGAGGGATCGGGGATGACCATGGTCGCGGAGCCCACCCTGACGGTCGGGACCGCGAGCAAGGTGCTCTCCAGCCTGGTGCAGGTGGACGGGTACGGAGCCCCGGGATCGTCCGGGAGTCCGATCTTCAACCGGAACGGCCAGGTGGTGGCGGTCCTCTACGGCGGCCAGGCGGAATCCGGCGGGAAGATCATCTTCTCGATCCCGGCGGCGACCCTGCTCGACTTCCTCGGAAAGCAGAACCTCAAGGCGCCCTGAGTCAGGGGGGCGTGACGCGCCCCAGCACCCGCGGCCCGCGGGCGCCCGTCGCCCCCGGCAGGTTCCCCGGCTTCCCCGCCAGGGTCAGGAGCCCCAGGTAGGCGAACGCCACCGCCTCCTTCGCATCCCCGTCAAAAAAGAGCGAGTCGAACGGCAGCACGCGCCGGGGCATCACCCGGGCGGCGAGCCATTCGACCAGTGTGGGATTCCGCGCGCCGCCCCCGGAGATGACCAGCTCGGCCTCGGGGGCCGCCGGCGTCCAGCGGGCGACCGCCCGCGCGATGGACTCCGCGGTGAGCGCCGTCGCGGTGGCGATGGCGTCGTTCTCCGACCCCCCCGCCTCCGACACGTCCTCGATGAGCCGGTCCGCGAAAGCGAGCCCGAACCGCTCGCGCCCGGTGCTCTTGGGCGGCGCCACCGCGAAGTACTCGTCGGCCAGGAGTGCCTCGAGCACCCGCGCCACCGGACGCCCGCGCCGGGCCCGCTCACCGTCGACGTCGAAGGCCGCGTCTCCGTCGAGCCGCCGGGCCACCGCGTCGATCACCGCGACCCCCGGCCCCGTGTCGAACGCCAGGGCGCCCGCCGTGGTCCCCCGCCGGGGCACCCAGGTGACGTTCGCCATCCCGCCGATGTTGAGCAGGAGCCGCCCGCCGGATTCGGAGCCGAAGAGCATCACGTCGGCGAGGGGCACGAGCGGGGCCCCCTGCCCTCCGGCGGCGACGTCGCGGGCGCGGAAGTCGCTCACCACCCGGACGCCCAGGCGCTCGGCGATGATCGCCGGATCTCCGAGCTGGAGCGTCGCCCGGCCCGGTTCGTGCCAGATGGTCTGTCCGTGGCTCGCCACGAAGCCCAAGTCCCGGGGCGACGCTTTCGCCTCGGCCAGGAGCTGCAGCACCGCGCCGGCGAACCGCTCTCCGAGCGCCACGTGCAGGAAGGCGAGGTCGCGCGCGCTGCCGCGGGCGATGGCGTCGATGATCTGGCCGCGCTCCGCCGCCGAGTACGGTTCCTGGCGGAAAGCGACGAGCGTGGCGGAGGCGGGGCCTTCGGTGAGACGCACCAGCGCCGTGGTCACGCCGTCGAGCGAGGTGCCCGACATGAGGCCGACGGCGAGCGTCCCGGTCACGAGCGCGTGAGGGCGGGCGGGTCACCCGCCGCGCGACGCACCGAGCCGCCGGCCGCGGCCAGACGGGCCCGGGCTTCGTCGGCTCCGACGCGGGCCCGCACCATCACGACGGCCACCTTGACCGATCCCCCGGCCGCGTCGATCGCCGCCCGGGCCCGGGCCCGGTCGGGCGCGCCACACTCCATCACGATTCGCTCGCCCCGGTCGACCAGCTTCTGGCTCGTGGCCATCAGATCGACCATGAGGTTTCCGTACACCTTGCCGAGCCGGATCATGGCGCCGGTGGTGATGGTGTTGAGCACCAGCTTCGTCGCCGTGCCGGCCTTCATCCGGGTCGACCCGGTGAGCACTTCGGGGCCCACGAGCGGGACGATCACGACGTCGCAGGTCTCCCGGAGCAGCGCGGGGGGCTCGCTGCAGGAGACGAGGCCGGTGGCCGCCTTGAGCGTCTGGGCCCGGCCCAGGGCGGCGCGCACGTACGGCGTGGTGCCGCTCGCCGCGATCCCGATGACCACGTCCCGCTCCTCCACCCCGGCCGCGTCCATCGCCGCGGCCCCGGCCTCGACGTCGTCCTCCGCTCCCTCGGCGCTTTTCACCAGAGCCGGATGGCCGCCGGCGATGATGCCGACCACCTGCGCCGGCGGGCTGCCGAAGGTCGGCGGGCACTCGGAGGCGTCGAGCACGCCCAGCCGTCCCGACGTGCCGGCCCCGACGTACAGAAGTCGCCCGCCCGCCTGGAACGCCGCGAGCACCAGGTCGATGGCCCGGGCGAGGCTCGCTCGCTCGGCGTGCACGGCGGCCGCGACGCCGGCATCCTCGGCGTTGATCAGATCGACGATCTCGAGGCTCGACGCGACGTCGATCTTCTGGGTGCGGGGGTTGCGCTGCTCGGTGAGGCGGGGGTCGTGAAACGCGGGAGTGGTCATCGCGGTCCCCAAGTTAGACGTTGACCGCGCGCACGGTCAACGTGCAGTATAGAGGATGCGCACACACCGGTCACTCATCCTCGCCGCCATGGTGACCGCCTGCGGCGGCTCCCGCGCCGCCGTGTCCACCTGGGCCCTCTCCGGCAAGGCCGCGCCCGTCACGGGCGCTCACGCGATGGTGGTGTCCGGCCATCCGCTGGCCAGTGCCGTGGGCGCCCGGATCCTGCGGGAAGGCGGCAACGCCTTCGACGCGGCGGTGGCCGTCGGCTTCGCCCTCGAGGTGGTGCTTCCCGAGGCCGGGAACATCGGCGGCGGCGGGTTCATCGTCTATCGCGATTCGGCGGGCGGCAGCGGGGCCCTCGACTACCGGGAGACGGCGCCCCGGGGCGCGACACACGACATGTACCTGGACTCGGCCGGCAATCCCACGGAGAAGAGCATCACCGGCCACCTCTCGGCGGGCGTTCCCGGCAGCGTCGCGGGTCTCTACGAGGCCTGGAAGACGCACGGGCATCTGCCCTGGGCCCGCCTGATCGCTCCGGCCATCACGCTGGCCGAGGGACACGTGCTGGACGAGCACCGCCGCCGGTCCATCGAGGGGGAGCGGCAGCGCCTGGCGCTCTTTCCCGCGAGCGCCGCGCTGTTCCTGGTGGACGGCCACGCGCCCGCGGCGGGCAGCACGTTCAAGAACCCCGACCTGGCCCGGACGCTCCGGCTGATCGCGGATTCCGGACCGGACGTGTTCTACAAAGGGCAGATCGCGGACCTGATCGTGGCGGAAATGAAGCGCGGCCACGGCCTGATCACCAAGGCCGACCTCGCCGGGTACCGCGCGAAATGGCGGACGCCCATCCAGATCGACTACCGCGGCTATCGGATCTTCTCGATGCCGCCGGCGAGCTCGGGCGGCGTCACCATGGCGGAGATCTTCAACATCCTGGGTGGGTACCCCGCCCTGCCGGCCTTCGGCAGCGCGGCGTACGTGCACCTCGAGGCCGAAGCGATGCGGCGCGCCTTCATCGACCGCAATCTGTGGCTCGGGGATCCCGACTTCGTGAAGATGCCGCTCGACCGCCTGCTCTCCGCGTCCTACGCCGCCCAGCTGCGCTCGCAGATTCAGCCCGACCGCGCCACGCCGACGCCCCCGTTCGTCGCGAACGTGCCCGAAAGCATGCAGACCACGCACTACTCCATCGTGGACGCGGCGGGAACGGCGGTGTCGGTCACCACCACGCTGAACAACGGCTTCGGCAGCGCGGTGACGGTGACGGGCGGCGGGTTCCTGCTGAACGATGAGATGGACGACTTCGCCACCGCGCCGGGCAAACCGAACATGTACGGGCTGGTCCAGGGCGAGCAGAACGCCGTGGCGCCGGGGCGCCGGATGCTGTCGGCGATGACGCCGTCCGTGGTCTTGGACCCGGCGGGGAAGCTCTTCCTGGTGGTGGGAACTCCCGGCGGGCCGACCATCATCACCAGCGTGTATCAGGTGATCGCGAACGTCGTGGACCAGCACATGACGCTCGCGGGCGCCGTCGAGGCGCCGCGCATCCACCAGCAGGCGCTGCCCGACGTGATCTTCTACGAGCGCGGCGGGCTGGCGCCGGCGGTGCGCGATTCTCTGCGGGTCATGGGATACGCCCTGGAAGAGCGCCACGGCTACAGCGGGGACATCAACGCGATCGAGCGGACCGCGGCCGGTTGGGTGGGCGTGACCGATCCCCGGTACGGCGGCGGCGCCGAGGGCTACTGAGCGGCTAGAGCCGGCTCTTCAGGAATTCAGGCGTCAGTCCCTGCAGGTAACCGGCGAGCAGCGTGAAGCGGTCGGTGATGAGCAGGATCCCCAGCAGGAGGAGCAGCACCCCCGACGCCCGTTCCACCCAGGGGAGGTAGCGCCGGAACCCCTGGAACCATGCGAGGAACCGCTCCAGGAGCACCGCGGTGAGCAGGAACGGCACGGCCAACCCGGCGGCGTAGACCGCGAGGAGGCCGGTCCCCTGGGCCGCGCTGGTCCGCGTGGCCGCCAGGGTGAGAATCGCCCCGAGAATCGGCCCGATGCACGGAGTCCACGCGGCCCCGAACGTGATTCCCACCACCACCGATCCCAAGTACCCCAGGGGCTTGTGCGTCAGCTCCAGCCGGCGCTCGCGCGCGAGCCACGCCGGGCGGAACACGCCCAGCAGATAGAGGGCCAGGCCGAGGATCAGGACGCCGCCCAGACGCCCGAGCCACGCCTGGTAGCGGATGAGGAGGCCGCCGACCAGGGAGGCCGACGCGCCCAGCGCGATGAAGATGAGCGAGAAGCCCGCGACGAAGAGCCCGGCGTGGAGGAGCGTGACGTGCCGGCGCCGGCCGGTTTCCTCGGCGGTCAGCCCGGTGATGAACCCGACGTAGCTCGGGATGAGCGGCAGGACGCAGGGCGAGAGGAAGCTGAGGAGCCCCGCCAGCCCGGCGATGGCGAGCGGGACGCCGTTATCCGCAGAAGGCAACCGCGGACACCACGGTGGTCCAGCGGCCGTCCTCCCCGCACTCGGCGGTGGAGGTGACGTTCAGAGTCCGCACGATCTCTCCCGACATCAGCCACTGCTCCCGCCGGGCGTCCCAGGCCTGCTCCGGATCGAACGGCACGTCCAGCACCGTGGCGAGCATCGAGGCCGCGAGGTCTTCGGCGTAGTCGCCGGCCGCAACTTCGTTCTGCCCGTACCCGTGGTGCTCGGAGATGTAGCCGTGGTGGGAGGGATCGGCCGGCATGGCCAGGCCGATCGACGCCGCCACGAGGCGCGAGGGCTCGTTGGTGGACGACTCCGCGATCACCGCGAAGACCACCTGGCCCGGCTTGAGGAGGCTCATGCCCTCCTCGCGGTCCATCAGTTCGCAGTGCGGCGGGAAGATCGAGCTCACGCGGACCAGGTTGTAGCTCGCGAGATGCGCGTCCCGGAGCGCCATCTCGAAGCTGGTCAGCTTGTGCCGGTGGCGTCCGACGCCCTTGGTCAGGAAGGCCCTCGTGGGAACGAACATCTTCGAGTCGATCAACGCCGTCACCTCGTGCGCGCGAATGGGTTCGACTGCTGACAGGCCCGGCAGAGGCCGTACACTTCCAGACGGTGGTGGTGGGGCCGGAACGCCACCTCCTCCGCCAGCAATCCGATCATCCGCTCCAGACGGTCGTTCGCGAACTCCGTCACCCGGCCGCAGGCGGTACAGACGCAGTGCTCGTGACGCTCGCCGGGCGCCGCGGGCTCGTAGCGCTTGAAGCCCTCGCCGAAGTCGTGCTCCCGGGCCAGGCCGCTCCGCACCAGCAGGTCGAGGGTGCGGTACACGGTCGCGGTGCCCACCGCGGCCCCCCGCGACGCCACCCGCCGCGCCACGTCGTCCACCGACAGGTGATCGTCGGCCTCGAACACGGCGCGCGCCACGGCCAGCCGCTGCTGCGTGGCGGGCAGCGTGTGATCGCTCAGGTACCGGCGGAACGCCTCGGTGAGGCGCGCGGAATCAACCTTCATACCACGCGCCCGGACCCAGGGCCACGGGCGGATCGACTTCGCCGGTCCGTTCCGCGGTGGACTGCATCACCTGCCGCAGCACTTCATCGGGGGAGAGGCCCACTTCCTCGACCACGACTTTGGACTGTCCCCGCTCCTTGCCGCGGACGATGAGCATGTATTTCACCGTGAAAACCTGCAAGCGCCCCTCCGGGTGCCGCCGCGTGATCACCGCGGTGCCCCACTCCCGTCCTTCCCGCTTGATGGGCCGGAAGACGTGGATGGCCTCGATTTCGGCCGGCGGCACCTGGGCCGCCACGGCCGCCGCGGCCTTGGCCCAGCCGGGCCCCTGCCCCGGCGTGGGGTTCAGCGCGCCAGAGGCGCGGGGGTCCGGGCCTGCTCCCATCGCTCCACGTAGAAACGGAGAACGTGCATGAAATCCTGGGCGTTGGTGACCACCCCGTAGGCCTGGTGAGTGCCCCGGTCCCGCAGCTTGTTCACCACGAACTCGGTCTGATCCACGCAGATCGTGGTGAGGGGCCGCACGCCGTCGGGAGTCGCGGCATCCACGAACGCCGGCAGCATGTTCCCTACCGCGATGGCGTGCAGCGCCGTGGCCACGAAGATGGCGAACGTGGCCCGCGTGGTGACGTCGCGCATCGCGTCCTGGGCCGCCAGGGTGTCGCTCAGCACCTCGGGGAGCGGGCCGTCGTCGCGGATCGAGCCCGCCAGCACGAACGGAACCTGGTGGGTGACCAGCGCGTGCATGATGCCGCTCTTCACCTCGCCCGAGCGCACCGCCGCTGCGATGGACCCGGCGCGGCGGATGGCGTTGATGGCCCGCATGTGGAGGGCGTGCCCGCCTTCCACGCCCTCTCCACTCGACGACATGCCGAGCGTGGTGCCGAAAATGGCGGCCTCGAGGTCGTGGACCGCCACGGCGTTGCCGCCGAGGAGCGCTCCCGCGTACCCGTTCTCGATGAACCAGATCAGGTCCTCCCGGGCACGCGCGTGGACCAGCGCGGGGCCGATCACCCAGACGATCGTCCCGCCCCGCGCCTTCTCCTCCCCCAGGAGCTGCGCCAGGACCGCGTAGTCCACGGGGCGTTCCCGGGAAACCTCGGTCTGCATGAACCGGAACTCGTTGGCGCTGTGGCGGCCGCCGAGGAATCCCTCGGTATGGACGAAGATGCCGGTCGAGCCGTCCTCCGCGGTGCCCATCGCGACCAGCGCGCCCCGGGTCACCTTCCGCGGCTCGGTGGTCACGAGGTCGCCGCTCGGGTGCTGCAGCACCACACAGTCCATCCGCGGGAGCCGCGGGCGCCGCCACGCCCCGCCCACCTTCAAGTACGTGGGCAGGTTGCTGGTCGAAAAAAAGCCGTCGGGGAGAACCCCGTCGGCCGGTGCGGGTTCGAAGCGCGCGTCCGGAGCCCCGGAGAGGGGCGGCGCGTCGAAGTTGGGCGGTCGGTACTGGAATCGAGGGCGGCTCACGAGAGGGTCAAAATACCCGGCTCGAAACACCCCACGCAACAGCTAGACGGTTAGACGGTTGGACGGCTAGAGGAGCGACAGAGGATCCCGATCCACGGTCACACCGGGGCGGCCGCGCCAGCCCCGCACCAGCCGCCCGAGCGGGCCGGGCGTCTCGGATTTCACCAGGACGTGCCACCGCCAGCGCCCCTGCAGACGGGTGATGGGACAGGGCGCGGGGCCCAGGATCCGGAGGGCGCCACCCAGCTTCTCCTCGTTGGCGCGGCCCAGCCAGTGGGCGAGCCGCTCCGCCCCCTCGGCGGCCCGGGATTCCTCGGCGGCCGAGACGACGAACCGCACCAGCCCGCAATGCGGGGGATACACGGGGTTCGGAGCGGCGCGCAACGGGAGCTCGGCCGCCGCGAATTGCTCCACCGAGTGCGCCGCCGCGGCCCGGATGGCGTGATGATCGGGCGCGCGGGTCTGCACCAGGACCCGGCCACCCGCCGGCCCCCGGCCCGCCCGACCCGCCACCTGAGCGATGAGCTGAAAGGTCCGCTCCGCGGCCCGGAAGTCGGGAAGGTGGAGCGCGGTATCCGCGTCGACCACGCCGACCACGGTCACGTCCGGGAAATCGAGACCCTTGGCGATCATCTGAGTCCCGACCAGGATGTCGACTTCCTTCCGGGCCACGCGCTCGAGGATCCGGTGGTGGGCCCACTTGGTGGTCGTGGTGTCGAGGTCCATCCGGGCGATCCGGGCCGCGGGGAACCGGACCGAGAGGAACCGCTCCAGCTGCTGGGTGCCCAGGCCCCGCATCCGGCTCGCCGCGGCGCCGCATTTCGCGCAGGCGTCGGGCAGCGCCTCCAGATGACCGCAGTAATGACAGCGAAGCCCAACGGGGGTGCGGTGCACGGTCAGGGTGATGGAGCAGTTGGGACACTCCGACACGTATCCGCACGCGGGACACTGGAGATAGGTCGCGAACCCCCGGCGGTTGAGGAGCAGGATCACCTGCTCGCCCCGCGCCAGGGCCCGGCGCACGCCGTCGTCCAGCGCTTCGCTCCAGGGCACGCCGCCCGAGTCGGTGACCCGCGGCGCCGTCCGGAGATCCACGACCTCCACGGGCGGCAGGGGCCGGGCCCCGATGCGCTGGGGCAGCGAGTGCGCCGCGATCCGGCCCTCGCGCACCAGCTGCAGCGTCTCGAGCGACGGCGTCGCGCTTCCCAGAATCAGCCGGGCGCCCTCGGCCCGCGCCCGGACCGCCGCGACGTCGCGGGCGTGATACCGCGGCGCGCTGCCCTGCTTGTAGCTCCCCTCGTGCTCTTCGTCGATCACGATCGCGCCCAGGCGTTGCACCGGCGCGAAGACGGCGGAGCGCGGCCCGACCGCCACCCGCCGCTCGCCCCGGCGCAGGGCCCGCCAGGCGTCGGCGCGCTCGCCCTCGGAGAGACCCGAGTGCAGCACCGCGACCTGATCGCCGAATACGCCGCGGACCCGCGCCACCGTCTGGGGCGTCAGCGCGATTTCGGGGACCAGCACGATGGCGCCGCGGCCCCGGGCCACCACATCCCGCAGCACCTCCAGGTAGACGAGCGTCTTCCCCGATCCCGTGACGCCGTGGATCAGGTCGGGCAGCTCCGTTGGGGCGCCGACGATGGCCTCGACCACGCGCCGCTGGTCCGGGGTCAGCGTCGGCGGGGGCGCGGATACGAGATCGGCGAAGGGATCGCGGGCCACCCGGACCCGCTCGGTCGTGGCCCAGCCCCCTTTGACCAGTCCGTCCACCGCGGCCCGCGAGAATCCGAGCTGCTCCACGAGATGCGCCACGGGTGTCGACCCGCCGAGGGCCTCGACCGCGTCGTAGACCGCGCGCCGCTTGGGAGCGCGGGCGAACGCCTGTTCCCGTTCGAGCAGGCTCGGCAGCCGGCGGGCGAGCGTGAGCACGACGGCGACCGCGTCGGCGGGACCGGCGGGGCGATCCACCGTCCATAGGGCGCCGGGCAGCATGGCCCGCATCGCGAGCCCGAGGGGGGCGCCGTAATGACGGGAGATCCAGTGGCCCACCGAGAGCAACGGCTCCGACAGCGCGGGCTCGTCGTCCGCGACGCCGGCGATCGCCTTCGCCTCGAGCGCCGGCGGGGGCACGTCGATCGCGGTCACGACGCCCACGGCGCGCGTGCGCCGCACCGGCACGACCACGCGGGTCCCCGGGGTCACCCGGGGCGCGAGGTCGTCGGGGATGGCGTAGGTGTAAGGAGTGGCGACCGGGAGGGGAAGGACGACCTGCGCGAACCGGCCGGCGGGCGGAGTCACCGCCGCCGCACACCCAATCCGGGTCCGTCCGGCAGCCCGATGGGCCCGCCACCGATCACGGCTCCGGTGAACGGGTCATTGACGGTCAGCGCGGCGCCGTCCAGATCGGCGGCATCCACGAGGGGCGTAAAGTGCGCCGCGGCGGTGATGCCGATGGAGGTCTCGATCATGCAGCCGACCATCACCAGCATCTTGTGGGCGCGGGCGGTGGCGATCATCCGCAGCGCTTCCCGCAAGGAGCCGCACTTGGCCAGCTTGATGTTGATCCCGTCGGCGGCCTGGGCGACGCGGGGGATGTCCGCCGCGACGATACAGCTCTCGTCCACCACCACGGGCAGGATGCCGGCCTTCCGCACGGCGGCGATGCCCTCGAGGTCGTCGGGCGGCAGAGGCTGCTCCACGAACTCCACGCCGTAGTCCTTCAGGACCGGCAGCATCTTGAGCGCCCGCTCCCGGGTCCAGCCCGCGTTCGCGTCCACGCGCAGGGGCTTGTCGGTCACGTCCCGGATGGTGCGGAGGATCTCCTCGTCCCGGTCGGTGCCCAGCTTGATCTTGAGGATCGAATAGTCACGGGCTTCGCGGACCTTGGCCTGCGTCTTTTCCGGCGTGTCGATGCCGATGGTGAAGGACGAGACGGGGGTCTTGCCCGGGTCGAGGCCCCACAGGCGATACAGCGGCACCCCCAGGCGCTTCCCCACCAGATCGTGGAGGGCGCCCGAGAGGGCGGCCCGGGCGGCGCCGTTCTTCGGGACCACCCGGGCGAACCGCGCCTCGGCGGCATCGAGGTCGAAGGGGTCGGCCGGGAGATGGGGCTCGAGCGCTTTCAGAACGGAGAGGACGGTGTCCGCCGTCTCGCCGTAGTAAGACGACGGAGATGCTTCGCCCCAGCCCTCCAGGCCGTCGCCGTCGGTGAGCCGGACCGTCACCACGCGGTAATCGCTCTGTCCGCCGCGCGCGATGATGAACGGGTGGCGGGTGGTGAGGGTGACGACGTCGGTGGTGAGCTTCAAAGTCATGACTGAAAGCTAAGCGAGGGCGGCCACCACGGCCTGAACCCCGGCCGCCAGCCGGTCGATGCGATACCCGCCTTCGAGTACGGCCACCACGGGCGCCGAACCCGCCTGCCGGCGGAACGTCCGGGTCCATCCGGCCAGGTCCTCCGGCTCCAGCGTGAAGCCGCCCAGCGGATCCCCGGCCAGGCAATCGAAGCCGGCGGAGATGAGCCAGAGATCCGGCGTCCAACCGGCGCAGGCGTGGTCCACCGCGTCGAGCAGATCGGCGACGTACCTGTCGCGGGGAAGGCCGGGCGGCCGCGGCACGTTGAAGACGTTCCCGACCCCGCGCTCCCCGGCGGCTCCGGTGCCCGGGTACCAGGGATACTGGTGCATCGAGACGTACCGGACGGTGGGATCGGCTTCGACCAGCGCCTGGGTGCCGTTGCCGTGGTGTACGTCCCAGTCCACGATCAGCACGCGCTTCGCGCCCGCCCCCTGCGCGCGCCGCGCCGCGAGCACCACGTTGTTGACGAAGCAGAACCCCATCGCCCGGTCGGCCAGGGCGTGGTGCCCGGGAGGACGGGTGACGCCGAACGCGGTGCCGTGCCGGAGCCCCTGATCCACCGCCGCCAGCGCCACGCCCGCCGAGGCGAGCGCGGCCTCCCAACTGCGTGGGCCGAGGATGGTGTCGGCGTCGAGCGGGCCCCCGCCCCGCGCCGCCAGGGCTTCGAGGCGGTCGATGTGCGCGCGGGTGTGGACACCGACCAGATCGGCGGGGGTCGCCGGGGCGGCGGCCACCGCTTCGACGCGCTCGGCGAGCTCGGGAGCCCGCAGCGCGTCGAGTACGGCGATGACGCGCTCAGGACGTTCGGGGTGCCCGGCGCCGGGCTGGTGCAGCCGGGTGGCCGGGTGGTAGGTGACCGGAAGCCGGGCGGGAGGCACCGGCGCTAGGGTGCTCGGCGCCGGATCAGCTCCCGCATCTCCTCGACTTGGACCCGCATCTCCCGCCGGGCGGCGGTCAACTCCTCGAGGAGTCGGAGGTGGCGGCGCCACCACGCGAAGACCAGGGCCGCGAGGAGCGCGAATGCCCCGCCCGCCACCGCGAGGACGGGGCGCCGGAACTCCACCGCACCGTAGATGAGGAGAATGGCGTCGCAGAGCAGGAACCCGACCGCCGCGACGGTGGCCACCCGCCCCGCGGACGTCATCGGACCGGCTGGCGCCTTGCCGGGAGGATGATGAACGGCGCGTTCGCGCCGGCGCCCAGGGCGCCGAGGGTCTGGGTTTCATCCAGAATCAGCGCGCCGCGGTACTTCACGATGAAATCAGGGAGTGACAAATCGGGGCGGCCGGTGGCCTCAGCGAGCGCCCGCCGCTTGACCTCCTCCACCCGGGTGCCGGATTCGACGGGCAAGGCGACCTGGTCCCACACCGGAGTGACCATCACCCGGATCGAGTACGGGAGCACGGCGGTCACGCGACCTCCACGGGGGCCGCGAGGGGCAGCGTGGAGAGAAAGCGATCCAGCGCCTGGTCGAAGAAGAGCGTCGACCCCCGGACCGCCGTTCCGCCGGCGCTCGCCCCGGCGTGAAGGACGACCTCTTCCCCGCCCTGGCCGCGGAGCACCAGGTACCCGGGCCCTTCCTTCTCTACGAATGCCGCGGAGGCCGGGACCCGATCGGCGAAGAACCGCTTGGCGCGGGCGAGCACTTCCTCAGGGGGGAGCGTGACGCTGGTCGAATGGATCATAGGGGAAAGATAGACCGGCGCCGTTCTGGCAGCGACCCCGCCAGGCCCGGACGGCCCTTGCCAAAATGACAAAGTCCCTGCGCCGCGAGAATTGGCACGCCAGTTGCCAAGTCGCCGGGGTGCAGGACCCCAAAGACAACCACAAGGAGAGACCTATGCTCACTTCGCGCTACCTGCCCCTGCCTTCCCAGGACGTGCTCGCATTCGGCAATCGGATGAGCCGCCTGTTCAATGACGTCTGGGGCGATTTCGCCACCGCCGACAATGGGACGACGAGCTGGCTGCCTCCCGTGGACGTGATCGAGGAGGAAGGGCAGATCCGGATCGCGGCCGAGCTGCCGGGCGTCAAGCCCGAAGACGTGAAGATCTCGGTCGAGAACTCGGTCCTCTCGATCGAAGGGCACAAGGCGCAGCCGTCGGACCTGTCGCATGACCGGCTGCACCGCTTCGAACGGACCTACGGCGCGTTTACCCGGACCTTCACGCTGCCGACGACGGTCGATTCCGAAGGGATCAAGGCGACCTACGAGCACGGAGTGCTGACCGTGATCCTGCCCAAGGCCGAGAAGGCCAAGGCCCGGCAGATCCCGGTTCAGGCCCTCAAGGCGTAAGCAGGGCCCGGAGCCGCAGTTCGACCTGGGAGTTGGGGACCGCTTCGGCCCCCAGCTCCCGGGCGCGTCTCAGGAGGTCGGCCAGGACGTGGGAGCCGAACGCCAGGACGGGGGTTCCCCGCTCGACGAGCGGCCGCAGCGCCTGCAGATCGGATTGGGGATCCAGCTCGACCACGGCGAGGTCGCAGGCGGCGGGATCGGTGACGATGTGATCCCCGGCGGCCGTCACGACCGAGCGGAGCTTGGACCGGAAGATGAGATCCCGGGTGTCGAGGTAGACGCGGCGCGGATCACGCGGTGCGGCCGTGGACCCGCTCCTGGAGAAACGCCTGCAGGTGTGCCGCCCCGACGCGATCCTGCTTCAGGGAGTCGCGGTCGCGGACGGTGACCGTCTGGTCCTGCAGTGATTGCCCGTCGATGGTGACGCCGTAGGGCGTCCCCGCTTCGTCCTGGCGCCGATAGCGCCGGCCGATGGAGCCGCCGTCGTCGTAGAAGACCTTGAGCGACCGCCGCAGGTCGTCGAAGATCCGGCGCGCCAGCTCGGGCATCCCGTCCTTGTTCACGAGCGGGAAGACGGCGGCCTTGAGGGGCGCCAGGGCCGGATGGAGCTTCAGCACCACGCGCGTTTCCCCTTCCACTTCCTCTTCGTGGTACGCGTCCACCAGCGCCACCAGCGTCGTGCGGTCGGCGCCGGCGGACGTTTCCACGACGTACGGGACGAACTTCTCGTTCGTCGTGGGATCCAGGTACTCGAGTTTCTTGCCGGAATACTCCTGGTGCCGGGAGAGATCGAAGTCGGTCCGATTGTGGATCCCCTCGAACTCCTGCCACCCGAACGGAAACTCGTACTGGATGTCGTACGCGTCTTTGGCGTAGTGCGCGAGCTCGTCCTTCCCGTGCTGGTGGAAGCGGAGCTTCTCCGGCCTGATCCCCAGGCCCTGGATCCACTTCATCCGCTCCGCCTTCCAGTACTCGAACCACGTTCCGTCTTCACCCGGCTTGACGAAGAACTGCATCTCCATCTGCTCGAACTCCCGGGTCCGGAAGGTGAAGTTCCCGGGCGTGATCTCGTTCCGGAACGCCTTGCCCACCTGGGCGATGCCGAAGGGCACCTTCTGGCGCGAGGACTGCTGGACGTTGAGGTAGTTGACGTAGATGCCCTGCGCCGTCTCCGGACGCAGATACACGACGGCCGCCGACTCCTCCATCGGTCCCATGAACGTCTTGAACATCAGATTGAACTGACGCGGCGCCGTGAGCGTGCCCTTGTTGCCGCAGACCGGACAGCGCGCGTCGGGGGTCCCCGGAGTCCCCTTGAGGCGGGGATCGTCGGCCCGGAAGCGGTTCTTGCATTGCCGGCAATCCACCAGCGGATCGGTGAAGCCGGCCACGTGCCCGGACGCTTCCCAGACCTTGGGATGCATCAGGATGGCGGCGTCGAGTCCCTCGATGTCGTCCCGCTCGTGGACCATCGACCGCCACCACCGCTCCTTGATGTTCTTCTTGAGCTCGACACCCAGAGGGCCGTAGTCCCAGACGGACCCCAGGCCGCCGTAGATCTCGGAGGACTGAAACACGAAGCCCCGCCGCTTGGCCAGCGACACGAGCTTCTCCATGACTTTATCGGGTGCGGACATAGGGGCCGGAAGATAGGGCCGGGATCAGGACGCGGGCAACCGCAGGGCCTCCCGGGCCGCGCGCTCGCCCAGGCCTTCGATGTCGGAGGGGGTCAGCGTGCCCCCCTCTCCGGCGACCACCAGGATCTCCGGAATGGACGACGACCGGGCCGCGACGACCGCCACCTTCCGGCGGGCCGCCTGCGCGCGCTTGACGATCTCCCCCGTGACTTTGCCGGCCCGCGACGTGGCGTCGAACTCCCCTTCGGCCGTGATCACCAGGTCCACGGTGGCCAGGGCGGCGTCGAAGCCCAGGCGATCCAGCACCCAGGGAGCACCGGGCGTAAGGGTCGCGCGGGCGAACGCGGCCAGTCCCGCCCCCAGCCCTCCCGCGGCCCCGCCGCCCGGCAGGAGATCGAGCCCCGGATGCCCCGATTGCGCCAGACACTCGGCCAGGCGCCCCAACCCCGCGGCGAGCTGATCGACCTGGGGCCGGGAGGCGCCCTTCTGGGGCCCGAATACCGCGGCCGCGCCGCTCGGTCCCGCCAGCGGCGTCGTGACGTCGGCGAGCGCCACCACCTGTGCATCGAGCCGCCACCCGCTGCCGATCGTGACCAGGTCCCCTAGGGCCCCGCCCCCTTCGGGCAGCTCGGCACCGGCGGCGTCCTTGAAGCTCCAGCCGAGACCCCGGCCGGCACCGGTGCCGCCGTCGACGGTCGCGCTGCCCCCCAGGCCCACTACGACCGTCTTGGCGCCGCGATCCGCGGCTTCCCAGATGAGCTCCCCGACGCCCCGCGAGGTGGCGCGAAGCGGTGCGCGCCGATCGGGGGGGACCAGGGCCAGACCACACGCGGAAGAGCTCGCGAAGATCGCGGTCTCGCTGTCCAGCCAGCCCAGCTCGGCGTTGACTTGCTCACCCAGGGGCCCGGTGACCGGAACCCGCTCACGCAGGGAGCCCGGGGGCAGGACCGCCTCGAGGAGTCCATCGCCCCCGTCCGCCACGGGACAGGTCAGGACTTTGGCATCGGGGAGCGCCCGGCGCACTCCGACGGCGATGGAATCGGCGACCTGTCGCGGGCCGAAGGTGCCCTTGAAGGCGGCTGGGGCGACGAGAATGACGGGCATCGGGTAAGTTGCTACGGGACTGAACTATGCGCCAGCAAACGTTCCTGTCATTTCGCAATATGCATCATATACTCGCATATTGCGGCATAAATACTCGAGATCAACGTCACAAGATCGTTGTGGTGACAAGACTTGCGACAGGGCACCGTTCTTGCCCCTTGGGTGGGGTGCACGTCCCGTTCGCATCGGGTTCTAGGGCGCACGGTGTCGGGCGGGCGAGCACCCCCTGGGGCGACCCAGGGGGTTTTTCACATCCTCCGGCCTAGAACTCCCGCTTCTTCATTTCCTTGAAGAATTCCTGGCGCTCCATGTCGTCGTCCGTCGTCTCGGGCGGCAACGTGGGATCGCCTTGCCGGCGAATGTTCTTCTTCGGCTTGTTCGCCGCCTGGGCCGCCAGCTTCTTCACCAACTTGGCCATCTGCTGTTCGTCGCTCTTCCCCATGCACTCCTCCTTCAGGGATCCTCAGCCTACCTCGATGATCTGATCGCGCCGCGTGCCGACACTCACATACCGGATGGGCGCGTGCGCCAGGTCCTGCAGCCGGTCGAGATACGCCCGGGCGGCGGGCGGCACGTCGGCCAGCCGCCGGGCCTCACCCAGCGGCGACTGCCACCCGGGGAGTGTTTCGTAAATGGGCTCTACCCGTCCGATGCGCTCGAGATCCGCGGGCATCGAGTCGATCACCTCGCCGTCCAGCCGGTACCCGACGCAGACCGGGATCTCGGAGAAGGTGTCGAGGACGTCGAGTTTGGTTACGGCCAACCCCGTCAGCCCGTTCACCCGCACCGCGTACCGGACCACGACGGCGTCGAACCAGCCGCAGCGCCGCGGCCGCCCCGTGACCGCGCCATACTCGCCACCCAGCTCCCGGATCCGCCTGGCCACCTCTTCGGCGGCCTCGGTGGGCAAGGGCCCGTTCCCGACCCTGGTCGTGTAGGCCTTCACCACACCCAGCACCGCATCGATGGCCGTGGGCCCGATCCCGGCGCCGACCGCCGCGCCGCCCGCCGTGGTGTTCGACGACGTTACATACGGATACGTTCCGTGGTCCACGTCCAGCAAGGCGCCCTGGGCGCCCTCGAGGAGGACGGATTCTCCGCGCGAGAGCGCGTCCCAAACCACCCGCCCCGCGTCCACCGTGATGGGCAGGAGGCGCGGAGCGAGGCGCTCGAGCAAGGCGCCGTGTTCTTCGAGATCCGCGCGGTCGGGCGAGCCCAGCATTTCGAGTATCTGGTTGGCGCCCTGGACGCGTTCCTGCACCAGCTTGACGGCCCGCTCGATGTTCCGCAGGTCACCCACCCGGATCCCGCGGCGCCCGTACTTGTCCTCGTAGGTCGGGCCGATGCCCCTCCCCGTCGTGCCGATCTTGTCCTGCCGCTCGCGGGCCCGGTCCAGGAGCTTGTGGTACGGGAGCGTGAGGTGCGCGCGATCCGACACGAGCACCTTCTGCTCCCAGCGGACCCCGCGCTTGGCGAGCGCGTCCAGCTCGGTGAACAGGGTGTCCGGATCGAGCGCCACGCCGTTGCCGACGATGCAGACCGCCCCCTGCAAGACGCCCGAGGGGACCTGCTGCAGAATGAACTCCTCGGCCCCGGTGTCCACGGTGTGGCCCGCGTTGGCGCCCCCCTGATACCGGACGACCAGGTCGGCGCGCTCGGCGAGCACGTCCACGACCTTCCCCTTCCCCTCGTCGCCCCATTGGGCCCCGACGACGACGACACAGTGAATCTTCGGTCCGAACACGCGCGCCCTCCGACGGCTGACCGCAACAAAAAAGCCCCGACCGCGCGGGGCAATTGGTGCATCCTCTGAGGGAATCTACCGGCCCGCGGGGACCCGGTCAACGAGCGGTCACCGACAGGACGGCCGCCACCGCGGACGCCACGGCATTGGCTCCGGTGAGGGTCAGCCGGCCCCTGGCGTCCCGTGGCGTGTGGACAATCCGGGCGCAGGCCCAGTTCCCGCGCATGACCGTCACACACTCTCCTGCGACCGGAGCCATCGCGACCCCGTCGACCAGCACCGGCAGGCGGCGCCGCACCCGCGCCTTGAGCTTGTCCCGGAGCCGCATGGTCAGGGGACCCGGGCGATGCGCGAAGAGGATGGTCTGCCCCCGGTCGTCCAGGCCGTCGAAGTTGATCACCGGGCGGCCGCCGAACAGGTCGGGACGGCTCCCGGCCAGGTGGCGGGCGCCGAGCAACCCCCACTCCTCGGCATCCGTGAAGGCCACGCCCACCCGCGCGTTCGGCGCCTGATCCAGGATGTCCAGCACGGCCACCAGGGCCGTCGCGTTATCGAGGGCGCCCGGGGAGTCGTTCCCGGTGGCGCAACGGGCGAGGAGCAGACCACCCACCAGGGCCGGGAGAGCCAGGGCGCTCGCCACGACCGTTTGGGTCGCGGAGAAAGCCAGCAGTCCGGCGGCGCCCAGGACGGCGATGGCCAGCGCCCCGATCCGCCCGGCCATGGAGAGCCGCTGGCTCTTCGTGTCGTAGTGAGCCATGAGCCAGACCGCCGGGAGCCCGCTCCCCTTCCGCCCGATGAGGTTCACGCCGGTGGCGACCTTCCGCGGAGCCCGGTTGGCGGCGTAGGCGAGATAGACGCCGAGCCCCACGACCAGCAGCAGCGTGAAAATGGCGGTGAGGTCCGCCACGACGGGAATCCGCGCGAGGGCCAGCGCCACCACCGCGCCGCCCGCCAGGAAGCGACCCGCCATCTGCACGGCGTCGAGGGAATCGGGAGCGGCGGGGAACTCCTGCTCCTGCACGGTGAATCCCCGGTCCTTCAGTGCTTCGACCAGGTCCGCCCGCACCGAACGGTTGGCCTCCGTGCCGGTGCTCCGGGCGACCGCGATCCGCGAGAACAGCTCCGAGGGGGAAATCACCGGATGAGCGCCTTCACCCGCTCCCGTTCCGCCGCGCCGAGGGGGCGAAGCGGAGCCCGGGGTGCCCCGCCGGCAAGGCCGACCAGATCCATCGCGGCTTTGATGCCGGCGGGGCCGAGCTTCCCCACGATCTCACGATCGACTCCCGCGATCCGCGTCTGCAGGCGTTCGGCGCCGGGCGCGTCGCCGCCCTTCACGAGCCGCTCGAGCTCCACGCACGCCGCGGCCCAGAAACACGCCGCGCCGAGGATGCCCCCTTCGCACCGCAGCTCGAGCGCCCGCTTGAGGTGGGAGGCCGAGCCGACGAGCACGGCCCACGCCGGCACCGCGGCCCGGTAGGCCTCGAGATTGGCGGGGTTCCCGCTCGAGTCCTTGATCCCGATCACGTTCGGGTGGTCGCAGATCCGCGCGAGCATCTCGACCGTGATCGAGACCGGCGCGTACTTCGGAATGTTGTACAGGAGCACGGGCACCGGACTCGCGTCGGCCACGGCCCGGAAGTGGAGGAGCACGGCTTCCGGGTCGAGCATCGGCGCGTAGTACCCGGGCGGTCGCACCAGCACCGCGTCGGCCCGCTCCGCGCCCGCGTCCCGCGAGAGGGCGATCGCCGCCCGCGTCGACTCCGCGCCGGTCCCCACGAGAAGCCAGCGGTCGGCCGGAATCGCCTCGCGCGCCGCGGCGGTCAGCCGGCGCTGCTCGTCACGCTCGAGGAGCGGCGCCTCGCCGGTGGACCCGGCGATGACGACGCCGGCCAATCCGTCGGCCAGGGCTTGGGCGATGTTCTTCCGGAGCGACGCGGTGTCGATTTCGCCCGACGCGTCGAACGGGCTGGTGACGGGTGCGAGGATTCCGGCGGGCCGGCGGGGCGTCACTCGTCCGGAACGAGGCCGGAGACGCCGTCGGTGAAGCCGGCGGGACGGTCGGGAGCCGGCTCGACGTCGGCGGCGGTGACCACGCGCGAGCGGCGGCGCAGCGTGCGCATCTGCAGCTCGAAGTCCGCCGGATTGGAGGAGGTGGCCAGTGCGGTTTCGTAGGTGACGGTCTCGTCCGCCACCAGGTCCATCAGATGCTGGTCGAAAGTCTGCATGCCGTACTGCTCGCGCGACTCGCGCATGTAGTCCCGAAGCTCGGGCGTGCGGTTCGCGTCCCGGATCATGTCGCGGACGGTGCCGGTGGCGATCAGGATCTCGAGCGCCGCCGCCCGCCCCTTGCCGTCGGCCCGGGGGAGGAGGCGCTGGGAGATGACGGCCTGGAGATTATCGGCGAGCCGGATCCGCGCGATCTCCTGCTCTTCGGGCGGGAACATCGCCACGATGCGGGAGATGGTGGTCACCGCGTCCGGCGTGTGCAGGGTGGAGATGAGCAGGTGCCCGGTCTCCGCCGCCTTCATCGCCGTGTCGATCGTCTCGGAATCGCGCATTTCGCCGATCAGCACGACGTCGGGGTCCTGGCGCAGGGCCGCCCGGAGACCCATCCGGAAATCGTCCGTGTCGGTGCCGATCTCCCGCTGCGTGACGGAGCAGTTCACGTCGCGGTGCAGAAACTCGAGCGGATTCTCGAGGGTCAGGATGTGCTTGTGCTGGGTCTGATTGATGTGATTGATGATGGCCGCCATCGTCGAGCTCTTGCCCGATCCGGTCACGCCGGTCACCAGGATCATCCCCCGCTCCGCCGCCGCCACCTGGGCCAGCACGGTCGGCAGTTTGAGGGATTCGAAGGACGGGACGTCGAACGGGATGACCCGCATCACGATCATGAACGACGACCGCTGGCGCAGGATGTTCACCCGGAACCGGCCGATCCCGGGCATCCCCCACGAGCAGTCGTAGTCCCGGATCTTGTCGACCCGGGCCCGGTCCTCCTCGCTCGGGATCAGCTGCAGGGCGATGGAGCGGGTCTGGTCCGGCGTCAGGCGCTGCTTGGTGAGGGGAACGAGCTTCCCGTCGATCCGGGCGCGGAACACATCCCCGGCCTTGATGTGCAGGTCGGAAGCACCCCGATCGACGGCCGCCTTGATGATCCGTTCGAAGCCGCCCTGCGGCGCCGGGGCCGGTTGGGCCCCGCTCGCCCGGGGAGCTTTCCCTTGCGCTTCCGCCATCAGTACCCGGCCTCCAGGTCCACGACGTTCGTCAGCGGCTGCCCTCCAAGATAGCGCCGGAGGTTGTCGAGAATGAGGGCCAGCTCCCGGTCCCAGAAGCCGCCGGTCACGGCGCTGACGTGGGGCGTGAGGAGCACGCGGGGGTGGCGCCAGAGCGGGTGCTCCGGAGGGAGCGGCTCCGTGGCGAACACGTCCAGCGCGGCGCCCCGGAGCCCCCCGTCCAGAGCCGTGAGGAGCGCCTCCTCGTCCAGGATGCCGCCCCGTGAAACATTGACCACCAGGGCTCCCGCCGGCAGACGCCCGAGCACCCGCGCGCTCACCGCGTGCTCGGTGTCCGGCGTCCGCGGGGCCGTGATCACCAGGACATCGCTCTCGGCCGCCAGGCGCTCGAGGGCGTCGAACCCGGCGACCCACGCGACTCCGGCCGGTGCCCCGCGCTCAGGCCGCCGCCGGACCCCGGCGACCCGCATCCCCAGGGCCAGTCCCCGGCGGGCCACCGCGGTGCCGATCCCCCCCAACCCGAAGATGCCCATCCGCAGGTCCTTCAGCTCGACGGGAACGACGCTGCCGTCCGTGAACTGGTCCTTCGCCCACCGGGCCTCGGCCTGCGCCCGGACCGCGTAGTCAAATCCACGGGCGAAGTGGGCGACGGCCGCCACCACCCAGTCGGCCATGGGCTCGGCGTGGACACCGGCGGAGTTCGTGACGGTGACACCCTGGCCGCGGAGAGCGCCGAGCGAGGGAGCGACGCCGGCGGTGGCGGTGTGGGCCCAGCGGAGGGTGCCTCGGGACGCTTCCCGCACACCCGAGGGCACGCCGAAGCCAAGGTAGACCTCGGCACCGCGGGCGGCGGCGACCGCGGCGGGGGACCCGGACCCCCCGTCACCGTCCGAGTCGGCGGGGCCCTGCACCCGGATCACGTCCCAGCCTTCGGCGGCGGACACGATCGCGGCGGCGGCCCGATCGGGAATGCGCCACAGGGGCCGCGCCGCCGCGAGATCCACCACCAGGCGGCGGGTCACGCTCCGGGGAGAAAGCCCATCGCGTCGCGGACGTCCGCGATCGTGCGGGCGGCGATGGTCCGCGCCTTCCGGGCCCCGGCCATCAGCAGATCCCGGACGTGATCGGGCCGGGCCCGGAGCTCGGCGGCCCGCTCGCGGATGGGTGTCAGCGCCGCTATCATTTGGTCCGCCAGCACCCGTTTGCAATCCAGGCACCCCCAGCCCGCGGTCCGGCACTTCTGGGCGACGTCCCGCTGCACCTCCACCGGCGAGAATCCCTGATGGAGCGTGAAGATGTTGCAGAGGTCGGGGTTGCCCGGGTCCTTGCGGGTCTTGCGCGCCGGGTCCGTGGCGGCGGGGCGGAGCTTCTCCCAGATCGCCTCGGGAGATTCGAAGAGCCCGATGGTGTTGCCGAGGCTCTTGGACATCTTGGCTTGCCCGTCGAGGCCCAGCACGCGCTTGGTCCGGGACAGAAGCGGCTGCGGCTCGGCGAAGAAGTCCTTGCGGAAGCGCGCGTTCCAGCGGCGGGCGATTTCGCGGGACAACTCGAGGTGCTGGACCTGATCCTCGCCCACCGGGACCAGACTCGCGTGATACAGCAGGATGTCGGCGGCCTGCAGCACCGGGTAGTTGAGGAGGCCCGCTGGAATGCTTTCCTGCTTCTGGGACTTGTCCTTGAACTGCGTCTGGCGCTCGAGCTCGCCCAACGGCGCCACCGTGTTCAGCAGCCAGTTGAGCTCGGCGTGCTCCGGGACGTGCGACTGGACGAAAAGGGTGCAGCGCTCCGGATCGAGCCCGCAGGCCAGGAGGCCGACGGCCATTTCCAGCGTGCGGGGCGCCAGGGTCTCGGGCTCGTACGGCTGGGTGATGGCGTGCAGGTCGACGACGCAGAAGATGCAGTCGTGCTGGGACTGCAGCTCCACCCAGGTCCGGACCGCACCGAGGTAGTTTCCGAGATGGAGCTCACCGGAGGGCTGGATGCCGGAGAAAACGCGCGCCATGGGCCGGGAAGGTAGACGGCGGGTTGGGGGCACGCAAGGTGCGTGATCTCAAGGAGTTAGTCCGCGTCGCCCGGTCGGCGGCGGACCAGGCCGCGCGCTTCATCCGGGCGTCCGCGCCGCCTCCCGACGCCCAATGGACGGTGAAGGACCGGAACGATTTCGTGACCGAGGTGGACCGCGGCGCGGAACGCGTCATCGTCGAGGCCTTGATCGGAGCGGTTCCGGGGTCGGCGGTGATCGGCGAGGAGCTGAGCCCGGAGTCCCGGACGGCGGCCGACGTCACCTGGATCGTCGATCCCCTGGACGGCACCACCAACTTTCTTCACCGCTACCCGCAGTACGCCGTATCCATCGGTGTCCGGGTGGACGGGGTCCTGGCGGCGGGTGTGGTGCACGACGTGCCGCGGGACCTGGTCTATCACGGCGCGACCGGCTCGGGCGCGTGGTGCGGCGACCGGCGGCTCGCCGTGTCGCCGGCCCGGGAACCGGACCGGGCCCTCGTCGGGACCGGATTTCCGTTCAAGCGCCCGGGCGAGATTCCGCGTTACCTGGACCAGCTCCGCGTGGTGCTCGCGGGCTCGAGCGGAGTGCGGCGCGCCGGTGCGGCGGCGCTCGATCTCGCGGACGTCGCGGCGGGACGACTGGACGGCTTCTGGGAGCTGTCGCTCGCTCCCTGGGACGTCGCGGCGGGATCACTCTTGATTCGCGAGGCCGGTGGCGTCGTCACCACGCTGGAAGGGTCGCCCGACATCCTTTCGGGCGGCTCGATCGTGGCGGGCGCCCCGGCCATTCATTCCTGGCTCCTGGCTCTGTCGAGGATCGACTGATGGCGTCACCGCTGGTCGAGTGCGTTCCCAACTTCTCCGACGGCCGCGACGCGGCCGTCATCAACGCCCTCCGCCAGGCGATCACGGACGTCCCCGGCGTCCGCCTGCTGGACGTGCAGTCCGACACCGCGCACCACCGCTCCGTCTTCACCTTCGTCGCCCCGCCCCAGGCCGCCCTCGAAGCCGCCTTCCGGGCCATGCAGGTGGCGCGCGAGCGCATCGACCTGAACCGGCACTCCGGCGAGCACCCCCGGATGGGCGCGACCGACGTCGTGCCGTTCGTGCCGGTCCGTGACGTCACCATGGATGACTGCGTGGGACTCGCGAAACAGCTGGCCGAGCGGGTGGGGCGTGAGCTCGAGATTCCCGTGTACCTGTACGCGAAGGCGGCGGCGCGTCCCGAGCGCGAGCGGTTGCCGGACATCCGCAAGGGCGAGTTCGAGGGCCTGCGGGAGCGCATCGGCACGGATCCGGCGGCGGACCCCGACTTCGGTCCCAAACGGATTCATCCCACGGCCGGAGCGACTGCGATCGGGGCTCGTCCCTTCCTGGTGGCGTACAACGTCTATCTCGATACGCCGGAGGTCGCCATCGCCAAGGAGATCGCCAAGGCGGTCCGGACCTCGAGCGGGGGCCTCCCCGGCGTGCAGGCGAGCGGATTTTCCGTCGCGGGCCTGGCCCAGGTCTCGATGAACCTGCTGGACATCGACGTCACCTCGCCGGCAGCGGTGTTCGCGGCCGTCGAGGCCGAGGCGAAGAAGCGCGGCGTGGGGATCTCGAAGAGCGAAGTGGTAGGCCTGATCCCTGAGCGCGGCATCCTGACCGCCGGCGCCGACCGCCTGCGGCTCCCGGACGCCGCCGACCATCTGCTCGAGGCCAAGATCCGTGAGGCCGAGGGCCCCACGCTGGACGGGTGGATCGAAGAGCTCGCGGGCGGGGCCCCCGTCCCCGGAGGCGGCAGCGCATCCGCACTAGCCGGCACGCTGGGGGCGGCGCTGGTCGCGATGGTCGCCCGGCTGACCATCGGACGGAAGGCGTACGCGGCGGTGGACGGCCGGGCCCGGCACATCCTCGCGGAGGCCGAAACGCTGCGCGGCGAGCTGCGACGGCTCGTGGACGACGACGCCGCGGCGTATGCCGGCGTGAGCGCGGCCTACAAGGTGCCGAAGGAGAATCCTGGCCGGGCGCAGGTGATCGACCAGGCGCTCCTGGGGGCGGCTCGCACCCCCATCGCGATGGCCCGGGGGGCCGTCCGCGTGATGGGGTTGGCAAAGGAGATCGGGGCGATCGGGAACAAGAATGCCGCGTCCGACGCCGGCGTGGCGCTGGCGCTGGGGCGCGCGGCGCTGGCCGGAGCGCTGGCCAACGTCCGCATCAACGTCGCGTCCCTGACCGATGCGTCGCTCGGCCGGCCCTTCCTGACGGAAGCCGACGAGCTCGAACGCCAGGGTGCCTGACCTTCCGCGGGTCGCGTATCTCACCTCCGCCCGCACCTGGCGCGGCTCGGCGGTCAGCTACGGTCACATCGCGCAGGGGCTCGCGGCCCGGGGCTGGCACGCACGCGTGTTCTCCGCCGCCCGCGAAGTCACGCTCCGCGCCGCCGCGGAGGGCATCCCCTGCACCGAGCTGCCGGTGGAGCACACGTCGATCCGGGCGGTTCGCCGGCTCCGGCAGGCGCTTCGCGAGCACGCCATCGACGTGCTGGTGGTCGACAAGCGGCGCGACGTGGTCCACGGCGCGGCCGCGGCGGCCGGGCTCCCCGTCGCGCTCGTCGCCCGCTTCCTGTTTCCCCGGTGGGAGACGCCCGGCGACCCGCTCTTTCGGGCGGCCTACCGGCGGGTAGACCTCACCAACTTCCTCACGGCCGGCGCCGTGACCCACGTGGCGGAGCGCGCGCCCTTCGTGCTCCGCCGTCCGCACGTCGTGATTCACGAAGGGGTGGATGCCGGCCGTTTTCGTCCCGATCCGGCGGCGGCCGCGACGCTGAGGCGGCGCCTGGACCTGGGAGACGGCCCCCTCATCCTGGGCGTCGGGGCGCTCGAAGTGGAGAAGGGGTACGCCACGCTGGTCGCCGCCGTCGGCGCCCTCCCCGCTCCCCGGCCCATCCTCCTGATCGTCGGCACCGGATCGCAGGGGAACGCGCTGGCCGCGGAGGCGGCAGGGGTGGAGGTGGATCTCCGCCTCCCCGGGAGCTTCGAGACCGGCGATCTCGCGGCCGCCTACGCCGCCGCGACGGTGTTCGCGCACCCGTCCCGCATGGAGGCGTTCGGCTTGTCGGTGGCCGAGGCGATGGCAGCCGGGTGTCCGGTGGTGGCGGCGCGGGCCGGGAGTCTTCCGGAGGTGGTGGGAGACGCCGGCATCCTGGTGCCCGCGGACGATCCGGCGGCGCTCACGGAGCAGGTGCGGCGCCTTCTGGAGGACGAGGCGGAGCGTCGCGAGCTGGGGCATCGGGCCCGGGCGCGGGTGGCCGAGCGGTTCGCGCTGACGCGGATGCAAGAGGAGCAGACGGACGCGATCGCCGCCGTGGCGGCGATCAGGCGGCGGTGAGAATCCTCGGAGCGGTGCCGGCGGGGCCGACGGCGACCGTGTGCTCGAAGTGGGCGGACAGCGAGCCGTCCTGGGTGACGACCGTCCATTTGTCCGGCAGGGTCCGGATGTCGGGGCCGCCGATGTTCACCATCGGCTCGATGGCGATGGTCATGCCCGCCACCAGACGGGGGCCGCGCTTCGGCTTCCCGTAATTCGGGACCTGCGGCTCCTCGTGGAAGGCCGAGCCGATCCCGTGCCCCACGAGCTCCCGCACCACGGAGTACCCCGCGTCCTCGGCCACCCGCTGGACGGCCGCCCCGATGTCCCCGGTGTGGTTGCCCGCGTGCGCCTCGGCGATCCCGGCCGCCAGCGCGTCCTGCGTGACCTGCAGCAGATGTTCGGCCTGCTCCGAGACCCGGCCCACGGGGAACGTCGCCGCCGAGTCCGCGTGCAGGCCGTCCAGCCACGCTCCCACGTCCACGCTGATCAGGTCTCCCTCCGCCAGGATGCGCTTGGCCGAGGGGATCCCGTGCACCACCTCCTGGTTGATGGAGGTGCACAGCGTCGCGGGAAAATCATAGAGGCCCTTGAACGACGGCTTGGCGCCGGGATGGCTGCGGATGAACTCTTCGGCGAGCTGGTCCAGCTGGAGGGTGGAGACGCCGGGCCGGATCTTCGTGGCGAGCAGCGCCAGGGTGCGGCCCACGATGCGCCCGGCCTCGGCCATCGTTTCGATCTCGCGCGGGGACTTGATCGTGATCATCGTCCGATGATCCGCTTGATCTCCTCGCCGATCTGGTCGATGGAGCCCGTGCCCGGCACCCGGTGCACGATGCCGCGCTGGGCGAAGTGGGCCACGAGGGGCGCGGTCTCGCGCTGGTAGACGCCGAGGCGGGTCTTGATCGCCTCGGGGGTGTCGTCGGCGCGCCCTTCCTGCTTGGCCCGCCCGAGCATCCGCGTCACCAACTCCTCCTCGGGCACGTCCAGGAGCAGGACGTGATTGATGCGGTGACCGCCGGCGGCGAGGGTCTTGTCCACCAGCTCGGCCTGCCCCGCGGTGCGGGGGAAGCCGTCCAGAATGGCCCCCTCCCTGGCTTCGGGCTTGGCGAGCTGCTCCTGGATCAGTCCCAGGATGACCGAATCGGGCACGAGCTTGCCCGCGTCGTAGAACTTCTTGGCTTCCACGCCGAGGGGGGTGGCGGCTTTGATGGCGGCGCGGATCAGATCGCCGGTGGCGATCTTCGGGATCCCCAGGCGCTCGCCGAGCAGCTTGCCCTGGGTGCCCTTGCCGGATCCGGGCGCGCCGAGGAGGAGAATGAACACGGGTGGTCCGGGGTGGTTACCGCGTGCGTCCGCGGAACTTCACCCGGCCTTCTTTCATGAACCCGTCGTAGTGCCGGAGCAGCATGTGCTGCTGGATCTGCGTGATGGTGTCGAGCGCCACGCCCACCACGATGATCAGGGCGGTGCCGCCGAAGCCGAAGGGCAGGTTCAGGCCGTTGGCGGCGATGATCGGGATGATGGCCGCCAAGGCCAGGAAGAAGCCCCCGGGGAGGGTGATCCGCGAGAGCACCTCGTCGATGTAGTCGGCGGTGGCCGCGCCCGGCTTCACCCCCGGGATGAAGCCGCCCTGCTTCTTCAAGTTCTCCGCCAGGTCCACGGGGTTGAACACGATGGACGTGTAGAAGTAGGTGAAGAAGAGGATCAGCACCAGGAGCGTGACGATGTAGAGGGCCGAGCCGGCGCTGAAGTAGTCGTTGATCTGCCGCAGGAACGAGCCGCCCACGAACGTCGCCAGGGTGCTCGGGATGATGATCAGCGACTGGGCGAAGATGATCGGCATCACGTTCGCCGTCAGCAGCTTCAGCGGGATGTAGGTCTTCTGGCCCTCGCGGATGCGTCCCCGTCCCATCACCTTGCGCGGGATCTGGATCGGGATCTTCCGGGAAGCCACCGTGATGGCGACGGTCGCGCCGGTGACCAGCACCATCACCGCGGCGACGAACACCAGGAGCTTGGCGCTGGCGGTGCCCGACCGGATGGCGTCGAAGGTGTTGATGGCCTCGGGCCAGATCCGCTCGATGATGGAGAAGAAGATCAGGAGCGAGGCGCCGTTGCCGATGCCCCGCTCGGTGATCTGCTCACCGAGCCACATCACGAAGACGCCGCCCGTGGTCAGGGTCAGCACCGTGGTCATCCGGAAGCCGAACCCGGGATGCGCCACCGCGCCGGGGACCTGCGTTTCCACGAACAGCGCGTACCCGTACGCCTGCGCCAGACACAGTCCGACGGTCAGGTAGCGGGTCCACTGGGTGATCTTTTTCCGGCCCTCTTCGTCCCGCTGCATCTTTTCGAGCACCGGGAACACCGGCCCGGCCATCTGGAAGACGATGCTGGAGGAGATGTAGGGCATGATGCCGAGGGCGAACACCGTGGCCCGGGCCAGCCCGCCGCCGGCGAACAGGTCGTAGAGCCCGAACAGGTTCCCCTTCCCCGCGTTCTGCAGCGCGGCGGACAGGGCCTGGACGTCCACTCCGGGCGTCGCGATGTGCGCCCCGACCCGGTAGACCACCAGGCAGAGCAGGGTGAAGAGAATCTTGTTCTTGAGCTCCGGAACCTTGAAGAGGTTCGGGATCTGCGGCGCGGTCACTTGAGATCAGCCCTCGATGGTGCCGCCCGCCGCCTCGATCTTGCCCTTGGCGGAGGTGGACACCGAGACGCCCTTCACGGTGAACTTGCGGGACACGTCCCCCATCCCGAGCAGCTTGATGGGGTGATCGGGACGCCGCACCAGCCCGGCACCGAAGAGGGTCTCCGGGGTCACCTCGAGGCCGTCCGCGAGGAACGACAGGTGCCGCACGTTGACCACCTGGGCGTGCTGCTTGAACGGGTTGGTGAACCCGCGCTTCGGGATGCGCCGGATCAGGGGCATCTGGCCGCCCTCGAACCCGGGGCGGCGGCCGCCGCCCGCGCGGGCCTTCTCGCCCTTGTTGCCCTTGCCCGACGTCTTGCCGATGCCCGACCCGGGACCGCGGCCGACGCGCGTGCGCGAATGCGTCGAACCGGGCGCCGGCTTCAGATGATGCAGCCGCAGGGGCTCGAACTGGGGGGCTTCGGCCTTGGCTTTCCGGGCCCGGGGCTTTTTCGTCGTCGCCTTCGCCATCCGTTACGCTCCGTCTTTCGCCGGCGTCACCCGGATCAGGTGACGCACCTGATACAGCATACCCCGCAGCGCGGGATGATCCTTCTGGACCACGACGTCCTGGTGGTGCTTCAGGCCCAGCGCCTCCAGCGTGCGCCGGATGGGCTGGGGGTGCCCCGACACCGACCGCACCTGCTCGATCCGCAGCTTTCCCTTCCCGGCGGGCGGCAGCACCGGATCCCGTCCCGGCTTCCGCTTCCGGTACTTCCGGGTGGGGGGGAGCCTAGACATGCGTCACCTCTTGCCGGGCCTTGTAGGGGATCGTGTCGGCCTCGACGCCGCGCTCCTTGGCCACGCGGCGGGCGGTGGTGAGCCGCTTCAGCCCGTCCATCGTCGCGCGGACCATGTTGTGCGGGTTGGTGGAGCCCAGGCTCTTGGTCAGGATGTCCCGGACGCCCACGCACTCGAGCACGGCGCGCACCGGGCCGCCGGCGATCACGCCGGTTCCGGAGGCGGCGGGTTTGAGCAGCACCCGGCCCGCGCCGTGATGCCCGATGATTTCGTGGGGAATGGTGCCCACCGTCAGCGGGATCTCGGACATCTTGCGCCGGGCCGCTTCGACCGCCTTGCGGACCGCTTCCGAGACCTCGTTGGCCTTGCCGGTCGCCACGCCCACGTGCCCCTGGCCGTCGCCGACGGCCACGAGCGCGTTGAAGCTGAAGCGCCGGCCGCCCTTCACGACCTTGGCCACGCGGTTGATGGCGACCACGTTCTCCACCATGCCGTCGCCTTCACGGGGACGGTCGCCGCGGGGACCGCGGTCACCCCCGCGCCCGCGTTCGCCGCCCCGGCCCCGGCCGCCGCGTCCGCCCCGGCCCCGGCCCCCGCGCGCGGGTGCCTCGGTGGGGGCACCGTCGCTCGGAGCGCTGACGGCGTCCGCCGCCGGCACGCCCGGTTGTTCCTGATCGTTCGCCATCAGAACTCCAATCCGCCTTTGCGCGCGCCGTCGGCAACCGCCTTGACGCGACCGTGGTACTGATAGCCCCCGCGGTCGAACACCACGCGGGCGATGCCCTTCTCCTTCGCCTTGACCGCGATGTGCCGGCCCAGGGCGAAACTCTTCGCCGTCTTCCCGGACCCCTCGGGGGTCACGCCGTCCGACCGGTCGGACGCGCCCACCAGGGTCACCCCCTTCGTGTCGTCCACCACCTGGGCATACATGTGCTTGGACGAGCGGAAGACCACGAGGCGGGGACGCTCGGGCGTGCCCGCGACCTTTTTCCGCACCCGCAGGTGACGCCGGCCGCGCTGGTCGTTCGCCGATCTGACTTTCCGGATGGATCGCATGGTTACTTGGCCGCCTGGGCGGTCTTGCCGGCCTTCCGCCGGACCTGCTCGCCCTGATAACGAATGCCTTTGCCCTTGTAGGGCTCGGGGGGCTTCACGGCGCGCAGCTCGGCCGCGACCTGCCCCACCAGCTCCTTGTCGACGCCTTCGATCTTCACCAGCACGTTGTTATCCACCGAGATCTTGATGCCTTTCGGCGCGTGGTACGGCACCGGGTGGGAGAACCCCACCACGAGCTGGACCCCGAAGGGCTTCGGCTCCGCCTTGTAGCCCACGCCCTGGATCTCGAGGGCCTTGGCGAACCCCTTGGTCACGCCTTCCACCATGTTGGCGACGAGCGTGCGGGACAGGCCGTGGAGCGCCTTGTGCCGGTTCTCGTCCGAGGGGCGCTTCACGACGACGGTCTCCGCGTCCACCACGAGCGACATGTCGGGGTGGAAGACCCGGGAGATCTCCCCTTTGGGGCCCTTCACGGTCAGGGACCGGCCCTGGACGGCCGCGGTGACGCCCTGGGGCAGCGGCACGGGTTTCTTGCCGATACGGGACATCGCCGCCTCCTACCAGACCACCGCGAGCAGCTCGCCGCCCACGCGGGCGGTCCGGGCTTCGCGGTCGGTCATCAGGCCCTGAGGCGTGCTGAGAATCGCGATTCCCAGCCCGTTCTTCACCCGCGGGATCTCACGCGCCTTGACGTAGCGGCGGAGCCCGGGCGCCGAGATCCGCTGCAGCTCGCGGATGACGGGGGCGTCGTTGTGGTATTTCAGGTAGAGCCGCAGCAGGCCGTGCTTGCCGTCGTCCAGGATCTTGAAGTCCTGGATATAGGCGTTGTCACGGAGCAGCCGCGCGATCTCGGCCTTCAGTTTTGACACCGGCATATCGACCCGGCGGTGGCCCGCCATACAGGCGTTGCGCACCCGGGTCAGCATGTCGGCGACGGGATCAGTCATGCTCATGCGGTCGACCGTCCTTTACCAGCTGGCTTTGCGCACGCCCGGGATCTCCCCGCGGAGCGCGAGCTCACGGAAACAGATGCGGCACAACTTGAACTTGCGCAGCGTGCCGCGACTGCGGCCGCAGCGTTGGCAGCGATAGTAGCCCCGCACCTTGAACTTGGGCTTCCGCTTGACCTTCTCGACCCAGCACTTCTTCGCCATCTCGGATCTCCTAAGCGGCCACGACCGGGGCTTCGCCCCGGAACGGCATCCCCATCTCACGGAGCAGGGCGAGCGCCGCGTCGTCGCGCCCCGCGGTGGTCACGAACGTGATGTCCATCCCGTGGATCTTCTCGACCTTGTCGTAGTCGATCTCCGGGAAGATCATCTGCTCCTTCACGCCGAGCGTGTAGTTGCCGCGCCCGTCGAAGCTCTTGTCCGGCAGCCCCCGGAAGTCGCGCATCCGCGGCACCGCCACGTTGATGAAGCGGTCCAGGAACTCGAACATCCGCGCGCCCCGCAGGGTCACGGCGCAGCCGATGGGCACGCCGGCGCGGAGGTTGAAATTCGCGATCGCCTTCTTGGCCTTCGTCACCACCGGCTGCTGCCCGGTGATGGCGCCCAGCTCGGAGACGGCGGCCTCGAGCACCTTGGGATTCTTGGACGCGTCCCCGATCCCGACGTTCAGCACGATCTTGACCAGCTTCGGGATCTGGTGCGGGTTCGTGAATCCGAACTGCTGCTGCAGCCGGGGCCGGACCCGCTGCTCGTAATGGTCGAGCAGGCGCGGGCGGGGGGCCGGCTCCCCCGCGGGGGCCTCGGCCGCGGGCTCGCGGGCCGGGGCCGACTTCTTCCCGGTCTTCTCCTTCTTCCCCTGCTTCTCGTGCTTCTCCTGCTGCTTTTCCTTGGTGTCCGCCATTATTGCCTCGCGCGCGGGATCGGCTGGCCCGACTTCACCGCGATCCGCTCGATGGTTCCGTCCTGGTCCCGCCGCCGGCGCACCCGCGTGGGCTCGCCCGACTTGGGATCGAGGAGCATCACGTTCGCGGCCGAGATGGGCGCCGGGAACTCGATGATGCCGCTCTCCGACTGGGGACTCGTGGCCCGCTGATGCTTCTTGACCACGTTGACGCCCTCGACCACCACCCGGAACACCTTGGGGTGGACGTGGAGGACTTTCCCTTCCTTGCCGCGGTCGTCGCCCCGGATGACCCGGACGGTGTCACCCTTGGCGATGTGCAGCTTGTGCCGCTCGGGCTCGGTGCCCCGGACCTTGCGGCTCTTCTTGTAGACCAGACGCCTCATGTCAGATGACCTCCGGCGCCAGCGACACGATCTTCATGAACCGCTTCTCCCGCAGCTCGCGGCCCACGGGGCCGAAGATGCGGGTGGCGCGCGGCTCGCCCTGATCGTTGATCAGCACGGCGGCATTCTCGTCGAAGCGGATGTAGGACCCGTCCTTCCGCTTGGTTTCCTTGGCGGTGCGGACGATCACGGCCTTGGCGACCTCGCCCTTCTTCACCTGGCCGGTGGGGATGGCGTCCTTGATGGTGACCACCACGATGTCCCCGAGCCCCGCGTAGCGGCGCTTGGACCCGCCCAGCACGCGGATCACCAGCGCGCTGCGCGCGCCGGAGTTGTCCGCGATCTTGAGCCTCGATTCCTGTTGTACCACGGTCGTTCCCCTCTCCGCCTACTTCGCGCGTTCGACGATTGCGACCACGCGCCACCGCTTGGTCTTGGAGAGCGGGCGCGTCTCTTCGATCCGGACCGTGTCGCCCGCCTTGGCGCCCTGCTCGTCGTGGGCCGCCACCGTCTTGCTCCGGGTCATCTGCTTGCCGTACACCGCGTGCGGATAGCGGCGCTCGAGCGAGACCGTGACGGTCTTCTGCATCTTGTCGCTCACCACCACGCCGATGCGGACCTTCCGGGTGCCCCTCATGCCGTACGCCTTTCCCGCAGAATGGTCTCGATCCGGGCGATGTGCCGCCGGATGGCGCGGAACTGGAGCGGATTCTCGATGGACTCCGTGGCCGACCGGAACGCGAGCCGGAAGCGCTCCTCGCGGAGCGTCGCCAGCTGCTGCTCCAGATCCGCGGTCTTCAGCTCCCGGAGATCCCCGGGCTTCGCCTGCCTGGCCATCTTAGCGCTCCTCCCGCTTCACGAACTTCGACTTGATCGGCAGCTTGGCCGCCGCCAGCTCGAGCGCTTCCCGCGCCAGCTTCTCCTCGATGCCCTCGACCTCGAACATCACGCGGCCGGGCTTCACCACCGCCACCCAGCCCTCGGGGTTGCCCTTCCCCTTCCCCATGCGGGTCTCGGCCGGCTTCTTGGTGATCGGCTTGTCCGGGAAGAGCCGGATCCACACCTTGCCGCCCCGCTTCATCTCGCGGGTGAGCGCCACGCGAGCCGCCTCGATCTGCCGGTTGGTGATCCAGCCGGGATCGAGCGACATCAGGCCGTAGTGCCCGAACGCCACGGTGTTCCCGCGGGTGGCGTTCCCGTTGGTGTTGCCCTTGAACCGCTTCCGGAACTTGACGCGCTTCGGTGCCAGCATGGCTCAGACGCCCGTCGAATAGGTCCGGCCGTGCAGATCTTCCGTCCGCTCGCCCTTGAAGATCCACACCTTCACCCCGATGGTGCCGTAGGTGGTCTTCGCGGTCGAGGTGGCGTAGTCCACGTCGGCCCGGAGCGTGTGCAACGGCACCCGCCCCTCGTGATAGCCTTCCGTGCGCGCGATTTCGGCGCCGCCCAGGCGGCCCGCGCACTTGATCTTGATGCCCTGCGCGCCCATCCGCATCGCGCTCTGCACCGCGCGCTTCATCGCGCGGCGGAACGAGATGCGCTGGTTGAGCTGATGCACGATGCTGTCACCCACCAGCTGCGCGTCCAGCTCGGGACGCTTGATCTCCTCGACGTTGATCCCGACTTCCTTGCCGGTCAGCTGGGCCAGCTCGTCCCGGAGCTTGTCCACTTCCGCCCCGCGCTTGCCGATCACCACGCCGGGCCGTCCGGTGTGCACCGTCACGGTCACCTTGCCGGGCTTCCGCTCGATGTGGATGTCGGCGATGGCGGCGTGCGACAGCCGCGTCTTCAGGTACTTCCGGATCAGCTCGTCCTCCTTGAGCAGCTCCGGGAAGTCCCGCCGCGCGTAGTACCGGGAGCGCCAGGGCTTGACGATCCCGAGTCGGAACCCGTAGGGATGTGTTTTCTGACCCATCTATTTCCCCTTTTTCGCGCGAGGCTTCGCCGCGCGTTCAACCACCTTCGCCTCCGCCGCCTTCCCCTTGGCCTTGGCGGCCTCCTTCTTGGGGGTCGGCGCCGGCTTGGGCTTCACCGCGTCCGCGCCCACGCGGATCTCCACGTGGCTCGTCCGCTTCTTGATCGGCGTGCCCCGGCCCATCGCCGCCATCGTGAACCGCTTGAGGGTCGGCCCCTCGTTCACCACGGCGTAGCGCACCCGGAGCGTGTCCACGTCCAGCCGCTCGTTCTGCCGCTCCGCGGACCGCTCGGCGTTGGCCACGGCCGACTTGAGCACTTTCCGGATCTGGACCGCCGCCGTCTTCTTCGAGAACCGCAGAATGGCGTCCGCCTCCGGCACCGCCCGGCCCCGGATCTGGTCGATGACCAGGCGCATCTTCCGCGCCGACTGGCGGACCGCCGTCTGAATCGCTCGCGCTTCCATGGGTTACTTCTTCCCTTCTTCGGCCGGCGGCGTGCCTTCGGCTTCCTTCTCCGCCGAGCCCTTGGCGCTGTGCCCGCGGAAGAGCCGCGTCGCGGCGAACTCGCCGAGCTTGTGGCCCACCATGTTCTCGGTCACGTACACCGGGATGAACTTGTTCCCGTTGTGCACGGCCAGCGTGTGCCCCACGAAGTCCGGCGTGATGGTGCTCCGCCGCGACCAGGTCTTGAAGACCTTTTTCTCGTTCTTCTCGTTGAGGGCCTGGATCTTGAGGCGCAACGACTCCTCGACGTAGGGCCCCTTCTTGACGCTCCGTGCCATTACTGCGTCGCCTTCCCGCGCTTCCGGCCGCGCACGATGAGTTTCGTGGACGCCTTCTTCTTATGCCGCGTCTTCTTGCCTTCCGGCTTGCCCCAGGGGGACGTCGGCGGACGCCCGCCCGAGCTCTTGCCCTCGCCGCCGCCCAGCGGGTGGTCGACGGGGTTCATCGCCACGCCGCGGACCTTCGAGCGCCGCCCCAGCCAGCGGGTCTTCCCCGCCTTGCCGATGGACAGGAGCTCGTGCTCGGCGTTGCCGACCTCGCCCACGGTGGCCAGGCACTCGCCGCGCACCATCCGCATCTCCGTGGACCGGAGCCGGAGGGTGACGTGGTTGCCTTCCTTCGCCACCACCTGCGCGCTGGTGCCGGCGCCGCGGCACATCTGGCCGCCGCGGCCGATTTTCAGCTCGATGTTGTGCACCGCGGTGCCCAGCGGGACCTCGAACAGGGGCATCGCGTTGCCGATGCGGATGTCCGAGCCCGGACCCGACACCACCGTGTCCCCCACGTTCAGGCCCTTGGGGTGCAGGATGTAGCGCTTCTCGCCGTCCACGTAGTGGAGGAGCGCGATCCGTGACGTCCGGTTGGGATCGTACTCGATCGCCGCCACGCGGGCCGGAATCCCGGCCTTGTCGCGGCGGAAGTCGATCCGCCGGTACTGCCGCTTGTGCCCGCCGCCCTGATGCCGCGTGGTGACGTGGCCCTTGTTGTTCCGCCCGCCGGTCCGCCGCAACGGCTCGAGCAGCGACTTCTCCGGCGTGCTCTTGGTCACCTCGGCGAAATCCGACACCGAGCGGAACCGGGTGGCCGGGGTCACCGGCTTGAATTGACGAATGCCCATGTCAGCCCTCGAAGACCTGGATCGCGTCGCCCTCGCGGAGCGTCACGATCGCCTTCTTCCACGCCGGGCGCCGGCCCTGGGTGCGGCCGTAGGTCCGGCGCTTGGCCCGCACCACCAGGGTGCGGACGTCGGTCACGCTCACCTTGAACAGCTTCTCCACCGCCGACTTGATCTCGGGCTTGGTGGCGTCCTTGCGGACCTCGAACGCGTATTCCTTCCGCGCCTGGTAGGCGGCCGAGGACTTCTCGGTCACCACCGCGCGCACGATCGTCGTCAGGTAATCAGACATCGGCCGTCTCCGGGCCGCTCAGGGCCGGCAGCTCCACCACCACCGCGTCCGACCACAGGATCTCGTAGGCGGTCGCGTCGCGGAACGGCAGCACGCGCACGGTCGGGAGGTTGCGGCCCGAGAGGTACACGTTCTGCGCGGTCGGGAGGTCGGCGGTCAGCACCAGCACCTTCTTCTCCGCCACGCCCAGCTTGCCGAGGAGCGCCGCGAACGGCTTGGTCTTCGGCTTGTCGTAGGCCAGCGCGTCCACCACGAGCAGCGCGCCCTCGCGCGCCCGGGCGTTCAGGGCCGACTTCCGGGCCAGCTGGCGCACCTTCTTCGGGATCCCCATCCGGTAGTCGCGCGGATGCGGCCCGAACGCGATGCCGCCGTGCCGCCAGTGGGGCGCGCGGGTCGAGCCCTGCCGGGCCCGTCCGGTGCCCTTCTGGCGCCAGGGCTTCTGATTGCCGCCGGTCACGAAATGGCGGGTCTTGGTCTGGTGCGTCCCCTGCCGCTGGTTCGCCAGGTACGTGATCACGGCCTGATGGAGCACCGGCTCGTTCACGGTCCCGTCGAAGAGCGCCTCGGGCAACGCCACGGCCTTGGTCTGCTTGGCGCCGGCGGCCGAGTAGTGCGGGGCCTCAATCATGGCGGCTCCGGCCTCCCTGCTTGCGCACGGTCAACAGCCCGTTCATCGGGCCCGGCACCGCGCCGCGCACAAAGAGGAGATTGCGCTCGGCGTCCACCCGGACGACGATGAGGCCGAGCTCGGTGAAGCGCCGGGCGCCCATGTGCCCCGGCATCCGCTTGCCCTTGATGATCCGCGACGGGTCCGTGCCCGGCGCGATGGAGCCGGGCTTCCGGTGCCGCGTGTTGCCGTGGGTGGCCGGCCCGCCGCCGAAGTGATGGCGGTGGACCACGCCCTGGAACCCGCGGCCCTTGGTGACCCCGGTGACCTTCACGCGGTCGCCCGCGGCGAAGATGGCCACGGTCACCGCGTCCCCGGCCTTGGGCGCCTCGGCGCCCACCGCGAAGCTGTGGATCACGCGCGGGGCGGTCGCGAGGCCGGCCGCCTTCACGTGCCCCACCACGGCCTTGCTGGAGCGCTTGGCCTTCTTGGCCCCGAAGCCGAGCTGGGCCTGCGCCCCCGCCACCTGGACGACGGCGCAGGGACCGGCCTCGATCACGGTCACGGGCACGTGCGCGCCTTCGTCATTGAAGACGCGGGTCATGCCGAGTTTACGTCCGATCAGTCCGTTCATGGCTTCCTCTACTCGACCTTGATCTCCACATCCACACCCGCCGGCAGATCGAGCTTGGTCAGCGCGTCCACCGTCTGCGACCGCGAGTCGAGGATGTCGATGAGCCGCTTGTGCGTCTTGAGCTCGAACTGCTCCCGGCTCTTCTTGTCGATGTGCGGGCTCCGGAGCACCGTCCACAGCTGCCGCTTGGTGGGCAGGGGGATGGGCCCGGAGACCTGCGCGCCGGTCTTCTCCGCCGTGCGCACGATGTCGGCCGCGGCCTGATCGATCAGGGCGTGGTCGAAGCTCTTGAGGCGGATCCGAATCTTGCCGGGCATGGTGTCCTCGTTACTTCTTGATCTTCGTGACGACGCCCGCGCCCACCGTCCGGCCGCCTTCCCGGATCGCGAAGCGCAGGCCCTCTTCCATCGCGATCGGCGTGATCAGCTCGATCGCCATCTTCGTGTTGTCCCCCGGCATCACCATCTCCACCCCCGCCGGC